>NZ_FMDF01000131.1 GCF_900091955.1 Streptomyces sp. Ncost-T10-10d
GGGGTTCGCTGGTGGGCTGTCCGGTGGCCAGGTCCCACACCCGCACCGACTTGTCGGCGCTGCCGGTGACAGCGACCGGGCGGCCTTCCACCACCGCCGTCGCCACCGCCTCGACCGGGCCGGTGTGCCCGGTGAGGATTTCACCGAGGGGCCGACCGGTGGCAAGATCCCAGACCCGAGCCGTTGTATCGGCGCTGCCGGTGACAGCGACCGGGCGGCCCTCAACCATACCCGCCGCCACCGCACACACCCCACCGGTGTGGCCGGACAGGGTTTGCCGGAGACGGTGATCGACCATGCTGCCAGTAGCCCACTCCAGCCCCCACCGTGCGGCCGCCGCACCGTCCACCGGTACGGCGGTGATCCGTGCCGACAGCGCGTGGTCCCCGTAGCGGGCCGCGTCCAACGCAAGCACCTGCCGTCGCACCCCCGCACTGGCATCGCCGTGCACATGCGCTGACGCCCGGTATACCGCCGCCGCCAGCATCTCCTCCCGCCCCGTCGCACCGTCCAGCGCCGCCAGGACCTGCCCGGGGTCGGCGTTCACCAGCCACCCCGGATCGCTCAACCGCCCACCCGCCACCGCGGGCTCACGGCCCCGACCGCCACTTTGAAGACCATCCGACATGACCGACACGGTATCCGCCCTCGCCCCGGCCAACACGCCCCTCCCCACGCGAAAACAAACTCCGGTAACAAGACGCGTACTTCTACGCACACCTCGACCAACCCCAGCCCGACCCACAATGCCCAGCACAATGAACAGAACCGCACCACGTCCGCGAGCCCACCAGCAGCGACCGTTCCAACACCCGCAATGTCACAGCGAGTAGCGATCTCTCGGACCACGGTCAGACCCAAACGAACCCTTCAACCCGCGCCTATCCGCGCGGCCTGTAAGACAGTCTTGAGGCCGAGGTGGCGAAGTGCTTCACTTGCCCGGTGATCAATGAGACACATATGTTCGATGATCTCGGCCCGGTGATCAGCAGGCATGGGGTGGCCAACCGGAAAAGATGGGAGAACGCCGGCTGGGCACTCGTGATCGGCGTCCCCACCGGCTGTGTGGGCCTGTGGGCCCTGTCCGGCACCGGCGACGGCGAGTCGTCTGGCAGCCGCAAGATGATCGGTGTACTGATCGGCCTCGGTCTGTCCGGTTTGTTCATCGCGGTGACGCAGGCCGTGCGAGCGGCACGCGGCGGGCGGGGGAGTACTTCGAGGTGCGAGAACACGGCCTGGTACACGGTTCCCGGCGCGGCAAGGCGGGCTGGACCTGGGGCCAGATAGCTACAGTCACCGTCAAGAGCAGCGAAACGGACAACGCGCTCACCGCGCGGCTGGGCACCGGATACCGCTGTGTCCTTGGCCTCGCCGACGGCAGGCTTGTCCGGTTTGACGGGCTTACCGATCAGCACGGGGAGTTGGGCCTCGTAGTGCTGAACCGCTGCCCGGACGCGACCCGGCTCACCGGCGACGAGTGGCAACGCAAGGCAGGCGGCTGGCTGCTGGCCGGAACCGCGACATGCCTGGCCGCGATCGGTGCCATGGTCCTCTACATCACAGGCCATCCGGACACCGAGCGGGAGGTCACCGACGCCGACGGAATTAGCGTGCACCAGGTCGTGCCAGGCATCAGCGACACCGGGATAGCCCTGCTGGCTGTCGGCATGGTGGTCTGCGCAATCGCGGCGGTCACCTTGGTCGCCCTGTTCGTGCGTGGCCGGATGCGCCACTGAGAGTCCCTCACGCAGCCGCTGCTCTTCCGGAGCGGCTGCGCGGCGGCAAGCAAGGGTCTCCCGGCGGGGTTCTATCGGGCTGCCTGACGGTGATCCCCCCTGGCCTCCGCCCGGTACGGTCCGGGGCCGGGACCCGTACCCGGGGCACTTGCACGAGCGGTGCAATCCCGGGACGCCTCCGGGTCCGCGGTCGGGCCGGCCACGGACCCGAACATGTACTGATGGTCAGTACATGCCGCCGCCGGCCTGCTCCAGTTCGGCGCGCACTCTGGCGGCCAGCTCCTGATCGGCCAGGAGCTGCTGGCCGAGGATCCGCAGGACCGGCGCGAGTGGTACTTGGGAGAGCTCCAGTGCCGCGGCGGTGATGTTGCACCACCTCTTGAGTGCGCGGTGGTCGGCGGGGCTCAGGTCGAGCGTGACCCGCACGGGTGTGGTGCGCGCGGCATGGTGGGCGCGGAAGGGATTTCCTCGTCCATGAAATCGGAGATCGGCTTTCTGCGGCGGGTAGTCATGCGCCGGCTTTCTCCCGTGCCTCGACAATTCCGGCTGCTGTGGCCGGAATGTGGTTCCGGATGTGTCGGCGGGCTGCTCTACAACGTGCCGTTGACGTACGGCGTGCCCTCCAACTCACTCGCAACAACGTCACGTGCACCAGGGCCGTCACGCCCTGGCCCGCCCCGACACCGCCGAACCGCGGATCACCACCGCGGCCGGGCCGGACGGCCCCATCGGCTGGGCCGTCGTCCAGGAACGCGAGTACACCCCAGCCGAAATGAGCGCCCTGGAACAGGGAATCCTTGCCCGGGGCGCGGAAATCGCCGCCCGCTACGCCCAGGAGCAGCGCGAGGGCTGAGCGGAGGAGCAGGACAACGAAGAGCCCCGCCGGTGATCCGGCGGGGCTCTTTCGGCTGAAGGTCTCATTCCGGGCTTGTTCTGCGACTTGCCCCACGCAGTTCGTCGGCGCAGCCACCGGTCCCGAGGGTCCGCCGCGGAAACGGGGGCGCAGCCGGGCGCGTGCCGAGCACGCCTCGGGCTCGCAGTTCGTCGAGGTCGGACAGGCGCTCTCCGGGGAGAGCGTCGAGCAGGTCGACCTGGGCGGCGCGGATGCTGTGCGCGGGAGCCTGAGGGCCGGCGCCAAGTGCGCGGCGGACGGTCACGCCGGTCATCGTACGGGCAGCGCATCTCCGGCCGCCCCGGCCGCCGGGATCGTGGTCCAGGAGCAGCGTGGCCTGCGGTGGTCGGGGCTGTGGTCGGCCTACGTCGCCCCGCGGTCGGGCCCGTGGTCGGGGCGGGCGCCATACGCCTCCCTGCGTCGCAAACGTCAGCCGCTCCGGGTCGAAGATCCGGGTAGGGCTGACAGGCGCCCAGAACGCCGTACTGGGCAGATTTCATGGCGAATCCGGTGTTGGTGCAGGCGACCGCCACGCCCCCGCCGGTCGCGCTTCTGATCGCGCCTCACGTCGCGCTCCTGGTCGCGTCAGGACTCGGTGCGATGGAGGGAAAACCGCAGGCCGCAGGGTCCGCCACGGCGGGGCGGCGCGCCGACTACTTGCCTGCAGAGGGGTCTGCGCGCGGCCGGACCCGTCATCGTCGTCCAGTGCAGGCCGACGCCTGCGCTTGGGGATATCGGCAACCTGGCCCTGGAGAAACGAACTGGCCACGGCCTTCCATCGTCTCGCCTCGCTGCCCCGTCCCGCCGGCTGACCGCCAAACCCCTGACCGCCCACGACCCGAAGGACCCTGGAGAACCCGACCACCGCGCCGGGTCACCGCCATGCCCGAACAACGAAAACGCCTCGGCCACCCGGCAGTTACCCTCAACGACACCTCATCGCCCCAACCGTAGGGTCGGGGGCTGGCGCGGTTGCGGAGTACGTCCGCCCCGTTTCCAGCCCCCGCCGCATCGAACCGTGCGTGCGGTTCTCCCGCACACGGCTCACCGACGCCGTTCACCGCCGGCATTCGGCCTGCCCCGCCAGTCCCGGAAGGGTCTGGGTGCAACAACGGTTCCGTGCAGGGCGACCAGCCCCAACGCGTCGGAGGCCGCGTAAGCGACCACCGACCAGCCGAACTTCCGGCTGCGCCGGTGCTTCTTGGCAATGAACCCGCCGATCCGCATCCGCGCGTACGAGCTGATCTGGTCAAAGCGATGGGCCGAGTTCCCGAACCGGAAATACGCGCCCCATCCGCGTAGGAACGCGTTCACGTCCTCCACGATCACTTCGACCGGCCGCAGCATCCGGCGCCGTTCCGTGAGTTCACGGATCCGGTCACGAGCGTGCTGCACTGCCCTGTCCGAGGGCCAGCGAGCGAGGAAGGCGATAGGACGCCGCCCGCCGCGAGGCCGGGACGTGACCCACCGGTGATGGAAGCCGAGGAAGTCCACTTCCTCGCCTCCGACCTGCAGGTGCACGATCCTGGTCTTGGCCGCCTTCGGCTCCAGGCCGAGGTCGTCCAGCAGGACCTTCAGCTGCCCAAGGGCGGCTTCGGCCTGCGCGCGGGTAGTGCACATCACCACGGCATCATCGGCATAACGGACCAGAACCCCATGACGACGCGCGTCCCATGCCCGGTCCAGCCGATGCAGATACACGTTCGCCATCAACGGTGAAACGACACCGCCTTGTGGGGTTCCTGTCACCGGCCGACGGACCTGCCCGTCCTCCATCACTCCGGCCCGCAGCATCGCGCGCAGGAGTTTGAGGACGGACCGGTCGCAGACGCGTTCCTCGACCGCCTGCATCAACTTCTCATGCGGAATCGCCTCGAAACAGTTGGCGATATCCGTCTCCACCACCCAACGCCTGCCCCGCCACGCCTCATCGATCAAGACTTGGAGGGCATCGTGTGCCCCGCGCCTGGGCCTAAACCCGAACGAGCACGGGAGCATATCGGCCTCGAAGACCGGCTCGAGCACGATCTTCAACGCGGCCTGCACGATCCGGTCACGGACGGAAGGGATCGACAACGGCCTCCGCTCCGCCACGCCGGGTTTCGGAATGAATACCCGGCGCGCGGGCAACGGCCGCCAGCGGCCTTCCTTGAGTTCCGCGGCCAGTTCGTCAAGGAGCCGCTCGATGCCGTACTCCTCAACATGCGTGAGAGTGGTGGCGTCAATGCCTGGAGCGCCATTGTTCCGACGCACCATCGCCCACGCGCGCCGCAGGACGCCCCTGCGGTGGACCTTGTCCCCCAGCGCGTGGAACCGCCGTCCGGGCTCGGCCTTGGCCGCCCGGTAGAGCGCATGCTGCAATGCTCGGACCGGATCCAGATTCAGGGATCCCGACGTGGCGGAAATAGCCGTAGCGGCACTCACCAAGTCCCTCCAGACAGATTGCGCATCGACGAAGCAGCGGCCCTTCCCTGGCCGAGGGTTGTGTTGTCCCCCGGCTCATAGCGGTACTACGGCCGCCTCCGACGCCCACCCGACCCGCGCCCACTTCCCGAGGTGCACCCGGTTATAGGACGCGCAGCTTCCGACGGCAGCTGTCCGCAGGCCGCCGGGCCGGGGAGGGCCTCCCCAGTTCCCGCTGTCACCGTCGCAACGTTCCATGCCCCATACGCCGGGGAGTCCTTCACGGCTGCATCTCCAGGATCTTCGCCGCTTCCATGGCCTTCGCCCTGATTTCGGGGGCTCGGCACTCCCTGTCCCCATCCCGAGAGACGGGCCTCTAACGACGCCGCAGGCTTCGCTTCATGCTACGGACCGCTGCATTGCTCCCCCTTTGAAGGGCTTTCGACACTGGGCTTCGACGCCGGGCGTTTCCCCCGACGCCGCCAGTCTGCTACCGGGCCTCCTGGCAGCTACCCGGACCGGACTCCCACCGGCAGGCGACAACGAGCTTACGACCAAAGGTCACTTACAACATCAAGACCTCCAGTCTGCTGGGCGCGCGAAACGGCGAGG
>NZ_FMDF01000105.1 GCF_900091955.1 Streptomyces sp. Ncost-T10-10d
GGCGGGCGCCGGGCTTCGGGGCAGCGGGACGTGCCGCGGCGGCCGGGGAGGGCGCTGCGGGCTTTGCGGGCGTCGCCTTGCGGGGCGCGCCAGGCTTTGCAGCGGACTTGCCGGCGTTGCCGCCGGGCCCCTGCAGTGCGTCAGTCAACTTGCGTACAACCGGCGCCTCGATCGTCGAGGATGCCGAACGGACGAATTCACCGAGCTCTTGGAGCTTGGCCATGACGACCTTGCTCTCGACGCCGAACTCCTTGGCGAGTTCGTATACCCGGACCTTAGCCACTTCGCTCCTTTTAGGTCCGGGTTACCGCCGGACCGTCGCTACTTCATGGGCGTACTCATCGCGTACTCATCGAGTGCTCATCGCAATCTCGACCTACTTCCAACTCGCGAGGTACCTGACCGCACGGGGTCCCGTGCCGTTCATTTCTTACGGTGTCGCCCGCTCGACGAACCGCTGCACTGCGGCGGGGTCGAACGGCCCCTTGGCCTTGAAGGCCCGGGGGAATGCCCGGCGGCGAACCGCCAGGTCCAGACAGACAGAGACGGGGTGTACATATGCACCCCGGCCGGGCAGCGTACCGCGAGGATCGGGGACGCATGCGTCCTCGTCCGCGACGATGCGCAGCAGCTCGTTCTTGGCCGCCCGCTCCCGGCATCCCACACAGGTTCGCTCAGGGCAAGCGCGGGCGTGCGTCCGGCCAGACACGGTTAAGTCTACCTCCCCGCACCGACCTCACCCCTTTGGGGCAAAAATCGAACGGATGTTGTCGTGTTCTCAGCGGCATGCCGCCCAGATGTATTCCCCGCGGCCCGCGCGACCGGGCCCCTGGCACCCCTTCCGGGACGGCGCCAGGGAGTCCGGCGCGGGCCGCGGCCCGGCGACCGCCGGGTTGGTCAGCGACGCTCCGAACGCTCACGGGCCCGCTCGGCCCGCTCCCGGTCGGCGACGTCGCGCTCGGCGTCGGTCTCGGTGTCCGGACGGATGTCGATGCGCCAGCCGGTGAGGCGGGCGGCGAGGCGGGCATTCTGCCCCTCCTTGCCGATCGCGAGCGACAGCTGGTAGTCCGGAACGGTGACCCGGGCGGACCGTGCGCCGAGGTCCACGACCTCGACCTGGCTCACCCGCGCGGGTGACAGAGCGTTGGCGACCATCTCGGCCGGGTCGTCCGACCAGTCCACGATGTCGATCTTCTCGCCGTGCAGCTCGGCCATGACATTGCGCACCCGGCCGCCCATCGGGCCGATGCAGGCACCCTTGGCGTTCAGCCCGGAACGGGTCGAACGGACCGCGATCTTGGTGCGGTGACCGGCCTCGCGGGCGATCGCGCAGATCTCGACGGAACCGTCCGCGATCTCCGGGACCTCCAGCGCGAAGAGCTTCTTCACCAGGTTGGGGTGGGTGCGCGACAGCGTCACGGACGGACCGCGCACGCCCTTGGCGACCCGTACGACATACGTACGCAGACGCAGGCCGTGGGTGTACTCCTCGCCCGGCACCTGCTCCTGCACCGGCAGGATCGCTTCCAGCTTGCCGATGTCGACCAGGACGTTCTTCGGGTCCTTGCCCTGCTGGACGACGCCGGTGACGACATCGCCCTCGTGGCCCGCGTACTCGCCGAACGTCCTGTCGTCCTCGGCGTCGCGCAGCCGCTGCAGGATGACCTGCTTGGCGGTGGTCGCGGCGATCCGGCCGAAGCCGGACGGGGTGTCGTCGAACTCCTTGGCCTCCTGGCCCGGTTCGAGGTCGGCCGGGTCCTCCTTCGCCCACACCGTCACATGGCCGCGCTCGTCGAGCTTCACGCGCGCGCGGCGGTAGCTGCCGTCCGTACGGTGGTAGGCGATGAGGAGGGCCGACTCGATCGCCTCGACGAGCACGTCGAAGGGGATCTCCTTGTCCTGTGCCAAGCCCTTCAAGAGCTTCACATCGATGTCCACGGCTACGCCTCCTCTTCCTTCTTGTCCTTGCGGCTGAATTCGATCTCCACGCGCGCCTTGGTGATCTCGTCGAAGGCGACCCGGCGGGACGTGGGCTTGCGGCCCTTGACACCCGGCACTTCGAGGTCGAGTCCTTCTTCGTCCACGGCGAGGATGCGAGCCACCAGTTCGCCTCCCTCGCGCAGATGCAGCTTGGCCAGGCGGCCCGTGGCACGTACGTAGTGGCGGTGCTCCGTCAGCGGACGGTCGGCACCGGGGGAACTGACTTCGAGGACGTACTCGCCCTCGCCCATCGCGTCGGTCTCGTCGAGCTTCTCGGAGATCGCGCGGCTCAGCTCGGCGCAGGCGTCCAGCTCCACGCCTTCATCGGAGTCCACGATGATCCGCAGCACCCGGCGGCGGCCCGCCCGGGACACCTCGATCTCCTCGAGATCCAGCTGCTCGGCGCTGACGAGCGGTTCGAGCAGTCCGCGCAGCCTCTCGCTCTGGGTGGTGCTCATCCGGGTGACTCCTCGGCCGCGTGTGCTGTTGTGGGGATCTCGCGTGTCAGGTCAAAGGGTATCCGGTCCCGAGGGGTGTTGCCGTCCGCCTGCTCCGCTGCCGCGGGTACGCTCGCCTGCGGTGATCACTTCAGGACAGATCCAGTCAAGACAGGTCCAAGCCCGAAGGAGAACAAGTGCGGCGCACGGGGACGACGCGCAGAGGTGCGTTCACCGCGACGGGGGCGATCGCCATGGGGGCGGTGCTGGCCGGCTGCGGCGACGGGACCGGGACCCGGGAGGGCTCCGCACGGGCCGACGCGGCGACCGCGGCCGAGCAGGCCGCCGCACGGGCGGAGAAGACGCTCCGGGCGGGTGCCGCGGATACCAGCAGGGAACTGCTCGCCCGGTACGAACAGGCGGTCAAGGCCCATCCGGCGACCGCCGCCGGGCTCTCGCCGCTGCGGGACGCCGTGCGGGCCCACGCCAGGGCGCTGGCGCCTGATGGCGGCAAGACGCTCGTGTTCTCGCGATCACGCGCGACCGACGCCGAGGGTGCCCTCAAGGAGTTGGCCGCGGCGGAGCGCCGCACCGCGGACGCCCATACGGCGACGATGCTGAACGCCCCGCCGGAGCTGGCCCGGCTGCTGGCGTCGATCGCGGCGGCGGGCGCGGCCCATGCCTATCTGCTGACCGAACTGGCCAAGGAGACCTCGTCATGAGCGCCGGGACACTGAAGGCGGCTCAGGCGGCCCTGGCCGCCGAACACGCGGCGGTGTACGGGTACGGGGTGGTCGGCGGCCGGGTCGCCGACGGCCGACGGGCCGAGGCCACTGCGGCCTACCACGCGCACCGGGCCCGGCGCGACGCGCTGGCACGGACCGTGCGTGACCTGGGCGGTGAACCTGTGGCGGCTCAGGCCGCGTACGCTCTGCCGTTCACGGTGCCGGACCCGGCTGCGGCGGTGCGACTGGCCACCCTGCTGGAGGATCGGGTCGCGGACGTGTACTCCGATCTCGTACGGGCCGCCGCAGGTCCGCTCAGGCGGGAGGCCGCGGATGCGCTGCGGGAGGCCGCGGTGCGTGCGGTCCGCTGGCGGGGCAGCGGCGTACCCTTTCCCGGGCTCGCCGAGCGCACCGCCACGATCGGCGCGACGGCAGGGACCGATGCGAGCGCCGGGTCCGACACGATCCACGGGACCGATGTGACGAACGGGACCGGCGCGACGCACTGAAGAAGCTCTGAAAGGGAACAAAGCACGTATGGGTTTCGAACCGCCGCAGCGTCTGGTGCGAGCGCTCGGCGAGGCGTACGGGGATGCGGCCGCCGCCGACTGGCTCGCGCAGCTTCCCGCACTGACCGAGGAAGCGCTGTCCTCGACCGGGCAGAAGCTGACCGTGGAACGGGTCGCCGCCCCCGGGGGCCGCAGCAGTCTGGTCCTGCTGGTGACCTGCTCCGACGGCACTCCGGCCGCGCTGAAGATCGCTCCGTCCGGGGCCGCACCCGAGCTGGAGCAAGCGGCGCTCGCTCACTGGAACGGCTGGGGCGCGGTGCAGCTCCTCAACGGCGGCCCCGGCGCACTGCTGCTCGAACGGCTGCATCCCGAGGTGTCGCTGCGCTCACTGCCGGAGGCGAAGGCGCTGCTGGAGGCGGCGGGGACGGTGCGCCGGCTCTGGGTCGAGCCGCCGGCCGGCCATGGGTTCGAGACGGTGGCCGAGCGGACCGGGCGCCGTACGGAGCCGATGCGGGCCTACGCCGCCTCCGACCCGAGCCTGGAGCCGCTGGTCACCGCGGCGCTCGCGGCGCGTGCGGAGCTGATCGCCCACTCCCCCGAACTCCTGCTGCTGCACGGCAATTTCCGCCAGAGCAAGGTGCTCGCGGGCGAGCGGGTGCCTTGGCTGACGGTCGGGCCGGAGCCGCTGGTCGGTGAGCGGGCCTACGATCTGGCGCGCCTGGTGCGCGACCGGGTCGAGGATCTGATCGCCTCCCCCGGCGGCCCGGTGACGGCCCGTCGGCGGATCAAGAAGCTCGCCGATTCGCTGGACGTGGACCGGGAGCGGCTGCACGGCTGGACGCTGTTCCGCGCGGTGGAGTCGGGAACCCGGGCGCTGGCGGTCGGCCGTCGCCAGGAGGGCGAGCTGACGCTGGAGTTCGCGGGCTGGCTGTGAATGCCTCGCAAAGCCGTAGGCCCCCGCGGTGTGCGGGGGCCTACGGCTTTGCGTTGCGGTGTCAGCCCTGAACGGTCAGGCGGGCGATCGCCTCGTCGACCGTGAGCTCCTCGCGCTCGCCCGTGCGGCGGTCCTTGAGCTCCAGGACGCCCTCTGCCGAGCGGCGGCCGGCGACCAGGATCTTCGGGATGCCGATCAGCTCGGCGTCGGTGAACTTCACACCGGGCGAGACGCCCGCGCGGTCGTCGACCATGACCCGCACACCGGCGGCGGCGAGCTTCTCGGCGACGTCGAGGGCCAGCTCCGTCTGAAGTGCCTTGCCCGCCGCGACGACATGGACATCGGCCGGGGCGATCTCGCGGGGCCAGCACAGCCCCTGCTCGTCGGCCGTCTGCTCGGCGAGCGCGGCGACGGCGCGGGAGACGCCGATGCCGTAGGAGCCCATGGTGACCCGGACCGGCTTGCCGTTCTGGCCGAGCACATCGAGCTGGAAGGCGTCGGCGAACTTGCGGCCCAGCTGGAAGATGTGGCCGATCTCGATGGCGCGGTCCAGCTTGAGGCCGGTGCCGCACTTGGGGCACGGGTCGCCCGCCTCGACGACGACGACGTCGAGGTAGTCGTCGACCTCGAAGTCACGGCCGACGACGACGTTCTTCGCGTGGGCACCGGGCTTGTTCGCGCCGGTGATCCAGGAGGTGCCGGCGGCGATGCGCGGGTCGGCGATGTAGCGGACCTTCTCCAGACCCTGCGGGCCGACGTAGCCGCGTACCAGGTCGGCGCGGCCCTCGAAGTCCTCCGCGGTGACCAGTTCGACGACAGCGGGGGCGAGGTGCTCGCCGAGCTTGCCGAGGTCGACCTCACGGTCGCCGGGCACGCCCACTGCGACGATCTCGCCGTCGACCTTGACCAGCAGGTTCTTCAAGGTCGCGGAGGCCGGGACGCCCAGGTGCGCGGCGAGCGTCTCGATGGTCGGGGTGTCGGGGGTGTCCAGTTCCTCGACGGGGCCGTGCGCCGAGCCGTCCACGGGGGTGGCCTTGAAGGTCACGGCCTCGGTGTTGGCGGCGTAGTCGCAGGCGGGGCAGTCGGCGAAGGTGTCCTCGCCGGCCGGGGCGGGGGCCAGGAACTCCTCGGAGGCCGAGCCGCCCATCGCACCGGAGACGGCGGAGACGATGCGGTGGTCGAGGCCGAGCCGCTCGAAGATCCGGATGTAGGCGGCGCGGTGCAGCTGGTACGCCTCGATGAGCCCCTCGTCCGTGGTGTCGAAGGAGTACGAGTCCTTCATCTGGAACTCGCGGCCGCGCAGCACACCGGCGCGGGGGCGGGCCTCGTCCCGGTACTTGGTCTGGATCTGGTACAGGATCACGGGCAGGTCCTTGTAGGACGTGATCTGATCCTTGACGACCTGGGTGAAGATCTCTTCGTGCGTGGGGCCCAGGAGGTACTCGGCGCCCTTGCGGTCCTGGAGCTTGAAGAGCAGATCGCCGTACTCGTGGTAGCGGCCGCTGGCGTCGTACGACTCCTTGGGGAGCAGCGCGGGCAGCAGCACTTCCTGGCCGCCGATGGCGTCCATCTCCTCGCGCACGACGCGGGTGATGTTCTCCAGGACCTTCTTGCCGAGCGGCAGCCAGGTCCAGATTCCGGCCGCCGTGCGACGTACGTATCCGGCCCGGACGAGCAGCTTGTGGTTGAGCGTCTCGGCGTCCGCCGGGTCGTCGCGCAGTGTCTTGATCATCAATCGGGACATGCGCTGGACCTGGGCCATGATGAACTCCTGCTCGGAAGGGTGATGTGCAGGAGGTTAGCCGGGTGGTGCGGGTGGGCGGAAATCGATTGGCTTCCGTCCTAGCCCTTGCGACGCAGCGGAAGCGGGGCTCCCATCACCGCGTACGGCTTGGGAGCGCTGGGAAAGAGCACCTGCCGGGCGAGGTCCTGGTAGCCGAGACTGCGATAGAGACCACGTGCCGGGCTCTCCGTGTCGATCGCGGAGAGGATGGACCGGGGCTGGTCGACGGCGTCCGTGATGGCGGTGATCAGCGCGCGGCCGATGCCGCGGTTCTGGAACTTCGGCAGGACGTGCAGCTCGGTGATGACGAACGAGTCGTCGAGCCAGTGCGCGGAGCCGGTGGCGCGGAGGTAGGGCTCGACGACGGTGGACCACCACTGGCCGCGTTCGTTCGGCATGCCGTAGACGAAGCCGACGAGCCGACCGCCCGGGGTGGTGGCGCCCAGCGCGCGGGCGCAGGGGTGGTCGAGGTGTCTGAGGACGATGTGGCGCCGTACCTCGATCTCTTCCGGTCCCAGACCGAAGGCGACAGCCTGTACCGCGAGTGCCTCGTCCACGCGCGCGGCGAGATCGATCGGTCCGATCCGGACGCTGGGGGTGTGGGGGCCGCCCCCGGAAACTGCTGCCATGCGCCGACCCTACTGGCCCGGGTGGGGTGGGTGGTACGGGTCGGTGGCACCGGCCGCCGACCGGTCAGAACAGCAC
Source organism: Streptomyces sp. Ncost-T10-10d (assembly GCF_900091955.1). GTDB lineage: Bacteria > Actinomycetota > Actinomycetes > Streptomycetales > Streptomycetaceae > Streptomyces. The sequence goes on from NZ_FMDF01000105.1 coordinate 7,074, forward strand.
GCTCGTGAACGCGCCGACCTCGCGGAAGCCGACCCTGGTGTAGGCCTTGCGCGCAGGGGTGTTGTAGTCGTTCACGTACAGGCTGACGACGGGTGCGACATCGGCCAGGGCGTAGCGCAGGACCGCCGCCATGCCGATCTCGGAGAGTCCTCGGCCGCGGTGTTCGGGGGCGACCCAGACCCCCTGGATCTGGCAGGCCTGCGGGGTGGCCGCGCCGATCTCCGCCTTGAAGACGACCCGGCCGTCCTCGATCCGGGCGAACGAGCGGCCTGCGCCGATGAGCTCGGCGACGCGTGCCTGGTAGAGGAGTCCGCCGTCGCCCGCGAGCGGGGAGATGCCGACCTCCTCGGTGAACATCGCCACGCAGGCCGGCATCAGGACGTCCATCTCGTCCTTGCGGATCCGGCGGACCAGAGGGTCCGGGGTGACCTCGGCGGACGGAGTCTCGGTGACCATGAGCGGCTGATGGGCCCGGACCTCGCGGGCGGGACCCCAGCCGGGTTCGAGGAGCCGCCACAGCTGGGTGGTGGGCTCTGCGGGACCGACGATCGAGGAGCAGCGGCGGCCGACCCGGCGGGCCCGGTCGGCGAAGGCCCTGACGGCCTCGGGGGTGGCGCAGATCGGTACGAGGTTGGCGCCCGAGTAGCACAGCGAGCGCAGCCGTCCGTCGGCGTACCAGCCCCACATCTCGCCGCCGAGGCGCCAGGGATCGAGACCTGCGATCTGGACCCGGGACGTCACGAAGGCATTGGCGACGGGTTCGCTCTCCAGGATGGCGAGAGCGGCGCCGAGGTCGCTGGGTTCGAGGACCCGGGTGGTGGTCTGCGTCAACACGAGGGGGCCTCACCATGCGGTCTGCTGATTTCCGCACTGTACCCAAAGAGGCTCATCGGCGCCGCCCGTGCCCGGGAACAACGACCGCAGGGCCCCGTGAGGTCGCTCACGACCGCGCCCCGCCGGGCGGTGTGCCTGTTCGTCCGGCGGGGCGCGGTGGTGCGACCTGTTTCAGCTGATGGAGACCTGGGGCTCGCCGGAGGCGATGCCGTCCTTCTCCATCTGCTCGGCGATCTTCAGGGCTTCTTCGATCAGCGTCTCGACGATCTTCGATTCGGGCACGGTCTTGATGACCTCGCCC
>NZ_FMDF01000194.1 GCF_900091955.1 Streptomyces sp. Ncost-T10-10d
GCCGCTGCGGCGTGCGTGCACCACCGTCCACTGCTCGGTGCCGCCGAGCAGCGGCGCGACGTCCTGCGGGTCCGCGCCCAGCAGCATCCGTACCAGCGCGGCCGACCGGCCCGCCGCGTCGGCGCCCTGGTGCGGGGCGGCCAGCAGGGAGAGCAGGACGACCGCGACCCCGGCGATGGTGTGGTCGCCCGCCGCGCGCCGGTCGCTCGCCAGCGCCAGGACGAGGCCCTGGCCGCCGCCCAGCGCGTACGCGGACAGGTGTGCCTCTCGCAAGGTGTCGGTCGCGGACGTCGGGGCGGGGCGCGTCACGGAGGAGACCACCCGGGTGAGCCGGGTCAGTGCCGCCCCGATGTCGGGGGCCGGACGGCGGCCCGCCGCGTGCAGCTCCTCGCCGTCGGCGGAGAGCAGCACCGCCCGGCCCTCCAGCTGGGCCGCCAGCTGGTGCAGCACCGCGGGGATCGGGTCCGGCCTCGCCGCCGCCGTGGCCAGGGCCTGCTGGGCCCGGGTCACCCGGCGCAGTTCGCGGTGCCGGGCCTCGGCCATCAGCCGCCACACCGCCCGCGCGATCGCCGTGAACGGGACCTCGGGCGGCACCTCCACCAGCGGCAGGCCATGCCGGTCGCACGCCTCGATCAGCGCCTGCGGCACCGTGTCGAACACCGGCGTCACCCCGAAACCGAGTGCCGCCGCCCCCGCCTCCACCAGCCGGGCCACATAGGCGTCCGGGTCCTTGAGCAGCACCCCGGCGCTCAGCAGCAGCTCACCGCCGAGCAGATACGGGTACGGGTCGGCCATCTCCGAGGTGTGCACCCACAACAGGTCGGCCTCGGCCGGACCCGCGATCCGGTGCAGCCCGAGCTCCTCACGGGCGAGCAGTTCCGTGAGCGGGATCGGCGGCGTGGGGGGAGCGGGGAGGGGAGGGGGACTGGGCGGGGCGACCCCGGCCGAGGCTTCCGGCATGGACGATCCATCCATCGAGGATTTCAATTATGGATGAAACGTACACTTCAGCGTCGCTTGCGGGCCACCTACCGTCTTCACCACATACGACGTGCGCATATGACTGAAACGGAGGAAGCCCATGGCTGTCGACTACGCGGTGATCATCGTCTATCTGGCCGGCATGCTCGCCATGGGCTGGTGGGGCATGCGCCGCGCCAAGTCCAAGAGCGAATTCCTGGTGGCGGGTCGTCGCCTCGGCCCCTGGATGTACTCCGGCACGATGGCCGCCATCGTCCTCGGCGGAGCCTCCACCATCGGCGGCGTCGGCCTCGGGTACCAGTACGGACTCTCCGGCGCCTGGATGGTCTTCACCATCGGCCTCGGACTGCTCGCCCTGTCCGTCTTCTTCTCGGCGCGCATCGCCCGGCTGAAGGTCTACACCGTCTCCGAGATGCTCGACCTGCGCTACGGCGGCCGGGCCGGGCTCATCTCCGGTGTCGTCATGTGGGCGTACACGCTGATGCTCGCGGTCACTTCGACCATCGCCTACGCCACCATCTTCGACGTCCTGTTCGACATGAACCGGACTGTCGCGATCATCCTCGGCGGCGCCATCGTCGTCGCGTACTCGACGCTCGGCGGCATGTGGTCGATCACGCTCACCGACATGGTGCAGTTCGTCGTCAAGACCATCGGTGTGCTGCTGCTCCTGCTTCCCATCGCGGTGATCAAGGCGGGCGGCTTCAGCGAGATGAAGGCCAAGCTGCCCACCGAGTACTTCGACCCGCTGGGCATCGGCGGCGAGACGATCTTCACGTACGTGCTGATCTACACCTTCGGCATGCTGATCGGCCAGGACATCTGGCAGCGGGTGTTCACCGCGAAGAGCGACCGGACGGCGCGCTGGGGCGGCACGGTCGCCGGTACGTACTGTCTCGTGTACGCGATCGCCGGCGCCGTCATCGGCACCGCCGCCAAGGTCATGTACCCGAAGCTGCCCAGCGCGGACGCCGCGTTCGCCACCATCGTCAAGGACGAACTGCCCGTCGGCGTACGAGGGCTGGTCCTGGCCGCCGCACTGGCCGCGGTGATGTCCACCTCCTCCGGTGCGCTGATCGCCTGTGCCACCGTCGCCAACAACGACATCTGGTCCCGACTGCGGGGCGTGGTGTCGCGGGGCGGCGGCGAGGAGCACGACGAGGTGAAGGGCAACCGGGCCTTCATCCTCATCATGGGTGTCGCCGTCATCGCCATCGCCATCGCGCTCAACAACGTGGTCGAGGCCCTGACCGTCGCGTACAACCTGCTCGTCGGCGGGCTGCTGGTGCCGATCCTGGGCGGTCTGCTGTGGCGCCGGGGCACGGCGGCCGGTGCGCTGGCCTCGGTGGCCGTCGGTGGCCTCGCGGTGATCGGCCTGATGGCGTCGTACGGAATCCTCGCCAACGAACCGGTCTACTACGGCCTGCTGTCCTCGCTCGTGGTGTACGTGATCGTCTCGCTGGCCACGAAGCCGACCGACGCGGCAGTGCTTACCGCTTGGCGCGAGCGGCTGGCGGGGAAGGGCTCCGAGCCCACGGAGTCTGCCCCGGACCCGGTCACCGTCTAATACCTGTCCTCAATCGCCGGACGGGCTTGATTTTCTGGCCCGTCCGGCGATTGAGGACGTAACCCGTTGCGGTGGGCCCGCACTCCACCGCACCCAGCACACTGAATACCGTATGAACGCCCACGAAGCGTGTACCACTCGTATCGCCCGAAGAAAGGCACCCCCCATGAGCAGCAACGAATCGCCGCGCGGTCCGATCGACTCCTCCCGCGTCCCGCGGTACGCCGGACCCGCGACGTTCGCCCGGCTGCCCCGCCTCGACGAGGTCACCGCCGCCGATGTCGCCGTCGTCGGCGTGCCCTTCGACACGGGGGTCTCCTACCGTCCCGGTGCCCGCTTCGGCGGCAACGCGATCCGTGAGGCGTCGCGCCTGCTGCGCCCGTACAACCCGGCGCAGGACGCCTCGCCGTTCGCCCTCGCGCAGGTCGCCGACGCCGGCGACATCGCCGCGAACCCGTTCAACATCAACGAGGCCGTCGAGACGATCGAGGCCGCCGCCGACGACCTCCTGTCCACCGGCGCCCGCCTGATGACGCTCGGCGGCGACCACACCATCGCGCTGCCGCTGCTGCGTTCCGTCGCGAAGAAGCACGGCCCGGTCGCCCTGCTCCACTTCGACGCACACCTCGACACCTGGGACACCTACTTCGGTGCCGAGTACACCCACGGAACCCCGTTCCGCCGGGCCGTCGAGGAGGGCATCCTCGACACCTCCGCCCTCTCCCACGTCGGCACCCGCGGCCCGCTCTACGGCAAGCAGGACCTGGACGACGACGCGAAGATGGGCTTCGGCATCGTCACCTCCGCCGACGTCATGCGCCGCGGTGTCGACGAGGTCGCCGACCAGCTGCGCCAGCGCATCGGCGACCGGCCGCTCTACATCTCCATCGACATCGACGTCCTGGACCCGGCTCACGCCCCCGGCACCGGCACCCCCGAGGCCGGCGGTCTGACCTCCCGCGAACTCCTGGAGATCGTCCGCGGGCTGTCCTCCTGCAACCTGGTCTCCGCCGACCTGGTCGAGGTCGCCCCCGCGTACGACCACGCCGAGATCACCTCCGTCGCCGCCTCCCACACCGCGTACGAACTGACGACGATCATGTCCCGCCAGATCGCAGAGGCCCGTACGAAGTGAGCCACGACCACCACGACGAGCGCCCGCGGCTCACCCCCGAGCAGATCGCGGCCGCCCTGAACCCCCCTGCCGGACGCAACGGCGGCGACCTCGTCGTCGAGACCCTCCAGGGCCTCGGCGCGACCACCGTCTTCGGCCTGCCCGGCCAGCACGCGCTGGGCATGTTCGACGCGCTGCGCCGCTCCTCCCTCGCGTACGTCGGGCTGCGCGTCGAGAACAACGCCGGCTTCGCCGCCGACGCGTACGGCCGGATCACCGGGGAAGTGGCGCCTCTGCTGCTCTCCACCGGGCCGGGTGCCCTCACCTCCCTCGCCGCGCTCCAGGAGGCGGCGGCGGCCTCCGCTCCCGTGCTGGCCATCTCCAGCCAGATCCCGACCGCGGGTCTGGGCGGCGGACGCCACGGCTACCTGCACGAACTGAGGGACCAGAAGGCGTCGTTCCGCGACGTCGTGAAGTCGGTCCACACCGTCCGTACGGCCTCCCAGATCCCGTCGGCGATCGCCGACGCCTGGGAGTCCGCGCTCACGGCCCCGCACGGCCCGGTCTGGGTCGAGATCCCGCAGGACGTACTCCTCGCCGAGACCACGCTCCCCGTCGTCACGGCGATGGACGCCACCCCGTCCGTCCTGCACCCCCGCCCCGAACTGACCGCCGTGGCTGCGCACCTGCTGTCGAAGGCCGAGCGCCCGGCGATCATCGCGGGCGGCGGAGTCGTACGGTCCGACGCTTCCGGCAAGCTGCTCGCGCTCGCGGAGAAGCTCGACGCCCCGGTCGTCACCACCTTCGGCGGCAAGGGCGCCTTCCCGTGGGAGCACCCGCTCTCGCTCCAGTCCTGGCTGGAGGACCGCCACACGACGGACTTCCTGGAGTCCGCCGACGTGCTGCTGGTCATCGGCTCCGGACTCGGTGAACTCTCCTCGAACTACCACACGTTCGCCCCGCGCGGTCGCGTCATCCAGATCGAGGCCGACGCCGGCAAGCTGGAGTCCAACCACCCCGCACTCGGCATCCACGCCGACGCCCGCGAAGCCCTGGCCGACCTCCTCGACGCGGTCGACCGCCGCGAGGACCCGTCGGCGCCGGACCGGGTCCGTACGGTGCTCGAAGCGGTACGGGACAGGATCGCAGGCCAGGAACTCACCCTGGAGCAGCAGCTCATCGCCTCGGTCCGCCAGGCGCTGCCCGACACGTCCCCGAGCTTCTGGGACATGACGATCCTCGCCTACTGGGCGTGGTCAGCCTTCGACGCCCGCCACCCGAACACCATGCACTCGGCCCAGGGCGCGGGCGGTCTCGGCTACGGCTTCCCGGCCGCGCTCGGCGCGGCGGCGGCCGACCGTACGAAGCCGGTCCTGGCGGTCTCCGGCGACGGCGGCGCGATGTACTCGATCGCGGAACTGGCCACGGCCCGCCAGTACGACCTCCCGGTCACCTGGCTGATCGTCGACGACGGCGGCTACGGCATCCTGCGCGAATACATGACGGGCGCCTTCGGCGAGGCCACGGCGACGGAACTCTCCCGCCCCGACTTCGTCGCCCTCGCCGAGTCCTTCGGCGTCCCGGCGGTCCGTACGACCCCCGAGTCGCTCGCCGGCGACCTGGCGAAGTCCTTCGCGGAGCCGGGTCCTTCGGTGGTCGTGCTTCCGGCCCTGCTGAGGATGTTCGAGCCGACGCATCTGTGACGCATCCGTAGGGCGCCGGCCCGCTGCCCACCCGTGTGCCCGGTCGTCCCGGACACACGGGTGGGCTCATTTCTTCGGCGGGTGTTCCTTCGCGATGAGTGCCGCTTGATCCTCCAGGCCCCGGTGGAAATCCAGCCGCTCGTCGTCCTCGAGTCTGCTGGGCACGTCCTTGGCCGGCGGCAGGAAGTCGGGGATCGACCGGAAGACCGGGTCGGCCGCCGCCCCTTGGCCGCGTATCCGCGCCTGTACCAAGTAGTGGCCGACCTCTCGCAGAGGGTCTCTGAGAATGGGCTCCGGCCGCGCCGCGGCCCTCGCCACGCTCTCCGGTCGTCCCAGTTTGTGGTGCTCGTTCTGCGCGAGCCTCTGCAGCGCCGCGATCGCCGCGTAGAGCCGGCCGCAGCGGTACGCCTCAGCGTGCCGGACCGGCTGACCGCTCGTCATGCGTTCCCCCTCGTCACCGTGCCTGACTGCACCGGGTCATCGATACCCGCGCGCAACCGGTGAGGAACCGCACAGTTCGCGGCGCGCAACTTTTTGGCCGGTCGCGAGTCGTTACTGACGGGTGTGCCGGGGGCGCACCGTACGGATCCACTCAGGGGGACGCACCGCATGAAAGAACAGCCTCGTATATTCCGCCGTGCGCGGGGCGCGCTGTCCGTCGCGCTCGCCGCAGGCGTGCTCGCACCCGTGGCGCTCGGCGCCTCGCCCGCCGTCGCCGCGACGCCGACGGTGAGCTGCACATCCGGTAAGGCAGGGCTGGCCGCCAAGCTGTCCAAGGACATCACCGCCGCACTCAAGGGCCGGACGTCGACGACGGCCGTGGCGCTCTACGACCGGACCACCAAGACGACGTGCTCCTTGCGGGCGACGACGAAGTACGACTCCGCCAGCGTCGTGAAGGCGACCGTGCTGGCGACGCTGCTCTGGGACAACAAGAAGCACAACCGCTATCTCACCCAGCGCGAGATCAACCTCACCACCGCCATGATCACCAAGTCCGACAACGACGCGACCACCAGCCTGTGGAAGCAGCTCGGGGTGACCAAGGTCAAGGCGTTCCTGAAGGCCGCCGGGATGACGCACACCGTGCCCGGCTCCGGCGGCTACTGGGGGCTGACCCAGATCACCGCCCAGGACGAGCAGCGGCTGCTGACCCTGCTGACCACCAAGAACTCCGTGCTGAGCGACAACGCGCGCTCCTACGAGCTGGGCCTGATGCGCAAGGTGGTCTCCTCGCAGCGCTGGGGCACGCCCGCCGGTGCGCCGTCCGGCGTGACCGTCCAGGTCAAGAACGGCTGGCTGCCGCGCGCCACCCACGGCTGGCGGGTGCACAGCATCGGCGCCTTCACGGGCAAGGGGCACGACTACGCGATCACCGTGCTCACCCAGGACAACAAGACGATGAACGACGGCATCAACACCATTCAGGCCGTCGCCCGCGCCGTGCACAAGGACCTCAACCCGGCCGTCGCCACCAAGTCCACCGTCGCCCCGCCCGCCGCCCCGCAGGAAGCGGTGCCCGCGGTACCGGAGGCACCGGCGGTACGGATGCTCACCGCGACGCCGCGGTCGTAGCCGGGCAGCGGACGGCGTACGCAGGTCGTAGGCAGGACGTCGCACCGGCCTACGACCACGGACCCGTCTTTTGTAACAGCGGGATGAAATCCGCTGCCCACCGCGTTGGTGCCTTGCGGTAGACCAGGTCGAACGGGAGGCACCGGTGACGGACGCAGGGGACGCAGAGGGCGCGGCGCAGGCCCCGGGCTGGGCTCGGCGGCTGATCGGCTACGCATGGCGCTACCGGCGCAATGTGCTGCTGGCGCTCGGCTCGTCGCTGGCCGGCATGGCGGTGATGGCCCTCGTCCCGCTGATCACCAAGGTGATCATCGACGACGTCGTCGGCGACCACACGCGTTCCCTGGCCGTGTGGACCGGACTCCTCGTGGTCGCCGCCGTGCTGGTGTACATGTCCACGTACATCCGCCGCTACTACGGCGGCCGGCTCGCCCTCGACGTACAGCACGACCTGCGTACCGAGATGTACGGGACGATCACCCGCCTGGACGGGAAGCGGCAGGACGAGCTGTCCACCGGACAGGTCGTCGGGCGCGCCACCAGCGACCTCCAGCTGATCCAGGGGCTCCTGTTCATGCTCCCGATGACCATCGGGAACGTGCTGCTCTTCATCATCTCCCTGGTGATCATGGCGTGGCTCTCGCCGCTGCTCACCCTGATCGCGATCGCGGTCGCCCCCGCCCTCTGGTTCATCGCCCGCCACTCCCGCGCCCGGCTCTTCCCCGCCACCTGGTACGCCCAGGGGCAGGCCGCCGCCGTCGCCGGAGTCGTCGACGGGGCCGTCTCCGGGGTCCGGGTCGTCAAGGGGTTCGGGCAGGAGGAGCAGGAGACCGGCAAGCTGCGCGAGGTCGGGCGCAGGCTCTTCGCCGGACGGCTGCGGACCATCCGGCTGAACTCCCGTTACACTCCCGCCCTCCAGGCCGTCCCCGCGCTCGGGCAGGTCGCGATGCTGGCCCTCGGCGGCTGGCTCGCCACCCGGGGCGAGATCACCCTCGGCACGTTCGTCGCGTTCTCCAGCTACCTCGCCCAGCTCGTCGGCCCGGTCCGGATGCTCGCCATGGTCCTCACCGTCGGGCAGCAGGCCCGGGCAGGCGTCGAGCGCGTACTGGAACTGATCGACACCGAGCCGACCATGAAGGACGGCACCAAGGAACTCCCGGCCGACGCCCCCGCGAGCGTCGAGTTCGACGACGTACGGTTCGGCTACGACGAGGAGCGCCCCGTCCTCGACGGCTTCTCGCTGACCATCGAGCCCGGTGAGACCGTCGCCGTCGTCGGCGCGTCCGGCAGCGGGAAGTCCACCGTCTCGCTGCTGCTGCCCCGCTTCTACGACGTGACGCACGGCGCCGTCCTGGTCGGCGGGCACGACGTCCGCGAACTGACCCAGCAGTCCCTGCGCGCCGCCATCGGTCTCGTGCCGGAGGACAGCTTCCTGTTCTCCGACACCGTCCGTGCCAACATCGCCTACGGATTCCCGGACGCCACCCAGGAACAGATCGAGGAAGCGGCCCGCGCCGCCCAGGCCGACCGGTTCATCGCGGAGCTGCCCGAGGGCTACGACACCAAGGTCGGCGAGCACGGACTCACCCTCTCCGGCGGCCAGCGCCAGCGCGTCGCGCTCGCCCGCGCCATCCTCACCGACCCCCGCCTGCTCCTCCTCGACGACGCCACCTCCGCTGTCGACGCCCGCGTCGAGCACGAGATCCACGAGGCGCTGCGGCAGGTGATGGCAGGGCGGACGACCCTCCTGATCGCCCACCGCCGCTCCACCCTCGGCCTCGCCGACCGGATCGCCGTCCTGGAGCACGGCAGGCTCGCCGACATCGGCACGCACGAGGAGCTGGAGCGCCGCTCCGCGCTCTACCGGCGGCTGCTCACCGACCCGGACGAGCTGGGCGGCACCTCACCCGGACACCAGCGGCCGACCACCGCCGCCGACACGACCCCCGAGGACGACCGGGCGCTCCAGGAAGAACTGGACGCCGAGTTCGACGCCGAGCAAGGCATCAGTCCCCACCTGTGGATCCGCAAGGAGGAGCCGCGCGACACCGGTGCGGCGGGCATGCCCGCGACGCCCGAGCTGCTCGCCCAGGTCGAGGCCCTGCCGCCCGCCACCGACACACCCGACATCGACGAGGCGCGGGCCGTCCACGCCGAGGAGTCGTACGGGCTGCGCAGGCTGCTGCGCGGCTTCGGTCTGCCGCTCCTGGTGAGCCTGGCGCTGGTGGCGGTGGACGCGGGCGCCGGACTCCTGCTGCCCGTACTGATCCGGCACGGCATCGACCAGGGTGTCTCACAGCTCGCCCTCGGTGCCGTCTGGGCGGCTTCCGCGCTGGCCCTGGTGGTCGTGCTCGTGCAGTGGGCGGCCCAGATCGGCGAGACCCGGATGACGGGCCGCACCGGTGAGCGGGTGCTGTACTCACTGCGGCTGAAGATCTTCGCGCAGCTCCAGCGGCTCGGCCTGGACTACTACGAACGCGAGCTGACCGGTCGCATCATGACCCGGATGACGACGGACGTGGACGCGCTGTCGACGTTCCTGCAGACCGGTCTGGTCACGGCTTTCGTCTCCGTCGTCACCTTCTTCGGCATCATGGTCGCGCTGCTGGTGCTCGACGTGGAGCTGGCCCTCGTCGTCTTCGCGACGCTGCCGGTGCTGGTCATCGGTACGTTCTTCTTCCGCCGCAAGAGCGTCAAGGCGTACGAGCTGGCCCGGGAACGCATCAGCGTCGTCAACGCCGACCTCCAGGAGTCCGTCTCCGGGCTGCGGATCGTGCAGGCGTTCCGCCGCGAGCGCGACGGCGCGGACCGGTTCGCGGGGCGCAGCGACCACTACCGCGAGGCCAGGGTCCGCGGTCAGTGGCTGATATCGGTCTACTTCCCGTTCGTGCAGCTCCTGTCGTCGGTGGCCGCGGCGGCCGTACTGATCGTGGGCGCGGGCCGGGTGGACAACGGCACGCTCACCACCGGTGCACTGGTCGCGTACCTCCTCTACATCGACCTGTTCTTCGCCCCGGTGCAGCAGCTCTCGCAGGTCTTCGACGGGTACCAGCAGGCCACCGTCTCCCTCGGCCGTATCCAGGAACTCCTGCGGGAGCCGACCTCCACCGACGCCCCGGACGAACCGCTGGACGTGCTGTCGCTGCGCGGCGAGATCGCCTTCGAGGACGTGTCCTTCGCATACGGCTCCGGCGACGGCGCCGAGGAAGCCCTCATCGGTGTCGACCTGCGGATACCGGCCGGTCAGACGGTCGCGTTCGTCGGCGAGACCGGCGCCGGGAAGTCCACCCTCGTCAAGCTCGTCGCCCGGTTCTACGACCCGACGGGCGGCCGGGTCACGGCGGACGGCACCGATCTGCGCCGCCTCGACCTCACCGCGTACCGGCACCGGCTCGGAGTCGTACCGCAGGAGGCCTACCTCTTCGCCGGTACGGTCCGCGACGCCATCGCGTACGGGCGGCCCGAGGCCACGGACGCCGAGGTGGAGGCGGCGGCGCGGTCGGTCGGCGCCCACGACATGATCGCCACCCTGGACGGTGGCTATCTGCACGAGGTCGCCGAGCGGGGCCGTAACCTCTCGGCCGGTCAGCGCCAGCTGATCGCTCTCGCCCGCGCCGAACTCGTCGACCCGGACGTCCTGCTGCTCGACGAGGCGACCGCCTCCCTCGACCTGGCCAGCGAAGCCCTGGTCAACCAGGCGACCGACCGGCTCACCGGCCGCCGCACCACCCTCGTCGTCGCCCACCGGCTGACGACCGCCGCCCGCGCCGACCGGGTCGTGGTGATGGACCACGGCCGGGTCGTCGAGGACGGCACGCACGAGGAACTCCTCGCCCGGGAAGGGCACTACGCCGTGCTGTGGCGCACCTTCATAGGGGAGGACGAGCCCGCAGGGGTGTGAGAGCCGGGCCCGTCCACCGGTTCACTTGCCGATGCCGGAGATCTTGCCGGTCTGCAGGTCCGACCGCACGGTCAGATACGAGTACGTGGGGTGCTTGCCGTTGCTCCAGGTGAGCCGCACCTTGGACCAGGTGTGGCCCGCGCCGCTGTCGCCGGAGGTGATCCGGAAGGCGAGCGGGGTGTTCTGGGCGCGGAGCACACCGTCCGCGTGGTTGCGCTCCTCCCACGTTTTCAGCTGGGTGCGCAGGTGGGGCGTCAGGTAGAACGACCTGAGGGCGGTGGCGAGCTTGCCGCCTCCCTCCACCGTGACGGCATCGATGTAGGCGGCGTAGAAGTGGGCAACCTGCTGGAAGGCCGGGGTGCCGGCGTCGCTGCGTACCGGCGCCGCTGCCACCGGGGCCTGCGGGGCGGCCGCGGCGGCCGGGACCGCGGCGACGACGGTGAGGAGAGCGGTGGCGAGCAGCGTCCGGCCGATGGTGCGCCGGCCGCGGGGGCTCTGTGAGTCAAGGAGTTGGAGCATGGCAGTTCCTGCCTTTCGTATGGCTCTGCCCTGTTGGAGCCATGCTGTGGCGATTTGGTTGCTCCGGAGGCGGAGCACGCCGGGTGCAACCTCCGGATGGCCTCCTGCGTCGTACGCACGTACGCGTAAGTGCCGAGCAAGGGCGTAAATGTTCGATCGGACGATGGGGCTGCTGGTGATCAGAGGGACCGGAAAGGCCGGAGGGGTCGGCGGGGACGGAAGCGGCCGGGGGTGCCGGATGCTTGCGCGCCTGTTCGTCCTGCCGCTGGTGGCCGCCGTCGGTCTGGTGCTCGGCGGCAGTGCGGCGAGCAGCGCCGACGCCGCAACGGCCTGCGCCGGGCGGCCCGCGAAGACGGTCGAGTTCAAGACCGGCGAGCTGCGCGTCTACAAGAGCCGCTCCTACGCCTGCGCGGTCGCGGTCGCGAAGAAGCCGGGCCCGCGCCGCACGATGTCCGTGCGCATCCAGGCGCGCGGCGGCAGCCCCGTCGTCGACAACGGCAGATACACCCGGCAGGCGGGCCCGGTGACCGTCCACGCGCTGAACCGATGTGTCCGGGCCTCGGCCACGATCTCGGGAAAGTCCGGCTCCACGGACTGGATTCTCTGCTGACGGCGGCGGCTCGTCGCCGCTCCGTGCCAACAGGGTCTGGCGGTGCAGGTGTTGCCCCGCTAGGTTCACGACGTCTGTTGTGAATCATGGGGAGGGTGTATGCGCAAGGCGCTCAGAGGGTTTCTGTCGCTCGCGGTGCTCATCGGCACGGTGAGTGCGACGGGTGCCTCGGCCGGGGCGGCCACCGCCGCGGAACCGGCCGCGTTCCCGAGCACGGCCGGCAGTGACAGCGGCACGAGCACGGACATCAAGGACCGCATCCTGGCCATCCCGGGAATGAGTCTCATCGAGGAGAAGCCGTACGCGGGCTACCGCTACTTCGTCCTCGGGTACACCCAGCCGATCGATCACCGGCATCCGTCCAAGGGCACGTTCCAGCAGCGGATCACCCTGCTGCACAAGGACACGTCCCGCCCGACGGTCTTCTACACCAGCGGCTACAACGTCTCCACGAACCCCAGCCGCTCCGAGCCGACCCGGATCATCGACGGCAACCAGGTCTCCCTGGAGTATCGGTTCTTCACCCCGTCCCGCCCGGCGCCCGCCGACTGGTCCAAGCTCGACATCTGGCAGGCCGCCAGTGACCAGCACCGCGTCTTCACCGCGCTGAAGCAGATCTACACCAAGAACTGGCTGACCACCGGCGGCTCCAAGGGCGGCATGACCGCCACGTACTTCGAGCGCTTCTACCCCGAGGACATGGACGGCGTCGTCGCGTATGTCGCGCCCAACGACGTGGTCAACAAGGAGGACTCGGCGTACGACCAGTTCTTCGAGAACGTCGGCACCAAGGAGTGCCGCGACAAGCTGAACGGGGTGCAGCGCGAGGCGCTGATCCGCCGCGAACCGCTGGAGAAGAAGTACGAGGAGTACGCCGCCGAGAACGGCTACACCTTCAACACCACCGGCTCGCTCGACAAGGCGTACGAAGCCGTCGTCATGGACTACGTCTGGGCGTTCTGGCAGTACAGCCTGCTGTCCGACTGCGACACCATCCCGGCCGACGCCAAGACCGCCCCCGACCAGGCGATCTGGGACTCGATCGACTCGATCTCCGGCTTCTCCGCCTACGCCGACCAGGGCCTGGAGAGGTACACCCCGTACTACTACCAGGCGGGCACCCAGCTCGGCTCGCCGGACATCGAGCAGCCGTGGCTCGGCAAGCTGAGCCGGTACGGATACCAGCCGCCGCGCACCTTCGTGCCGCGCTCCATCCCGATGAAGTTCCAGCCGTCGGTGATGCGCGATGTCGACAGCTGGGTGAAGCACCACGCCAACCACATGCTGTACGTGTACGGGCAGAACGACCCGTGGGGCGCGGAGCGCTTCCGGCTCGGTGCGGGCGCCCGTGACAGCTATGTCATGACCGTGGCCGGCGGCAACCACGGCTCCAACGTGGCCGGGCTCGCCGACGACGACAAGGCGAAGGCCACCGCGGCCATCCTGCGCTGGGCGGGCGTCGCCCCGGCCGCCGTGCAGGACGACCCGGCGAAGGCGAAGCCGCTCGCGAAGTTCGACGAACGGCTCGACAAGCGGGACGTGATGAACGAGCGCGGGCTGCGGCCGTAAGCAGTCCTCGCGAAGGGGGCCTCGTGAAGCGGTCCTCGTGCGAAGGAAGGGGCTGTGCGTGTGCACAGCCCCTTCCCGGTTCCCGGTAGTCAGTACGTCAGCCCGTAACCGACCGGGTGCAGCACCTGCGCCGGATCGTCCGCGCGCTGCACCGGTACCGGCAGGGTGCCCTCCGGTTCGGCGCGGCCCGCGATCACCCGGGCGGCGGCCCGCAGTTCGACATCGGTCCAGGAGTACGTGGCCAGGTTCGCCGCGAACCCGGTCCCGGACAGCTGGGCGATGTCGTACGGATTGCGGATCGCGACCGTGATCACCGGGATGCCGGTCGCCGCCAGCGCGCTCACCAGGGTGCGCTGCGAGCTGGTCGCCGAGACGTTGTACGTCCCCACGATCACCGCGTCCTTGCCCTGTGCGGCCGCCACCGCCTCGGCGATCTTCGCCTTGGTGGGGGCGGTGCCGGTGGACAGCGCGGTCGCCGCGTAGCCGAGTTCGCCGAAGGCGGTGGCCAGGGTCGTGGTCGGCGGTCCGGTGGTGCCGGACGGGGAGGCGGGGTCGGCGCCGACCACGAGGAGGTTCTTGTGGGAGCGGCGGGAGAGCGGCAGCACCGCGCCGTCGTTGGCGAGCAGGGTGGTCGTGCGCTCGGCGATCCGGTCGGCGGCGGCGAGATGGGCCCGCGTCCCGACGGTGCGGTCCACTCCCTTGTGGCTGACGAACGGGTCGTCGAACAGTCCGAGCTTCGTCTTCAGCCGCAGGATGCGCAGGATCGATTCCTCGATCCTGGCCTCGCTGATCTCACCGCTCTTCACGGCCTCCAGGACGGCGTTCCAGGAGACGCCGAGGTTCGGCGGGTTGAGCAGCTGGTCGACGCCCGCCTGAAGCGCGAGGACCGGCACGCGCTCGTCGCCGTACTTGGTCCGTACGCCCTCCATGCCGAGCGAGTCGGTGACCACGACACCGTCGTAGCCGAGCTCCTCGCGCAGGATGCCGGTGAGGATCGGGCGGGACAGCGTCGCCGGGTCCTCCGCGGGGTCCAGCGCCGGGACCACGATGTGTGCGGTCATGATCGAGTCGATGCCCGCGGCGATCGCGGCCCGGAACGGCGGCTCGTCCAGCTGTGCCCACTGCTCCCGGGTGTGGCGGATGACGGGCAGACCGGTGTGGCTGTCGGTGCTGGTGTCGCCGTGGCCCGGGAAGTGCTTGGCCGTCGAGGCGATCCCGCTGCTCTGATACCCCTTCACCTGCGCGGCGACCATCCCGGCCACGGACTGCGGGTCGGAGCCGAAGGAGCGCACGCCGATGACCGGGTTGGCCGGGTTGACGTTGACGTCGGCGTCCGGGGCGTAGTTCTGGTTGATGCCGATCGCGGCCAGTTCGGCGCCCGCGATCTGCCCGGCCTTGCGGGCATCGGAGCGTGAACCGCCCGCGCCCAGCGCCATCGCGCCCGGCATCAGGGTGGCGGGCTCGCCGACGCGGCAGACGATGCCGTGCTCCTGGTCGGTGGAGACGAGGAGCGGCAGAGGGGTGGGGCCGGCGAGGCCGGCGCGCTGGATGCCGTTGGAGAGGTCGGCGATCTGGTGCGGGTCGCGGGTGTTGTGCGCCCAGGCGAAGTAGATGATCCCGCCGACGTGGTACTTGGCGATCATCTCGGCGGCGGTACGGACCCCGATCTCCGCCATGTTGGCGTCGATGTCGGCCTGGTCGGGCTCGGTGGCGGAGTGCCCGTACACCCGCATCACGAAGAGCTGCCCGACCTTCTCCTCCAGGGTCATCCGGGAGATGAGCCGCTTGAGGCGCTCGGTGGTGGCGGCTGAGGTGTGGTGCCCGCCGCTGTTCCCGCTGCTCGCGGACCTCTGGGCGGCGACGGCGCCGGGGGCGACGACCCCGCCCGCGACGGCAGCTGCGGCGGTCGCGGCGGTGGCGGTGAGAAGGGTGCGTCTGGAGGTGCGGTGGTGCACGTGAGCTCCTTCGGCCGTGCTCGGGGACGAGGGGGTGGTGAAAGAAACTTCCAAGGAGCACGGATATCCAGAAAATAACTTCCGGTCAAGGGTCCGGACCGTTTTGAGCCCGTCCGGTGATCAGGGAGGTGTGGGCGAATCCGGGCAGGTCCGGTGATCGGGGGCGGGGCCGGGGTGCCTGCCGGGACCCCTCACCTCCTCAGCCCCACCGCGGCCCCGTGCGCCTGGAGGGCCGACACCGCCGCCGTGATCGCGGGCCGCCGGGCCGCCTCCGTACGCCACAGCGCGTACAGCCGACGCACCGGTACGGGATCGAGCGGCACCGCCACCACCCCCGCCGGCAGCGGCCCCCGCCCCAGTCGCGGGATCACCGCGACCCCGAGACCGGCGGCGAGCAGGGCCAGTTGGGTGTGGTTCTCCTCCGCCTGGTGCCGGATGTCGGGCTCGTAACCCGCCGCGCGCAGCGTCCGTACGAGCCAGTCGTGGCAGACCGTCCCCGGCGGCTGGCAGATCCACCGCTCCTTCGCCAGCTCCTCGCGCCGCACCGCGTCCCGCCCGGCGAGCCGATGGCCCTCGGGCACCAGCAGATCGCAACGGTCGTCACCGATCACCGCCTGCGCCACGCCCTCCGGGGCGGGCAGCGGGGCGATGTCCCAGTCGTGCGCGACCGCCAGATCGATCACGCCCTTGGCCACCAGGTCGACCGAGAGATGCGGATCGACCTCGGTCAACCGGACGTCCAGGACCGGATGGTCCCGGTCCAGCCCGGCCAGTACGCCGGGCAGCAGCCCGCGCGCCGCGGACGCGAACGCGCCGATCGACAGCCGCCCCGTGGGCAGCCCTCTGCGCTCCTCCAGCGTTGTCTCCGCGCGCTCCACGATCGCCAGCAACTGCTGGGCCGTCTCGGCCAGATGGAGCGCCTCCTCGGTCAGTGCGACACCGCGCCCGCGGCGTTCGAGGAGGGTCGTACGGGTCTCCCGCTCCAGCTTGGTGATCTGCTGCGAGACCGCCGACGGGGTGTAGCCGAGCGCGGCGGCGGCACCCGCGACGGAGCCATGGACGGAGATGGCGTGCAGTGCGCGCAGCCGGGACAGATCGAGCACCGGAACCTCCAGGATGCGGGCCCTCGCGATTCATTAGCAACGCTCAATTCCACCATGAAGAAATCCGCGCTGGTGCTACATGGTCGGTGCGGGCGATCCTCGGTGCATGCGTCCCCTCCACATCGCCCTGGCCGCCCTGGTGGCAGCCGTCTGGGGTGTCAATTTCGTTGTCATCGAGGTCGGCCTCGGGCACTTCCCGCCGCTGCTCTTCTCTGCCTTGCGCTTCCTGGTCGCCGCGCTGCCCGCGGTCTTCTTCGTGGGCCGGCCCAAGGTCGCGTGGAAGTGGATCGTGAGTGTCGGGCTCGTCCTCGGAGTGGCGAAGTTCGGACTGCTCTTCATCGGCATGGACCGCGGAATGCCCGCCGGCCTCTCCTCTCTCGTGCTCCAGGTCCAGGCAGTCTTCACCGCCCTCTTCGCGGCGCTCGCACTGGGTGAACGGCCGGGAAAGGTACGGGTGTTGGGAATGGGGGTGGCCCTCGCGGGCATCGGGGTGGCCGCGGTCGACGAGGGCGCGAGCGGACCCGTACTCGCCTTCGTCCTGGTGATCGCGGCTGCGGCCTGCTGGGGTGTGTCCAACGTACTGACCCGCAAGGCCGCGCCGCCCGACTCCCTCAACTTCATGGTCTGGGTCTCGACCGTGCCCGTGCTCCCGCTGCTCGGTCTCTCCCTCCTCCTGGAGGGCTGGGACCGCGATGCGGACGCGCTGGCCGCGCTCGACTGGAGCGGCGTCGGGATCATCGTCTACGTCGCCTGGATCACCACCGTCTTCGGCTTCGGGGCCTGGGGCTTCCTGCTGCGTCATCACCCGGCTTCGTCGGTGGCCCCGTTCACCCTGCTCGTCCCGGTCTTCGGGATGTCGTCGGCCGCGCTGCTGCTGGGCGAGTCGGTGAGCCCCCTGCGGTGGTGCGCGGCGGCGCTGCTGGTCGGCGGGGTGGCCCTCACCTCGCTGGCGGGGGCGCGGCGGCCGCGCAAGGCGGGTGGGCCCGACGACGCTCCGACACCGGAGCCGGAGCCGATCCCGTCTCCCTCTCGGGCCAGGATCTAGCGAACGCGGAGTCCGGCTCGCACGTGCCGGACCCCGCGTGCCGCCTCACCTCACGTGCTTCGGCGCACCCTTGGGCTCTTCGGCGTGCTCCGGTACGAAGGCGATCTCACCGCCCATCACCTTCTTCGCCGTCACCCGGTCCAGCGCGCCCTCCCAGCGGGACACCACGAAGACGGCGACACAGTTGCCGAGCAGGTTCGTCAGGACGCGCATCGCGTCCATGATCCGGTCGACGCCGAGCAGCAGCGCCACGGCTCCCGCCGGGATGACTCCCAGTGCGGACGCGGTCGCGGACAGAGCGAGGAAGGCCGAGCCGGCGACGCCCGCCATCCCCTTGCTGGTGAGCATCAGGACGAGCACGACGGTGATCTGCTGTCCTATGGTCAGGTCCACGCCGACCGCCTGGGCGATGAAGAGCGTGCCGACGGAGAGATAGATCGAGGCACCGTCGAGATTGAAGGAGTAGCCGGTCGGGAGCACCAGGCCGACCGCGTCGTCCCGGCAGCCGGCCGCGCGCAGCTTCTGCATCATGCGCGGCATCACGGTCTCGCTGGAGGCGGTACCGAGCGCGAGCAGTATTTCCTCACGTGTGTAGCGCATGAACTTCCACAGACTGAGCCCGGTGACGGCCTTGAGCGCGAGCGCGAGCAGGCACAGGAAGAGCAGGGCGACGCCGTAGCAGACGGCGATCAGCTTGCCGTACGTGGAGAGCGCTCCGAGGCCGTACTCGCCCACCAGGTGCGCCGTCGCGCCGAAGACCGCGAGCGGGGCGAGCTTCATGATGAATCCGACGACGGCGAAGACGACTTCCTGGGCCTGCTCGATGGCGGGCAGGATCGCCGGCACCTTCGTGGTGCCGAGGTGGAGCAGCGCGGCGCCGACCAGGCAGGACAGGACGAGGACCTGGAGGAGGGAGTTCTCGGCGAAGGCGCCGACCGCGCTGTCGGGCAGTGAGTGGAGGATGAACTCCGAGGTCGAGGGCAACTCCCCGCCACCGGTCTTGGCGTTCACGGCCGAGGTGTCGAGCGTGGCCGGGTCGATGTTCATGCCCCTGCCGGGTCCGACGAGGTTTCCGGCGAGCAGGCCGAAGACGAGGGCGAAAGTGGTGGCGACCTCGAACCAGATGAGGGCCTTGACTCCGATGCGGCCGAAGGCCTTGAGATCGCCCGCCTTGGTGATCCCGGCGACGACCACGCAGAAGACGAGCGGGGCGATCACGGCCTTGATCAGGCGGACGAATCCGTCGCCGAGCGGCTGGGCGGCCGAAGCGGCCTCGGGCCACAGCCGTCCGACGAGGACTCCGAGCAACAATGCGCAGCCGACCTGCGCGAAGAGCGAGGTGCGTAGCAGACGTGCTGTGCGCCGCGCGAGGGTCGGCGCGGCAGATGGGGCTGGTGGGGCGGCGTGCGGCACGGGCACTCCTCCGTAGCGGACTTCTGTAATGCGGAAATCAACTTCCGCAGTGCGGGCCACTATGTCGGAGCTGCGCCGTTCGCAAAAGACCTCGGGATCTGGCCGGTGGAATATTGGACCTTGCTCCAAACAGCCCCCCACCCATCCCTGACCGGCGACTCGACAGTGCAGACGGTCGTGCGCGGCCATGCCGTGGGTGGAGCGGCAACCGACCCCGGACATGGCTGAGGACTCCCGGGAAGCCCTGCTCCCCGGGAGTCCTCGACCGACGAATCCCGCTACTCCTTCGGTGTACCCAGCCGCAGCAGATGCTCCCGTGCCGCGCTCAGCAGTCCGGGCAGTTCGGCCGCGTGCGGGTGCCAGCGCTTCTCGTACTCCCAGCAGACCCAGTTGTCCGGGTCCAGGGTGTCCAGACACGGCCCGAGCGGCAGCACCCCGGCGCCGAGCGGCAACGGCTCGATGTCGTCCGCCGACGCGATGTCCTTCACCTGTACGTATCCCAGGTGCGGGGCCAGCGCCGCATGGCTCGCGGCAGGTTCCTCACCCGCCAGCCAGGTGTGCATGATGTCCCAGAGCGCGCCGATCTGTCCGTGCCCGACCGTCCCGACGACCCGGGCCACATCGGCGCCCGCCCGGTGCGAGTCATGGGTTTCGAGCAGGATGTGTACGCCCAGGTCGGCGGCGTGCGGAGCGGCGGCGGCCAGCCGGCGGGCGGCGGTCGCATCGGCCACGGCGGGTTCTTGGTCACCGCCACCCGGGAAGACCCGGACGTTCTTCGCACCGAGGTCGTGCGCCAGCTCCACCAGCCCGGCGAGCTCGTCCAGCGTGGCCCGGTCGTCCCCCTCGGCCGCGACCCGGACATACCCGGCGACGGTCAGGATCTCGACGCCGCCCTTCTTGAACTCCTCGACCACTTCGGCACGTTCGAGCGCTGAGAGCCCGGGGTGAACCGGTTCCTCGGGGTGGGCGCGCAGCTCCACCCCCTGATAGCCGTGCTCTGCGGCGAGCCGGACGACATCGGCCACCGGCATCCCCGGCACTCCGAGGGTCGAGAAAGCGAGCTTCACGTGTGTGTTCCTTCCATCGGTACGTGCCACCGCGCCTGACGGGACCGGACAGCGGCCCGCACATCATCGGCCCACGGCGCGCGGTACGGGTACCCCGGATCAGGGTGCGGAACCCGCCCACGTCACTTCCGCGGCGGCGCCGTCGACCCCCGCACCATCAGCTCCGCCGCGATCGTCGCGATGCCTCCGGGCGGCGGCGTCTCCTTGCCCATCGCCAGCCGGCCGGCCCGCGCGCCCGCCTCGAACAGCGGCAGCCGTACGGTCGTCAGCGCCGGGACCGCGTCCACCGAGAACGGAAGATCGTCGAAACCGGCCACGGAGATGTCCTCGGGGATGCGCAGACCGCGGTCCCGGATCGCCGCACTCGCGCCCAGCGCCACGGTGTCGTTGGCGGCGACGACAGCCGTCACCTCCGGTTCGCGGCGCAGGAGTTCGAGGGTGGCGTCGTAGCCGGAGCGGCGATCGTAGGGGCCGTGAACGGTGAGGCGCTCCTCGTCGCCGACGAGGCCCGCCGCCCTCATCGCGGCGTGGTGGCCCTCAAGGCGGTGGCGGGTCGTCGTCCGCTCCAACGGGCCCGCGGCATAGGCGATCCGCCGGTGGCCGAGCGAGAGCAGATGCTCGGTGAGGCGCCGCCCGCCGCCCCGGTTGTCGAAGGCGAGCGCGGCCACGACCGCCTCGCTGCCCGGCAGCGGGGGCCGTCCGCACAGCACCACACGGGTGCCCGCGTCCGCGAGTTTCGCCAGCTTGGCGGACATCGCGGCCCGGTGCGCCGGGTCCTCCACGGCGCCACCGGTCAGGATGACGGCCGCGGCGCGCTGGCGCTGGAGCAGGGTGAGATAGGTGAGCTCGCGCTCGGGGGAGCCGCCGGTGTTGCAGATGACGGCGAGCTTCTCGCCGCCCGCCCGGCCCGAACCGTCCCCGGGTCCGCCGATCTCGGTCTGCGCCGCCCCAGCCATGATCCCGAAGAACGGGTCGGCGATGTCGTTGACCAGGATGCCGACCAGGTCGGACGTGGCCGCCGCCAGTGAACTCGCGGGCCCGTTGAGCACATAGTCCAGGTCGTCCACCGCGCGCAGGACCCGCTCCCGGGTGGATGCGGCCACCGGATAGTTGCCGTTCAGCACGCGGGAGACGGTGGCCGGGGACACCCGGGCGTGGGCCGCCACATCCGCCAGGGTGACTGTCATCGCTTTCCTCCGAGGAGTGACGAGGAGTGGGAGTGGAGTATGACCGACCGCGTGCCCCCTCTTGTCCGGGCCGCTGTCGGCAGGCTAGCGTCATCTCCGATAGAAAGCGCTTGCTACGGGTGTATGGAGGAACTTTCGTGACACGCAGGACAGTGCGCATCGCCATGAACGGCGTCACGGGTCGCATGGGATACCGGCAGCACCTGGTGCGCTCGATCCTCGCGATCCGCGAGCAGGGCGGCCTCGATCTCGGCGACGGCGACGTGCTGTGGCCCGAGCCCGTTCTGGTCGGCCGCCGCGCCCATGCGCTGGAGGAGCTCGCCGCGCAGCACGGTCTGACCGAGTGGTCGACCGACCTCGACGCGGTCCTCGCGGACGACAGCATCGACATCTACTTCGACGCCCAGGTCACCTCGGCCCGCGTCGAGGCGATCAAGAAGGCGATCGCCGCGGGCAAGCACATCTACACCGAGAAGCCCACCGCCACGGACGTCGAGGGCGCCCTGGAGCTGGCACGCCTCGCCAAGGACGCCGGGATCAAGCACGGCGTCGTCCAGGACAAGATCTTCCTGCCGGGACTGCTGAAGCTGAAGCGCCTCATCGACGGCGGCTTCTTCGGCGAGATCCTCTCCGTACGCGGCGAGTTCGGCTACTGGGTCTTCGAGGGCGACTGGCAGGAGGCCCAGCGCCCGTCCTGGAACTACCGCGCCGAGGACGGCGGCGGCATCGTCGTCGACATGTTCCCGCACTGGGAGTACGTGCTCCACGAGCTGTTCGGCCGGGTCTCCACCGTCCAGGCGCACGTCCAGACGCACATCCCGCAGCGCTGGGACGAGCAGGGGAAGCCGTACGCCGCCACCGCCGACGACGCCGCGTACGGCATCTTCCAGCTGGAGAGCGGAGCCGTCGCACAGATCAACTCCTCCTGGACGGTCCGCGTCAACCGCGACGAGCTCGTCGAGTTCCAGGTCGACGGAACCCACGGCTCCGCCGTCGCCGGACTCCGCAACTGCCGTGTCCAGCACCGCTCGGCCACCCCCAAGCCGGTCTGGAACCCGGACCTCCCGGTCACCGAGTCGTTCCGCGAACAGTGGCAGGAAGTCCCCGACAACGCCGTCTTCGACAACGGCTTCAAGGCCCAGTGGGAGCTCTTCCTGCGCCACATCGTGCTCGACGAGCCGTACACCTGGGACCTGATGGCCGGCGCCCGCGGCGTCCAGCTCGCCGAGCTGGGCCTGAAGTCCTCCGCCGAGGGCCGCCGCTTCGACGTACCGGAGCTGACGCTGTGACGATCCACCTCCCGTCCGGCGCATCGGAGCTGATCCCATGACCATCCACCTCCCGCACGGCCCCTACGAACCCCGCACCATCCCGCTCGACCTCGCCCCCGGCGATACTCCCCTCGCCTCCCGTACGGTCTTCTCCGCCGCCCATGTCGTCGCCGACCCGTACGCCGACACCAGCCCCGACTCACCGGCCGCCGTCGACTGGGACGCCACCCTCGCCTTCCGCCGCCACCTCTGGTCGCACGGTCTCGGCGTCGCCGAAGCCATGGACACCGCCCAGCGCGGCATGGGTCTGGACTGGGCCGGCGCGGCCGAACTGATCCGCCGTTCCGCCGCCGAGGCGAAGGCGGTCGGCGGCCGCATCGCCTGCGGCGTCGGCACCGACCAGCTTCCCGCCGGACCCGCCTCGCTCGCCGAGGTGCGGTCCGCGTACGAGGAGCAGCTCACCCTCGTCGAGGAGAGCGGCGCCCAGGCCATCCTGATGGCCTCCCGCGCACTCGCCGCCGCGGCAGAGGGGCCCGAGGACTATCTGGAGACGTACGCGCACCTCCTGCGCCAGGCCTCGGAGCCGGTCGTCCTGCACTGGCTCGGCCCGATGTTCGACCCGGCGCTGGAGGGCTACTGGGGCTCCTCGGACCTCGACGCCGCCACCGACACCTTCCTGAAGGTGATCGCCGAGCACCCGGACAAGGTCGACGGCATCAAGATCTCGCTCCTGGACGCCGAGCGCGAGATCGATGTCCGCCGCCGCCTTCCCAGCGGAGTGCGCTGCTACACGGGCGACGACTTCAACTACCCCGAGCTGATCGCGGGCGACGACCGCGGCTTCAGCCACGCGCTGCTCGGCATCTTCGACCCGCTCGGTCCGCTGGCCGCCCACGCGGTGCGCGTCCTGGACACCGGGGACGTCCAGGGCTTCCGGGACCTCCTCGACCCCACGGTCGAGCTGTCCCGCCACCTCTTCCGGGCGCCCACCCGGTTCTACAAGACGGGCGTGGTCTTCCTCGCCTGGCTGGCCGGCCACCAGGACCACTTCACGATGGTCGGCGGCCTCCAGTCCGCCCGCTCGCTGCCGCATCTGGCGAAGGCGTACGAACTCGCCGACCGGCTGGGGCTGTTCCCCGACCCGGAGCTGGCCGAATCCCGGATGCGTGCCCTGCTCGCGGTCAGCGGAGGCACACGATGAGCGACGGCCGTCTCTCCATCAACCAGGAGACCATCAAGCAGTGGTCGCTGCCCGAGCTGGCCGAGGGCTGCGCCAAGGCGGGCATCGACAAGGTGGGCCTGTGGCGGGCCCCCGTGCAGGAGTACGGCATCGAGCGCACCGCCCGACTGCTCGCCGATTCCGGCCTCTCGGTCACCAGCCTCTGCCGAGGCGGCTTCTTCACCGCCATCGATCCGGCGGAACGGGCCCGCGCCCTGGACGACAACCGCGCCGCGCTCGACGAGGCGGCGGGTCTGTCCACGGACACCCTGGTCCTGGTCTCCGGTGGTCTCCCAGCGGGCAGCAAGGACCTGCACGGCGCGCGTGAGCGGATCGCGGACGCCCTGGGCGAACTCGCACCGTACGCGGCCGAGCGAGGCGTACGTCTGGCGATCGAACCGCTGCACCCGATGTTCGCCTCGGACCGCTGCGTCGTCTCCACGCTCTCCCAGGCCCTGGACATCGCGGAACGCTTCCCCGCCGAGCAGGTCGGGGTGGTCGTCGACACGTACCACATCTGGTGGGACGACCAGGCGGCCGCACAGATCGCCCGTGCGGGCGCGGGCGGCCGTATCCACTCCTTCCAGCTGGCGGACTGGATCACCCCGCTCCCGGCGGGCGTCCTGCTCGGCCGGGGCCAACTGGGCGACGGGGCAGTGGACTTCCGCGCGTTCCGCACGCTGGTCGAGGCCACCGGCTTCGACGGTCCCATCGAGGTGGAGATCTTCAACGAGGCCCTCTGGGCCCGCGACGGCGCCGAAGTCCTCGCGGAGGTCGCGTCCCGGTACGCCGAACACGCCTGCTGAGAAGGCTTTTTGCCGCCAGGGTAAAGAGATCACCAAGACGTGCAACCGTTCGGCACCCTGCCGGGTCGTATCTCTCGTCGGGCGCTTCCGGGGAGGGATCCGGGGGGATCGGGAAGCCCTGACGGAGGGGGAGAGCGAGGGGGGTCCGGTCTTTCGACCGGACCCCGTTTCGTCTCCTGGGCGCAGATGCGTCGGTCATGTTCTCCGCTGAGGTTTCCGCGTTGAGCCGCAGGCTACGGAGATGTTCCGCGCCGGCTGAGGGCGAGGCTCAGGTATCGAACTCGCCCACCCGGTTGCGCTTCACAAGAGCCACGGGCAGGTACTCGGACTCGACCTCGATCGCTACGCGTCGAACTCGCCGCGCCAGGCGAAGTCCAGCAGGGCGCTCGGCAGGTAGCCGGACTCGACCTCGATCGGAATGCCGTTGGCCTTCGCCAGGCACGCCACCGCCAACGGGGCGATGGCCACGACCCCTTCGATGTTCTGGGTGCGGTCCTCGTCGGCCGTCCAGTACTCCTTGTGCCAGCGAAGAGCGTCGTTCAGGGCCTCGTTGAAGCCTGCAGCGTCGTTGCGCAAGTAGCGGTAGAACATCATGATCGGCGGGTACTTCAGCTTGCCCATGGTTTCAACGTCGAGAATGCGGGCGGCCTCGGGAGCGCTCAGGTCCACGGCCCGCACCAGGTGCTGGCTGACGTCGTCACGCCGCAGCCAGAAGCTCCGGAGAGTCTCCACCCAGGCGTATACGTACTCGTCCAGCACACCGCCGCAGTCACGCAGCAACGATGCCGGCACCTGCGCCAGCATGTCGAGGCGGGCCGTCTCCCGGCAGATCAGCGCCAGGAAGAAGGCGTTGAGCCAGGTCCCCGCGTTGAGATAGAACTGCGGTCCGGTGGTGGCGAGCTGCCGCTCCTCCTGGCGGATCTTGCAGGTCACGGTCTCCTGGTCGGTGAACGTGGCGGCGAAGACCGCCGAGTGCACCTGCATGGTCAGCAGCCAGGATTCCCAGGTCTCCAGCATCACCGCATCCGGGTCCCCGATACAGCGGACGCGTGCCACGTTCAGGGAAGTCGTCAGCGACGCGCTCCTGGTGCCGTGCGAGGTTTCGATGGTCTGCAGCGAATTGGCCAGGGACTTCTCCATGACGGGGACGACTGCCTCCATCTCGGCCACCGGATAGCTCTGGCGGGACACGCTCGTAACCACTGATCTCCTTTGTCAGATTCAGATCTTGAAGTATTCGAGGACCGCGCCAGCGTACGTACCCTTGCCCTCGACGGCTTTCACCATCGCATACTCCAGGTTTCCGTTTTCGAGCGCCGGCCTCAGCTCGGCCGCCAGATCGGAGTTGGTCCAGACCTTGCCCGTGCTGTCGGTCACGGAAAGCAAAGGTCGGGCTTCCATCTCAGAGATGATGGTCTCCAGGTAGTGCCGCGTGCCTTGCTGCACCATCATGTCCGCAGCGGCGCCCTTGCCTCTGCGCCAGATGAGCCCCGAACTCGGCGCCTTCGCCTCGACGATCAAGAGCTTGCCGTCCGGCCGCCGGTACAACTGGTCGAACATGTTGGCACCGTTGGGCGTCTTCGGTAGGGGCTGCTCCACCGCGCCCTCGAACCGCTCAGGCACCACGTGCAGCCGCGCGGCATCCTCGCCCAGGCGTTCGGAGTAGCTGCTGTTGTTGGACGTCTGATCGTCGAAATGATCGATGAACCGTTTCCGGGCACGCTCCACTTCCGCCAGCGTCTGCTCGGTCGGCGCAGCCTTGTGCGCACGCTCGGCGTTAGACAGGTCCACAGAGACCTTGCGGTCCTTCGCGACATCGTCGAGGTGGTCGATCTGGTCGACCGGGGTGCTCCCGCGAGTCAGTGGGTCGCGGCCGTACCTGATCTCCGACGGGGCCGAGGGCAGGTCGTGCTTGGAGATCCAGGATCCGTCGCTGTCCTTCGCGAGGATGGGTAGTTCGACCCCGTCGATCTTGGTGTGGATGCTGCGGCGATGGCCGTCCGACCGGTAGTACAGGTCGAACCAGGACTTGTCGGGGTCGTTCGCACGCCGGACGAATTCGTCCTGCTTGACCTTGATCTCCTCAGCGGTCAGCTGCCGACCGCCCGAGGGGGGCGCCGGCTGCACCGCATCATTCGTGCCGTGTGCCGCGTCGTCCAGGCCGCCTGCACCCGGGTTCTCCGGGAGGTGGGTGCCACCCGTGAACGGGGGCTCGTGGTGGCCACCGCCGCCGGGACCATCCATGTGGCTGCCCGTGCCGGGAGGGCCGTCGCCGTGGCCAGTACCCGAGGGGCCGTCGGTGTGGCCGCTGCCCGTGGAGGGGGTCTGATCTCCCCGGTGCAGCGGGTCGTTGCCGTGGCCGCCGCGGGGGGTGTTGTCCAGGTTGTTCGTGGGCATGTGGTTGCCCGCGTGGCCGCCAGGGGTGTGGTCCGGGGTGTGGCCGCCCCTGCGGAGCGGGTCGGAGATGTCGCTACCGAGGCGGATGCCGTCGTCACCGCGGCCGCCGACGCCCGCCAGGACGCGGTCCGGGACCTTGGCCGTGCCCGGGGAGTCGACCTTCGGGGCGTCGGTCTTCGGTACGCCCGCGCCCGCGTCCGGCTTGCCCGTCGTGGCGTCCTTCGCGTGCTGGGCGATGCTGCCGTCGTCGTTGTAGAGGTTGCCGTCGCGGTCCATGTACGGCGCGCCCTCGTCGAAGGGTGACTTGATCGTGCCTTCCGGCAGTGCCACAGCTCCGTCCGGGAGTTTGACGGTGCCGTTGGGGAGTGTGACTGCTCCGTCCGGGATCGTCGCGCCCTGGGGGAGGTTGATCGTGCCGTCGGGGAGTCTGACCGCGCCTTCGGGCAGGGTGATGATGTTGTCGGGGAGTGGTGGGAACTCGACGCGGCCCATGCCTTTGAGTCCGGCCATCATGTCGCTGATCTTCGCCAGTCCCGCGCCGGCGCCCTTGAAGACGTAGGTCATGGGGTCGACGATCCGGCCGGTCTTGCCTGCGAAGGACAGGGCCTTGGCTGCTATG
>NZ_FMDF01000054.1 GCF_900091955.1 Streptomyces sp. Ncost-T10-10d
GCGCTCTCCGGCAAGGTCATCGAGCTCACGGACACCTTCCCGGTCCCCGACGCCAAGGCGTTCGAGGTCGGCCAGTGGTGGGCCGTGCAGGTCGATCCGGTCGCGGGCGGCGGCCGTGACGAACGCGAGCTGCAGAAGCTGGTCGAGATCACCGAGATCATCGACGCGGACCACATCCGGATCGGCTACCTCAACGGCTGGGAACTCGCCGCGGGCCGCACCCTCACCTGGACCCGCATCGAGCCGGTCCACAACACCCACATCCGCAATCTGGTCTTCGAGGGCGCCGGCCCCGACGAGTACACCGGCTCCCACCCCGTCAGCTTCGAGTACGCCGTCGGCTGCGACGTCTCCGGGATCCACGCCACCGGCTCCTTCTGGCCGGTCATCATGCGCCGCTGGTGCACCCGGTTCCGTACCGAGGAGTGCTCCCTGAAGAACCCGCCCACCGTCGAGTACGGCGGCGCGGGCTATCTCACGCAGCAGATCTACTGTCTGTACGGACGGGTCGCGGACTGCACGACCAGCAACGTCCGTCATCTCAACGACCTGACCGCCTCCGCCTATTGCACCGTCGTGAACTGCCACGGCGACGGCGACGACGCGGGCGGCAACCCCTTCACGACACATGGGCAGTACGAGCACGATCTCCTCTTCGACGGCAACTCCGGACTGATGGACATAGCCAACTCCGGTGCGCAGTGGGGAATCTCCGCGAAGCGGATCACCGTACGCAGACATGTCTGCTCCTGGTTCACCGCCAACACCAAGATCACCGATCTGACCCTCGAGGACATCACGGTGATCGCGCGCCCCACCTTCGACCAGGCCGGCACCCTCACCGTCAACGCCGACGGAGCCCAGGTGCGCGGCTGCACCGCCAAGACCTTCGCCGTCGCCCAGCGCTCCGCCCGCTCCACCCGGCCGACCACCATCAGCGACTGCTCCTTCGAGCCGCCTGCGGGCGCCGTCCTCGTCCAGACTCCGGTCACCGCCCCCGTCCACTTCGTACGCTGCACCTTCAAGGGCGTCGACGGCGCGATCCTGCGCGGTGCGGGGCCCGTCCACTTCACCGACTGCACCGTCACCGGCGCCGAGAACGCGGCCCCGCTCTCGGTCGGATCGGCGGATCTGCGGATGGACGGCGGTAGTTACGACAACACCGGCATCGAACTCAGCGCCGTCCGCGACCAGCGGATCACCATCACCGGCGGCACCCGCCTCACCGGCAGCAACAAGGCCAAGGTATTTCTCGGCCGCGCAGCCGGTCCCGGGAAGGTGACCTGGGACATCAACGCGCTCAGCAGCGCCGCCTCGGGACCGGACACCGCCCATGTACGCATCGCCGACGGCACGAACCACTACGCGGCGACCGGCAGCCGCTTCACCGGCGGCACGCTCCACCTCGCCCCGGACGCACTCGATTCGGCCCTGCACACCGCGTGCGTGGAGGACGGTACGAAGCGCAGCGCGATGCCCGCGAACAGCGACTCGGTGCGCACGGACGGGAACCTGACGCTGTGACCGCCGTCATCAGGACCGCGACGGCGGCCGATGACCCGGCCCTGGCCGCCCTGTGGCAGCGGTGCTTCGACGCCCCACAGATCGTCGCTCTCCATGCCCTCGACCCGGACCGCCACCGCCATACGTTCGTCGCGCAGAACGGTCCGGGGGGCGGGATCGACGCGGTCGTCGTCTACGTACCGAGGCTGATCCGCGACGCGCACGGCACCCCGCAACGGGTCGGCGGCATCGGCAGCGTCGCCACCCGTCCCGAGGCACGGGGCCAGGGGCTGGTGCGGCGGCTGCTGGTGGAGGCGGAGCGCACCATGATGGCCGAACAGTGCGCCTGGTCACTGCTGTTCACCGGAACACCCGGGGTCTACCGGGGCTCGGGATGGCAGGAATTCGGCAGCGCGTACACCGAGGGGACGCTCGCGCCCCCGGTTGCCCTCGGGGCGTTCCGGGTCCGCGAGGCCACCGCGGAGGACGCCGTGGAGGTGGCCGCCCTGCACCATGCGTACAACGCGAACAGACCGCTCAGCTCGTTGCGGGCTCCGGAGGACTGGGC
Organism: Streptomyces sp. Ncost-T10-10d; assembly: GCF_900091955.1. GTDB lineage: Bacteria > Actinomycetota > Actinomycetes > Streptomycetales > Streptomycetaceae > Streptomyces. The sequence continues at coordinate 2,072 of NZ_FMDF01000054.1, forward strand.
GGTGCGCGTGCCCGCCTGGTACGGCCCGGTCGAGCGGTCGCTCGTGGCGGAGGACCCCGGGTCGGGGGCGGTCGTGGGCTGGATGGTGGCCCAGCACGAGGGGGAGCGTGTGGAGGTACGCGAATTCGCCGGCGCACCCGACTGCCTGGGCGAACTGTTCGCCGCCGTCGGTGAACGTGGCCGGGCCGCGGGGCTGAGCCGGGCCCGGGTCCGGATTCCCGACGGCCCCGGGGTCCGGGCAGCACTGCCGGCCCTGCTGGCGGACCCCCGGCCGGTGGACGAACACGTGGGCATGGCGCGCCCGCTGCACGCCACCGCCGACTCGGTCCGGGCCACGGTCACGGCGCCCGGCGCGGTCCATTGGTACGGCGACTGCTTCTGACCGGTACGGCGGCTGCTTCTGCGAGGCCGGGGCGCTGTCAGCGACAGGGAGTGAGCAGGCAGCGCCCTGCCGGCCCCGCCCCCGCGTCCCTCGGCTTTCTGAACTCTTCGGCGAGCAAAGGGACATCACGCAATCGCCACAGCACCAGGGCCGCGGACCAGGCCGCCTCACGGGCCGGTTCCGGACTCCACGAGCCGAGCGGATGGTTGATCGGGTCCGCGAGTTCCAGCAGATCGGGGCCGGGCATCAGATCCTCGCGGATCCGAGTGCGCCATGGCCCAGACCTGCCGAGGGTTCATCGGAACGAGGGGACGGCTGCGACGGGCACCGCACCGCGCCTGGCGTGCGCGCAGCCGGAAGCCCTTGCTTCGGTGCTACGCCTTGTCCGTCGGTGCCGGTTCGTCGTACGCCGAAGTCCCGGAGTCCAGCAGGGGCTCCTGGGTCTTGAGGTGCGCCGGGGCGAAGGCACGGAGTACGTGGTAGCCGGTGATCACCACGATCGTGCCCAGGGCGATGCCGCTCAGCTCGAAGTTGTCGGTGATCTTCAGGCTGACCCCGCCGACGCCGATGATGATGCCCGCGGCGGCCGGGACCAGGTTCAGCGGATTGCGCAGATCGACCTTGCCGTGCAGCCAGATCTGGGCACCGAGAAGGCCGATCATGCCGTACAGGATGACGGTGATGCCGCCGAGCACACCGCCGGGGATGGCGGCGACGACCGCACCGAACTTGGGGCAGAGGCCGAAGAGCAGAGCGAAGCAGGCGGCGGCCCAGTACGCGGCGGTGGAGTAGACCCGGGTCGCGGCCATGACGCCGATGTTCTCCGAGTACGTGGTGTTCGGCGGTCCGCCCACCGCGGTCGACAGCATCGACGCGGCACCGTCGGCGGCGATCGCGGTGCCCAGCTTGTCGTCCAGCGAGGCGCCGGTCATCTCGCCGACGGCCTTCACATGGCCGGCGTTCTCGGCGATCAGCGCGATGACCACCGGCAGGGCGACCAGGATCGCCGACCACTCGAAGCTCGGCGCGTGGAAGGACGGGAGACCGATCCAGTCGGCCTTGCCGACGCCCGACAGATCGAGCCGCCAGTGGTCGACGGCCTCGGCGCCGCCCACCGGGGAGTGGATCTTGCCGAAGATCCGGTCGAGGGCCCAGGACAGCGCGTACCCGAAGACCAGACCCAGGAAGATCGCGATACGCGAGAAGAATCCGCGCAGGCACACTACGGCCAGTCCGGTGAACAGCATGACCAGCAGTGCCGTCCACTGGTCCTGCGGCCAGTACGTCGACGCGGTCACCGGAGCCAGGTTGAACCCGATCAGCATGACGACGGCGCCGGTGACCACCGGCGGCATCGCGGCATGGATGATCCGCGCGCCGAACCGCTGCACCGCGAGACCGGCGAGGAAGAGCACCACACCGACGACGAAGACCGCACCGGTGACCACAGCGCTGCTGCCGCCGCTCGCCCGGATCGTCGCGGCGACCCCGACGAAGGAGAGCGAACAGCCGAGGTAGCTGGGCACCTGGCCGCGCGTGGCCAGCAGGAAGATGGCCGTCGCGACCCCCGACATCATGATCGCCAGGTTCGGGTCCAGGCCCATGAGCACCGGGGCGACGAACGACGCGCCGAACATCGCGACCACGTGCTGGGCGCCGAGTCCGAACGTACGGGGCCAGGAGAGCCGTTCGTCCGGCCGGACCACGGCCCCCGGCGCGGGGGTCTTCCCGTCGCCGTGCAAGGTCCAGCGCACGCCGAGGCCCATGGTCGCTCCCTGTGTGTAGGTGCGGAGTCCAGTGCCTCGCCCGGCATGGCGCAAACCGCAGAAATGATCAGCGTCATGGTAATGCCGGATCGCGCCGCGCTCGCGGCCGGGCATGGGCGCAAGCACTCCACCACGGATCCCATGCATGAATCGTGCGCGAAGCATTGTCACTCCGAACAGCCAGCCCTACGCTCGCACGGCCTTGGTCATGAACACGATTCACGTACATGATTGATGGGAGTGTTTCGATGAGTGGAAGACCACGTCGGCGTCTGGGCGCCCTCCTCACCGCCGCCGTCGCCCGGACTGCGGTGCTCGTCCCGGCCGCTTCCTCGGCTGCCGCCACCGCGCACGGCCACCGTCCGCCACATCGCGTGCCGAGGGCCGTGGTCGTCGACGGCCACCGCATCCAGCAGGCGAAGCTCCGGCTCGACCACGGCGACCCGGTCCTGCGCACCGCCGTCCGGGCGCTGACCGCCGAGGCGGACGGCTGGCTCGGCCAGGGCCCCTGGACGGTCGTCGACAAGCCGAAGCCCGCGCCGAGCGGAGACCCGCACGACTACCTGAGCCAGGCGCCGTACTGGTGGCCCTCCCAGCCGAAGACCACGGAGAACCCCTGGGGCTGCCCGTACGTGCAGCGTGACGGCGTACGCAACCCCGAGGTCGACACCGGCACCGACCGTCCCGACATCGGCAAGGTCTTCAACTCCGTCACCACCCTCAGCCTCGCCTGGTACTACACGGGCCGGAAGCAGTACGCCGAGCACGCCTCCGACATCCTGCGCACCTGGTTCCTGGATCCCGCGACGCGGATGAACCCCAACCTGAACCACGGACAGTTCATCCCCTGCAAGTACGACGGCCGGGCGATCGGCATCATCGACTTCTCCCAGCAGTACACGTCCGTTCTGGACGCCGTCGCGCTGCTCGAAACCGGGGCACCCGGCTGGTCGAAGGGTGACCGGACCGCCATGCGGGCCTGGAACACCTCGTTCCTCGACTGGCTGGTGAACTCGGACTTCGGCAAGCAGGAATCAGCAGCTCAGAACAACCACGGCACCTTCCAGGACATGCAGATCGCCGGCCTCGCCCTCGCCACCGGCGACAAGGCCCTCGCCCGCAAGGTCGTCCTGGACTCCCGTGCGCTGCGGATCGACCGGCAGATCGCGGGCGACGGCACCCAGCCGCAGGAGCTGGCACGCACCCGCAGCTGGCACTACTCGACCTTCGACCTGGTTGCCTACACCCGGCTCGCTGCCATCGGCAGGCAGGTCGGCGTGGACCTCTGGGCATACGAAGGGCCGCAGGGACAGAGCCTGTTCAAGGCGGTCGACTATCTGCTGCCCGCCGCGACCGGGGCCGCTCCCTGGCCCTACCCGGAGCTGGAGTTCCACCGGTACGCGGCCAGTGACATCGTGCACGCGGCCGCCGCCGCCGGTGACGCGAAGGCCGAGGTGGCCGTCGGGCAGCTGGAGACTCCGCCCGGCGGTGACCTGTGGGCGCTGCGGCCCGCCGCGGAGCAGCTCGACTCGATCGCCGGCTGAACCGTCCGCCGCGCTCCGCGCAGCCGCCGGCTCAGGGGCGCGGCTCGGCCGCCGCCGCGCTCGGAGCGGCGGCCTGCGAGGACGACACGGCCCTGCGGTCGCCCGCCCGCAGCACCCCGGCCCCCAGCACCAGGCCGAACGCCAGCACCGTCACCAGGCCGAACGACACGACCAGCGAGGTCGCCTCGGCCAGCGAGCCGATCGCGGACGGGGCGATGAGCCCGGAGGTGTACGTGATGGTGGCGACGCCCGCGATCGCCCGGCTCGGGTTCGGGCCACTGCGTCCGGCCGCCGCGAAGGCGAGCGGGACGACCACGGCGATACCGAGGCCGAGGAGCCCGAAACCGCACATCGCCAGTACCGCGTTCGGCGACGCGACCACGAGCAGCCCGCCGGCCGACGCGAGGACGCCGCCGACCCGTACGGTCCGGACCGCCCCGAAGCGGTCGACGACCTTGTCACCGGCGATCCGGGCAACCGCCATCGTCAGCGCGAACGCCGTCGTGGACGCCGCGGCGAGCCCGGCGGAGGTGTCCATGATGTCCCGGAGGTAGACCGCCGACCAGTCCAGACTGGCGCCCTCCGCGAATACCGCGCAGAAGCCCACCGCGCCGATGACCAGCGCCGACTTCGGCGGCAGTGTGAAGCGCGGCGGCGGCTCCTCGTCCGGCTCGCTGCGCAGATCCAGTACGCCCTGACAGGCGATCAGCCCGAGTGCCGTGAGCACCAGAGCGGCGATCGTGTGGTGCAGCCGGCCGTCGGAGCCCAGATGCGCGGCCACCGTGCCCGCAGCCGAACCGACCAGGGCGCCCACGCTCCACATTCCGTGCAGCCCGGACATGATCGACTTGTCGAGGCGGTTCTCCACCTCGACACCGAGGGCGTTCATCGCCACATCCGACATGCCGGCCGATGCCCCGTACACGAAGAGCGCGGCGCACAGCGTCAGCAGGTTGGGTGCCAGCGCGGGCAGGATCAGCGCCAGTGTCCACAGGGCGAGCAGTCCGCGCAGCGCGGTCCTGGCGCCGAAGCGATGACTGATCGCACCGGCCAGCGGCATGGCGAGGGAGGCGCCGATCGCCGGGAAGGCCAGGGCGAGGCCGAGCTGCCCGGCGCTGACCCCCGCGTGGTCCTGGATCCAGGGCACCCGGGTGGCGAAGCTGCCGGTCACCGCGCCGTGTACGGCGAAGACCGCGGCGACGGCGAACCTGGCCCGCCTCACCTGCTCCATGCCGAAGACCGTCTCTGTGGAATCCGTCGTCATACCGCCGTGCCCTCCCTTGGGAATCCTCTGTCACCGGCGCCCCCGGCGCGCGTCTCCACGGTGCGGGCCGTAAACTATCAGGAACCCTGCCTGATAAATAGTCCATCCTCTCGTCCCGTGCGGGAGTGATCTGGAAGGATCCCGGCATGCCCGCATCACCGAGCACCGCCCGGGCCATCAACGACCGGCTCGCCCTGCGACTGCTTCAGCAGGACGGCCCGCTGACGGCCACGCAGTTGAAGACGCTGACCGGTCTCTCCCGCCCGACCGTCGCCGACCTCGTCGAACGGCTGCAGGGGGCCGGTCTGGTCCGGGTGGTCGGTGAGGCCGGCTCCGAGCGCCGCGGCCCCAACGCCCGGCTGTACGGGATCGCCGCCGACCGCGCCCACCTCGCCGCGCTCGACGTACGCACCGGCAGCGTCGCCGTGGTCGTCGCCGATCTCCTCGGCGCCACGCTCGCCGAGGCGACCCTGCCCATCGGCAGCGACACCGATACCGAGGCCGCCGCCGAACAGGCCGCAGCGCTGCTGGAACGCACCGCGGGGGAGGCGGGCGCCGCCCCGCTGCACAGCGTCGGCATCGGCGCGCCCGGTCTGATCGACCCGGTCACCGGCGAACTGCGCGACACCACCGGGCTGCCCGCCTGGCACCGACGACTGGTGCGGGTGCTGCAGCAGAGGCTGCCCGCCACCGTGCTGGTCGAGAACGAGACCAATCTCGCCGCCGTCGCCGAGCAGCGCATCGGCGCGGCCCGCGACCGTGACACCTTCGTACTCTTCTGGCTCGGCCATGGCGTCGGCGCCGCCGTCATGCTGGACGGGAAGCTCCGCCGCGGCGCCTCGGGAGGCGCGGGCGAGATCGGCTTCCTGCCGGTGCCCGGCACGATCGGCACCCCGTCGGCCGTCAACTGCGACGGCGGGTTCCACTCGCTGGTGGGCTCCGCCGCGGTGTGCGAACTGGCCGCCGCCCACGGCATATACGTGCCCCCGGGCGCGACCGAGGGGGACAAGGAGCCGGGCGCCGCATTTGTCGTACGGGCCGCGCTGGCGGGGGAGGGGGAGAGCGAGGCCTTCCTGGGCGCCCTCGCCGAACGTCTCGCGCTCGGCGCCGCCGCCATCGCCTCCGTTCTCGACCCGGGCTGTGTGCTGCTCGCGGGCGAGGTCGGCCACGCGGGCGGCGACGCGCTGGCGGCACGGGTCGAGGAGCGGCTGGCCATGATGTCCCCGCTTCGCACCGAGGTCAGGGCCGGCCGGCTCGGCGGTGCCGCGGTGCTCCGCGGCGCACTGCTCGCCGCCCGTGAGGCGGCTCAGGACGAGCTGTTCACCCCGGCCGGCTGAACCGCTCGGCGAGAAATTCCTCGAACGTCGCGATTTCCACGGTCGGTTCGGGGCTCAGATGGTCTTCGCGCCGGTATCCGGCGTACGCCTTGCCCGTCGGCCGTGCGGGCATCGGGGGCCGCTTCCGTCCGGTCGCCCGGAGAGATGCGCGGGCCGGTTCGGTGAGTGGTCCGATCCCGGGTCCGCCCATATAGGGCACCCGGCGCGCCGGTCCCGAGGCGGCCGATTCGGCCGGTCGGTCCGCGACTTCACCGGAGTCGACCGGCTGCATCCGTACCCCGGCCGGCGGCGGCATCGGTGTCGAGGCAGCCCGTACCGCCGTCGACGTGGGCGAACGCGTAATTCAATTGGGTGACTTTGTCCCGGGGGATGTCGGAGGCGAGACAGGCGGGCTTGCCGTCCTTCCCGGTCCGCCAGTCGGTGAAGTGTCCGACGATCCGCCGCGGATGGTCGGCGCCCATCTCCTCGCGCCCCTCGGTGTCGTAGACGGATCAGCAGGGGGCGGCGGCACCACGGGTTCCGTAGAGCCCGTCGGGCCGACAGGACTCCTGGTCGGCGGCGGCCGACGGGGCGGCGGCGAGCGAGCCCATGAGCAGTCCGGCGACGGCTGCGCAGGCTGCGAGCAGGGTGGCTCTCGCACGGGTGGGGGACAGTACGTTCGGTTCCTCCCGGGGACGTTCGGCGGAACGCAACTGACAAGGCGGTGGGTTGTGTTGATGTCCCGCGGCGTGCGCACACCGGGGGATCGCCCCTCGGAGGTGACGCAGAGATTGAGAGGACTGGACCATTGCATCAATCGGCCTGGATCTTCAAGGCTCGGTGGTCCCGTTGTGGCAGGCCCCGTTCGGGGGTCTTTGTGAGCCACTCCACAGGTGCTCACTCGTATGGCCCATGAGCAGGCGTGGCACACTGATCGTGTACCAGCAGCAGCGCACTCCGGGGTCGGTGCAATTCCGAACCGGCGGTTATAGTCCGCGACCCGTCCGCATCCAGCGGCCGGTTGACCAGGTGAAATTCCTGGACCGACGGTTAAAGTCCGGATGGGAGGCAGTGCGCGGCGGGCCGTTTCACGGGTACGCCGCCGTCGGCGGATGGTCTTCGGGCAACCGATCCATCCGTGTATTCGGCATTCGGCGTCCCCTTGTCGCGTTCCCGCTTCATCTGTCGTCATCGACAGGCCCCGGAGTCCGTGCCCTAAGAGGCAGGAGGACCCGGTGGACACCGCAGCCGACATCACCGCCATGCGCCGAGCGATCACGCTCGCAGCGCGCGGTCTCGGCTCCACCAGCCCCAACCCGGTCGTCGGCTGTGTCATCCTCGACGCCGCAGGCAGGCCGGCCGGCGAAGGATTCCACCAGCGCGCCGGTGGGCCGCACGCCGAGATCCACGCCCTGCGCGCCGCAGGCGACAGGGCCCGGGGCGGCACCGCCTACGTCACTCTCGAACCCTGTAATCACACCGGCCGCACCGGTCCCTGCGCCCAGGCGCTCATCGAGGCCGGTGTCGCCCGCGTCGTCTACGCCGTCGGCGACCCGAATCCGCAGGCCACCGGCGGTGCGGACACCCTGCGTGCGGCCGGGGTCAAAGCCGAGCAGGGGCTCCTCGCGGACGAGGCCGAGACGGGCAACGCGGCCTGGCTGACCTCGGTGCGCCTGGGCCGCCCGTACGTCCTGTGGAAGTACGCGGCGACCCTCGACGGCCGGATCGCGGCCGCCGACGCCACCAGCCGCTGGATCACCTCGCCCGAGTCCCGCGCCGACGTCCACCGGCTGCGCGCCGAGGCCGACGCCGTCGTGGTCGGCTCCGGCACCGCCCGTGCCGACGACCCGCAGCTCGGCGTACGGGGCATCGAAGGCGCCGTACAGCCCCTGAGGGTGGTGGTCGACACCGGTGCCGGCGCCGTACGCCCCGGCGCCCGCGTCCTCGACGACACCGCGCCCACCCTGATCGCCGTCGCCGACGACGCCGACGCCCGCCATCTCCCCGAAGGGGCCGTCCTGCGGCTGCCGCGCGCCGCCACCGGCCCCGGCCTGGACGTCCCCGCCCTGCTCGCCGCCCTGCACGGGCGAGGCATCCGCTCCGTACTCCTCGAAGGCGGCCCGACCCTGGCCGGGGCCTTCGTCGCGGCGGGAACGGTCGACAAGGTCGTCGGTTATCTCGCCCCCGTGCTCCTCGGCGCCGGCCCTGCGGCCCTCGCCGACGCCGGAATCTCCACCATCACCGATGCGTTGCGCCTCGATGTGACCGAGACCGTCCGTATCGGCCCCGATCTGCGCATCACCGCCGTCCCCGGCCCTGCCCGGAAGGGAAACTGAGTGTTCACCGGAATTGTCGAAGAACTGGGTGAAGTCACCGCTGTCGAGAAGCTCGGCGACGCCTCCCGCTTCCGCCTGCGCGGTCCCGTCGTCACCGAAGGCGCCAAGCACGGCGACTCCATCGCCGTCAACGGCGTCTGCCTCACCGTCGTCGACCTCGGCGACGGCGAGTTCACCGCCGATGTGATGGCCGAGACCCTGAACCGGTCCAGCCTCGGCGCCCTGGAGACCGGCTCCCGGGTCAACCTGGAGCGCCCCATGGCGGTCGGCGGCAGGCTCGGCGGCCACATCGTCCAGGGCCATGTCGACGGCACCGGCCGCATCGTCGAGCGCGAGATCTCCGAGAACTGGGAGATCGTGAAGATCTCCCTCCCCGCGGACCTGACCCGCTACGTGGTGGAGAAGGGGTCGATCACCGTCGACGGCGTCAGCCTGACCGTCGTCGACGCCGGACCCGACTACTTCACCATCAGCCTCATCCCCACCACCCTCGCCCTGACCACGCTCGGCATCAAGGAGCCCGGCGACCCGGTCAACCTCGAGGTGGACGTCATCGCGAAGTACGTCGAGCGGCTGCTCGGCAACACCGCGCAGGAACCCGAGGAGCCGGCGAAGTGACCGCGCTGAACTGGCTGAACTCGCAGGCGTTCACCGCCTTCGGACAGCACATCATCTGGTCCGACATGATCGGTAACACGGTCGGTCTGATCGCGCTGGCCCTGGGCTGGCTCCGCTCGATCTGGACCTGGCCCGCCCAGCTCCTGTCCGGCGTGGTCCTGGTCGCCGCCAATGTCTCTGTGCACCAGGCGGGCAGCGTCGGCAAGCAGCTCGTGGTCATCGCCGTGGCCGTCTGGGGCTGGCAGCAGTGGACCCGGGGCAAGCGGCAGGCCCAGGACGGCTCCCTCGCCGTACGGTTCGCCACCTGGCGCGAGCGCGGCTACCTGCTGGGCGGCGCCGCACTCGGCACCCTCGCGGTCGGCGGCCTGTTCACCGCGTTCCCCTCACTCTCCTGGAGCCCGTGGGCGGACGCGTACATATTCGCCGGCACGCTCGTCGCGATGTTCGCCCAGGCCCGCGGCATGGTCGAGTTCTGGTTCGCCTGGCTCCTCGTCGACCTGGTCGGGGTACCGCTGAACTTCCACAGCGGTCTCGCCTTCTCCGGTCTCATCTACGTCGTGTACGGCGCCCTTGTGCTGTGGGGCATGCGCGACTGGTGGCTGCGTTCGCGGACACCCGCTCTGGAAGGAGCCACGGCATGACTGCCCAGCCCACCTGGTTGCACCGGGAACACGAAAGCGCCGTCGAGGACCTGAGCCTCGACCCCGTCGAGCAGGCGATCCGCGACATCGCCGCCGGACGGCCCGTCGTGGTCGTCGACGACGAGGACCGGGAGAACGAGGGCGACCTCGTCATCGCGGCCGAGATGGCCACCCCCGAGATCGTCGCGTTCATGATGAGCGAGTGCCGCGGCCTGATCTGCGCGCCCATGGAGAACGACGAGCTGGAACGGCTCGAACTGCCGCAGATGGTCGGCCACAACACCGAGTCGATGCGCACGGCCTTCACCGTCTCCGTCGACGCATCAGCGGCGCACGGCGTCACCACCGGCATCTCCGCCGCGGACCGGGCCACCACGCTCCGGATGCTGGCGGGCGGCGAGGCCGGCCCCGGCGACTTCGTACGGCCCGGCCACATCTTCCCGCTCCGCGCCCGCTCCGGCGGGGTGCTGGTCCGCAACGGCCACACCGAGGCCGCGGTCGACCTCGCCCGGCTCGCCGGACTGCGGCCCGCCGGAGCGATCGTCGAGATCGCCGGCGAGGACGGCGTGATGCTGCGGCTGCCCCAGCTGGTCCCGTTCGCCCGCAAGCACGGCCTCACGATCATCTCCATCGAGGACCTGATCGCCTACCGCCGCACCTCGGAGCCGACCGTCCGCCGCGAGGCCGAGGTACGGCTGCCGACGAGCTTCGGCGCGTTCACCGCGTACGGCTACCGCTCCACGGCCGACGGTGTCGAGCACGTCGCGCTCGTCCACGGCGACATCGGGGACGGCGACGACGTCCTGACACGGATCCACTCCGAGTGCCTGACCGGCGACATCTTCCAGTCGCAGCGCTGCGACTGCGGGCCCCAGCTGCACGCCTCCATGCGCCGGATCACCGAGGAGGGCCGAGGCGTCGTCATCTATCTGCGCGGCCACGAGGGCCGGGGCATCGGCCTGCTGTCCAAGCTGCGCGCCTACGAACTCCAGGAGCGCGGCATCGACACCCTCGACGCCAACCTCGAGCTCGGCCTGCCCGCCGACGCCCGGGACTACGCGGCCGGTGCCCAGATCCTCAAGGACCTCGGCGTCCACAGCCTCAGGCTGATGACCAACAACCCCGACAAGACGGCCGCGGTCCTGCGGCACGGTCTGGCCGTCACCGGCCGCGAGCCGATGCCCGTCCAGGCCGGCGAACACAATCTGCGCTACCTGCGCACCAAGCGCGACCGTATGGGGCACGACCTGCCCTGGCTCGACGCCACGGCGTCGACCTGCGGCAACCAGTAACGATCACGGAAACGAGCGGTAGGAGAGACATGAGCGGCAAGGGTGCACCCGAACTGTCCGTACGCAACTGCGGTGACCTGCGTGTGGCGGTCGTCGCCGCCCAGTGGCACGAGAAGGTCATGGACGGACTCGTCGACGGCGCGCTGCGCGCCCTGCACGAGCTGGGCATCGACGAGCCGACCCTGCTCCGGGTGCCCGGCAGCTTCGAGCTCCCGGTGGTCGCCAAGGTCCTCGCCGGTCGCGGTTACGACGCCGTCGTCGCCCTCGGCGTGATCATCCGCGGTGGCACGCCGCACTTCGAGTACGTGTCCCACGGCGTCACCAACGGCCTGACCCAGGTCGCCGTCGACACCGGGGTCCCGGTCGGCTTCGGCGTACTCACCTGCGACACCGAGGAGCAGGCGCTCGACCGGGCCGGACTGGAAGGCTCCAACGAGGACAAGGGGCACGAAGCGGTCACCGCGGCCGTCGCCACCGCCGCCACGCTGCGCACGGTCAGCGAGCCCTGGCGCTGAGTGCGGGGCCCGGACCCCGTAGTCTAAGGACCATCATGGCGAACAAAACCTTCGAAGAGCTCTTCGCCGAGCTGCAGCTCAAGGCCGCCAACGGCGACCCCTCCACCTCCCGTACCGCCGAGCTGGTGGACAAGGGTGTCCATGCCATCGGCAAGAAGGTCGTCGAGGAGGCCGCCGAGGTCTGGATGGCCGCCGAGCACGAGAGCAAGGACGCCGCCGCCGAGGAGATCTCCCAGCTGCTGTACCACGTCCAGGTGATGATGGTCGCCCGCGGGATCTCCCTCGACGACGTCTACGCTCACCTCTGAGCACGACCTGAGCACCACGTAGCACTCCGTACATCCACACACCCGTACAAGACTCCCTCCTCGCAAAGGAAACCTGGCCTCATGCTGCGCATCGCCGTCCCCAACAAGGGTTCACTCTCCGGGCCTGCGATGGCGATGCTCCATGAGGCCGGCTACCAGCAGCGCAAGGAGTCCAAGGAGCTCGTCCTCGTCGACCCCGAGAACGAGGTCGAGTTCTTCTACCTGCGGCCGCGCGACATCGCGATCTACGTCAGCTCCGGCCGCCTCGACATCGGCATCACCGGCCGCGACCTGCTGCTGGACTCCGGCGCCGACTCCGAGGAGATCCTCCAGCTCGGCTTCGCCCGTTCCACCTTCCGCTACGCCACCAAGCCGGGCACGGCCCAGGGCCCGCAGGACTTCGACGGCAAGACGATCGCCACCTCCTACGAGGGCATCGTCGCCAAGCACCTCGCCGATGTCGGCGTCAACGCCTCCGTCGTCCACCTCGACGGCGCGGTCGAGACCGCCATCGAACTCGGTGTCGCCCAGGTCATCGCCGATGTCGTGGAGACCGGCACCAGCCTGCGCAACGCCGGACTCGAAGTCATCGGCGAGCCGATCATGAAGTCGGAGGCCGTCGTCATCCGCCGCACCGGCGCACCGGACGACGACCCCAAGGTGCAGCAGTTCCTCCGCCGCCTCCAGGGCGTCCTGGTCGCCCGCAGCTACGTGATGATGGACTACGACTGCCGCGTCGAGCACCTGGAGCGCGCGGTGGCCCTCACCCCGGGCCTGGAGTCGCCGACCATCTCCCCGCTGCACCACGAGGGCTGGGTCGCCGTCCGTTCCATGGTCGCCGCCCGGGAGGCCCAGCGGATCATGGACGATCTGTACGACCTCGGCGCCCGCGCCATCCTCACCACCGCCATCCACGCCTGCCGCCTCTGACGGCCGGGCGACCACCCGGAAGACAGAAGAACACGATGTCCGCCCCCGCGCCCCGGCCCGAACTCCCCACGCTCCCGGTCACGTTCCGGCCGACCCGAACCCGGGTGGTCCTGCTGACCGTGGGGGCGGCGATGTTCGTCGTCATCACCGTCATCGCCCTGACCCTGGAGCAGCTGAGCGCGGGGGAGCGCTCCAGCTTCATCTTCACCGCGTTGCTGTTCTTCGGCGTACTCGCGCTGCTCAGCCGCCCGAAGATCGTCGCGAACGAGGACGGCGTGACGGTGGTCAATCTCACCCGAACGCGCCGACTGTCCTGGGCGGAGATTCTCCGTGTCAACCTGCGCGTCGGCGACCCCTGGGTCTTTCTCGACCTGAGCGACGGGACCAGCATGCCGGCCCTCGGTATCCAGCCGGGAATCGCCAAGCAGCAAGCCATCCGCGATGCCCGTGCGCTCCGCGCCCTCGCCGAGAACCACGGCACCGGTACGGACAACGGCTGAGCCCCCTGCCCCGTACGGCCTCTTCTTGTTTACTCTGGAGGACGGCGGCGCCCCGTGCGCCCCGCCCCGCACCAGAGGGTCCATGAGGCCTGCGGGGCTTTCCTGCGACCCAAGGAGTGACTCCTTCCAGCAATGGACGGATCGTCCGGTAGTACCTGCGCCGCCCCTTCCCAGGAGGCGGCGGCATGACCACCCCCCTGCTGCTTCTGAGCGCAGCATTCCTTCTCATCCTCGCCAACGGATTCTTCGTGGCAGCCGAGTTCGGGCTGGTCACGGTGGAGCGGCCGGACGCCGAGCGCGCCGCCGCCGAGGGCGACCGGCGGGCCCGCACCGTCGTCGAAGCCCTGCGTGAACTCTCCTTCCAGCTCTCCGGCACCCAGCTCGGCATCACCATCACCTCGCTGGTCGTCGGCATGCTCGCCGAACCGGCACTCGCCCAGCTGCTCGACGGCCCCCTCACCGCGACCGGTCTGCCCGACGGCGCCGTACCCGGCATCAGCGTGGTGATCGGGATGATGGTGGCCTCCGCCGTCCAGATGGTGATCGGCGAACTCGTGCCCAAGAACTGGGCGGTCTCCCGGCCGCTCCAGGTCGCCCGGTTCGTCGCCGGCCCCCAGCACCGTTTCTCCGCCGCGCTCCGGCCGGTGATCAGCCTGCTGAACACCGTCGCCAACCGGCTGGTACGACTGCTGGGTGTCGAACCCACCGATGAGCTGGCCTCCGCCCGTACCCCCGGGGAACTGGTTTCCCTGGCCCGGCACTCGGCCGAGGCCGGCACCCTCGAACAGGACACCGCGGATCTCTTCGTACGGACCCTGTCGCTCGCCGGACTCACCGCACAGCACGTCATGACCCCACGGGTGAAGGTCAGCGCCCTGCAGTCCTCGGCGACCGCGGAGGATGTCCTCAACCTCACCCGCGCCACCGGCCTCTCCCGCTTCCCCGTCTACCGGGAGCGCATCGACGAGGTCGTTGGCATGATCCACCTCAAGGACGCGCTCGCCGTGCCCGCCCAGGACCGGCTGCGCACGCCCGCGGGCCGGATCGCCGTACCGCCGCTGCTGGTGCCGGAGACACTGCCCGTCGAACAGCTGCTCCAGCGGCTGCGCAACGAACAGCCGATCGCCGTGGTCGTCGACGAGTACGGCGGCACCGCCGGGGTCGTCACCCTCGAGGACATCATCGAAGAACTCGTCGGCGAGGTCAGGGACGAGCACGACGCCGAAGGCGCCGACCGGCCCGAACTGGCCCCCGCCGCTCCCGAGGACGGCCGCCCGGCCTGGGATGCCGAAGGCAGCTGCCGGGTCCTGACCCTGCGCCGGATAGGGCTCGACGTCCCCGACGGACCGTACGAGACCGTGGCCGGACTCGTTGCCGATCTGCTGGGCCGCATCCCTGCCCCCGGCGACCGGGCCGAACTGCCCGGCTGGCGGATCTCCGTCCGCCAGGTCGACCACTACCGCGCCGAGAAGGTCCGCTTCGTACGCACGGCCGAGGTGACCGACCCCGTCACCGAGACACCGCTGGCCCACGGCGTCCTGGAGGCCGTGCGATGAGCCTCGTCCAGCTGCTGTTCGCGGCGCTCCTCGTGCTGGCGAACGGCTTCTTCGTGGGGGCCGAGTTCGCCCTCGTCTCCGTACGGCGCAGCCAGGTCGAACCTCTGGCGGCGGCAGGGTCGGGCCGGGCCCGCCAGGTGCTGTACGGCCTGGAGAACCTGCCGCAGATGATGGCTGCCGCCCAGTTCGGCATCACCGTCTGCTCGCTGACCCTCGGCGCCGTCGCCGAACCGACCGTCGCCCATCTGCTGGAGCCGGTCTTCCAGGCGGTCCACCTGCCCGAGGGCCTGATCCATCCGCTCGGCTATGTGCTGGCGCTCGTCTTCGTGGTCTTCCTCCATCTCGTCATCGGCGAAATGGTCCCGAAGAACCTCGCGATGGCGGCGCCGGAGAAGACCGCGCTCTGGCTCAGCCCCGGCCTCGTCGGCTTCGCCCGCGTGTGCCGTCCGGTCACCTCCGCACTGGGCGCATGCGCCCGGCTGGTGCTCCGGCTCTTCGGCGTCGAGCCGAAGGACGAGGTGGAGGCCGTCTTCACCAGCGAACAGCTCAACCGGCTCGTCGAGGACTCCGGCCAGGCCGGACTGCTGGAGCCGGAGGCGCAGGAGCGGCTGGAGGACGCACTGGAGCTGGGCAGCAGGCCCGTCACCGATGTGCTGCTCAGCCGGGCCTCCCTGGTGACGGTGGACCCCTCCGTCACCCCGCACCGGATCGAGGAGCTGACCGTACGGACCGGCTACTCGCGCTTTCCCGTGTGCGCGGAGGGCGGCGGCCCGTTCATGGGCTATCTGCACGTCAAGGATGTCCTGGACCTGGAGGACGGCGAGCGGGCCGTCCCGCAGCACGTGTGGCGCCCGATGGCGACCGTGAGGGCCGAGCTGCCCCTGGACGACGCCCTGACCGTGATGCGCCGCGCGGCGACGCATCTGGCGCAGGTCGCCGACGCATCGGGCCGGGTCCTGGGCCTGGTCGCCATGGAGGACGTCCTGGAGATGCTGGTCGGCGAGGTACGCGACCCGGCCCACCGGGTCGCGTTGCCGCGCCGGACGACGGACACGACAGCCGCCGGCACCGGCGAACTCACCGCGTCGGTCCCTTAGGGTCTCGATCGCCGGACGGGCTGATTCTCATCCCGTCCGGCGATCGAGGACAACGGCCACCGGGCGACCGAGGCAGCCCGCCCTCAGAACGGCGGCGGCTCCTGCTGCCCCCGGCCCACCGGCCCCCGGCCGGACAGCACCTCGCCGTATGCCTGCATCAGATCCGGCAGCCGCAGGGTGGCCAGATCGTCCCGACTCGGCACAGCCGTATAGCCGGAGAGCCGCAGATCGCGGTAGGCGCAGCTCTTCTCGTACAGGGTGCGAAGGAACCGCCCGTTGCCCAGCTCGTCGATCCAGCCCTGGTCGACGACATGGCCGTTGATGGAGCGCAGCTCCTCCAGGGACTCCTCGTCCCACGCATCGCCGTTCTCCGCGGCCAGCACCTCACCGATGGAGGTGAGTTCCAGCGGCCGGTAGCTCGGGAAGTCCACCCGGGTGGTGAAGCGTGAGGAGAGCCCCGGATTGGTGGCCAGCAGCCGGTCCATGCCTTCCGGATAGCCCGCGAGGATGACGACGAGATGGTCCCGGTTGTCCTCCGCGCGCTTGAGGAGGACCTGGAGGGCCTCGTCGCCGTATGCGTCACCCTTGCTGTAGCCGGTGTTGGAGAGGCTGTACGCCTCGTCGACGAAGAGCACCCCGCCGAGTGCCGAGTCGATCAGCTCATTGGCCTTGACCGCGGTCTGGCCGAGGAACTCGCCCACCAGATCCGCCCGCTGGGCCTCGACGAGATGGTCACCGCCGAGCAGACCGAGAGCGTAGAAGACCCGGCCGAGGATGCGGGCCACCGTGGTCTTGCCGGTGCCGGAGGGGCCCGAGAAGACGAAATGGCGTTTCGGTGGCTGCACGGGAAGCCCCTGGCCGGCCCGCAGCCGGGCCATGTTCAGCTGCGCGGACAACGCCTTGACCTGGCGTTTGACGGGCTCCAGGCCGACCATCCGCTCCAGCTCCGCCAGCGCCTCGGCAAGCAGCACAGGATCGCTGGGACCGGCCGGGAAGGGGGCCGTCGGCTGGCCGGGGACCGCGGTCTTCCGCCGTGCCCCGTCGGGCGGCGGCACCCCGATACCCACGAGCCCCGGGGTCTCGCCCCCCGGCCGCAGCTCCCGGCCGTCCACCAGATCGGTACCGAGTGGCGAATCCCCGTCCGACTGTGCCTCCGCCACGGCGTCCGTGCCGAACCCGGCCAGCGACACGGCGGTGAGACCGGCGGCCTCATCAGTGCCTTCGAGGCCGTCGTAGTCCGCGATCGCGGCGAGCCGCGCCGAGGTGTCCATGAACGCCGGGTCGATCCGGTGCACCGCCCGGTAGAGCGGCAGGGCGGCCGCGCTGCGGCCGGTGCCCTCGTGCGCGCGGGCCAGCCAGTAGCGCAGTTCCTTGCGCTGCGGCTGTTCGCTGCGGCAGCGCATCAGCGCGGCGGAGAGCAGCGGCTCGGCCTGCCCGTACATCTCCAGCCGCACGCGCGCCATCCCGCCGAACAGCCCCGCCTCGATACCGAGCATCGGATCGTCGATCAGCTGCTCGGTGTTGCGTACGAGCTGCTCCCAGTCCTTGACCAGATAGGAGCGGCAGGCGTGCAAAAAGCGCACCTGCGGGTCCGCGTCCACCGGCGGCAGGCCGGCCAGCGCACGGTCCAGCTCGGGGACATGGCGCCCGTCCAGCCAGTGCGAGGCGTGCGCGAGGAGCAGATCGCGCGGGCTCTCCAGCACCGGCTGAACCCACCAGCCCAGCCAGTACCAGGAGTTGAGCGTGCGCCGATGGCGGGTGCGCTGTTCGCCGAAGCGTTCACGGTGTCGGTACATGCGCAGCAGCGCCGTCGTGGTGTCGGCCCGCAGCGCATGGAGGCCGAGCCAGCCGTCCGCCATACCGGGATCGATCCGTACCGCAGCCCTGAACTCCTCTTCGGCCTGCGGGTAGGCGCCCATGGTGTAGGCGTCCACGCCGCGCAGCCAGGCGAGGTCGGCCGGGGCCTGTGCGCCCTGCGTGCCGATGTCCATCTGGTCCCCCACAAACCGTGCCCCCAGGATGTCCCGCCGCACGACCTGCCCGCCGAGGCGCGCTGAATCACTGTGCCACGGACGGGAATTGACCGCACCGAGAGGCATCGTACCTGCGCAGGGAGTGTGCGACTAAGAGCGCCGCAGGCGGAAGGGAGACCGTGACCGAGGGTGAGCGGAATCCGTCGAACCGGCGTGGGAAAGAGGGTGCGAGGACAGAACGAAGCCCCCGATCACGGGGGAACAACCGGGGGCTTCGTGTCTGTGAGGGCTCCGAAAAGCCGCACATTGAGAACGTAAGACCTTTACCGCCCTCGGGTCAAGCAGAGTTGAGGTACTTCCAGGCCGATTTCTCACCACTCAGTACGGCGGCGCCAGGGGATCACGTTCTGTGACGGAATGGTTCACTCCTGCTGCCGTGTCAGGCCCCTCCAGCCACTCGTACCCCATGGGCAACTGCCGTACCAGAGCGTCGGCGTGGGAGCGCGAGGGATCGGCCGAGAAATGTTCCGCCTCGGCCGCCGTCCACCCGTCCCAGAAGGCCGAAAGAGCCGGTCCGTCCCGACGGCGGCCCCGCTCCCAGGACTCCGCGGCAGCGAGATCCATCCACAACAGCCGTGCCAGATGGGGCCGCAGCGCCCGGCGGCCCGCCCCGACCCCCTCGATCAGGACGACCGGTGCGGGCTCCAGACCGCGCGGCGCCGCGAACGTCCGCGCGGTCCAGTCGTACGGCGCATAGCGCGCGCACTCACCGCGCGACAGAGGCCCGATCACCTGCTCCCGCAGCCGGTCCACCCAGGTGAAGAAGGACTCGTGGGAGGCCAGGTCGTCCAGATGCAGTACGGGGGCGTCGTCGAGCAGGGCCGCGAGGCGGGACGCGAAGGTGCTCTTACCCGATCCCGCATGGCCGTCGACGGCGATCAGCCGCACCGGTCCGCAGGACGGTGCCAGGGTGCGCAGCCGCGCGGCGAGGAGCGAGAGGTCGTTCATGCGCCCCAGCCTACGAGTCGATCCGAAGCAATCGCAGGTCACGCCAGTGGACCAGACCAATATTGGTTTATTGGCGCACGCCGAATCGCTGGCCGAATCCGGCCACTACCCGCAATAGTTGGCCCACTGTCGTGCACTTGCAGCCCCATTCCGCTTACGACCGGGGGTCTCGCCCATGAACAGACCGACCTCGCGCAGAACCATGCTGACCGCCGCGCTCGCGGTGGCGGCCGCCGCCGGCACGGTGTCGTCCGCCGGCTCCGCAACCGCCGCCGTTCCCGCCGCCCCGCTCCCGGCCCCCCCGCCGGCCGCTTCTCTCGTGGACAACCATTCCTGGCACACGTACACCGACTGGCGCAGCGGTTGCGGCGCCGGGACGCGTGCCGTCGCGGGGCGTCGGCCCGGTCTGGTGATCGGCCACGCCGTGGGGGTCACCGACTACACCGATCCGCACACCGGTCAGACCGCCGACTGGGAGTACGCGACCTGGACCTCGCCGGTCCACCGGTCCGCCGTCCCGGCGACCGAGGTGATCGCCTCCTGGAACGCCGACACCCCGGCGGGCACCTGGATCCAGATCGAGCTGCAGGGCCGCTACTCGGACGCCACCTCGACACCCTGGTATGTGATGGGCCGCTGGGCCGCGGGCGACGCCGACATCCGCAGGACGTCCGTCGACGACCAGAGCGACGGCAAGAGCTCCATCTGGACCGACACGTTCTCGGTGGACGACGCGGCGAGCGGGTTGCGGCTGGTGTCCTACCGGCTGCGGCTCACGCTCCACCGCCCCCCGGGCAGCCGCCTCACGCCCACCGTCCGGCGGCTCGGCGCGATGGCTTCCGACGTCCCGGATCGCTTCACCGTGCCTGCCAGCACCCCCGGCCTCGCCCGGGAACTGCCGGTGCCGCGCTACTCGCAGAACGTGCACGCGGGCCAGTACCCGGAGTACGACAACGGCGGCGAGGCCTGGTGCAGCCCCACCTCCTCGCAGATGATCATCGAGTACTGGGGGCGCAGGCCCACCGCCGAGGAGCTTGCCTGGGTCAAGCCGGGTCTGGCCGACCCGCAGGTCTGCCATGCCGCCCGGTTCACGTACGACTACCAGTACGAGGGCTGCGGCAACTGGCCGTTCAACGCCGCGTATGCCGCGACGTACGACGACATGAGCGCGGCGGTGACCAGGCTCGGCTCGCTGACGGACGTGGAGAAGCTGATCCGGGCGGGTATCCCGGTCATAACCTCGCAGTCGTTCCTCAAGGAGGAGCTGACCGGCGCCGGGTACGGGACCTCCGGCCACCTGATGACCGTGATCGGGTTCACCGCGGACGGCGACGTGATCGCGAACGACCCGGCCTCGCCGAGCAACGAGGCCGTGCGGCGGGTCTACAAGCGCCAGGAGTGGGAGACGATCTGGCTCCGCACCAAGCGCTACGACGCGAACGGCAGGGTCAGAAGCGGTACGGGCGGTGTCTGCTACATCTACTGGCCCGCCGACCCGGCACCGAGTCAGCGCCGGGTTCTGAAGTCACTGGGCCTGTTGTGAGCATGTGCGGCGCCACGGCTGCCTCGACCACCTGACGACGGCGTTCCTGGCCGTCCTGGGTGAGGTGGCCGTACTTGTCCACCGTGGCCTTGATCGAGCGATGCCCGAGCCCGCGAGACACTTCGTGGACGGACAGGCCGCTCGACAAGGTCACGGTGGCCCCTTTGTGTCGCAAGCCGTGCGGGTTCCGACGTCGGAGGGCACGGAGGAGTTGACGGCGAAGTCCATGGAGCCCACTTCCGTGGACGCTGCGGCGGCGCCGAGCGGAAGCAGGCCGCTCGCGCCGGTGCCGAGGCTCACCATGACTGCACGCTCACCGCTGCCCGCAAGCCGGGCGGTCGGCGGCCCCTGCGCTGACGATCCATGCACGGTGGCGGTGGTTGTCACATGCGAGGGTCCGGCGGTGCCTTCATGCCGAACGGCCGAACAGGCACACGTACAAGGCACAGTGGGCTGATGTCGTCGCCGTGGAGGACCGGCTCAAGGCCATCGCACCGCAAGAGCGGGAGACCGTCCGGAAGGCCACCCCGTACTTGCGCTGCCAGGCCCGTTTCGACATCCCCGCCCCGACATCACGGTGTATCGCCGCGTACCGCGACCGGTGTCGGAACCTGAGTTCTGACGGTGCTCCGGGGTGATGATCTGGACCTGTGACCTTCTCCGAGGAGCCGTGGCCTCCGCATGGCAGGTGATTGACTACGCCGCATGGACCTCGCGCGAGCGTTCCCTGCATGCACGGACGTGCTGACGAGCTGGTCCGGTCGGGATGCCGGCCGGTCTTCCCTTGCCCGACGCGTTGGCCTGTCATGAGTGTCGATGGCACACCGTCGGAGCCCGGCCCCGTCTCGACGGCTTGGGACGCGCCCCCTTTCGACCCTGAACTGAGTGCGGCGCTGGCGGCTTTGGGGGACGAGGCGAGGAAGCCGTTCACCCTGGACAACCTTGCGGCCCGGCAGGAGCGGGATGCTGCGGTACGGCCCAGGCCGACGGTCCGGGATCTCCGGGCCGACGGCCGCTTCGAGGTGGATGAGCTGCGTGTGCCTGCACCGTCGGGCGGGCGGGACGTCACGCTCGTGAGCGCGCGGCCCGCCGGGATCGCCGGGCCGCTGCCGCTGCTGTACTACATGCACGGCGGCGGAATGATCATGGGCAATGCGTGGTCCGTACTTCCGCAGCTGCTTCGCGAATGGGCTCTCACGCTGGAGTTGGCCGTCATCTCTGTCGAGTACCGGCTGGCACCACAGGCACGGTACCCCGGACCGGTGGAGGACTGTTACGCCGGACTCGTCTGGGTAGCTGTGCACGCGGCCGGACTGGGCATCGACGCGGACCGCATCATTATCGGAGGAAAGAGTGCCGGCGGCGGACTCGCCGCGGCACTCGCCCTGATGGCCCGTGACCGAGGCGGGCCCGGACCGATCGGGCAACTGCTCCTATGCCCGATGCTCGACGACCGCAACAACACCTTCTCCAGCCACCAGATGGCCGGCATCGACACCTGGGACCGCACCTCCAATGCAACCGCGTGGCAGGCGCTGCTGGGCGACCTGTACGGCGCTGCGGACCTGCCGCCCTACGCGGCTCCCGCCCGCGCCACCGATCTGTCCAAGCTGCCCCCGGCCTACATCGAGGTCGGGTCGGCCGAGACCTTCAGGGACGAGGATGTGGCCTATGCCCATGCGATCTGGCAGGCCGGTGGCCAAGCCGAACTGCACGTATGGCCCGGAGCCTGCCACGGCTTCGACACCTTCGCACCACGGGCAGCTCTCAGCCAGGACGCCCGCAACGCCCGTTCCCGCTGGCTTCGGCGCATCCTCACACAGTCCGGTGCGAGCTGCGGACCTGCCGGCTGAGCACGTTACGGCGGCCGCTGATCGAAGTTCCCGCGCGGGAGCACGAGGCAGCTTCCGCGTCGCATGACACCGGTGCCGGCGTGCGACCGCAACTGGTGCGGACGACCGGGGTGGGGGATGGTGGATGGCGGGGTGTTTTCCGAGATTCCGGAGCAGCCATGGACCGCTATCCCCCCATCGCCGAGCACGGTCTGGTGGGTGACCTGCAGACCGCGGCGCTCATCTCGTCGCAGGGCGTCGTCGACTGGTTCGCCGCCCCAAGATTCGACTCTCCCAGCATCTTCGCCGCCCTGCTCGACCACGACCGCGGCGGGTACTTTCGTCTGGCGCCCGAGGAGACCGACGCTTCCTGCAGACAGCTCTACTACCCCGACACGGCCGTCCTGGTGACGCGGTTCATGTCGCCGGACGGCGTGGGCGAAGTGTTCGACTTCATGCCTCCGGACCAGACCCGCACCCCCACGGATCGCCACACCCTGATCCGCGGTATGCGCGCCGTGCGGGGCACCGTTCACTTCACGCTCGAGTGCCGGCCGCGCTTCGACTACGGCCGGGCCGAGCATCAGCTCGCACTCGACGGCCAAGGCGCCCTGTTCCGGGCTCCGGGGATCGATGGGTACCTGCAGACCACCTTCCCGCTGGAGCGGGACGGCCAGGATGTGCGCGGCAAGGTGACGCTGTGGGCCGGAGAGTCCCACGCTGCGGTCTTCACCGTCTGCGCATCCGGCGCCGAGGCGCCTGCCCTCCCCACCGTCGACGGGCTGACAGAACAGTTCGAGGAGGTCGTCCGCTTCTGGCAGCGGTGGCTGCGCCAGTCCCGCTACCGGGGGCGTTGGCCCGAGCTTGTGCACCGCTCGGTCATCACTCTCAAGCTGCTTACCTACGCCCCCACCGGCGCCTTGATCGCGGCGGCCACGACGGGTCTGCCCGAGCAGGTCGGCGGAGAACGCAATTGGGACTACCGGTTCACCTGGGTGCGTGACGGGGCGTTGTCCGTGCGGGCCATGCTGGACCTCGGCTTCGTCGAGGAAGCCGCAGCCTTTGTGCACTGGCTGGTGGACAGGTTGCGCGAGCGCGAGGGCGAGGACGGAGAGCCGTTGCAGACCATGTACCGGGTCGACGGCAACCCCGAACTGCCGGAAGAGACACTCGATCATTTCGAGGGCTACCGCGGTTCCTTCCCCGTCCGCATCGGCAACGGCGCTGCCGACCAGCTTCAGCTCGACATCTACGGCGAGGCGGTATACGCGGTGTCGCAAGGGGGCGAGATCGCGCAACAGGCCACCTACCAGGGGTGGCGGGCACTGGCCAGAACACTGGACTGGTTCACCGAGAACTGGAACAGACCGGACGAGGGCATCTGGGAGACCCGCGGCGGTCGAAAGGACTTCACCTACAGCCGGGTGATGTCCTGGGTCGCCTTCGACCACGGGCTTCGCCTGGCCGAGGCCTTCCGCAGGCCCGCTGATCTGGAGGGATGGCGCAGGGCGAGAGATGCCATCTTCGAGCAGGTCATGCAACGCGGTTGGAGCGAGACGGAGCGTGCGTTCATCCAGCACTACGACGGCGACGTCCTGGACGCCTCGCTGCTGCTCATGCCGAGGGTTGCGTTCATCGCGCCCAGGGACCCCTCCTGGCTGTCCACACTCGATGCGATGGACCGCAGGCTCGTTTCCGACAGCCTTGTCTACCGCTACGACCCGGCGGCTTCTCCGGACGGGCTACGCGGCTCGGAAGGCACCTTCAGTCTGTGCACCTTCCTCTACGTGGACGCGCTCGCCCGGGCGGGCCGACTGCCCCAGGCCCGCTACACCTTCGAGAAGATGCAGATGTACGCCAACCACATCGGACTCTTCTCGGAGGAAGTCGGTCCGAGTGGGGAGCAACTGGGAAACTTCCCACAGGCGTTCACCCACCTGTCGCTGATCATGGCCGCCGTCACCCTCGATGAGGCGCTCGATCATGAGCAGGGGCGCTGACCGCATGCCGCGGCTGAGCGTCGAAGCGTTCGCCGAACTCCGTGAACGCGAAACGGGGTCACCGTGCCTGGTGGCTACTGCGGGGGAGCGACGGTGATCAGCCCGGTGCTCTTGCCGAGGATCACCACCCGGCGGGTCGTGACAGCGTCGTGCACCGGCAGTCAGCCGCCGGTGGCGAAGCCGGGGAAGAGCGTCATTCCACCGTCGACGTAGAGCGTGCTGCCGACGACGTAGTCGAGCAGGTCGGAGGCGAGGACGACGACGGCGTTGGCGATGTCCCCCGGGTCACCCACGCGGCGGTACGGGATCAGCCGCAGGAGATCGGCCTCGGCCTCGGGGGTCGACCAGGCGTCGCGGTTGATCGGCGTGCGGATCGCGCCGGGTGCGACCGCGTTGACTCTGATCCGCCGGGGGCCGAGCTCCTGGGCGAGAGTTTGCATCAACATCCCCACACCGCCTTTGGAAGCGGCGTAGTTCACATGTCCCGACCACGGGATGATCTGGTGGACCGAGCTCATGCAGATGATTTTCCCGGCTGAGCGGGACACCTCTTCCACCACGCCGCGCCGGACGAACTCCCTGGCGGCCTCGCGGGCGCAGAGGAACTGACCGGTCAGGTTGACGTCGATGACCTTCTGCCACTGGGCGAGCGTCATCTCCGTAGCGGCCGCGTCCCGCTGGAGCCCCGCGTTGGCCACCATGATGTCGATGGTGCCGAACGCCTCGACCATCCGGGCGACCATGTCGACCACCTGGGCCTCGTCGGACACGTCGGCCTCGTGGGCGTAGGCACGGACCCCGAAGTCCTTGATCTGCGCCACAACCTCTTCGGCCTCGCCCGCGCCGGCGACGTAGTTCACGACAACGTCCGCTCCGGCCCGGCCCAGGGCGATGGCGGTCGCCAGGCCGATACCCGAGTTGGCACCGGTCACCAGCGCCTTCTGGCCCCTGAGGAGTTGCGCGGACACGGTCCCGCGGTTTTCGTCGGCGCTACCTGCCACGATCTCTCCTCAGGCGGTTTCGAAGGGTGCGCCCGCCCACGCGATGAACGCCTACGGGAACAGGCGACGCACATGAGGGAGGGGGCCTCGGCCGCCCACCAGGACGGGCGCACAGGCACTGACGCAGACCTGCGCACCAGACGAAAGCACCCTGAGCCGCGGGCGGTCGGATCGCCGCGCCATACTGCCGTGTTTCAGGCGGGCACGTCACACGGTCGGGTTACGGGCTGCTTCGGCCTTACCGGTCGTTTCCGCGGCCGAGGCCGCTCAGCCATGTCGGACGCAGACCAGCCGGACGTTACCCGCCCACCAGCGGGTATTCAGAGGCGGCGTGCGGCTGAGGGCCCGCGACGATGGCTCGCATGTGCCTCCCTCACAGCGATGGCCATCGACGCGGCCATCGCCTGATGCCCGCCCTCCTTCTCCGGCATGCGAGCGATATATGCGAGGGATAGGCTGTTGACAACAGCCAGGTTCTCCAGGCGGTGTCGCAGACACCGGTCGCCAGGTTCGTGACGACCAGTTCTGCCTACGGAGACCTTTGATGAGCGCCGCTGTCACCTTCGCAGGCGAAGGGGCGGGCAACAGCCGATTTTCTCTCTCGGAGACCCACCCTTGCGTTGTGCGCGCCGACGCGGTGCCACCTCGGTGACCGCCGCTCTTCAGCCCCCGAAACGGAGGGTCGGCATGAGGGTTGTCGTAGATCTTTCCCGATGCCAGGGCTACGCGCAGTGCGCATTCCTTGCCCCGGAAGTGTTCCGGATGCACGGCGAGGAAGCGCTGATGTATCACCCGAACCCCGACGACTCCCAGCGCGAACAGGTGGAACGCGCTGCGGCAGCCTGCCCGCTCCAGGCCATTCTCGTCGACCGGCTCAATGAGTGGGACGCGCCGGCGGAGGCGTCGCCGTCATGAGCAGCGCGCACACGCTTCAGGGGTTCAAGCGCGACGGCCGCATCGCCATCGTCGGAGCCTCACTGGCGGGACTGCGGGCCGCGGAGGCCCTGCGCGGTGAGGGATTCACCGGGTCATTGACCATGATCGGCGACGAGCTGGGAGAGCCCTACGACCGGCCCCCTCTGTCCAAACAGGTACTGACCGGGTGGGTGCCGACCGACGGCACCACATTGCCGCAGCGTCGCGACATCGATGCGCAGTGGCTTCTGGGCGTGCCCGCCAGCGGCCTCGACCTGGCGACCAATCATGTGCACCTCGCCGACGGCAACGACGTCGCCTTCGACCGAGTGCTCATCTCCACAGGAGTACGCGCCCGGCCCTGGCCCGTCGAGGCAGAAGCCTCCCTGCACGGCGTCTTCGTCGTCCGCACGCGCGGGGACGCCGAAGGCCTGCAGCAGGCACTCGCCGCCGGCCCCTCCCGCGTACTGATCATCGGCGCGGGCTTCACGGGCTCCGAGATCGCCTCCATCTGCCGCGAGCGTGACATTTCGGTCACCGTCGCCGAGCTCGGACCCGCCCCGCTCGTCGGGGCACTCGGCGCCGTGATCGGTGGCGTTGCCGCTGACATGCAGCGTGCCCACGGCGTCGACCTGCGCTGCGGCGTCAAGGTCACCCGGCTGGAAGGTGACGCGCAGGGGCGGTTGTGCCGCGCCCACTTCTCCGACGGCAGCACCGTCGACGCCGACGTGGCGGTGGTGGCGCTCGGCGGCATCCGCAACACCGATTGGCTGCAGGATTCAGGACTGGCGGTGGGCGTATGGGGAATCGCCTGCGACTCGGGCTGCCGCGCCTTCGACTTCAACGGCCTGGTCACCGATGACGTCTTCGTCGCCGGAGACGTGGCACGCTGCCCGCACCCGGTCTACGAGTACCGCTTCATCTCGCTGGAACACTGGGCCAACGCCGTGGAACAGGCCGATATCGCGGCACACAACATGGTCAACGCTCAGGCGGACCGCTGGCCGCACCTGGCCATCCCGGCGTTCTGGTCCATCCAGTTCGGTGTCAACATCAAGTCCGTCGGTGTGCCGACCTTTGCCGACGAGGTCGTTGTCACTCAGGGTTCAGTTCCCGACCGCCGCTTCGTCGCTGCATACGGCTACCAAGGCCGCGTCACCGCGGCCGTCAGCTTCAACAACGCGAAGTGGCTGGACCACTACCGAAAGCTGATCGAGACGGCCGCGCCCTTCCCGCCGCCCTGCCCCACACCCGACCGACCCGTCGACGCGAAGCCGGTGCCCGTCGACTTTCCCGGCCCCCTCCTGCTCAGCCAGGGCGCCACGGTAGTGGTCACCGGCCATGACCCGAGCGAGCGGCGCGTCACGGCCGTGCGGATCCACCGGTAGGAGGCGACATGACCGAGACCAGCACCCTGCACCGAATCCTCGACTACTCCGCTCGCGCCGACCCGTACCCGCTGTACGCCGAACTGCGCAAGACCCCGGTGGCCCTGCAGGAGGACGGCAGCTACGTCATCAGCACCTACCGCGAGATCACCGACATACTGCACAACCCGCACCTCAGCTCGGACGCCCGCAACCTGTCGCGGCCGACGCCGGCAGCCGAAGAGCGCGACACGCCTTCGTTCATCACCATCGACCCGCCCGAGCACGACCGCCTACGTCGCCTGGCGATGCGCCACTTCGGCCCGCCGTGCACGCCGGGGCTGGTGACCGGCATGCAACCCGACCTGACCGCGATCGTCGGCAGCCTGATCGACGACTTCGCGAAAAACTCGCAGCTGGTCGACATCGTCGACGACTTCGCCTACCCGTTCCCCGTCACCGTGATCTGCCAACTGCTCGGCGTGCCACGCGAGGACGAACCACGGTTCCACCAGTGGGTCAACGCCATCATCGACTCGCTCGACTACAACCCGGAGACCGACCCGCCGGAGAAAATGAACCATGGCATGCAGGCCACCAAGGACATGCACCAGTATCTCGGTGGGCTGCTGGAGCCACGCCACGGCCGGCCCGGCGACGACCTGCTGTCACGGCTGGCCAACGACGACGGGCCCGATGGGCGGATGACCGACAAGGAAATCATCAGCACCGCCCACCTGCTGCTCATTGCCGGCCATGAGACCACCGTCAACCTCATCACCAACGGCATGCTGACGCTTCTGCGCCACCCGCACGTACTCCAACGGCTGCGTGGCGAACCGGACTTGATCGTGCGACTGGTCGAGGAGCTGCTGCGCTACGAGCCCCCTGTCCACATCATCCCCTGGCGGGCGGCGTACAGCGACATCACCCTCGCCGACACCGTCATCCCCAAGGGTTCCCGGATCATTCTCATGCTCGCCTCCGGCAGTCGCGATCCGGACCGCTTCGACGATCCCGACCGCTTCGACCCCGATCGACAGGACAACCAGCACCTCGGGTTCGGCAGCGGCATCCACCTGTGCTTCGGAGGCCCGCTGGCCCGGCTGGAAACCCAGATCGCACTCAGCGAGCTGGTGCGCCGACTCGAGCGGCCCAGGCTGGTGACCGACCCGCCGCCGTACCGGCCCAGCCCGATCCTGCGGGGGCCGATTCATCTGCACATCGAGCAGAGTTGACAGTGCTGTGGAGGAGGCGCTCACCGTGCGGGGCCGTAGGCATCCCCACGGGCAGAGCGAAGCTCAGTACGCCAGGCACCACTTCCACGGACGCACCCCTGACACCCACCGCCCCGGTGAATCTTCCCGATCGCGGGTCGTGGCGCACCGGACCGGCCTGCGGCGACGCGGCTGGATCCGGCTGCTCGTCCCGGCTGGGCAACCGCTGGTTCTTCAGGGCGGAGTGACGGACGTCTCTACCGCGGGGGGCCTGTCATCACGGACGAAACGGGGCGGAAGGCCGACGGCCCGCCGCCCCGCTCCTGGGGCCGGTCGCGCCGGACACAGTGACCGGCTAGTTGATCGCCTTGATCAGCTCGCCATCGGTCGTGTCACCGCTGAGCTCCCAGAAGAAGGTGCCCCCCAGCCCCTGCTGGTTCTTGTAGTCCGTCTTCGTGGCGATGGTGGCCGGGGTGTCGTAGCTCCACCAGTCGGTGCCGCAGTGTGCGTACGCCGTTCCGGCGATCGTGCCGGTGGCCGGGCAACTGGTCTTCAGGACCTTGTAGTCCTCGATGCCCGCCTCGTACGTACCGGGGGCCGCTCCGGTCGCGGTGCCGCCGGGCGCGTCCTGGGTGACGCCGCTCCAGCCGCGCCCGTAGAAGCCGATGCCGAGCAGCAGCTTCGACGCGGGGACGCCCTGCGCCTTCAGCTTGTTGATGGCGGCCTCGCTGTTGAAGCCCTCCTTCGGGATGCCGCTGTAGGAGGTCAGTGGGGAGTGCGGGGCGGTCGGCCCCTTCGCGTCCCAGGCGCCGAAGAAGTCGTACGTCATCGGGTTGTACCAGTCGACGTACTTCGACGCGCCGCCGTAGTCGACGGCGTCGAGCTTGCCGCCGTCGGAGCCGTCGGCGGAGATTGCCGAGGTGACCAGGTTGTCCGCACCGAACTTGGAGCGCAGCGCGGCCAGCAGGTTGCCGTAGGCGTCACGTCCGCTGGTGTCGCAGGTCAGACCACAGGCGTTGGGATACTCCCAGTCGATGTCGATGCCGTCGAAGACATCGGCCCAGCGGGGGTCCTCCACCAGGTTGTAGCAGGACTCGGCGAACGCGGCCGGGTTCTTCGCCGCCTCGCCGAAGCCGCCGGACCAGGTCCAGCCGCCGAACGACCAGATGACCTTGAGGTTCGGGTGCAGCTTCTTCAGCTTGCGCAACTGGTTGAAGTTGCCGCGCAGGTCCTGGTCCCAGGTGTCCGCCACGCCGTCGACCGACTGGTCGGCCGTGTACGCCTTGTCGTAGTCGGCGTACGAGTCGCCGATCGCACACTTGCCGCCGGTGACATTGCCGAAGGCGTAGTTGATATGCGTGAGTTTGTCGGCCGAGCCCGACGTCTCGATGTTCCTGACATGGTAATTGCGCTGGTAGACACCCCAGTTGGTGAAGTATCCGACCACTTTGTCGCCGGCCGCCGTGGGGGTGGCGTCGGCGGCTGCAGGAGCCGCGGCCTGCGTGGCGGTGGGGGCCGCGCCGGCTGATGCGGTGCCCGCGGCACCCAGCAGGGTGGCGCCCAGGGCGACGGTGCAGGCGGCTGCGGCAAGCGCCTGGAGGCGGGCGCGGGGATCGTACGGTCCGAACATCTTGTCTCCTCGTGGGGGAGGGAACTCGGCAGTGGGGGGCGCGCTTTCGGCCATCCGTGGACTTGGTATGAACGCGGAAAGGCCGGTTCGGTGGAACCGTAGATGGACTAGACCAGTTGGGTCAATGGTTCGGACCAACTTCGGAGACCGTTCCGCTCGCCCCCGAGTCGCTCGGTCACCCCGTGACGGATATCGTCCGATCGGGCATACTCAAGCCGCCACAGCCGCTGGCCGGCGACTCTCGAAATCCGGGAGTCCGGCATCGGCTGGGCAGCAGTGCTTCTCCGGGCCGTGCCCGGAACGCCCCCCGGCGGCGCCGCCCACACCCCGCGCGCGCGACCGTCGCAACGCCCGACAGGGAGGAGAGCGCCGTCATGACCGACCGTGCCCCGCAATTGGTGGAACGCCGTCTACCCACCGAGGAGTCCAGGCAGCTCGTCGCGCTCGTCCGCGACATCGCCCAGCGAGAGATCGCGCCGAGGGCGGCCGAGGAGGAGGACGCCGGCCGGTTCCCGCGCGAAGTCTTCACTCTGCTCTCCGAGTCCGGACTGCTCGGACTGCCCTACGACTCCGCCCACGGCGGTGGTGACCAGCCGTACGAGGTCTACCTCCAGGTCCTCGAAGAGCTCGCGTCCGCCCGGCTCACCGTCGGTCTCGGCGTCAGTGTCCACTCCCTCGCCTGCCACGCGCTCGCCGGATACGGCACCAAGGAGCAGCAGGCCGAACACCTCCCGGCGATGCTGGGAGGTGGCCTGCTGGGCGCCTACTGCCTCTCCGAGCCCGCCTCGGGCTCCGACGCCGCCTCGCTCCGTACGAAGGCCGTACGGGACGGCGACGACTGGGTCATCACCGGCACCAAGGCATGGATCACGCACGGCGGCATCGCCGACTTCTACACGGTCCTGGCCCGCACCGGAGCCGAGGGCGCCCGTGGCATCACGGCCTTCCTGGTCCCCGGCGACGCCGAGGGGCTGAACGCGGCCGCCCCCGAGAAGAAGATGGGCATGAAGGGCTCGCCCACCGCCCAGCTGAACTTCGACGGCGTACGGGTCGCCGACGCCCGCCGGATCGGTGAGGAGGGCCAGGGCTTCGCGATCGCCCTGTCCGCGCTCGACTCCGGACGCCTGGGCATCGCCGCCTGTGCGATCGGCGTCGCCCAGGCCGCACTGGGCGAGGCCGTCGCCTACGCCACCGGGCGGCAGCAGTTCGGCCGGCCCATCGCGGACTTCCAGGGCCTGCGCTTCATGCTCGCCGACATGGCCACCCAGATAGAGGCGGGCCGGTCGCTCTACCTGGAGGCGGCCCGGCTGCGCGACGAGGGCAGGCCCTTCTCGCGCCAGGCGGCCATGGCCAAGCTGTTCTGCACGGACGCGGCCATGCGGGTGACCATCGACGCGGTCCAGGTGCTCGGCGGATACGGCTACACCCTCGACTTCCCCGTCGAGCGGCTGATGCGTGAGGCCAAGGTGCTGCAGATCGTCGAAGGCACCAATCAGATCCAGCGGATGGTCATCGCGCGCCACCTCGCGGGTCCTGAGACGCGCTGACCCGCAGCGGTCGCTCCGACCACACGGGCGTCGTCATGATCCGGTTCCACTCCTGGTCATGGCGGCCCGGCAGGGTCCGCCCCGTGCCTTCCCAATGACGCAGCATGGACCGGTAGATGGGTGGATCGGTGGAGTGCGGCGCCGGTCGCGGCGTGGACCGGGGCGGTACGGGCTGCGGCACCGGCTGCGAACCGGGCTGCGGAACCGATTCTTCGGCGGTCGGAGCGGCGAGGCGGCGGCGACCGGGACCGGCCGTTGAGTGCAGCAGGGTCATGCCTCGCCAACGGTGCGGGGCGGGCGCAGGTCACTGCCCGGCCGATTCGAGAGCCCGTTCGCCGGGTTCCCGGGCGGCGCGGTCTCATCGACAGCGGGCACCACGCCGGCCGGGCCGTCGTGGTGCAGCGCAGTTGTGCCGGACGCGTCCGGGCGGTCCCGCGCAAGTGCGGGAAGGGCCCTCAGGCGGCGTTGCGCCGCATCTGCGGCACCCGCAGCGGGCGCGAGCCGGGGCCGCCGGCATGCGAGAACGGCTGCATGCGCCAGTCGAGCCCCTGAGGGAGCGTCAACAGCAGTGCCGTCTCCTGCTCCTGGAGGACGAGCGACTCGTCGGCGGGCCGCGCCTGGGACGCCGCGCGGCCGGTCCCGGCACAGACCGTCAGAACGAACGGATTCCACGGAGTCGGGCACAGCGCGTGTTCCGGCAGTACGTCCTCGTCCGCCAGCAGCGCGATCGGCTGCGCGCAGTCCGGGCAGATCACCCGGTACATCTCGAACATGTCGTACGCGTCGGGAGCGGTGTCCTCGACCGGATCAACGGGCTCCGGTTCGGTACGTCCGGTGAGCTTCAGGCTCTGCATGGGAAATTCCCCCCTCGGGTGGGCCGACAAGGCGCCACGGCCTCGACCACAGCAAGCACTTCCCGTCACGCATCGGCCGTAACCACGAGGGGGTCGACTACCCACCCGTAAACCTGTGGCATTCGTCACATGGCCGCCGCAGGTGCCCTTCCGGAGCCCTCACCGCTGTGCCTGGAGGGACCTGGGGCAATAGGTTGATCCGTATGGAGGAGCTGGACCGACAGATCGTGGAGTTGCTCGTCAAGGACGGGCGGATGAGCTACACCGACCTGGGCAAGGCCACGGGCCTGTCCACCTCGGCGGTTCATCAGCGTGTCCGCAGGCTGGAGCAGCGCGGGGTGATCCGGGGCTATGCCGCGGTCGTCGACCCCGAGGCCGTCGGCCTGCCGCTCACCGCGTTCATCTCGGTGAAACCCTTCGACCCGAGCGCGCCGGACGACATCGCGGAGCGGCTCGCGGGCGTCCCGGAGCTGGAGGCGTGTCACAGCGTCGCGGGTGACGAGAACTACATTCTCAAGGTGCGTGTCGCGACCCCGCTGGAGCTGGAACACCTGCTCAGCCGGATCCGCTCGCTGGCCGGTGTCTCCACCCGGACCACCGTCGTACTCTCCACGCCGTACGAGGCCCGGCCCCCGCAGATCTGAGGGGGTCGCGGGACGCGCGGGTCCGGGCAGGCGCGAGACTGGTCCCATGACCGAGAGCACCGCCCCCCAGAGCGAACACCGCACCGTACTGCTGCGCGGTGGAGACGTCCACAGCCCCGCCGACCCCTTCGCCACCGCCATGGTGGTCGAACGCGGCCATGTTGCCTGGGTGGGCTCGGAAGGGGCCGCCGACGCCTTCGCGAGCGGCGTCGATGAAGTGATCGACCTCGAAGGTGCACTGGTCACCCCCGCGTTCACCGACGCCCACGTCCACACCACATCGACCGGCCTGGCCCTCACCGGCCTCGACCTCTCCGGTGCCCGGACCCTCGACGAGGCGCTCGGTCTCCTGCGCGCGTACGTGGCGGCGCACCCCGCGGACCGGGTCGTCCTCGGCCACGGCTGGGACGCCACACGCTGGCCGGAGCAACGCCCGCCGTCGCGCGGCGAGCTCGACGCGGCCGTCGGCGGACGGCCGGTGTACCTGCCCCGTATCGATGTGCACTCCGCGGTCGTCACCACCGCCCTGCTCGATCTGGTCCCGGGCGTCACCCGACTGACCGGGTACCACCCCGATGCCCCGCTGACCGGCGCCGCCCACCACGCGGTGCGCTCCGCGGCCCACGGCGCCGTCTCGCCGCAGCAGCGCGCCGACGCCCAGCGCGCCGCTCTGCGCCACGCCGCGTCGCTCGGCATCGGCACCGTCCACGAGTGCGGCGGCCCGGACATCTCCGACGAGGAGGACTTCGTCGCGCTGATCGAGCTCGCCGCGACGGAGAGCGGACCACGGGTCTTCGGCTACTGGGCCGAGCAGGTCGGCGACGAGAAGGACGCCCGCCGCATCCGGGAACTCGGTGCGATCGGCGCCGCCGGCGACCTCTTCGTCGACGGCTCGCTCGGCTCGCACACCGCCTGCCTGCACGAGCCGTACGCCGACGGCCCGGCCGGACATACGGGTACCGCCCACCTGGACGCAGCGCGGATCGCCGCCCATGTCACCGCCTGCACCGAGGCCGGGCTGCAGGCCGGATTCCACGCCATCGGCGACGCGGCGGTCTCCGCCGTGGTGGAGGGCGTCCGGGCCGCCTCCGAGACGCTCGGCCTGGCCCGGATCAGGGCCGCCCGGCACCGTATCGAGCATGCCGAGATGCTCACCCCCGAGACCGTTGCCGCCTTCGCGGAGCTGGGTCTGACCGCTTCCGTGCAGCCTGCCTTCGACGCGGCCTGGGGCGGCGAGGAGGGCATGTACGCGCAGCGGCTCGGCACCGAGCGGGCCAGGACCCTCAACCCGTACGCGGCGCTCCTGCGGGCCGGTGTGCCCCTGGCCTTCGGCTCGGACAGCCCCGTGACCCCGCTGGACCCGTGGGGGACCGTACGGGCCGCCGCATTCCATCGCACGCCCGAGCACCGGATCTCCGTACGGGCGGGCTTCACCGCCCACACCAGGGGCGGCTGGCGGGCCGTCGGCCGCGACGACGCGGGGGTCCTGGTACCCGGTGCCCCGGCGGACTACGCGATCTGGCGCACCGCTGACCTGGTGGTCCAGGCCCCGGACGACCGGGTCGCCCGCTGGTCGACCGACCCGAGGTCGGGAACGCCCGGCCTGCCGGACCTCACCCCGGGCGCCGAGCTTCCGGTCTGCCTGAGCACCGCGGTCTTCGGACAAAATGTCTACGTACGGCCGAACGAGTGACGTCCGGACATTTCGTACCGCCGATCGAAGACGTCCCCGCTCCGCCGCGACCTGCGGATCTTCGCTACTGACCAGGCAAGTTCCGTGAACATCGCAGGTCAGGCACCTATTGACAGAACGCGCCCACCGGCCGGTAGGTTCGGCCGAGTCCACCACAGGACGTCCGACCGGTTAAACCTCCACGCAGTCGTCGAACGCCGCTGGGTCATGGGGTGGTGCGCCGCACCGGTGCACCACCACTGACAGCCAGGTTCAGCGCCCGCGCCTCGGGGGCGAGGGGAGGTTTCAGCCGGACGGTAGGTGCGACCCGGGTGGGGCCCGGACGTTCAGTAGACAACGGCTCTAGGTCGACCCGCAGCCAGCGGGTCCCAGGTCGGCCCGAAGGGCGCTGGGCCCCCATCCGTAGTTCCCGTCAGGGAGTCTGTCCGTACTTCCCTCCTTCTGTCCGTGGCGGTGTCCGCTCCCGCCCGACCGCGTCGGTATCGGGCCCCCGCCCGCTGGATATGGTGTGCACCTGCGTACGGACTTAAGGGGCAGTAAGTGAACGACGGCGGTCAGAGGCGATACGGCCCGCTCGGCAGAACCTTGGTGATCATTCCGACCTACAACGAGGCCGAGAACATCAAGCCGATCGTGAGCCGGGTGCGCGCCGCTGTGCCGGAAGCCGACATCCTTGTCGCCGACGACAACAGCCCCGACGGCACCGGTAAGGTCGCCGACGAGCTCGCCTCGGCCGATGACCAGGTCCAGGTGCTGCACCGCAAGGGCAAGGAAGGGCTGGGTGCGGCCTACCTCGCGGGCTTCCGCTGGGGCATCGAGCACGGTTACGGCGTGCTGGTGGAGATGGACGCCGACGGCTCCCACCAGCCCGAGGAGCTGCCCCGTCTACTCACCGCGCTCAAGGGTGCCGACCTGGTGCTCGGTTCCCGCTGGGTGCCGGGCGGGCGCGTGGTCAACTGGCCCAAGTCCCGGGAAATGATCTCCCGCGGCGGCAGTACGTACTCGCGGCTCCTCCTCGGGCTGCAGACCAGGGACGTCACGGGCGGCTACCGGGCCTTCCGCGCCGAGACCCTGGAGGGCATCGGCCTCGACCGGGTCGCCTCCCAGGGCTACTGCTTCCAGGTCGACCTGGCCCGTCGCGCCATCGACGCCGGGTATCACGTCGTCGAGGTCCCGATCACCTTCGTGGACCGCGAGATCGGCGACTCGAAGATGAGCCGCGACATCCTGGTCGAGGCGCTCTGGCGGGTCACCTCCTGGGGTGTCACCTCCCGTACGAACCGGGTCCTCGGCCGCAAGGCGACCTGAGCCACCGAAGCCGGCGGGCGCCGGTCCGCCGCTCGTGATCACCCCCATGCGCCGATCGGACGCCCTTACGGGCACACTGGGGACCATGACGACCGGCACACCGCCCCCGACCGCCCCCAGGCGCTCACGCGCCCGTACCTTCGTCCCCCTCGCCATCGCCGCCTGGGCGGTGCTGGAGATCTGGCTGCTCATCGTCGTGGCCGACATGGCGGGCGGGTTCACCGTGCTGCTGCTCCTGGTGGCGGGGATCGTGCTCGGGGCCGCGGTGATGAAGCGGGCCGGCCGCCGGGCCTTCCGCAATCTCACCGAGACGCTCCAGCAGATGCCGGGGCAGCCCGGGGCCGCCGCCCCGCAGGCCGCACCCTCGGGCAGCAAGGGCAACGGCTTCCTGATGCTGGCCGGGCTGCTGCTGATGATCCCGGGGATCATCTCGGACGTGGCGGGGCTTGTGCTGCTCGTGCCGCCGGTTCGTTCGATGATGGGCCGGTACGCGGAGCGGTCGCTGGAGCGCCGCATGCGCGCCGCGACGCCCGGCAGCCTCTCCGGCGCCTTCCAGCAGGCCCGTATTCACCGGCCGGACGGAAAGATCGTGCAGGGTGAGGTCATCCGCCAGGACGGCACACAGCCGGGCTCCCGCCCCGACGAGGGC
This sequence comes from Streptomyces sp. Ncost-T10-10d, assembly GCF_900091955.1. GTDB lineage: Bacteria > Actinomycetota > Actinomycetes > Streptomycetales > Streptomycetaceae > Streptomyces. Next base: position 39,318 of record NZ_FMDF01000054.1, read on the forward strand.
CCCCGGCCGCCGCTGACACCCTGATACCGGACCGTGACGCGACAGAGCCGCGGGCCGTGACACACGCTCGGTGTGCCACAGCCCGCGGCTCTGTCGTATTGCGGTGTTGCGCGGTCAGGCAGACTTCCTGCTGTCCCGCGGATGCACGGCGATGTTCATGGCTCCGGAGCGCAGAACCGCCAGCCTCTCGGCCAGCACCTCCTCCAGCTCCTCGCGTGTGCGCCGCTCCATGAGCATGTCCCAGTGCGTACGCGCAGGCTTGCCCTTCTTCTCCTCGGGGCCATCCCCGTCCACCAGGAGTGCCATGGCGCCGCACGCCTTGCACTCCCACTCCGGCGGAATTTCCGCCTCTACCGAGAACGGCATCTCAAATCGATGTCCGTTCTGGCATGCGTACTCCACCGCCTGGCGCGGGGCCAGATCGATGCCGCGGTCCGTCTCGTAGCTGGTAACCACGAGTCGCGTGCCGCGGAGAGCTCGCTCACTCATGAATCGTGCCTCCCGGGCTTGTCGCCCACAGGACAGGTGTCGCTGTCGTCGTCATCCGGTCAACGTCCGGTCGGCGGCAAAGATTCCCGTTGCCGGTCATGCGTCGCCCGTCGTGCCGCTGCTTTATCAGGTTTCCCAGGGTCCAAGTACCCGCCAATGCCCGGTTTGTCACATCTGACGGAAGTTGTCACCCAACGGTTTGGCTTCTTCCACTCGCAGTAACGGTCCTCCGGGCAGGCCAAAGGCGTACACTACCGGCCTTTCACTTCAACGTCTAAATCCGTTCCGGAACGGGATTCCCCGCAGCCGCCACGGCCTGTCTGATCGGCACCCTCGCGAGCAGTACGGAACCGACCACGAAGAAGATCACCAACGAGATGATCGCATCCCGGTAGCTCCCGGTCAGCTGATACGCGATACCGAACACCAGTGGCCCCAGCCAGCTCAGTCCCCGGTCGCTCATCTCGTACGCGGAGAAATACTCGGCCTCCTTGCCGTGCGGCACGAGATGGGAGAACAGTGAGCGCGACAGCGCCTGGCTGCCGCCGAGCACCAGACCGATCGCCGAGGCAAGCAGATAGAAGAAGACCGGCGCGTCGGCGGGCAGGAAATAGCCGGCGACGAGAATCAGCGTCCAGACGACGAGCGAGCCCAGGATCGTGCGCTTCGCGCCGTACACCCGCGCCAGTCGGCCCATTCCCAGCGCTCCGGCCACCGCGAGCACCTGCACCAGCAGCACGGCCGTGATCAGCGTCGTCTGGTCGAGGCCCAGCTCCTCGGAGCCGTACACCGAGGCCTGGGAGATCACCGTCTGCACGCCGTCGTTGTAGACGAGGTACGCCAGCAGGAAGGAGAGCGTCAGCGGATGGCGGCGCATGTCGCGCAGGGTGGCCATCAGCTGCCGCCACCCCGAGCCGACCGCCCCCTCGCCGCCCGCCGTCACCCGCCTGTCGCGCAGCCGTCGCAGTGGTACGACGGTGAAGGCGCCCCACCAGACGCCGGCCGATGCGAGACAGATCCGCACTGCGTCGGACTCGGAGAGGCCGAAGGAGTCGTGGCCCGTGTACAGGACCAGATTCAGGACGAGGACGAACGCGCCCGAGGTGTATCCGAAAGCCCAGCCGCGCGACGAGACCGCGTCCCGCTCGTCCGGTCCGGCGATCTGAGGCAGATAGGCGTTGTAGAGCACCATCGACACCGAGACCGATGCGTTCGCCACGATCAGCAGGAACGCACCCAGCAGATAGCGGTGGCCGTCCAGGAAGAACATGCCGGTGGTCGCGGCGGCCCCCACATAGGCGGCGGCCGCGAGAAGGGGCTTCTTCCGCCCCGTACGGTCCGCGGCGGCGCCCACGACCGGCATGACGATCACCGCGACCACGACGGACACGGAGACCGCGTAGGCGAACAGCGATCCTGCGCGCACCGGTATGCCGAGCGGGTGCACGAAACCGTCGGCGTCGGCGGCCGCCTTCGCGACCGACGTCAGATAGGGGCCGAGGAATACGGTCAGGACGCTCGTCGAGTAGACGGAGCAGGCGAAGTCGTAGAAATACCAGCCGCGTTGTTCACGTCTGCGGCTCGCGGCGTCGGCGGAACCCGTCGTGAGTCCAGTCGGTTCAGCGGTGTCCGCGGTCTCGGCGCTCAACCCGCACCCCCTCGTCTCTCCCCGTGGAGACCTCGCACGACCGGCGCGTCAGGCCCAGGCCCCCCGCTCGTTCAGCACCGTACGCAGCGTCTCGATGTGATCGGTCATGATGCCATCCACACCGAGATCGAGGAGCGCCGCCATCCGCTCGGGTTCGTTCACCGTCCAGACGTGCACCTGGAGTCCGCGTGCGTGTGCCTCGCGTACGAAGCGCCGGTCGACCACCCGGACGCCGTTCTGGCTCTCCGGCACCTGCGCGCACACCGCACCGGACCGCAGCGCCGCCGGTATGCCGTACGAACGCAGCCGCAGGCCCAGCACGCCGCGGACGCCGTAGGAGGTGGCGAGCCGGGGCCCCGCGAGGCGGTGGGCCCTGGCGACCCGGGTCTCCGAGAACGAGCCGACGCACACCCGGTCCCAGGCATCCGCCCGGCGGATCAGATCGACCAGCGGGACCAGGGCGGACTCGGCCTTGATGTCGACGTTCCAGCGGGCTTCGGGGAATGTCTCCAGCAGCTCCTCGAACAGCGGCAGTCGCTCCCGGCCCGCCACTCTGGCCTGCCGCACCTCGCTCCACGGCAGCTCGGCTATCCGGCCCCGGGCGTCCGTCACCCGGTCCAGAGTGGCGTCGTGGAAGGCCACCAGACGGCCGTCCGCCGTGGTGTGCACATCGGTCTCGAAGTAGCGGTACCCGGCGTCGGCGGCCCGGCGGAACGCGGCCGTGGTGTTCTCGATCCCGTCCGCGGCACCGCCTCGATGGGCGAAGGGGATGGTCGCGGGATGGTCCAGATAGGGGTGGAGTACGGAGGTCACTGCGGCAGTATGGCCTGCTCCGGTGTCCGGGTGGTGACGGTGGTGTCGACGCCGTCCGACCCGGGTGCGACGGCTGCCACGGCATCGGATCCGGCGGCCGCTGCTGCCGGCTTCCCGCCGATTGCGAAGAGGCGCAGGAAGAACTGGGCGAGCGGGCCGATGGCCAGGGCGTAGAGCACCGTGCCCGCGCCGAGCGAGCCGCCGAGCACGAAGCCGGTCACCACGACCGCCACCTCGATCAGTGTGCGGACGAGCCGGATGGAGCGGCCGGTACGCAGATGCAGACCGGTCATGAGCCCGTCGCGCGGTCCCGGGCCGAACTGTGCCGCGATGTACAGCCCCGTCGCGACACCGTTGACCACGACACCGGCGGCCATCACGGCGATCTGCGCGGCGAGGCCCTGCACTTCGGGCACGAGGGCCAGCGTGCCGTCCATGGCGATGCCGATGGCGAAGACATTGGAGACGGTGCCCAGGCCGGGACGCTGCCTGATCGGTATCCACAGCAGCAGAACGGCGGCGCCGACGATGATCGAGACGACCCCGATGGACAGTCCGGTGCGTTCGGCGAGTCCCTGGTGCAGTACACCCCAGGGTTCGAGGCCGAGACCGGCGCGGACCAGGAGCGCCGAGCTCGCCCCGTACAGCGCAAGGCCGACGTACAGCTGAATCAGCCTTCGAGTGAGGTGCGCCCCGCGAGGGACGGGGGTGATGGACAAGAAGTGCCCCCTTGAGTGGTGGTAGTGGACTGTCGCATGTCACTCTGTGGCAGGGGATTGGCCGCCAACTATGGCCAATCCGAGGAAGGTGGACTGATTTTCATGGCGCAGTGGACTTCGGCAGTCGGTGCGGCACAGCTCGCCCGGCAGCTCCAGGCCCAACAGCCCCGGCCCGCCGGACCGGGTGCCCGCAGGCCGCCCGCCTATCGCGCGCTGGCCGACGGAGTCCGTCTGCTCGTCCTCGAAGGCCGGGTGCCGGTGGCCGCCCGGCTCCCCGCAGAGCGTGAACTGGCGCTCGCCCTGTCCGTCAGCCGCACCACCGTCGCCGCCGCGTACGAGGCCCTGCGGACCGAGGGATTCCTGGAGTCCCGCCGGGGTGCCGGCAGCTGGACCGCCGTGCCCGCGGGCAATCCACTGCCCGCACGCGGTCTGGAACCGCTTCCCCCGGAGTCGCTCGGTTCGATGATCGACCTGGGCTGCGCCTCGCTGCCCGCCCCCGAACCGTGGCTGACCCGGGCGGTCCAGGGCGCCCTGGAGGAGCTGGCGCCGTACGCCCACACCCACGGCGACTACCCGGCCGGTCTGCCCGCACTGCGGCAGATGATCGCCGACCGCTACACCGAGCGTGGCATCCCGACCATGCCCGAACAGATCATGGTGACCACCGGGGCGATGGGCGCCATCGACGCGATCTGCCACCTCTTCGCGGGCCGCGGAGAACGGATCGCGGTGGAGTCCCCGAGCTATGCCAACATCCTGCAGCTGATGCGGGAGGCGGGCGCCCGGCTGGTGCCGGTGGCGATGGAGGAGGGGCTCGGCGGCTGGGACATGAACCGGTGGCGGCAGGTACTGCGGGACGCGGCGCCGCGGCTCGCCTACGTCGTCGCCGACTTCCACAACCCCACCGGTGCGCTGGCCGACGAGGACCGGCGCCGTGACCTGGTGGAAGCCGCCCGCTCCGCCGGTACGGTCCTGGTCGTCGACGAGACCATGAACGAGCTGTATCTCGACGCCGATGTGCAGATGCCGCGCCGGGTCTGCGCCTTCGATCCGGCGGGCTCCACCGTGCTCACCGTCGGATCGGCGAGCAAGGCCTTCTGGGCCGGCATGCGGATCGGCTGGGTGCGCGCCGCCCCGGATGTGATCCGCAGCCTGGTGGCCGCCCGCGCCTACGCCGACATGGGGACGCCCGTCCTTGAGCAGCTCGCCGTCAACTGGCTGATGCGTACCGGCGGCTGGGAGCAGGCCGTGCAGGTCCGGCGCGAACAGGCGCGGGAGAACCGGGACTCGCTCGTCGCCGCGGTCCGCCGGGAGCTGCCGGACTGGGAGTTCTCGGTTCCGCGCGGTGGTCTGACCCTCTGGGTGCGTACCGGCGGCCTCTCCGGCTCCCGGCTGGCTGTGGCGGGGGAGCGGGTCGGCGTACGCGTTCCCTCCGGCCCCCGGTTCGGTGTCGACGGCGCCTTCGAGGGGTATGTACGGCTGCCGTTCACGGTTGCCGGGCCGGTCGCGGACGAGGCGGCGGTACGGCTCGCGGCGGCGGCGCAGCTGGTGAGTTCGGGGGCGGGTGCGGGAGTGGAGGCGCCGCGGACGTTCGTCGCGTGATCGACATGGAGCTGCTCAGGGGTGACGGATCAGCCGGTCCGTCACCCCTGAGCAGCCCTGGGCCGTCTGTTCAGTCGCCGACCGCCACGCTCTCGACGGCCGCGGTCACGGTGCGCGGCATCGCCGGGTCCGGCACGCTCGCCCCGACCGGCGCGGTCTCCTCGGCCGGTGACTGCAGCCCGGGGAGCAGCCCGAGGACCGCCTGCCGCTGCGCCTCGCTGGTCGCCTCGTCGTACGGATCGGGGGTGGCAGGGACCTGGAGCCGCAGTACGGGGCCGGTGCCGAGCCGCGCGTACCCCCGGCCGGGCGGGACGTCCGGTGTCGGCGTCGTGTGCGGCTCCGTGCCGAGCACCGACTCGATCTGGTCACGGGAACAGTTGCCGAGCACGGCCCGGGCCCTGGTGTGGGTCCGTACGGTCTCGCCGAGGGTGTCCAGGCTGTCGAACTGATCGGTGACGACCACGGTGACGTTGGCCGACCTGCCGTGCCGCAGCGGCACCTGGAGCAACTCCTGGGGGTCGGGCTTTCCGTCGGCTGCCGCCAGGTGGCCGAGGACGCTGGGCCGGTCCAGGAGGATCCAGAGCGGGCGCTTGATGTCGTCGGGGGCGGGGTGGCCGGACTGCCGGGCCCGGTTCGCCGCGATCAGCCGCCGCTCCGTCTCGTTGGCCGCCCACTCCAGGGTCGCCAGTGCGCCCGCCGGACCGCACTCCACGGCCAGTACACCGTCGCGCCCGGTCAGGCAGGCGTACTCGCCGGTTCCGCTGCCTTCGATGATGAGGATGTCACCGTGCTGGAGCGCCTGCAGGGCGATGGAGCGCATCAGCGTGGTGGTGCCGCTGCCGGGCTGTCCGACGACCAGCAGATGCGGCTCGGTGGAGCGGGCGCCGGTCCGCCAGACGACCGGAGGTGCGTCGCGGGTCTCGTCGCCGTCGTTCACCGGAACGGTGCGCTGCACCGCGTCGCCGTCGGTGAAACCCAGCACGGTCTCGCCGGGGGCGGTGACGAAGCGCTGGGCCCCGATCGAGGTGGGCAGGGCGTCGAGCACGCTCATGACGAGCCGGTTGCCCTCCTCGTCCCAGGCGAAGTGGTACTCGCGGCCACGGCCCGACTTTGCGTGCAGCAGCTGCTCGATGCGGATGCGGGAGGCGGCTTCGCTGTCGGTGAAGTAGGCGGGATACTGCACCTGGAGACGTGTCGGGCGCCCGTTGCCGTCGAACTCGTAATCGCTGAAGACCTTGTCCCAGTCGCCGCCGTGGGCGAACAGCGGACTGGGGTCGTCGGCCACGGAGAAGTACGGCACGAGCGCCTCGTACAGGGACCGCAGCCGCCCGGTCTCCGCCTCGTCGGGGCCGGTCTTCGCGGGAGTCCGCTCCCGGCCCTTCCATGCGGCCGCGCCCATCACCGTCACCAGGGCGAGCACGGACCCGTACGGGATGAGTGCGACCACGAATACGCAGGCCGCGACGGTGAACAGCGTCGGACCACGCTTGTCCTTGGGCGTCGCGGCCCACTTCTGCCGTCCGGCTCCGGCCAGCAACCGCAGACCACGAGTGACCGTGATCAGCGGATGGAGGATGTCGGTGGCGTTGTCGGCGGCCGTGCGCGCGAACTCGCGACTGCGAGTGATCGAGGCGCTGCCGCTGCTCAGAATGCGGGGGAGTGGTCGCCGGGCCACGTCGGTCTCCTGACGGGGTGGGAGTGGTGGCGGAGGGTCAGAATTTGATCCCGCCCAAGAGACCGGCGAGACTCGCGCCGCCCGCGGTGATGCTCGGTGCGATGGCGGTGCCTGCCAGATAGAAGCCGAACATGGCAGTGACGACGGCGTGCGATGCCTTGAGGCCGTCCTTCCTGAAGAACAGGAAGACGATGATGCCGAGGATGACTACGCCTGACATGGACAGGATCATGAGAGGTTCTCCTGGTTAGGGGGACGGTCACCATGAGTCCTTCCAGGTTCACCGAAAGTATCTATACGATAAAAGCTGCATTCAGGTGAAAAGTCTGTATTTTCACTTGATTGGCCCGCGCGGGAGCATCGGCAGGACGGAAACATCGATGTCACGCGCTGTTCCGCCGTCACCGGGCGCGATCCTTCGCCATGGGCGGGCCGGGTCATGTGCTCGGTCGAGCAGTACCCTGTCGATTCACTCGTACGGCGCCGGCGCCGTACGCCCCAGCAGATCGACAGTGTGAAACCGGTTGATGGAAGGCGGTCCGTCCGATGAGCGAAACCCCCGATCCCGAGGTGGTCGAGCTGGCGACGAAGGTCTTCGACCTGGCCCGCCGCGGCGAGACCGAAGCACTCGCCGCCTATGTCGACGCAGGTGTTCCTGTGAACCTCACCAACGACCGGGGCGATTCGCTGGTGATGCTCGCCGCTTATCACGGGCACGCCGCCGCGGTCACCGCCCTCGTCGGCCGTGGCGCAGACCCGGACCGGGCCAACGACCGCGGACAGACACCGCTGGCCGGAGCCGTCTTCAAGGGCGAGGGCGCGGTGATCGAGGCGCTGCTCGCCGCAGGGGCCGACCCGTCGGCCGGAACCCCCTCCGCACTGGACACTGCACGCATGTTCGGCAAGGCCGACCTGCTGGAACTCTTCGGCTCCCGCTGACCGGGTACGCCGTAAATGTGGTCGCGGTGGCGAAATGGCTGGGTCATCATGACGTCGCGGGCCCGGTTCGGGCCACCGACGAGAGGCAGAGGAAGATGGTCTACACCAAGCAGAAGACGGCGGTCGGCCGATCATGTTGCTGCGCGGCGTAGTGCCCCACCCGGCACTTGGAACTGCACAGTCCCGGTTGCGTCGACAGCTTGATGTGAGGCTTTTTCCATGTTTGATCCGTTCATAGCGCCGAGCGGCACCCTGCTCGGCCTGCTGCAGAGGGGCCGTGGCGACGGCACGCTCCACGCGCTCGCCGCACCACGCCCCGAGGCCCTGGCGGCTCTCAACCACTGTGTCCTGAGCGATCCGCGTCACGACTGGCAGGTGGAGAACCGCTCGCTCTACTACGCACGCCTGTACCTCGACCTCGACGGCGGTATCGAAGAGATCGAGCGCCATCTGTGTGATCCCGACGACCACCTCGACACCGACGACTCACGCACCGGGCTGGCCCTCGCCGTGCTCGGCCACCTCGCCTCGTACGGGCGGGACGACGCCCTGGCCCTGCTGCGGCGGTACGCCGCGACCGGAGCCAACTGGGCCTGGGCCCTCGACGAGCTCGCCCTGCGTGACGACGACGCGGGGCTCCGCGCCCTCGCCGTACCCGTGCTCGGCCGGTTCCCGGCCACCGAGGAGGGCGCCGCCGAACTGGCCGCGGCCGCACGGGACGCCTTCGAGCCCCGCCCCTGGAGGCTCTGGGCGGACGACCCGCGCGAAGAGGTCGGCGCCAGGGTCAGGGCCGCCTCCGAACAGGGCTCCTTCGACCGCTGGCAGCGGCAGATGCGGCCCGGCGGCCCCCGTCCCGGCTGGAGCGTCCAGGCCGTCCTCGACTGGGCCCAGCAGGGAATCGAACGCGGCAGCGTCCTCCATGTCCCGGCTGCTCGCTGTCTCACCGCCGTCGCCGGACCCGAGGACCGGTCCACGATCATCGAGGCCGCCCGCAGCGGCCCGGAAGGCGCACGCTGCGCCGCCCTGCACTATCTGGCCGAGGCCAGGGATCCTGCTGTGCTCGACCTGATCGAGATCGCCGCGGTCGGCGCCTCGCGCACCGTCGCCGACGCGGCCGTCGCCGCCTTCGAGCGGATGTGCGGCGACGCGGCGGTGGAGCGCGCCAGGCGCTGGGCCCGACGGCCCGACGCGCTCGGCGCCTCCGCGGCCGGTGTGCTCGCCTGCCGGGGCGGCGCCCAGGACGCCTCGCTGGTCCTCGGAGCACTCCGCGAGGCCGTGCGGGGCGAAGGCCCGGACGCACCACGCCTGTGGACCCTCGTCGACGGCACGGGCAGGCTGGGCATCGCCTGCGCGGCCCCCGTACTGCGCCATGTCTACCGGGAGACGTCCTCCTCCCACCTGCGCGGCCGAGCGGCCCGCGCACTGGCCGCAACCGACCCGTCCTTCGCCACCGGATTCGCCGTCGAATGCCTGTGGGACTGCGAGGAGACCACCCGCGAGGTCGCCGCACTCCATGCCGAGACCGGCGACATCAGGGTCGCCGAGCGACTGCGCCGACTCGCCGCGGACCCGGCCGAGGAGGCCGAGGTGCAGACAGCGGTACGCAGCAGGATCGGGCCCGACACCCCCGCGGTCTGACCGGAGTACGCACAGCGGCGCGCGTCGGGGGCGCGCGGCGCGAACGGGCGAGCAGCGCGTCGGGGGCGTGCTCGGCTCAAATGCTCATGGGACGTTCCCCGGGCGGAAAGATCCAAGTCGGCCCGGACACGTCCGGCGTGGCGACAACACGGGTATGCGTGTCGTCATCGTCACCGAATCCTTCCCGCCCGATGTCAACGGCGTGGCCCACTGCACCCTGCAGACGGCCCGGCATCTCGCCGGCCGCGGCCACGAACCGCTTGTCGTCGCCCCGGCCACGGCGGGCGCGTCGACCACATCCCGTTCGGAGCGCTCCGACGCCTTCGAAGCCGACGCACCGTGCCCCGTGGTGCGGGTCCCCTCGCTTCCCCTGCCCGGCTATCCACAGGTCCGGGTGGCACTGCCGAGCCGACGGCTGACGGCCGCCCTCACCGCGCACCGCGCGGAACTCGTCCATCTGGCAGGACCGTTCGTGCTCGGCGTACGGGGCATGGCAGCCGCGACCAGGCTCGGGCTGCCGACCGTGGCCGTCTACCAGACCGACCTGGCCGGCTACGCACGTACGTATCTCGGCACCGGCGAGAACACCGCCTGGCGCCGGATGCGCGCAGTGCACCGCGCCGCCGACCGCACGCTCGCCCCGTCCACCGCCGCCGTCCGCGACCTCACCGAACACGGCGTGCCCCGGGTACGGCTGTGGCCACGCGGCGTCGACACCGCACGGTTTCGGCCCGGACTGCGCGACGAGGCACTGCGCCGCCGTCTCGCCCCCGGCGGGGAGCGGCTCGTCGGGTACGTCGGACGGCTCGCCCCGGAGAAACACGTCGAACTCCTTGCCGGGGCCTGCGCGACACCCGGGGTCCGGGTCGTGGTCGTCGGAGACGGACCCAGTGATGCATCGCTGCGGACCGCCCTGCCCGGCGCGGTCTTCCTCGGCCGCAGAACCGGGGACGACCTCGCCCGGTTCTTCGCCTCGCTGGACATGTTCGTGCACACAGGACCGTACGAGACGTTCTGCCAGACGGTGCAGGAGGCCATGGCCTCCGGAGTACCCGTGATCGCCCCGGCCGCGGGCGGACCGCTCGACCTCGTCGACCACGGGCGGACCGGGCTGCTGGTCCCGCCGCTCGACACCGGTGCCGTGGCGGCGGCAGTCGGCGCACTCGCCGCGGACCCGGCGCTCGCGGCGGCCTACGGCGCCACCGGTCGGGCCACGGTCGAGGGCCGGACATGGCAGGCCGTGGGTGACCAACTCCTGGACCACTACGACGAGGTGCTGCGCGACCGGACGGCGGTGGTGGCATGACCGGCCGCGAACGGCGGACGGTCATCGTCCGGCTGGCGAACTTCATCACCCCGTCATCGGGCGGACTGCGCACCGCCCTTGACGAACTCGGCCGCGGCTATCTCGCGGCCGGGCACGAGCCGGTGCTCATCGTGCCCGGCGACACACGGAGCGACGAGCGTACGGAGCAGGGGAGGGTGATCACGCTCCCCGGGCCGGTCCTGCCGGGCAGCGGAGGCTACCGCGTACTGACCGGCCGGCGCAGTCTCCGCCACCTCCTGGAAACGCTGCGGCCCGACCGTCTCGAGGTCTCCGACCGGACCACGCTGCGCTGGACGGGGCAGTGGGCGCGACGTGCCAGGGTGCCCGCCGTGATGGTCTCCCACGAGACGGCCGACGGGGTGCTGCGCACCTGGGGCGTCCCGGCCGCCGCGGCCGGGCGGACGGCCGACCGCCTCAACGCGCGCAGCGCCCACGCGTACACCCGGATCGTGTGCACCACGCAATGGGCGGAGCGCGAGTTCCTGCGCATCGGCGCCCGCAACGTGGTGCGCGCCCCGCTCGGCGTGGACCTGCGGCGCTGTAGCCCCCACCGGCGCAGTACGGTGCTGCGCGCCCGGCACCTGCACGGCCGGGACGTGCTGCTTCTGCTGTGCTCGCGGCTCTCGGTCGAGAAACGCCCCGGCCGGGCCCTGGAGACGATTGCCGAGCTGCGGCACCGGGGGGTGCGCGCGGCGCTGGTCGTCGCGGGCGACGGGCCACTGCGTGCGGGCCTGGAGAACACAGCTCGGGCGCGGCGGCTGCCGGTCGAATTCCTGGGCCATGTGCGGGACCGGGAGACTCTGGCGGATCTGCAGGCCGCGGCCGACATCTGCCTGGCGCCCGGACCCGCCGAGACGTTCGGCCTGTCGGCCCTGGAGGCACTGGCCTGCGGCACCCCGGTGGTGGCGAGCGAGAGTTCCGCGCTGCCGGAAGTGATCGGCGGTGCCGGACTGGCCGCCGCGGACACGGGTGAGGCGTTCGCAGCCGCGGTACGGGAGCTGCTCGGGCGCCCGCACGACGGGCGTCGCGCCGAGGCGAGGCGACGGGCCGAACTCTTCGGCTGGGACCGCTCGGTGGCCGCGTTCCTGGCCGCGCACGATGTGCCGGACCGGGGCGGGATTCCGGGGGTACGGACATGAAGGGGGCGGTGCCGTCGGACAACCCGGGACCGCACCCGTCCACGAGCTTCTCCCCGGTACGGTTCGCCGCGCTCGGGGACTCGTTCACCGAAGGCGTCGGCGATCCCGTCCCCGGTGGCCGACGGGGCTGGGCCGCACTGCTCGCCGAAGGTCTCGCGGACAGCCGACGGGGCGTGGAATTCAGGAACTTCGCCGTCAGCGGCGCGCAGTCCGGTGACGTCCTGGACCGGCAGGCCGCGGCGGCGGCCGCGTTCCGGCCCCACCTCGTGTCCGTCGTCGTCGGCGTCAACGACACCCTGCGCCGCACGTTCGACATCCGGCTCCTCGCGCGGCGCCTCGACCCGGTCTGCGCGCTCCTGACGGAGAGCGGAGCCGTACTCCTGACCGCCTGTCTGCCCGACCCCGGCGCCGTGCTCGGGCTCCCCGCGCCCCTGGGCAGGCCGCTCGCCCGGCGCCAGGCCGCGGTGAACGCCGTCGTGCACGCACTGTCCGAACGCTACGACGCCGTTCATCTGCACATGGCGGACCGGGCGTGGGTCCGCGACCGCTCGCTGTGGAGCGCGGACCGGCTCCACCCGGCCGAACGCGGTCACCGGACGGTCGCGGCCGGCTTCCACGAGCTGCTGGCCGCCCGGGGTCTGGCACACGGCGCCACGCCGGGGCTCGAAGCCCAGCAGCCGCCCCCGAGCCGGGCCGACACATGGTTCTGGCTGGCCACCGCCGGCACCGGCCGGCTGGCGCGCAGAAGCACCGATCTGCTGCCCCAGCTGCTGTGTCTGGCCGGAGCGGAGGTGGGGCACCGGGTCTGCGGCACCGGCCGACGGCCGGCCCGGCGGGCCGAGGCGGCGCTGCGGAGCGCGCTGGCCGCCGTGGCACCGATCGGTTCGCCGGCTGCCGGGGAGCGGGCCGTGCCCTCAGGACCGTTGCCCGTGCCGCGCGGCAGTATGGAGGGATGACGGGACGCTGGGAGTTCTGGATCGACCGTGGCGGGACGTTCACCGATGTCGTGGGCCGGGATCCCGACGGGCACCTGCTCACCCGCAAGCTGCTCTCCCACGACCCGGACCGCTACCGCGACGCCGCCGTGGCCGGAATCCGGGGGCTGCTGGGCCTCGGCCCCACCGACCCGGTCCCCGCCGACCGGGTCGGCACGGTGAAGATCGGCACGACGGTCGCCACCAACGCCCTGCTGGAGCGGCGCGGTGAGCCGACCGTCCTGGTCATCACGGAAGGCTTCCGCGACGCGCTGCGCATCGCGTACCAGAACCGGCCGAAACTCTTCGACCGCCGCATCCTGCTGCCCGAGGCCGTGTACGAGCGGGTGATCGAGGTCCCCGAGCGGATCGACGCCCACGGCCGGGTCGTCACACCGCTCGACCGGGACGCCGTGGCCGAGCGACTGATGGCGGCCCGGGCCGACGGACTGCGCAGTGCGGCGGTCGTCCTGATGCACGGCTACCGCCACCCCGGACACGAGAGCGCCGTGGCCGCCGCAGCCCGCGAGGCAGGCTTCACCCAGGTGAGCTGCTCGCACGAGGTGAGCCCGCTGATCAAGCTCGTACCACGCGGCGACACCACCGTCGTCGACGCCTATCTCTCGCCTATCCTGCGCCGGTACGTCGACGAGGTCGCCCGCGAACTCGACGGCATCCGGCTGATGTTCATGCAGTCCAACGGTGGGCTGCGGGAAGCCTCCCACTTCCGGGGCAAGGACGCGGTGCTCTCCGGCCCCGCCGGTGGCGTGGTCGGCATGGCCCGTACGTCCGGACAGGCCGGATTCGGCCGGGTCATCGGCTTCGACATGGGCGGAACCTCCACCGATGTGTCGCACTACGCGGGCGAGTTCGAGCGCGAACTGGGTACTCAGGTGGCCGGTGTACGGATGCGCGCCCCCATGATGAACATCCACACCGTCGCCGCCGGCGGCGGTTCCGTCCTCCACTTCGACGGCCACCGCTACCGCGTCGGCCCCGACTCGGCGGGCGCGATCCCCGGCCCGGCCTGCTACCGCCGAGGCGGCCCGCTGACCGTCACCGACGCCAATGTGATGCTCGGCCGGGTCCAGCCCGCGCACTTCCCGGCAGTCTTCGGGCCGGACGGCAACCTTCCACTCGACGCGGACCTCGTCCGCGAACGCTTCGACGCGCTTGCCGAGGACGTGGCGGGCGCCACCGGAACGCGGCGCACAGCGGCCGAGGTCGCCGCCGGGTTCCTGGAGATCGCCGTGCTCAACATGGCCAACGCGGTCAAGAAGATCTCCGTGCAGCGCGGGCACGACATCACCCGCTACGCCCTGACGGGCTTCGGCGGCGCCGGAGGCCAGCACGTCTGCGCCGTCGCCGACGCCCTGGGCATCGACACCGTCCTCGTACCGCCCCTGGCCGGCGTGCTCTCCGCGTACGGCATCGGTCTCGCCGACGCCACCGCGATGCGCGAACAGTCCGTCGAGGCGGAACTGAGTGAGACGACCCGTACCGCGGTGGGCGAACTCTGCGACGAACTCGCCGCCCGCACCCGCGCCGAACTGCACGCCGACGCCATCCCCGACAGCGCGATCAGCACCCACGCCCGCGTGTTCCTGCGCTACGCCGGTACGGACTCGAGCCTGCCCGTCGGCCTGGACAGCGCACCCGCCATGGCCGAGGCGTTCACCGCGGAGCACCGCGCACGCTACGCGTTCACCATGGACAAACCCCTGGTCGTCGAGGCGGTGTCGGTCGAGGCGATCGGAACGGCGGGACAGCACGAACCGCGCCCGGCCGTCCGCACACCCCGTGAGAGCGCAGAACCTCAACCGCACGACACCGTAAGGATGTTCACCGACGGCCGATGGCAGGACACCCCGCTCCACCGGCGCGAGGAACTGCACCCCGCGGACACCGTGAACGGCCCTGCCGTGATCGCAGAGGCGGATGCCACCACTGTCGTCGACCCGGGCTGGCAGGCCGCCCTCGCCGGCACCGGCCATCTGCTGCTCACCAGGGTCCGCCCGCGCCCGGACCGCACGGCCGTCGGTACCCGGGTCGACCCCGTCATGCTGGAGGTCTTCAACAACCTCTTCATGTCGATCGCCGAACAGATGGGTGTGCGCCTGGAGAACACGGCCCACTCCGTCAACATCAAGGAGCGGCTCGACTTCTCCTGCGCCCTCTTCGACGCGGACGGCAATCTGATCGCCAATGCCCCGCACATTCCCGTGCACCTCGGTTCGATGGGCGAGTCCATCAAGGAGGTGCTGCGGCGCAACAGTGGCGCGATGCGGCCAGGCGATGTGTACGCCATCAACGACCCGTACCACGGCGGCACACATCTGCCTGATGTGACCGTGGTGACACCCGTGTTCGACGAGACCGGTGGTGAAAAACCGGAGCTGCGCTTCCTTGTTGCCTCACGCGGACACCACGCCGAGATCGGCGGCATCACCCCCGGCTCCATGCCCGCCTTCAGCCGCACCATCCACGAGGAAGGAGTGCTGTTCGACAACTGGCTGCTGGTACGGGACGGCAGACTCCGCGAGGCCGAGACACGCGAACTGCTCACCACCGCCGTGTACCCCTCCCGCGACCCGGACGCCAACCTCGCCGATCTGCGCGCCCAGATCGCCGCCAATGAGAAGGGCATCGCCGAACTCCGGCGCATGGCCGATCAGTTCGGGACCGAGGCCGTCGCCGCCTACATGGGGCACGTACAGGACAACGCAGAGGAGTCCGTCCGCCGGATCATCGCCGAACTGCACGACGGTGCCTACCGCTACGAGACCGACAACGGCGCGGTCATCGAGGTCGCCCTCACCGTGGACAGGGGCACCCGCAGCGCAGTCGTCGACTTCACCGGCACCTCACCGCAGCAGCCGGGTAACTTCAACGCGCCGAAATCCGTGGTGATGGCGGCTGTCCTGTACGTCTTCCGGACCCTGGTCGCCGACGACATCCCGCTCAACAGCGGGTGTCTCAAGCCCCTGGAGGTCAGAATTCCGGAAGGCTCCATGCTGGCCCCCGTCCATCCGGCGGCCACCGTCGCGGGAAACGTGGAGACGTCCCAGGCCGTCACCGGTGCTCTGTACGCGGCGCTCGGCATCCAGGCCGAGGGTTCGGGCACGATGAACAACCTCACCTTCGGCAACGAACGGGTCCAGTACTACGAGACCGTGGCGAGCGGATCGGGCGCGGGCGACGGCTTCGACGGCGCCGACGCGGTACAGACCCACATGACCAACTCCCGCCTCACCGACCCCGAAGTCCTCGAATGGCGCTACCCCGTGCTGCTGGAGAGTTTCCGGGTACGGGACGGCAGCGGGGGTACGGGGCGTTGGCGCGGCGGCTGCGGTGTGGAGCGGCGAATCCGCTTCCTCGAACCCGTGACCCTGGCGCTGCTCTCCGGCCATCGCCGGGTCCGGCCGTACGGCATGGCGGGCGGTGAACCCGGCGCGCTGGGTGAGCAGCACATCGAGCGCTCCGACGGCGGGACGGTCACGCCACTGCGCGGCTGTGACACGGCGGAACTGGAGCGGGGGGACGTATTCGTGCTCCGCACACCGGGCGGCGGGGGCTACGGAGCCCCGGAGCCGGGCCGGAACGACCGCCCGGAACGCACCGGGGAACGGCGGTGAAGCCGGCGTCGGCCGGCTCCGGGCAAGGGGTCGCTTCTGCGCCGTTTCGACCGTTGTCAGTGTGAGGACCTAATCTGTGCAGCGTGACTTCGCCTGCCTACACGGACAACGCTGCGCCCCAGCTCAGCGCGGGGCCGCGGCCTGCCCCGGGCCCGGCCGCCGACGAGGGGCTCTCGCGGCGGCTGCGCGCGCTCGCCTGCACGGCACCCCTGCACGACCTCGATGTGCGCAAGGTGAATCTGGCCGGCGAGTACACCGTCTACGCGATGGCCGAGGTCGCACTCGCGGCGATCGACCACGTCACCCTCAACATGGACTTCGACACGGGTGCCGACCACGACCAGATAGTGACCAGGCTGCTTCCCCGCGTTGCCGCGCAGGCCCCGTACCGCCCGGCCGCCGAGCACGAGCGGGTCGCCCGCTGGGTGCTGGAGAACCTGATCAATGTCGGCAGCGTCGACCGCGGATTCCGTGCGGTGTACGGCACTTTCGGCCCCGATGGGGTGTATGTCCGCCGCGATTACGACTTCAAGCTGATCGAAGAGGTCCCGGGGTACGGCGGCACGGTCTATCTCCGGGCCACCGACGAGGCGGTCAACGTTCTCGTCGGCGCCCTCGACACAGACGTCACCAGCGCCCAGATCGCCGCCGAGGTGAAGCTGGAGGTCCTCATCAGCCGGGGCCGCCTGGCTGATGCACAACTCGCCGCCGAGCAGGCCCGCTACCGCACCGTTCAGTACGCGGAGACCCTCCGCAAGACGCTGGAGGCCACCCGGCGCAACGTCCGGGCCGTCGACTGGCTCAATGCGGTACCCGACATGATCGCCGAAGCACTCGATCACGTCGCCGACCGCTACCGCCACGAGAACGCGATCCTCACCAACATCCGCAAGGCGCGCGACGAGGCCGAGGAGCCCGAGCACAAGCGGCGCGCCGCCGAGCTCGTCGACATCGTCAAGGACTGCATCCGCCGCCACACCCAGTTGCAGTCCCGCCTGCTGGAAGCCGGACCGCTCTTCCGCGCCGAACAGGACCGGCAGGCCTTCGCCACCCCCACGGCCCGCACAGGCCTCGATCTCTACGGTCAGCTGGTCGCCCCGCTGCTGCCACTCCCCGTCGAACAGGCCATCCGCGTCACGGACGCGTACTTCGCCCAAGGCACCGGGCTGCGCACCCCCACTTCGATGCGGGTGGGCGACCTCGTCGACATGTTGCTCACCCCGCCCCTGGAGCGGGAACACCTGGGCGCCGCAATGCCCGAACCCGATCTGATCGCCACCCCGGACGACAGCAGGTTCAGCGAGGAGCAGCTCGCGAGCGCCATGGAACTCCTCGATCTGGAACACGACGCCCCGCGTCGGCTCTCCGGACTCCTCGCGGAGGCCCGGCGCCGCGATCCCGAACTGCCCTATCTGGTCGCTCTGCTCGCGGTGCACGCCGCGAGTCCGCCGGTCGGCACCGCCTACCGGCAGGGCGAGCAGCGCCTGTTGTTCTCCGTCGACGACGGGACACAACTCGACGACCCGGAGTTCGGCGGCGCGGACCTGATAGTGGGTACGGCCCTGCTGGACGCGGCCGGAATGGCCGCGGACCGCTCGGAGGCGTCATGAGCGCCGCGCCCCGTGAGGCAGACGCCTCGCCGACCCGGTCGGCGCACGTCGACCATGGACGTGGCCGAGGCGCCCGCGCCCACGAGGTGTGCGCGGGCAGGACCGTGCCGCCCAGGACGGACGCCGCGAGGACCGGTGTCGTCCACCCCGTACCGAAGAACTTCCGCATCGAGGAGCGACAGTCGTGAGCGACCACCGCGCACAGTACGCAGACGCGTGGAGCGAGCCGACCGCCGCGTACGCGACCGAGATCCCGACGCCCGCCGACCCGGCAGGGCCCGCAGCCGCCACCGCACCCGTCACCCCGGCCGACGCAGCCGACGCCGCCCGGCTCGTCGCCTTCGGACTGCAGCCCAAACTGCTGCCCGCACGCGACGCCGAATACGCCGAACTGCTCCGCCGGTACCGGGAGGAGGCCACTTTCGCCCGGCTCGCCGACGCAGTGGCGACCGGACTCGGCCTGGTCGTCCTGGAAGTGTCCACCCGCGCCGGCATGGCCGTGACCGCCGGTGAGGACTCGGTCTTCGCCGTCCGCATGGGCGACTACGCCCGCCGCGCCTCATCCGACTCCGCCGACCGCTTCCTGCACGGGCTCGCGCACCTGGCCGTCGCCGCGATGGCCTTCCCCCGCCCCGAGGATCTCGCCGACGACGCGTACATCGGCCGGATCACCGTCAACGGCGTCGACTCGTTCGTACGCCAGGCGTGCCACCGCCTGGAGGAGCGCGCCGAGGAGCACGGCGACAACACCGACCCGGCCACCGACGCCCCCGGACTGGAGGCGGCCTGGCGGATCTACGCCCGGCGCAGCTCCACCGGAGCCACGAAGGACGCCCGAAGGCTGGCCGGCTCCACCACCGGCATCGTCGGCAAGGCCGTCGCCTTCCTCACCGACTCCGGCTTCCTCCAGCGCACCGGGGACGACGCCGGAGGCGCCTTCCGTACCACCGCCCGCTACCAGCTCCAGGTCCGCGACATGGCGGGCAACGCCGCTATGGCCGAACTGCTGGAACTCGGAGTCGTGCCGGTGACCGACGGAACGGCAACGCTGCTGCCGCCGCCCGACCCCGACGACCTGGAGCTGGTCGCCGACGCCGGTCTGCCCTTCCACGCCTGACCGGCCCGCCCCACCACCGCCGTCTCCCCCCGCTGTCTGAACGACGAGAGTCCGCCGCCATGTACGAGCTGTCCCGGGTCCGCCTCTACTCCATCGGGCCTGCCGGTGCGCGCTATGCCGACACCGTGCTTGACCTGCGTGGAGTGGGCGATCCCGTGCCCAACCCCGCCCCGGCACAGGCGGAGTTCTTCGAGGAGGAGCCGGTCGGCCCGCCGCGCCGCCCCGCCCCTGCCGGTGTGCTCTTCCTGGAGAACGGCGGCGGCAAGTCGGTGCTGCTGAAGCTGATCTTCTCGGTGATGCTGCCCGGCCACCGCAACACCCTCGGCGGCGCCAGCTCCGGCGTACTGCGCAAGTTCCTGCTCGCCGATGACTGCGGCCATGTCGCCCTGGAGTGGCAGCACACCCTCACCGGCGAGTGCGTCGTCGTCGGCAAGGTGAGCGAGTGGCGTGGACGGCAGGTCTCCAACGACCCGCGGAAATTCGCCGAGGCCTGGTACTCATTCCGCCCCGGGCCCGGTCTCGGCCTGGACTCCCTGCCGGTCGCCGAGGCCACCTCCGTGCACCGCCCCGTCGAAGGCGTCTCCGGTGCGCAGGGCCGGCGGCGTACGATGAAGGGCTTCCGCGACGCCCTGACCGAGGCGGGCAAGTTCTACCAGCACCTGGATGTGCACTGGGAAGAGATCCACGACCGCTGGAACGAGCACCTCGGCGACCTCGGTCTCGACCCCGAACTCTTCCGCTACCAGCGTGAGATGAACGCTGACGAGGGCGAGGCGGCCGGCCTCTTCGCGGTCAAGAAGGACTCCGACTTCACCGACCTCCTCCTCCGCGCCGTCACGGACACCCGTGACACGGACGGGCTCGCCGACCTGGTGAGCGGCTTCGGCAACAAGCTCGGCCGCCGGGCCGAGCTGACCGCGGAGCGCGACTTCACCGCGGGCTCGGTCGATCTGCTCGGCCGGATCGTCGAGGCCGCCGGCATCCGGTCCCGCGCCCGCGACATCCACGCGGGCGCCGAGCGCCGCACCCGTACGCTCGCCCGCAGGCTCTCCGCCCGCGCCGGCCAGGAGCGCGGCCGGACCGCCGAGCTCGCCCAACAGGTGACGGGCGCCGCGCACACCGTCACCACTGCCGAGGAGGCCCGCAGCCGCAGTTCCCTGATCGCGGCCGAACTGGCCTACCGGCACGCCTCCCTGGCCCTGACAGCGGCGGAGAAGGGCGCTGCCGCCCAGCGCCGCGAACTGGTCGACGCCCGCACCCTGCACTCCGCCTGGCAGGCTGCCGAGGCCGTACTGCGACACCGCGCCGCCGCCGACCGCTCCGCACGTGTAGCCGTCGCCATCCGCGAGGCGGAGCGTGACGCAGCGCCTGCGCTCGCCGCCCGCGCCAAGGCTGCCGCCGATCTCGTACGGGCCCTGCACACCGCGGCGGAGGCCGGTGAGACCCTGGCCAACGAGGAGGAGGCGCGCTCCGACACCCTCCAGACGGCGGGCGAGACCGGCCACCGCGATGCCACCACCGCAGCCACCGAGGCCCAGCGCGCCCGCAGCGAGGCCGGACATCTGCGCCAGCGACTTGCCGAGGTCGAGCAGGAGACAGCAGAGGCGGTACGGGCCGGCTGGCTCGACAACACCGCGCCGGACGCGGACCCGGCGCGCGCCGCCCTCGCCGCGAGCGACGCCGAGCAGTCCGCCGTCGCCGCGTGGGACACCGCC
>NZ_FMDF01000051.1 GCF_900091955.1 Streptomyces sp. Ncost-T10-10d
CAGCACGCGCAGCTGCAGCAGGAGCGCATCACGGACAAGGGGCTGCCCAAGCGCACCCCCAACGGTCGTCAAGCCCACCACGGCATCCAGCACCGAGCGCAAGGGCAGCCTGGACAAGGAGGCGCTGCGTCGTCGGCTCGGCGGCTTCCACCAGGGCGCGAAGGACGGCCGCCGGGACGTCGAGGCGGAGATCGCCGAGATCACGGCGACCCAGCCGTTCCCCGGGGGCCCCGCACACGCAGGGCGCTCCGCACCTACCGAGCACAGTGAGCCGGCCGACCGTAGCGACGGCCGAACCGATGAGACGGGGGACACAGTCGAGGAGGCACGCAGTTGACTGCGCCCAGCACATTCGGGCTGAGCACCGAGGCCCGGAACCTTCACTGGTTGCTGAGCAATCTCGTGGAGGAGGTGCCAGGGGTCCACTCGGTCACCGTCGTCTCGTCCGACGGACTGATGCTGCTCTCCTCCGACCCCGGCCATCTGACAACTCAGAACACCGGCCGGCAGGACGGCCCGAAGGGCTCCAGCGCCGACCTGGCCACCATCGTCTCCGGCATCGGCAGCCTCACTGTCGGCGCCGCCAAACTGATGAACGGCGGCGGCGTCAAGCAGACCATGGTGGCCATGGACGAGGGCAGCGTCTTCGTCATGTCGATCAGCGACGGCTCGCTGCTCGGTGTGCACGCCACCCCGGACTGCGACATGAGCGTCATCGCCTACCACATGGCGCTCTTCGTCGGCCGAGCCGGACACGTACTCACCCCCGAACTCCGCAGTGAACTGCGCAAATCGATGGAGAGCGCCCAGTGACGCCCGCTGCTGAACCCGCCCGCAGGCTCCCCGTCCGCGGGTCCGACCGAAGGCCCGCACGGGTCCGCCCGTACTCGCTCACCGGCGGTCGCACCCGCTTCGGCCACGTCCTGCTCGTCGAGACGTTCGTCGCCGCGCTCGAAGCGCCCGAGGAGCGCCGCGAGCTGACCAACGGCAACCTGGCCACCCGCGTCATGCCGGAGCTCCAGGCCATCGTCGAAATCTGCCGCCGGATGCGTACGGTCGCTGAGATCTCCGCCCTGTTGAAGATGCCGCTCGGTGTGGTGCGGGTGCTGCTCAGCGACTTGGCCGACCAGGGAAAGATCCGCGTGTACGGGACCGGTCACGGCACCGGCCAGCCCGACCGCGCACTGCTCGAAAGGGTGCTCAATGGACTCCGCCGTCTCTGAGTCGCCGCTCTTCACCCCGCGCCAGCCGGGGGTCAAGGACCAGGCCGAGGAATCGCTGCAGGCCTGGCAGTTGGACCACACCAGGGCCCCCGTCGCCACGAAGATCGTGGTCGCGGGCGGGTTCGGCGTGGGCAAGACGACCTTCGTGGGGTCGGTCTCCGAGATCACCCCGCTGAAGACCGAAGCGGTGATGACCCAGGCCAGCGAGGAGACCGACGATCTCTCCGCGACACCCGACAAGGTCACCACGACCGTCGCGATGGACTTCGGCCGGCTCACGCTCGACGACGACCTCGTGCTGTACGTGTTCGGCACACCGGGCCAGCAGCGCTTCTGGTTCATGTGGGACGACCTGGTGCGTGGCGCGATCGGTGCGGTCGTGCTCGCCGACACCCGGCGGCTCGCCGACTGCTTCCCCGCACTCGACTACTTCGAGAGCTGCGGCCTGCCGTACATCGTTGCCGTCAACCACTTCGAAGGAACGCCGGGGTTCGAGGCGGAGGACGTCAGGGAGGCCCTGACTGTGCCGCCGCACGTGCCTGTTGTGATCATGGACGCGCGTAACAGGATCACCGTCGTCGAGTCGCTGCTGGCCCTCGTCGGCCACGCCCTCGATGCCACCCCGGCATAGCTCGCACGCAACACGTAACGGAGAACCGCGATGCGGAAGATACTCATAGTCGGAGCCGGTCAGTCCGGTCTCCAGCTCGCCCTCGGACTGCAGTCCCGAGGGTACGAAGTCACCCTGATGTCCAACCGCACCGCCGACGAGATCCGCTCCGGCCGGGTCATGTCGACGCAGTGCATGTTCGACACGGCGCTCCAGTACGAGCGTGACTACCAGCTCAACTTCTGGGAGTCCCAGGCCCCGCGCATCGAGGGCCTCGGCGTCTCGGTCGCCGCTCCCGACTCCTCCCGCGCCATCGACTGGGTCGGGAAGCTGGACGGCTTCGCCCAGTCCGTCGACCAGCGCGTGAAGATGGCCGGCTGGATGGAGACCTTCGCCCAGCGCGGCGGACAGCTCGTCATCCACGGCGCCGCCGTCTCCGACCTGGACTACTTCTCCCGCACCTACGACCTCGTGATGGTCTCCGCGGGCAAGGGCGAGCTGGTCTCCATGTTCGGCCGGGACGCGTCCCGTTCGCCGTTCGACGCCCCGCAGCGCGCCCTGGCCGTCGCGTACGTCCACGGCATGGGCCCGCGCCCCGAGCACCCCGAGTTCGACGCGGTCCGCTGCAACCTGGTCCCCGGTGTCGGCGAGCTCTTCGTGATGCCGACCCTGACCATGTCCGGCCGCGCCGACATCCTGTTCTGGGAGGGCGTCCCGGGTGGCCCGCTGGACGTCTTCCAGGGCATCAAGGACCCCTCCGAGCACCTCGCGAAGACGCTGGAGCTCATGGAGCGGTTCCTGCCGTGGGAGTACGCCCGCGCCACCAAGGTCGAACTGACCGACGCCAACGGCACCCTGGCGGGCCGTTACGCCCCGACCGTCCGCAAGCCGATCGGCCGGCTGCCCGGCGGCGGTCTGGTCCTTGGTGTGGGGGATGTGGTCGTCGCCAACGACCCGATCACCGGCCAGGGCTCCAACACGGCCTCCAAGTGCGCGAACTCCTACCTGAACTCGATTCTCGAGCACGGCGACCGCGAGTTCGACGCCGAGTGGATGCAGGCCACGTTCGACCGGCACTGGGAGAACACGCAGCACGTCGTGAAGTGGACCAACGCGATGCTCGGCGTTCCGCCGGAGCACGTGCTGAACCTGATCGGCGCAGCCGGCCAGCTCCAGCCGGTCGCCAACCGCTTCGCCAACGGTTTCAACAACCCGGCGGACTTCGAGAACTTCTTCTTCGACCCGGAGAAGACGAACGCGTACCTCGCCGAGGTGTCCGGGGCCGCATCGGCCGCCTGACCACAGCAGCCGGGCCGAGTCCCGTCGGGAATCCGACGGGACTCGGCCCGGCTGTCATGTGCGGACGTCACGGCCCCCGGCCGGCTACTGCTCGGGCGCCGCCGACGAGCTGTACCCCGCGTCCGAGCCCGAGGACGCCCCCTGCGGGAGCTGCGGCGACTTGTACGCGGACAGCGGCGCGCTCCGCGGATCCGGCCGTACGGCACCCAGCAGCGGATTCGACGCCACCGGCGAGACCTTCACCTGCGAACCCGGCCGGGGCGCCTGCACCACCTGGCCGTTGCCGATGTACAACGCCACATGGGTGGCCTTCGGGAAGTAGATCACCAGGTCGCCCGGGCGCAGCGCGTTGAGCGGAACCTTCGGCAACTGCCGCCACTGCTCCTGCGAGGTCCGCGGAATGACCCGGCCCGCCTTCGCCCAGGCCTGCGAGGTGAGCCCCGAGCAGTCGAACGAGTTCGGACCCTCCGCGCCCCACACATACGGCTTGCCCACCTGCCCGATCGCGTACTTCACCGCCTCGCCGCCCGCCCGGGACGGTGACCCGGTCGAGGACAGGGCGCCCGAGGCGGCCAGGGCGACCTGAGCGTCCGTCATGTCCTGCTGTTCCAGCCGGGACAGCTCGGCGAGCTGTGTGCCGGAGAGCGTGGCCAGTCTCGCCTCGACGGCCTTGAGCCGTGACTGCACCGCGTCCCGCTGCTTCTTCTGCTTCGTGGCCAGAGCCTGCTGCCGGTCCAGCACCTTGCGGGACTCGGCCGCCAGGTCGTCGGCGCGCTTCTCGGCGCCGGTGAGCCGCTCCACAGTGGCCGCCCGCCCGGCCGCCGCACGCCGGACCACATGCTCCTGGTCCAGGAAGTGCTCGGGATCACGCGCCAGCAGGAGCTGTATGTACGAGGAGATGTCGGACTGCCCCTGATACTGCTCACGGGCCAGCTGCCCCGCCTCGTCGTGGCTGTCGGACAGCGCTGTCCGGGCGGCGACGAGGGAGGTGTGGAGCTTCTTCGTCTGCGCCTTGCGCTTCTTCAGCTCCGCCGCGGTCCCGTTGTACGTCTCGGTGGCCTCCTCGGCCTGCTGGTACAGCTTGTGCAGCTCGGTCAGCAGCTGGGCGACGCTCTTGTTCGTGGCCGCGGGGGCGGCGGCCGAATTCGCGGCGGGGCCCGCGGCGGGGCTCGGGTCCACGGGAGCGGCGGCTGCCGGCGAGGTTACGACTAGCGTGGTCAGGGTCGCAGTGCAGACCGCACGCAGGAATCCGCCTGACACGACATCACCTCCGGTGACGGGGCGAGTCATGGGACTTCCCCATGAGTGAGCGCATCAAATACGGTCACTCGGTGTCACGAGATGCAAGAACCGTGCGGTGTGGCGGCAGACGGGTTCGCCCGGAAGGCGGCGGGCGGGGGCGGACCCCCTGAGCCTTCGCTCAGGCGACCGGAAAGGCGTAGAAAATCCGGTCGCGCTGGACGACGGCGGTCCTTCCGGCCGCCAGCACCCGGTAGGGAGCGGTGACCGTGGGCCCCTTCGGGTCCTGCGACCCGATGTCCTGGAACTTCCACAGCCGTCGCCCGTCCTGCGCGGCGAACGCGGTGACCTGGGCCCCGTCCGCGGCCAACAGCGTCCTGCCGGTCGTGCTGAGCGTCACCGCGGGGGCGGCGGTGCCGGGTGCCGCCTCCGTCGAGCGTCGCCAGCGCGGCCGCCCCGTCTCCCGGTCGACCGCGCCCACTTCCTGGTTGCGATTGGTGGTGTGCAGAAGCGTTCCGGTGGCGGCTGGGGTCCCGTACGGAGTCCCGGTGGTGCCGTTCAGCGTCCACTTCGGCTTGCCTGCGGGGATCTCGAAGGCCTGGAGATCGTCACCCACCGCCGCGTACAACAGGCCCCGGTCGTCGCCCATGGCTGCCCCGTCCGGTGCGATCGTGCCGAACGACCTGCTCCACAGCAGCTTTCCGGTCTTCTGGTCGAAGCCCCGGAAGACGGCTTTCCCCTTGGCGGCCTTCACATCGCCGGGTGTCAGCGTGCCTGTGCTCTGACGTACGACGAAGTCGTCCTGCCCGACAGCGATCAGCCGGTAGACAGGGGCGGCAGGCCCGCGCCCGGTGGGCACGGTGGTCCGCCACAGTTCCTTGCGTTGCAGGACGTCGTAGGCGAAGAGGTACGACTTGACGACCTGAGTGTCCTTGCCCCGCTTCTTGCCCTTCTTCGGAGCCGGGGCCTTGACCGTCACCTTGTTGGAGCCGGTGAACCAGACCACCGGTCCGAAAGTGCCGACGACCCCCGACACCGCGAGGTTCGGCGCCCCGGTGAACCCGTCCGCGTATCCCGCCCGGTGCGCGACCTTGCCGTCCTTCGGCGACAGCCACAGGAACTCGGACGGACCGGCGACGAAACAGAGATCCTGCCCGGCCGGCAGTGCGGCCTGTCCCTTGGCGGCGTCCGTGTTCTCCCAGACCCGGCGCCCGGTACGCAGATCGATGCCGGTCGCCCCGTTCTCGCTGGTCAGCACCAACAGCCGGCCGTTCCAGAGGGCGGCGGTGAGCGGCGGAGGTTCGGCCGCCGGGTGCGTGTACACCCAGCGCGGCTGGGGCGGCAGCCCCGCGACGGTGGGACCGCTGCGGCTCGGCGCAGGCTTGGGATCGTCCGTCGTCCCCCCGTCACCGGACCCGAGTGCGAGCCCCCCACCCCCGCCGACCACCAGCCCGGCGGCCCCCGCGGCGAGCCCGATGAAGAGGCTGCGCCGACCGACGGCGGGGGAGGCGGGAGCGGCCGGGGAGGCGGCGGGAGCCACGGGGACCGGCAGCGGGCGGGGCGGCGGCACAACGACGGGCGGGAGCACGGCAGGAAGGCCGGCGGCGGGCGCGGCAGGGGGCGCGGTGAGTTCGCGCGGTACGGACAGCTGGGTCGTGGGCCGGTCGGTCCTCGGGACGTGACGCCCGATGTCGCCCAGTTGAGCGGTACGGGTGTCCCGGGCGGGGGCGAGTTCGCGGCCGGGCGCGTCGGCCGGTGCGCCCGACGGTACGGCGTCCGCAGGTTCGTCGCCGGGCCCGTCGACCGGCGCATCCACCGGACGACCGGCCGACACCAACTCCCCGACCCTCAGCCGCTGTTCCGTCACCGCAGCCGCCAACCGCTCCGGCAGCCAGTCGTCCTTTGCCAGGCCCGCCGCCCCCTCGAGGGCCAGCTCCGCCGCCACTGTTCCCGCATTCGGCCGGTCGGCCGGGTCCTTCGCGAGGCAGCGGGCGATCAGGCCGCGCAACTCCTCTGGGACCGCGCCGAGTTCGGGGTCCGTGCGGGCGATCCGTTCGGCGCCCTCGGCGGCCGGGCCGTCGGCGAGCGGGGTCGTGCCGGTCGCCGCGTACGCCAGCAGCAGGCCCAGCACGAAGAGATCCGAGGCCGGTCCGGGCTCCTCTCCCTCAACGTGTTCCGGGGTGAGATAGCCGAGCCGTACGGACAACTGCCCGCCGGTCCGGGCCTCGGCAGCGGCCGCAGCGCCCAGCGGGCCGAACGCGGTGAGCCGCGGCCCGTCCTCGGCCAGCAGCACTGTCCCGGGAGCCAGGCCCTGGAGCACGGCACCGGTGGCGTGCACCCGGGAGAGGGTCTCGGCGATGCCCGCGCCCAGTATCCGCACAGCACGCTCGGGAAGCGGCCCCACGAGCCCGATCGCCTCGGAGAGCGTCAGCGCCGGTACGTAGGGGCCGGCCGTCCACGGCAGGTCGTCGTCCGCGTCATCGGCCGGGGCGTCGAGCTGTGGCTGGACCCAGCCGCCGGCCAGCCGGTCCGCGATGCGGGCCTCCGCCTGGAAGCGGCGCCGGAAGGCGGGCAGCGCGGCGAGTTCGGGGCGGGCGGCGGTGATCACCACGGGTCTGTCCGCGGCCGTGTCGTGCGCGAGGTACTGCACGGCGCTCGCGGTCTCGCGGCACCGGGCCAGCACGGCGTACGGACCGATGCGGCGTGGATCGTCCTGACGCAGCGCCTCCATGGCGCACCCCCTTGCTGACCGTGCCCGGCACCAGAGCGTCGATCTTAGACCGATCCCTCCGTCCCGCCGGGTGTCGCACCCTCAGTCAGGCTTCGACCAGGGCCACTTGGGGCTGTGCCGCACACGGCCCTCGGGGGCGTACTCGTACACCCAGCCCCGCGGAATCCCCAGCCGCTTGGAGTGACCGGCGGGCACCCGGCGGTACGCGTACACGGTGGCGGGCCCGCCGTCGGCGGCCGGTACCGGGAC
This sequence comes from Streptomyces sp. Ncost-T10-10d, assembly GCF_900091955.1. Lineage (GTDB taxonomy): Bacteria > Actinomycetota > Actinomycetes > Streptomycetales > Streptomycetaceae > Streptomyces. Next base: position 7,352 of record NZ_FMDF01000051.1, read on the forward strand.
CTCGTACCACTTGGGCGGATGGCCGGTCGGACCGACGAGCACGGGCAGGACCCGCCCGTCCAGGGGGCCGCCGGTGAAGGGGGTGTTCTCGCTTCTCACCGTCCCAGTCTGACCGATCAGCCCTCGGGCAGCAGATGGGCCGCCCCGCCGACCACCGGGATCAGTCGTTCCGCCAGCTGCCCGGCCGGGCCTGCGGCGTTCTCCAGAGGCAGCAGCTCCGCCACCGCCGACGCGGTCTCCGGGTCCGTCGCCGCCGTCGCGGCCAGCAACGCGATCAGCTGGTCGACCAGCCAGTCGCGCAGATCGGCCGCGGCGGGCTGCTTCCCCTCGTCCAGCCATATCAGGGACGCCGCTTCGACGGCCGCGATCCAGGTGCGCACCATCATCCGCAGCCGGGGGCCGGGCTCGGCCCCCGCATCCGTGCCGCCCCGGCCCAGGTGCAGCAGGATCTGCTCGGCCGCCGCCCGCCGCACCTCGTCGACGATCGCGGTCGTACGGGAGGTCTCGACGACACTTCCGCCGCGCAGCAGTGCGCTGAAACCGGCGTCGTGCTCGTCCACGAAGGCGAGATAACGGTCGAGCACCCGCAGCACCCGCTCGGTGGGTGGCCCCACGGGCGGCTCGCTGAAGCACAGGATCAGTTTCTCGGCGGCCGACCTCAGCGCCGCCTCGTACAACTGCTGTCGTCCGCCCGGGAAGTAGCGGTACACGAGCGGGCGGGAGACCCCGGCGACCGTCGCCACCTCGTCGAGCGAGACCTCGTCGGGAGCCCGGTGTGCGAACAGGGTGAGCGCCGCACCGAGGAGCTGGGTGCGGCGCTCCTCGACGCTGAGCCTTCGGTACGCACGGGTCGGCGGCGCGGCAGTGGTCATGCCATGAAGCCTAGGCGCTCCGCCCGAACGGGCAACGGGGCGTCGGCTCAGGCGAGCAGGCCGGAGCTCTTCCACAGCCTGCGGCCCACCCCGTTGAGTACCCCGATGTCGTCCAGGAAGTCCGTCAGCCGCTTCGCGCCGGTCTGCATGATCTCCGCCCGGTGGCCGCTCGCCTTCACCTGGGCGACGGCCTCTCGGCGGTCCAGACCGACGTTCTCGTACACCAGCGGATTGATGAAACAGACGGAGAAGACACGGGCCGCCTCGCCGCAGCTCACCCGGGTGAGCTCGCGCTCCCAGCGCGGGGCGGTCACCATCTGGCGGCGCAGCTCCTCGCGGGCGTACCGGACGTGCCGCGCCTCCTCGACGACATGGATGCGGGTCACACCGCGCACCAGCGTCTGGACGCGCTCGTCCGGGAACGTCAGCCGCTGCATCCAGTCGAGGATCTCCTCGCCCAGCAGGGTCGCGGCGAACGAACCGGGCGTGGTGGAGATGGTCTTCAGCACGCGTGCGAGGTTGTGATAGACGCGCGGTACGGGGTAGTCGGGCGACCCGCTCCACTTGATCATGCGGCCGAACATCATCGAGTGCCGGCACTCGTCGGCTATCTCGGTGAGCGCGTAGCGGACGTGGTTGCTGGTCACCGGCTTGTCGTAGATGTGGCGGACCAGCAACTGCATGAGGATGATCTCGAACCAGATGCCCAGTGAGGCCAGCGATGCCGCCTCGTGCCTGGCCAGGTCCGACCGCTGCTCCTCGGACATCCTCCGCCACAGCGGGGTGTCGTAGAGCGAGACGAGCTCGGGCGGCCAGAACCACTTGCCGTCCTCCGCCGCCGATTCCCAGTCGAGTTCCTTGTCCGGATCGAAGGAGTGCTTGGCCGAGGATTCGAGCAGCCGCTCGGCGATCTGCTCGCGATCCCGGAGCGGGCCGAGTGCATCGCGAAGCAACTGCACGTCGCGTTCGGTCACTGTCGTCATGGCTGGAGGCACCTCGCACATGGGTTACCGGCGGTCACTTCTTATGAGACTATCCGTCAGCAAGGCCGTCAATCCCTTGCGCACGACTTGTTGACCCGGCGTCTACCAACGTGTGAACCTGCCAACTGACTTAGACCGACCGGCAAATGGGGGGTGGGAGAAGGAGCGGGGCTGGGTGCGTGCAGCTGCAAGGCGGAGGATTGAGACAGATGGGGTCTCCCCTGCTCGAGCGCAGCCGAGAGCTTGGGGAAGGAGCCATGGTGATTGACGACAACGCGGCAGATGCGCGTGCCCAGCCCCGCGACGCCGCCCCCCATTTGCCGGTCGGTCTTAACCGCCACGGAACTTATCGGAGCACGCAAGGCGAGAAGGAGCCGTCCGTGTCGACACACGACCTCTACACCACCGCCCCCGGCACACCGCTGTGGCAGGTGCCCGCCTCCGGCGCCGCCCGCTTCAGCTGGGACTACGACGACGGCCGCGAACGCCTGCTCGCCCTCTACCAGAAGGGCAAGGACAAGCAGTGGGACGGCAACAAACGCATCGACTGGTCCCTGGAGGTCGACCCCGCCGACCCGCTCGGCACCCCGGACGACGTCCTCACCCTGTACGACACGCCGCACTGGGCGAAGATGACCGACCAGGACCGGGGTGAGCTGCGCAAGCACTACACCGCCTGGCAGTTCAGCCAGTTCCTCCACGGTGAGCAGGGCGCCATGGTCTGCGCCGCCAGGATCGTGGAGTCCGTCCCCGACCTGGACGCGAAGTTCTACTCCGCGACCCAGACCATGGACGAGGCCCGGCATGCGGAGATATACAGCCGGTTCCTGCACGAGAAGGTCGGGATGCTCTACCCGATCAACGACAACCTCCAGGGCCTGCTCGGCGACACCCTCCGCGACTCCCGCTGGGACATGCCCTACCTCGGCATGCAGGTCCTCATAGAGGGCCTCGCCCTGGCCGCGTTCGGCATGATCCGCGACACGACGACCAAGCCGCTGCCCAAGCAGATCCTCGCGTACGTCATGCAGGACGAGGCCCGGCACGTCGCCTTCGGGCGGATGGCGCTGCGCGACTACTACAAGCAGCTGAGCGACGCCGAACTGCGCGAACGCGAGGAGTTCGTCATCGAGGGCTGCTATCTGATGCGCGACCGGCTCAGGGGCGTCGAGGTGCTGGAGAACTTCGGCATCCGCAAGCAGGAGGCCGAGGAACTCTCCGAGCAGTCACCGTTTCTGCAGCTCTTCCGCAAGCTGCTGTTCAGCCGGATAGTGCCGTGCGTCAAGGACATCGGCCTGTGGGGCGAACGGCTCCAGAAGGCCTACGTCGACATGGGCGTCTTCGAGCTCGGCGACTCCAGCCTGGACCTGCTGATGGCCCAGGACGAGGAACTGGCCGAACAACTGGACCGGGACCGTTTCGCGGCGGAGGAACAGGCCAGGGTCGCGGAGGTCGAAGAAGCGATGGCGCAGGGCGGGGCCGGCGCGTCCGGGGACTGAGAGCAGAGCGGCCGCCCGGCGGGGACCCGGGGGACGAGCCTCCGGCGTCGAGTTCCCGCACACTCGCGCGGAACGACGCCTCGTCCCGCGCGTAGGGGATGCCCAGCCCCATGCTGTACGTGGCCTGCTGCCGGGAATCCGAGGCGGGCCGTGTTCACCCGGGCCGGCTCATGGCCGGTCTGTCGGTCCTTGTGTGTCATGGCCGCACGGTAATCAGCACACGCTCCACCGCAAGGGCCATTCCGAGCAGTGGGACGTCCGCCCCGCGCTCCGCGGCCAACTGCAGCCCGACCGGGCAGCCGTCCGCCGTGAACCCGGCGGGCACACTAGCCGCGGGATGCCCGCTGAGATTGAAGGCCCAGGTCAGTGCGGTCGAGTAGAGATCGCCCGGACCCTCGTGGCCGTGCGGGCGGTTGGGGGTGGTCGGGGTGAGCAGCAGAGGGGTACGGGAGAACAGGGCGTCGAGCCGGCGGTCGTTCTCGCGGCGGATCTCCGTGGCGGCCGGGGACGGCTCCCCGCCCCGGACCGCCTCCCACGCCTCTCGCGGGTCGAGCAGCTCGCACGTACGGTCCACGAGCCGCACCACCCCGCCCGTCACGAGGCGCCCCACCGCGCGCCGGACGACCGACTCGATTTCCGGGTCGACCTCCGCATACCCCAGATCGGGGCTGAAGACAGCGGGGATCGGAAGATCCGTCGTCGCCGGTTCGCAGCTGTCCAGGACACAGCTCAGATAGGTCCGGGCCCGGGCCGCCGAACGGGTCAGCACCCCGGCGGAGGCGAGCCCGGACCGGTCGGGGGAGGGCAGCAGGCCGTTCGTCGTCTTCAGGCCGAACACCCCGCACCATGCCGCCGGAATCCGTACCGACCCCGCCCCGTCGCTGCCGGTCGCCAGCCCCACCAGATCCGCCGCGACCGCCACCGCCGAGCCCGCCGAGGAGCCGCCGGGTGTGCGCTCGGGGTGCCACGGGTTGACCGTACGGCCGTGTGCGCCCAGCCCCCAGGTCTGCCAGGGCGTACCGGGACCGGGCACCGAGGTCGCGCCGACCGGGACACCACCGGCCGCGACCAGTCGCCGGGTCGCGTACGAGCGGATACCGGCCGGCCCCTTGACCGCGAACGGCATACCGGCCAGCGGAAGCCGACGGGCCCGGGCCTCGTCGGCGAGCGCCCTCTCGGGCCACACCTCGATGAACGCGCACAGGCGCGGATCCTCCCGCCCGATCCGCTCCAGCGCCCGGCCCACCTCACCCGCGTCCGTCACGCGCTCATTTTCCCAGAGCCGCCTGCATGACGGAACGGGCGATCGGGGCCGCGCTGCCGCCGCCGCTGATGTCGGCCCGGTTCGCGGCCGCGTCCTCGACGACCACGGCGACCGCGACGGCCGGCTGCGCCGAGTCCGGCGCCTGCGCCCAGGAGATGAACCAGGCGTAGGGCCTGCCCGAGTTGTCGATGCCGTGCTGTGCGGTGCCGGTCTTGCCGCCGACCTCCACCCCGTCGATCGCGGCGTTGGCCCCCGTGCCCTGCTCCACGACGTCGACCATCATCCGCCGCAACTGCACGGCCGTCCGAGGGCTCATCGCCTGGTGGTAGGTGTGCGAGCCGTTCCGGTGGACGGTCGAGCCGCTTCTCGTGGTCGTACGGTCCACCAGATACGGGTACTTGAGGTCGCCGCCGTTCGCCACGGCCGAAGCCACCATCGCCATCTGGAGCGGTGTCGCCGTCGTGTCGAACTGCCCGATCGAGGAGAGCGCCAGCTGGTCGTCGGACATCTCGGTGTCGAAGTTGCTCTTCGCCACCCCCGACGGGATCTGCAGCCCGGTGTCGTTGAAGCCGAACTTCCGTACCGCGTCCACCATGCCCTTCAGCCCGACCCGCACCCCCAGCTCCGCCATCACGGTGTTGCAGGAGACCCGGATCGCCTCGGCGAGCGAGGCGTTCTCGCAGCCTTCCGCCTCATTGGGGAGCGTGGTCGACGTACCCGGCAGCACATAGGGGGACGGGGTGTCGGTCTCGTTGTCGGGGTCGGTGACGACGTTCGCGTCGAGAGCGGCCGCCGCTGTCACGATCTTGAAGGTGGAGCCCGGCGGATAGGTCTGCCGGATCGCCCGGTTGAGCATCGGCTGGCTCTTCGCCGCGTTCAGCTGCTGCCAGGCGTCGGTGACCGACGAACCGGTGCCGGAGAGCCGCCCGGGATCGTACGAGGGGGTCGAGACCAGTGCCAGGATCCTGCCGGTCGACGGCTCGACGGCGGCGACCGCGCCCCGCCGCCCGCCGAGCCCGTCGTAGGCGGCGCGCTGCATCGAGTCCTTGATGGTCGTGACGACATTGCCGCCGGGCTGCCGGCTGCGGGTGATCTCGTTCCACAGGGGGAACGGGGCGAGCATCGAGTCGGTGCCGGAGAGGATGCCGTCCTCGGCGTTCTCGATCAGGGTCGTGCCGTACGTCTGCGAGGCGTAGCCGGTCACCGGTGCGTACAGCGGGCCGTTCTTGTACGTGCGCTCGTACTTGAGCTGCTCGCCGGTGTCCTCGGTGTCGGTGACGGACTTGCCGCCGACCAGGATGTTGCCGCGCGGCTCGCTGTAACGGGTGATCGTGACGCGGCGGTTGGCGGGATTGTGGTCCAGGCTGTCGGCTTCGAAGACCTGGATGCGGGCGGCGTTCAGCAGCAGCGCCACGAGCAGCAGCAGACAGAGCGCGGCGGCCCGGCGGATGTAGCGGATCACGGCCTGGCCTCCGGGGCTCGCGGCGGGTACGGGGTCACGGCTCGCGGGTACGGGATCACGGTTCGCGGGGGCGGGATCACAGCCCGTCCTCCGCCATCGGCGCGATGACTCCGGTCTCGACATGGTCGGGACGGGGTCTGCGGGCCTGGTCGCTGACCCGGATCAGCAGCGCCACGATGATCCAGTTGGTGACGACGGACGAACCGCCCTGGGCGAGGAAGGGCATCGCCATGCCCGTCAGCGGGATCAGTCCCATCACCCCGCCCGCGATCACGAACACCTGGAGCGCCAGGATCGAGGCGAGGCCGATCGACAGCAGCCGCCCGAACGGGTCGCGCAGGGCGAGGCCGGCCCGGTAGCCGCGGGCGACGAGCAGCGCGTACAGGAGGAAGACCGCGGTCAGTCCGGCCAGGCCGAGTTCCTCGCCCGCGGTCGCCAGGATGAAGTCGGACTTGGCGGCGAAGCCGATGAGGATGGAGTTGCCGAGCCCGAGCCCGGTGCCGAGCATCCCGCCCGCGGCGAACGCGAACAGCGACTGTGCCAGCTGGCTGGGGCCCCGGCCGGCGTCGATGGACGCGAACGGGTCGAGCCAGTCCTGGACCCGGCTGTGCACATGCGGTTCGAAGGAGCCGACGACGAACGCGCCGACGGCGGCGAGCAGCAGACCGACCGCGATCCAGCCGGTCCGGCCGGTCGCCACGTACAGCATGATCACAAAGAGGCCGAAGAAGAGCAGCGAGGTGCCCAGATCGCGTTCCAGGACCAGCACACCGACGCTGAGCAGCCAGATCGCCACGATCGGGCCGAGCACCCGGCCGGTGGGGAGCTGGAGCTTCCAGATTCTGCGGCCGGTGTGGGCGAGGGCGGTGCGGTTCGCGGCGAGATACGCGGCGAAGAACACGGCGAGCAGGATCTTGGCGAACTCGCCCGGCTGGAAGGAGAATCCGCCGACCCGGATCCAGATCTTGGCACCGTTCACCGCAGGGAAGAAGATCGGCACGATCATCAGGACCAGGGCGGCGGCGACCGAGAGATAGGCGTACCGCTGGAGCACCCGGTGGTCGCGCAGGAAGACGACCACCGCGATGAAGAGCGCCACGCCGAGGGTGGACCAGACCAGCTGGGTGGGGGCCGCCTGGTCCTTCGGGGTCTCCAGGTCGAGCCGGTAGATCAGCACCAGGCCGAGCCCGTTGAGCAGTACGGCGATGGGCAGCAGCAGCGGATCGGCGTACGGGGCACGGAAGCGGACCGCGAGATGGGCGAGGAGGGCGAGCAGCCCCAGGCCCGCGCCGTAACCGGCCACATCGGGCGGGACCGCGTCGTTCCTGGCCAGGCCGACGGCGGCGTAGCCGTAGACGGAGATGAGGACGGCCCCGACGAGGAGCAGCAGCTCGACTCCGCGCCGCTTGGGCAGACGTGGATCGGGCGGGGGCGCGTCCGCCGTCGTTGCGGTCATGCCACGCAACGTAGCAAGAGGTGGTGTCTATTTCCCTTATGTCATAGCGGGTATGTCCACAGACGTGTTCATGAGGGTCTGCCCGGCGGCAGGCATCGGGCGGGTCCGGCTGACGGCCCCTCACTCCTTGTGATGCGGTCCGGATTCCGGCTCGTCCCGGCTTTCCGGCGCCTCGTCGTCCAGGCGTACGTATTCGGGGAGCCTCAGCCGGGCCACGGCCCCGCCGTCCTGGGCGTTGGAGAAGGTGAGGTCGGCGCCGATCGCCTCCGCCTGTCCGACGGCGATGGTCAGCCCGAGACCGTGTCCCTTGCTGCCGCCCTCGGTGCGGAACCGCTGCGGGCCGTCCTCCAGCAGATAGTCCGGAAATCCCGGCCCGTGATCGCGTACGGTCACCACCGGCCCGTCGACCGTCACTACCACCGGGGGGCGGCCGTGCTTGTGCGCGTTGGTGATCAGATTGCCCAGCACCCGTTCCAGGCGGCGCTTGTCGGTCTCGACCTGTACGTGCTCCCGCGGTCGCCCTGCGGCGGTTCCTCCGGAATGGATCTCGGTCTCCGTTCCGGATGCGCGGACCACGCGTTCGACGAGCGGCGCCAGTTCGTGGACATCGAGATCGACCTGCTCCGTACGGGCGTCCAGCCGGGAGATCTCCAGCAGATCCTCCGTCAGCCCCCTCATCGTCCGGACCCGGTCCCGTACCAGTTCGGACGGCCGCCCAGGCGGCAGCAGTTCGGCGGCGGCCGAGAGGCCGGTGAGCGGGGTGCGGAGCTCGTGCGCCACATCGGCCGTGAACCGCTGCTCGGTCAGCAGCTTGCGCTGGAGCGTGGACGCCATCGTGTCCAGCGCGCCGGCGACGATCGCCACCTCGTCCTGCGGGCGCGAAGGGTCCGCCGTGCGCGGGTCGCCCACGCGGGCGTCGAGGTCGCCCGCACTGATCCGGCGGGCCACCTGGGCCGTCTGGTGCAGCCGCCGGGTGACCCGGGTGACGGCGAACGCGCCGACGAGCAGGGTGGCGCCGGTGGCCAGCAGGGAGGAGCCGACGATCGCCCCGTCGAGATCGTTGATCGTGCGGGCGCTCTGGCTGTAGTCCACCTCCGTGGCCAGCGCACGGCCGTCGGCCGGAGCCGCCGCCCACATGACCGGACGCCCGTTGTGACGGGCGACGAGCGTGCCGCTTTCGCCGCCCGCGGCCAGTGCGCGCAGGGAGGCGGGCAGCCCCGGCGGATCGATGCCGGACCCCGGCGGGAGCGGCTCGCCCGTCTCGTACGCGACGGTGACGTCCTCCAGCCGGGACAGCGCCTTGTCGCGGGCCTGACCGACGGTCTGACGGGTCACCTCGTTGTGGACCAGCACGCTCAGCAGCGCGGCGAGGACGCAGCACATCACGGTGATGAAGACGGCCGACTTCCAGGCGAGCGTCGCGGTCCAGGCAGGTGCGCGCAGCCCGCGCCGCTTCGTTCCGTGCCGGCCGGCCCCGCGCCGCCTCATCGGCGCTCCGCGGAAACGCCGACGGACGGTGCGGCGGTGGGTCCGGCGGTGGTGGACCGGGTCGTCGGGCCGGTGGTCGTGGGGTGCGGCTGCGGGGCCCGGGACGCAGGCATCCGCAGGATCTCGTCCCGGGTGGGCAGCATCGCGCGCTGTCTGCCGTCCCAGGACCAGGCGGTGCGGTACTCGTACCCGGTGATGGCCGACGGCACCCGCATGATCAGATCCCGCCCGGCCAGCTCGACGCTGATCACGGCGTCCGCGGTGGACAGGATCCGGGTCAGCCCGCCCGCCTCCGGCATATAGACCCGTACGGAGAGTTGGCGGCCGGGCAACCGGACGCCGAGCACCATCTCGTCCTTGCCGTCGCCCGTCAGATCACGGAAGTAGGGCTGCAGCACGGGACAGGAAGCCGGCTCGGTACGGCACGCGGTGATGCGGCGGACCGTGTCGGCGGAGAGGCCGACCGTGCCGCTGGACCGGTTGGGCCGGGCTTTCAGGCCCGCCTGCACCACCGCCACCGGATCCAGACGGTGCACATCGCCGTCCGGCACCTCGATCCCCGGGATGCGCGCGGTCTCACCCTCGCCGTAGTCGTACGGAGCGGCGGAGGCCGGCGGCAGCTCGGGCCAGAGCCGGGCGGGCCCGATGGCGGTCGGGGTCGCTCCGGCGCTCCGCAGCCCGCCGCTGGTGCCGCAGCCGACCAGCAGCACTGCGCCGACGACGGCCCCGAAGGCCGCCGCCGTGCGGCGCTGCACCCGGCGATGCGGACGCATGACACCCTCCCTTCTCGCGGTCTGTGCCTCATAGACCTTATTCGGAAGGAAGTCATTTTTGTCTATTTAGTGACGGTTGGGGCGCCGGTTGGGATGCTGCTTCAGCGCTGGTACGGGTTCTGTCCCTGTCCGCCGGGCGCGTATCCCGGCTGTCCCTGCCCCTGTCCCTGCGCCTGCCCGAACGGATTGCCGCCCTGCGAGGCGGCATGCTGCGCCAGCAGCTGTTCGGCCTGCTCCTTCGGGATCTGCTGCTCCCCGCCGCAGAACGTGCACTGCGTCGCGAACTTCGTCGAGAACGGGAACAGCGGCACGAAGAACAGCGTGAACTTCGTGACCCGCTTGCGCAGCGTGTGCGCGGCGGGATTGCCGCACCAGCCGCAGACCAACGTCAGGATGGCCAGTTGGTACAGATAACCCCGCGTACCGAAAATGATCATGTTGTGGGTCCCTTCCCCGTACTGCCCAGAAGCGCCTGCCGGCAGAGCGCCAGCAGCTTTTCGTCCTCGTATGTGTCGTGGCTGCCGTATCCGCCGTCCATCGCGTTGTGACGGCGTACGGAGGCGAGTTCGGCGCGCAGCACATGTGCCACGTCCGACCCTGCACCAGCGACACCCGTCCGCGCCAGACATTCCGCCACCCGGACCCGGACGTGACGGTTCTTCTCCCAGGCCGCCAGGAGCACCGGCACGGACTCCTCGGCCCGCCCGGACACGTCCCACAGCGCGATCGCCGCATCCACCCGCAGCCACAGCTCCTCGTGCCCGAGCAGTGCGCGCAGCCGGGGCGCCGTCACCGCCGCCCGCGTCCCGAGCCTGCCCAGCGCGTTCACCGCGGAGCGCCGCTCGTGGACCCGCTCCGCCTGCAGGCCCTCGATCAGCACCGGCAGCACGGCGTCGGCGTCCCCGTCGACCGCCCACAGGGCCTCCGCGACCTCCGTCGCCGAGGTGTTCCCGGGGCGGCGCAGCAGAACCCGCAGCTCCGGTACGGCGCCGTGCGCCGCGGGCCCGAACGAACCGAGGGCCCGCAGCGCCGCCGTGCGCAGCCACTCGCCCCGGTACTCCGGCGCGCCGCGCAGCACCCGCAGCACCTCCGGCATCGCCTCGTCCGCCCGTAGCGCGGTCAGCCCCGCGAGCAGCGGGCTCGCCTGGTCGTACGCCCCCTCGTGGAGACGGACCTCGCCGAGCCGGCGGCGCAGCAGAGCGGTCAGCGGGGCCGCTGCCGTCCCCATACAGTCGATGGCGAATCCCACGTCGTGCGGCACCTCGGGCCGCTCCAGCGCGGCGGCCAGCGCGGGCACGGCACGGGCGTCACCGAGCCTGGCCAGCGCCTTCACCGCGCTGCCGAGCCCCGGAGGCCCGCTCGGCCAGTCCTGAATCCAGGCGCCGGGGTCCGCCACCACCCGGGCCGCCAGCGCATCGGCGGCGGGCGCGGCGAGCCCGAAGAGCTCCTCCAGCACATGCGCGGCGGTCTCGGCCAGCCGCGGCTCGGGGGTGGCGAGCTGCTCACCCACCAGTCGGACCAGCTCCTCGTACGAGCCGCGCCAGGCCCGGATCAGCCCGCTGCTCATCCGGAGCGCATCGATCCGCTGCTGGTGGTCGGGGCTGCGCAGCTGATCCGTCAGCAGTGCCGTCCGCTCGGCGACCCGGTCGTCGAGCCCGACATGCAGCGTCCGCAGCAGGTCCGCCGTCCACGGGGCGGTGCGCCCCGAAGTCCCCTCCTCGGACAGCGCCCGCAACTGCCCCACCAGGGTCACGGGCGCGGCCCGCTCCTCGACGGGCGGCTCCCCGGTCCCGGCCGCCTCCGAGTGCGCGTCGACGGCCGCGACCGCCTCGGCCGGACCGGCCTGCGCATCGACCGCGGGAGCCGTCCCGGCCCGGCGCACGGGCACCGAGCGCAGCTGCCGCAGCAGCCCCGTCACCACTCGTACGACATCGCCCGGCAGCGCATCCGGCGCGCACCGCGCCAGCTGGGCCAGCGCGGCCAGCCGCAATCCCGGCGGGAAACCCTCACCGGCCAGCCGGGTCAGCCAGTCGGCCACTGGCCCGGCCAGCGAACGATGCCGCAGGGCGATCCGCCCCGCGGCCTCCACCAGGGCGAGCCGTACCTCCTCGGCCGGCTCCACCGGCAACCGCTCCCGCAGCAGCGCGAGGACCCGTACCGGGTGGCTGTGGAGCGTGGCGAGCGCCAGGGGCGCGGAGAGCCGCGCGCCCGGGTCCTCGTCGGCCATCAGCTCGAAGAACACCCCGGCGCCCGCGGTGACGGCGGTCGCCGCCATCGCGTAGTTCGCCGCGCCCTCGATCTCGTCCTCGTCGATCTCGTCCTCGTCGTCCCCGTCCAGATCGATGCCGCCGATGCTGGTGAGCAGTTCGACGATGCTGCCCCGGTCCTGGACGCCCGGATCCACGACCAGCTCGAAGAGAAACGGAATGCAGGCCAGCGTGCAGGCGTACACATCACCCTGGTGGTGGACGGCCCCGTACATGCCGTCCAGCGCCGCCTCGCGCACCGCCGGATCGGCGGACGCGAGACCCCGCAGCATCGCCGGCACATCATCGGCAGGCCCATAGGCATGCTCCATCGAGGCCCAGTCGACTTCGTCGATCCCTGCGAACACGCCATCGCCTCCCCACGCAATTCCACGAAGCAGTGTCTGCGAGGAGTCTGCACCACGGCTCGGACGCTCCGCCCTCCACATACGGTCTTTTCCTGACGGACATGACAAGATCGTCCGCCATGCGCTATGCGCTCCGGGGGCGAATTCCGGACGCGTCGACCGACCGATGGAAGCGGCTCGTCCGGCGATCGAGGACAGAACGGCGGCCGCCCCGACCCCGCCCCGCCCGCCCCTACCGTGCAGCCGGCAACCGCCCTGCCCGGTCCGGATCGACGAGCGGCCCCAGCAGATCCCCGTACCGCTCCAGCCGCGCCCCCATGTCACCGGCCAGAAAGACCAGCTCCCCCGGCGCCCGGCACTCCTCGATCTCCGCCCAGGTGACGGGCGCCGAGACGGTCGGTTCGGGCCGGGCGCGCAGCGTATAGGGCGTGGCGGTCGTCTTCGCCGCCGCGTTCTGGCTGAAGTCGACGAACACCTTTCCCGGCCGCAACGCCCGCGTCATCCGGCGCACGACCAGCTCCGCAAGCTCCTGCTCCGCCTCGACGGCCAGCCCTTTCGCGTACGCCGACACCCGATCGGCGGGGGTGGGCTCCAGCGGTACGAGCAGATGCAACCCCTTTGACCCCGAGGTCTTCCCGTACGCGGGCAACCCGTCCGCCGCCAGCCGCTCGCGCAGCCACAGTGCCACCGCGCAGCACTCCACCACGGTCGCGGGCGCACCGGGGTCCAGGTCGAACACCATCCGGTCGGCGATCCCGGGCGCGTCGGCCTGCCACTGCGGCGTGTGGAATTCCACCACCAGATTGGCCGCCCACATCAGCGAGGCCAGATCCTGCACGACCACCTGTCTGGCCTGTCTGTCCTCGTGGTGCGGAACGGCGGTGGTCCGTACCCAGGACGGCGTACCCGGAGGCGGATTCTTGGTGAAGAAGCGCTGCCCGTCCGGCCCGTCCGGATAGCGCAGGAAGGACACGGGCCGGTTGTGCAGATGCGCGAGCAGAGCCCCCGCCGCGGTGGCCGCGTAGTAGTGGAGCACCTCGCCCTTGGTCGTTCCGGTGGCCGGATACAGCACCTTGTCGAGATTGCTGAGGGCCAGCCGCCGCCCCTCCACCTCTGTGATCGGCGTCATACGATAAGAATCACATGTTTCCCTCATCTATAGGTATCTATACGGACACAAGGGGTGAACAGTGCGGTCCATCTGGAACGGCGCCATCTCCTTCGGGTTGGTCAGCATCCCGATCAAGCTGGTCAACGCCACCGAGAACCATTCGGTCTCCTTCCGCCAGATCCACCTCGCCGACGGCGGCCGGATCCGATACCGGAAGGTCTGCGAGATCGACGAGCAGGAGGTCACCGTCGCCGACATCGGCAAGGCGTACGAGGACGCCGACGGATCGATGATCCCGATCACCGACGAGGACCTCGGCTCCCTCCCGCTCCCCACCGCAAAGACGATCGAGATCGTCGCCTTCGTGCCGGCCGCCTCGATCGACCCGCTCCAGATGGACGCGGCGTACTACCTCTCCGCCAACGGGGTCCCGGCGGCCAAGCCGTACGTCCTGCTGCGCGAGGCGCTGAAGCGGAGCCAGAAGGTCGCCGTGGCGAAATACGCGCTGCGGGGGCGCGAACGGCTCGGCATGCTGCGGGTGGTCGACGATGTGATCGCCATGCACGGCCTGCTCTGGCCGGACGAGATCCGCAGCCCCGAGGGCGTCGCCCCGGAGACCGAGGTCACGGTCCGCGATGCCGAACTCGATCTGGCCGACGCGCTGATGGCCACCCTGGGCGAGGTCGACATGGACTCGCTCCACGACGACTACCGCCAGGCGGTCGAGGAACTCATCGCGGCGAAGGCGGACGGCCGGACCCTGGAGCCGGCGCAGGCGGACGCCTCGGGCGCCGGCAAGGTCATCGACCTGATCGCAGCGCTCGAGAACAGCGTCCGGGCCGCGAAGGCGGCCCGTGGCGAGGAGCCGGAGGCCGCCGGAGAATCGGCAGACGCGCCCGTCGCCAAGGTCACCTCGCTCACCGGCCGCAAGAAGTCGGGTGGAACCGGAGCGAAGAAGAAGGCCGCGGCGTCAACCAAGAAGACGGCCGCGAAGAAGCCGACGCCGAGCAGGGCACCCGCCAAGAAGACCGCCGCACGGTCGACGGCGAAGTCGTCCGCCGAGACGACGGCGAAGAAGACCACCGCGAAGTCGGACGCCAAGCCGACGAAGAAGGCGGCCTCGCGCAAGCGCGCCTCCGCCTGACGGGTGCCTGCCGCGCGGCGGCACCTGCGGCTATTCGTTCTGACGGGCGCCTGCGCCGAGGCGACGACCGCAGCTACCCTTCCTTCTCCTCCGCCGGTGCCGGTGCGAAACCGATCAGCCCGAGCCGCTGGGTGGCGCGGGTCAGCGCCACGTACAGGTCGTTGACGCCGCGCGGCGAGCCGGTTTTGATCCGCTCCGGCGCCACGACGATCACCGAGTCGAACTCCAGCCCCTTGGACTGCCGCGCGTCCAGCAGGACGACGGGGCCGGTCAGATCCGGCTCCGGCCCGTGCGACGCATCCGGCATCGCGTCGGCGAGCGCGGCGTGCAGTTCCGGCGGTGCGATCACAGCGACCTTCCCCTCGGCGCAGCACTCCTTGGCGACGGCTTCGGATGTGGCATGGACCAGCTGCTCCGGCTCCACCGCCATGGTCCACGGCCCGACACCGGTCGAGCGCACCGACCGGGGCGGCTCGAAGGCGGGATCGGCCTCCCTGCGGACCTCGGCGGCGGCCTCCATGATCTCCGCCGGGGTGCGGTAGTTGATGCCGAGACGGGCGTGCTGCCAGCCGTCCCCGACGTACGGGCCGAGGATCTGCTCCCACGAGTCGGCGCCGGCGGCGGAGCCGGTCTGCGCCGGGTCGCCGACCAGCGTCATGGACTGCGTGGGGCAGCGGCGCATCAGCAGCCGCCAGGACATCGCGGAGAGTTCCTGCGCCTCGTCGACGACTATGTGGCCGAAGGCCCAGGTCCGGTCGGCCGCGGCCCGCTCGGCGGCGCTGCGGTGGTCCGTCTGCTCCTGGCGTTCGGCGAAGCGCTCGGCGTCGATGATGTCGTGGGCGGAGAGCACTTCCGCGTCGTCCTCGTCGTCGAAGTCGGTGCTGCGCGAGCCGAGGGAGAGGTCGAGGACGCCCTGGGCGTAGGCGATCCGCTCCCGGCGCTCGGTCTCCTCGGCGGCGCGGAGGGCGCTGTCGTCCTCGCCCAGCAGCTCGGCGGCCTCGTCGAGCAGCGGCACGTCGGCGGCCGTCCACTCGGTACGGTTCGTCAGGCCGGTCGGATCGACGCCGGGGCGACGGATCAACGCGGCCTCCTCGGCCGGCAGATGCGTGGGCCGGGCGAGGAGGTCGGCGACCAGCGTTTGAGGGGTGAGCCGAGGCCACAGGCTGTCGATCGCGGCGTGCACCTCGTGGTTGGCGGCCACTTCCTTGTGGAGCTGCTCGATGTCGGAGGCGTCGAGCAGGTTGGGGCCGCCGAGCGGGTCGGCGCCGATGCGGTCGGTGAGCTGCTCCGTCAGCGCGTCGACGATCCGGGCGGCGAAGTGGCGGTGGGCGAGGTTGTGGGGCAGTCCGGTGCCACGGGCACCGGCCCGGGCGCGGGCCGCCGTTGTGCGGTCGAGGACCAGGTTCTCCTGGCCGTGCCTGATCTCGATGGCGGGATCGGGCAGTTGCTGCCGGTCGGCCACCGCCGTGCGCAGGATGCCGGCCATCCGGACGTCGCCCTTGACGGCGGCGGCCTCCGGGCTGTCCGTGCCGGTGGCCTGTACGCCGGGAAAGAGCTCGCCCACGGTCGCCAGCAGTACGCCCGTCTCGCCGAGGGAGGGCAGCACGTTGCCGATGTAGCCGAGGAAAGCGGGGTTGGGGCCGACGATCAGCACCGCGCGGCGGGCCAGCTGCTCGCGGTAGGCGTACAGGAGGTACGCGGCGCGGTGCAGGGCGACCGCCGTCTTGCCGGTGCCGGGGCCGCCCTCGACGACGAGGATGCCTCGGTGCGGAGCGCGGATGATGTGGTCCTGCTCGGCCTGAATGGTGCGCACGATGTCGGTCATGCGCCCGGTGCGGGTCGCGTTCACGGCGGCGAGCAGGACGGCGTCGTCGTTGGGGTCCTCGAAGCCGGTGCGGAGGCCGGGCTCGGTCTCCTGGAGATCCAGGATCTCGTCGTGCAGAGCGGTGACCCGGCGCCCGCGCGTGGTCAGGTGCCTGCGGCGGCGGAGGCCCATCGGTGTGTGGCCGGTCGCGAGATAGAACGGGCGGGCCACCGGAGCGCGCCAGTCGATGAGCAGCGGTGTGTGCTCCTCGTCGCTGATTCCCAGACGGCCGATGTGATGGCGTTCGCCGTTCCGTAGATCGATCCTGCCGAAGCAGAGCCCGTTTTCCACGGCGTTCAGCGCGGCGAGGCGGTCGGACTGCTCCGCGACCGTGATATCCCGCTCCAGCCGGGCCTGCCGTCCTTCGGCGGCCTGGCCCAAGGAGGTCCGGACGGCTCCTTCGGCCCGTTCCCGGAGTACGTCGACACGCTCGTGGAGCAGGGTGATGAATTCCTGTTCCCGCACCATTTCTTCGCTTGGCAATTGCGCTCCAGGCCCCGATATCATGCGGATGTTGAATAACTCTGCAGGCTCATCGTGCAGGCCATATAAATATTCTATATACGAAGACAGGTGACCCGGACGTCAATTTCGTCCGGGATTTTTTTGTGCCCTGCCCGGGTGCCCGGCCCTTACGGGCCCGAGCGGGGCCGGCGCGGTACTCCGAGCGCTCCATGTGATTTCAATGGGGAGTGGTGATCATTGATTCTCCGGCGTGAATGGGCGCCGGAAGTCGGCTTTCGGCTGCCCGTCTCCCGCGGGCGCCCGGCAGCCCTCGCGATCCCCCGGTGAAGCGGCATCGCGGGGGCGGGGCGCCGGGGAGTCCGGCGGGCCGTACGCGCGGGACCGCCCCGGAGCGGCGGCCCCGGGGCGGTCCTCACCTCGTGCTGGTACGGCGTGTAGCCCGAACGTCAGTGGCGGCGGTACGAGTTCACGTAACCGGCCGCCGGAGTCCCGACACCCGTCACGTCGTCATACCCCTTGACCGCCTTGAGCGAGGCGTCCTTGCCGAGACTGCGCACCGACGTCAGTACGCCGTCCGCCGCGTCGAAGCCGTTGGCGAAGTCGACCCGGGCCACCGCGAGGTCGCGGTTCGGGCCCAGCGGGTGGTCGGTGACGTCGTGGTACGCCTTCGAGCCGTACCGCGCGTAGATCGCCGGGTTGGCGAAACCGATCGGCAGACCGTGCCGGGCCTGCTGCGCGAGCGCCTGGACACCGGCGATGACCGGCGCGGCCAGTGACGTACCACCGATGCGGTACTCGTCGTAGCCGAGCGATCCGTCGGGCAGCGTCTGGGTCTGGCCGACCAGGAAGCCGGTGTTCGGGTCGGCGACGGCCGCGATGTCCGGGGCCGTGCGCATCCGCTTCTTCCCGTTCGCCTGCGCGAGCGAGTCCGGGACGACTCCGCGCTGGTAGAACGGCTGCTTCACGGACGAGCTGGTGCCGCCGCCCGCGCCGGAGGTGTACGCGCCCGGGAAGCCGGTCCAGGTCTTGCCGTCGTCGGCGAGGCTCGCCTTCAGCGTGCCCCAGCCGGTCTCCCACTGGTACGTGTCGTTCTTGCCGACGGCCAGCGCGGTGCCGCCGACCGAGGTCACCCACGCGGAGTTGGACGGGACGTCGATCTGCTTCGTGCCCGTGGACGCGACATTGTCGCCGTCGTCGCCGGACGAGAAGTAGAAGCCGATGCCCTCGATCGCACCCATCTTGAAGACCTGGTCGTACGCGGCCGCGATGTCCGGGGTCTCGTTCGCCTCGATGTCGCCCCAGGAGTTGGAGACGATGTCCGCGAGCCGGTGGTCGACGACCTTGTTCAGCGAGTCCAGCAGATCGGCGTCGTAGCAGGAGGCGCCACCCACGTACACGATGTCGGCGGCGGGCGCGACCGCGTGCACGGCCTCGATGTCGAGGGTCTCCTCGCCGTACCAGCCGGAGGCCCCGCACTCCTCGGTCTTCGTGTAGTCGGCCGGCAGCACCTGGCTGAGCTGCCCGCGACGGTACGGGGCGTCGCCGTTGCGCTTGGCGTACTCGGCGGCGTCCTTCGCGATGGTCGGCGAGGCGTACGCGTCGGTGATCGCGACGGTGACGCCCTTGCCGGTCCAGTCGCCCGCACCGTACGCGGCGCGGAGCTGCTTTCCGGTGTAGCCCTTGACCGCATACGGCACCTTGGACCCGTAGGCGCTCGGCAGCGTCGACGCGGTCTTCGAGCCGTAGTACGAGGAGAAGGGGCCGGAGTTGCGGAACACCGCGTCCGGCGGCGGCAGCGTCTCGTCGTGGCTCGACTTGTGCGGCGCGTTGTCCAGGCCGGAGACGGCGAGAACGGCATCGCTCAGCCCGGCGGGCACGGAGGCGGTGGAGGCCGGGGCGCGGTAGGTCCGGCCGCCCTTGCGGTAGTTGCGCAGCTGGGTGCCGAACGCCTTCTCGGCAGCGGCCACGTCACCGGTGGCCGAGACATAGTGCTGGTTGGCGCCGGTGACGGTCAGCCCGTTCGACCTGAGCCACTGGCCGACCCGGTCGATCTGCTGCTGAGTGGCCCCGAACCGGGCCTGCGCCTGCTCGGCGCTCAGGTACTTCCCGTACGAAGCGGACTGCGGGTCGGACACGGCAGCGGCGTAGGCGGCCAGCCCCTTCGCGTCCCGTCCTGCCAGGTGGACCCGGATGCTGACCTTGTTGCTGTCGGACGTGGCCCCCTGGTCGGCGGCTGCGGTCGCCCAGGCGGGCTTGGTGCCCTGCAGCGCGTCCCGCCCGCTCGGTGCGGAGTCGGCGCTGGCGGTCGGTATCCCGAGGGCGAGCGCACCGGCGAGCAGCGGCAGTGTCGCTGCCATGCTCAGCGCGGCGCGACTTCTCGCGCGGCTGGTTCTCATGTAACCCCCTGCGATGTGGTTCTTCGCGTGTGGAGCATGTGCCGGATGATGTGCACATGTAATGCGCCACTCTGGCGAGGAACGCCTCATGCAGGGGGCATGTATTCGCCAAGAATCGACCAAGTGAGCCTGGTGACGGGATAGTTCACGGAGAATCTACGGAAATGCGCCCTCAGGTGTTCGAAACCGAGTCCGTCGGGCCGGTGCCGAGCGAGGTCGGATCCAGCGCGTCGACGGACGCCGGGCCGCCATCGCGGGACGGTCCGGGCGGAGCCGGTGGCGTTGTCCTCATCGGCCCGGCGGTCGGACCGGCCCTCAGGCCGTCCGCTGCGGAGCCGGTGCGGACCAGCTCCGTGGCCGCAGGACGACGGAGGACAGGGTGGTGACGGCGATGAACAGCGCCAGAGGCCCGAGCGGCATCACGATGTCCGGCCGGTCGTTGAGCTGATCGATGTAATGGCCGACGGTGAAGAACCAGCCGACGGTGCCCACGGCCACGGTCAGATACACGCGACGCTCCCGCAGCAGTCGCATCCCCACCCACAGCACGACCGGCATGGCCAGCAGGGTGTTCACGATCGCGGCCGAGAACGCGGTGTCCCCCGAACCCCCGAGGTCACCGCCCACGTTCGCCGCCGCCTGCTGCCACTGGGACAGTGACAGGCCGTCGGACAGTAAGAGATGGGACAGGGCGGCGGCGATCACGGTCACGACCAGCGCCTTACCGATGCGTCGAGCTATGGGTGTCCTATGCATGGCGTCACGATAGGTCGCGTACGAATCCGGGCCGGAGCGGGGCCCCGAGGGGTCCGCCCCCGGACACTCCCGACATCACCGACCGGCTGAGCCGCCGAGCCCCGCCGTCCGCCTTGCGAGCACGGACATCACGCCGCGGCCGGCACCCTGGGCTTGCGCAGCGCCAGATAGAGGGCCACAGCCCAGCCCACGACAGTCGCACCGAAGACAACATTGATGCCCAGGACCAACCAACGGTCCCTGCTGCTCCGGTTGAAGGCGATCAGCGACGGCAGCAGGAAGAGCGCTGCGCAGATCACAACGACCACCACGGTCAACGCCGTGTTCATGAGGGTCCTTTGTTCGAAGAATCGTGGCCGGTCACCGTATCGGACCGAGGCGTCCAGCGGCTACGTACGGTTCTCCGGTCCGCACCCGGACCGACGGTGGCACGAACGCGTGAAAGACCGAGTGATCACCGGCCGCACGGCTTCGCGCCTATGCTCACTGGATGGAGCAGAGTGAAGTGGTGAAGCGTGTCGTGGGAATCCTCACGGAGGCGGGCGAGATCCGCCGGCTCCTCGAAGAGAACGTGGACCGCGACGATGTGGAAACCGATTCGAGCGTGGTGACCGCGCTCCTGAACGAGACGATGCCACGGATCACGATCCCCGAGGACGCCTCGATCGAAGAGGTCGCCGTCCTTGTCGGCCGGGAGGTCGGCAGCGCGGTGGAGCAGCTGGTCGGCGCGTTCACCCTGGCCTTCGCGATGCTGGCCCAGGTGCACGACTCCGGGCAGACGGACGTGACCTCCGCGGACGTCCTGCAGGACCTGGCACTGCGAGCGGAGCAGATCGGTTCCGGCGGCCCGGAGGACATGGACCCGTAGACCACACGGCACGGGCCGACCGGCGGTGGCTCGTCCCTCGCGCCGGACCGAGGGATGCCTGCCGTCCTTTGTGCCCACAGGTGTTCGTGCGGCCGACAGGGTCACAGGCCGCGCCGGTCGAGGAGCCGCATGAGATTCCGCTTGCGCTTGTGGGCGGCTCGCAGGGCGGCGACGTACGACATGTACTCGTCCTCGGTGCCCAGGCGGCGGTGGCAGTCGCGGACACTCGACAGCAGGTTGGTCAGCTGTTCGTAGATCGTGTTGCCGGTCTGCTTCGTGAGAGGTTCGGCCAGGCGCAGGTAGACGCGGAGCGCGTCGGAGGGACGAGAGGTGCGTGCCTGGTCGGCGAGGGCGAGCCACTGCCGGTCGTGGGCGCCGGTCTCGGCCGCGGCCTGCCAGGCGGCAGCGATGTCTTCGTCGTCGAGCAGGGCATCGATCAGGACAGGCCCGCCGTACCAGGACGACTGCTGCCGTTGCGCATCGGCCCGCAGCAGCGCGAGAGCTCGCTCACGCTCTGCCTGCCAACAGCCGACCGACTGCGCCGCCGTACGCAGCTGCTGGTGCGCGACCAGGGAACGGTGCGCGGCGAGGACGACGCGGCGCAGCGCGACGGCGTCGGAGAGCCGATCCGCGCGGGTGTAACGGTCGCAGAGGTAGTCCACCAGGGCGATGTCGGGGGTCACGGGGCCGGACGCTTCCTTGATGCCGCGCTCCGCCCACCGGAGGGACTCGTCGGGACGGCCCGCGGTGTCCAGCTCGCGGGCGATGACCAGGTGGGTGCTGCCGCCAGGTGCGAGGTCTGCCGCGTGAACGGCGACCACGGTGTCCACATCGTTGCCCGCCCTGGCCAGCCGCTCCAGCAGGTACTTCTCCGCCCACCCCGTGCGGTTGCCGCGCCACGCCTCGACAGCCAGCTGCCTCACGGTGACCATGCCTTGCTCTCCGAGGACATCCGCGTACTCGAGCGGGTCGATGTCCGTCAGGTCGTTCAGGTCATTGAGCACATGCCGGACCAGCCACTGCCCGGTCTCGTCCGGGTCCGGACGAGCCGTACGGCACGCGTCGAGATGGGCTTCGGCGAGAGCGGTCCCGACCCCGCTCAGCCGCCCGTCGGAGTCGTCGATGCCGTCCTGCACCTCGCTCAGCAGCCGCATCGCCTCCCGCGACAGATGGATCGCGTCCTCGGCCCGCCCGGTGGAGGTCAGCGCGGTGATCGCGGACACCGCCTGCGCGGCTTGTTCGCCATACGCGCGGGCATCGGCGTACTCCACGTATCCGTACCGCACGAAGGGAGTGACATCGAGGAGTTCACTGATCCGGGTACGGATCTCGGCCAGGTCTCCGCCGGCGCTCGCCGCCCGCAGCTCCAGGCGGCGGCGTACCTGCCGGTCCTGGCGATCTGCTCCCGCTCCTGAAGATCGTGCGGTGGCCGCGGGCCATAGCGTAGACCCTGCCCGCTGGCGGGAGGCCATGGCCCGGATCGCGGGACGGTTCGGCCGGGTTGAGCCCCTGGCGAGTGCCCGTGCCTATCTACATAGGCTGGCCGTCTCATCCGACGCACCGCGACGAGGACCGGCCCATGCGCAGCAGCACCAGGATCCGCCTGATCGAGACCACCGACGCCGCCCCGATCGCCGCGCATCGAGTGCGGGACTTCGAGGCTTTCCGGCCGTGGGAACCGGCCCAGCCGGCCGACTTCTTCACCCCGGAGGGCCAGGCGGAGCGGATCGACAGCCTGCTGGCCGGATACCGGGCCGGCACGGTCTGGCCGGGCGTGGTGCTGGCCGACGACCAGGTGATCGGGCAGGTCACCGTCGGAGGCATCCTGCCGCAGCCGCACCTGCGCCGCGGCTCCGTCGGATACTGGATCGCCAGCGTCGCCCAGAGACAAGGGCACGCCGGGCACGCCGTCGGGCTTGTACTCCGGGTGATGACGGACGAACTCGGGTTGCACCGCGCCGAGGCGTCCACCAATCTGGAGAATCTGCCGTCGCAGCGGGTGCTGCGCCGCAACGGGTTCAGCCCGTACGGCGTCGCGCACTCCTCGATCTTTCTCGACGGGAGCTGGCGGGACGGGCTGCTGTGGGAGCGGGTCCTCGGCGACTGACCAGGTGCGCCTGCCGTGTCGCGTTCCGTTTTCACCTGGAAGGCCCATGAAGATCTTGTTGAGGGGCCACCCGACCCATGGCCGGGTGGCCCCTCGGTCTATGCGGTGGCCGGGTTGATCGTCCAGGTGCTGCCGGTGCGAGTGAGTCCGAGGTTGATCAGTCGGCGGAGGTTGAGGGCGGCGGCTCGGGTGTGGAGCCAGGTGTCGTTGGCGATGGTGCCGCGGTAGCGGAGTTTGCGGTTGCCGTGGTGGACGATCCAGGCGACGGCGCGTTCGACCGGCGGCCTCCAGCGACGGTAGTCGGCTTGCCGGTCGGGTCGGTGGCGGCCTGGCGGCGGGCGGCCGCAAGCAGGTCGTGGTGGGGGCGGATGGTCAGGATGCGGCCGGCCTCGGCCTTGGTGCACCGTTCGCGCAAGGGACATCCCCCCGCCGCTCGAGCGGCGGGGCCAGAACCCCAAGATCTTCATGAATCTTCTATGGCGAACGCTTTCCGTATGAGCTCACCGAGTGGGGAAGGTGAGCCGCAGAACGATCTCGCCGTCGTCGATCTCCCCGGTGGGCTCGAACCCGAACTTCTGGTAGAAGGGCCACGGTTCGCCGTCGCCGGGCTCGTAGCTGGTCAGCAGCTCGGTGGCGCCGTCCGTGCGAACCAGGGCGGTGATTTGCGTGAGCGCCTCTCGGCCGATCCCTCGCCCCTGGTACCGCTTGTCGACGAGGAGGCGCCAGATGAAGTGCCGCCCTTTGTAAGGACCAGCCGGCGGTTTCCACGAGAGCATCACGAAGCCGACTGGCTCGTCGTCGCGGTACAGGGCGCGGTACCAGGGATTGGCCTCTGGTTTCTTTGTCGCCTCCTTGAGCGACTTGGACACGGAGGCGACGAACTGCTTCTGGTCACGTCGGACGCGGAGGGCACGAACGGCATCCAGGTTGTCGTCGGTGATCTCCCGCAGCTGCACGCCTGGGGACCTCATGCCACACCCCTTCCTGTATTCGGCAGCTGCGCCATCCGGGCCGACGTGAAGAGCCGCCGCCGCGCGGTAGTCCATTGTGTGTACGCAATATCAAGGACGTCAGGTTGGACGTCTTCGCAGCGTATTCGACGCAGCGGATCTGGAGCGGGACTGGCACGCCGGGCTGTGCCCGCGTCCGAGGCAGCTGCTTTGACCTGGGCAGACGCTCCAAGATCCTGTCCACGAATAGTCCACAGACCCCGTCCTAGCTAGGGCCGCTCAGCACTGCACATGCCTGCGCATACGCGAAGACCCCAGCCTCAGCGTTTCCGCTGATGACGGGGTCTTCGGGCACTTCAATCGAAGTTCCCCGGCGGGGCACTCGGAGCATGGGGGCGGGCGGAACCGCTGGTCGGTGGCGGACAGTTGGTGATCGAGACGGTTGTCCGGCTGAACCGGTGGGTCGGCGGTGATTGACCGCAGGTACGGGTCCCGGCAGGAGCCACAAGACATGGCTGGTCGTGCGCACGGCGCTGACCTGCACATGCGGGGCGAGCATCGGTGGTGTGTGTGGGGGCTCTTGAACTCAGCCGCGCGGTGGTCCCGGGGCGGAAGCCTGCAGACGGGGGAGTGGCGTTGTTACCGGAGGCCGTGGTGGTCGAGGCGGTGAATGAGGCCGGGGCGACGCTGGTAGTCCTCGCGTAGGTCGGTGAGGCGCTCTCGGAAGTCCGCGCTCCGTCCGGTGTGTACGTACGCGTTGCGTAGTTCCGCGAGGAGGGTGACGGCCTGGTCGTAGGCGTTGGTCTTCTTGGTGGCGATGTGCGCCTCGACCTGCTGCCAGATGTGTTCGGCCTCGCCCGCGAGGGCGGCCAGGTGCTGATTGCGGGCTGCGGCTCGTTCGCGTTCGGCGCGCTGTCGACGTTCGGTGCGCCGTGTGTGGGCGGCGTCCAGGAGGTGGGCCGCTGATCGGCGCCCGGGGACCGCGGTGGGGGCTGTGGTGCCGCGCAGGTGGTGCAGGAGTTCGGTGCGCAACCCGGTTTCCGGGCCAAGGGCGAGCCGCAGCAGCAGAACGTCTTTTTCCTTCTGCGGGAGGGCGGCGATCAGCGGGGCGAGTTCCTTTTTCGTGGATTTGACCGGTTCCTTGGGCGCGGTGGTACTGGCCTGGGCCGCTACTGCCAGCAGGTCGTCATTTACGCGCAGGAAGTCCGCGAGCGCGCGCTGCGGGGCGGTCAGTTCGCCGAGCCCGGCCGGGACGAGCGGCTCGGGGCAGGTCTGGTACTCCTCTTCTTCGTCGTCTTCGAGTTCCCAGGCGGTGAGCGCGGAGAGCCAGGCGAGGTAGAGGGGGCGCAGGTCGCCATTGGCGAGTTCGTCGCGTACGCCGATGATGGCGGCCAGTGAGTCGTCAGCGTCCTCGACCCAGTCGCCGCCCTCGTCCTCGCTGGTGAGGTCAAGCAGGAGGTGAGTGCGGGTGGTCCAGGCGTCGATATGGTGGTCGAGGCAGTACGGCTTCACCGTGGGCAAGGTCAGGGCTGCCTTGGGCAGGCGCAGCATCAGCCGGTGGGTGCCCCAGTTGGTGACGTACAGGTGGGCGTCGAAGTAGCGCTCGACCATGCGGCGTGGACTGCCACTCAGGTCGCCCCAGTTGTAGGTGTTGGTGAAGCTGGTGGCCGTGATCCGAGCACGCGCGGAGATGGCCAGCAGCTGCTCCTGCTCCTCGCGGCTCAGCGGTCGATCGAGGGTCTGGAACTCGTAGTACTGGTACTCGCTCACAGGGCGGACCCTATCGCCGCCGCGGGTGGGTGCGGACGCGAAGCCGGCCGGACACCGTACCCAGACGCCGCAAGGTGAGCGAGGCGAGCGGTTCTTACTGGTGCGGTCCCGCACATGTCCCGCGAGAACGAAATGCCCTGTTTTGACGTCATGTCGGCGCGGCTATATCGCGTTGATCGGCTGGCGTCGCGGCCTGGCGATGCTCGCGAGGCTTGGTGGGCGCAGGGGTGCGCTTGCCCGACCCGGGGCTTGACCGAGCTGATCACGTAGGGACTGGATCTCTTGGTTCGTGACGGGGGCGTGCTCGGCTACGGTGAGGGTGATGAGTCCTTGGGGAATGATGGGGGACCCGAGAACGGTGGACGGAACGGATGGCCGCGTTCACTGCACTCGATGAAAGGGAAGGACGGGGACGCATGGCCTGGGAAGAGTGGGAACGAGCCAAGGCCGCGGTGCGGGATCGCCACGAAGCCAGGATGCAGCTGAATCAGGCCGCGCCTGGAAGCGGCGCCGGTGACGGGGATCTCGTCGTGCACCAGGACGACTTGGGGGCCGTGGGCCACGAGGCGTTCATCCTCCACGGCGAGCTGAAGAAGAAGGCCGATATCGCCGGGGCAGGTGCCGACAAGAGCGGATCAGGGTCCACCATGCAGGCCGCCGCCGCGCTCAAGAGTCACAACCTGGGACTCGGCGCGGAACTTGAGTCGACCGTCGAGTTCTGGAGCTCGCAGGTGAAGCACGTCCTGCAGGCGTGCGCGCACATCTCGAACCACCTCGACTACAGCAAGAAGGCGTACGCGCAGGACGACGCGGTGATCGCCGCCGAGCTCCGCGGCCGGACAGGCCCCGTGTCCGTCTCGGCGCTGAACGAGTATTTCAAGTAGGAGGAACCGTGGGGGACTTCTCGTACTCGGATCTCATGGCCCTGGACCTCACCAAGCTGGGTACCGCGACGACCGACTGGAAGACGATGGCCGGCGAACTGGCCAAGCTCGCGACCGATGTCCGGGACGGACTGGCCAAGAAGTCGCACGCGGCTCGCTGGCAGGGTGTCAATGCCACCGTGACCAGAGAGTTCGTCGGCAAGACGGCCAAGGAGTTCTCCGACCTCCAGATGGAGGCCGAGAGCATCGCGAGCGTCCTCGTCGACGCCCACGCCGAGCTGACGCGGTACCAGAGGCAGGCGCAGACCCTCACCGAATCGGCCGGCAAGGGGGACCCGTCCCATCAGCCGCCGGACCCCGGACTCCTGGTCTTCGACGGCCCGAACGGTACGGTCCGCGTCTCTGAGAAGATCTGCACCCCGGAGGGAACCGACCAGCGCACCAAGGACCGGATCCGGTGGTACGCGGACACCCTCACTGGCATCGTCCAGCATGCCGCCGAGGTCGACGCGGCAACCGTACGCGCGCTCCGCAAGAGCCACGGCAACGACCCGCAGAACGCTGGCCACGTCCGGTACACCTCCCTCGACGAGGAGCAGTTGCCGCGAGCCAACGAACTCGCCGGGCTCGGCAAGGACGCGAATCCGCAGCAGCGCGCGGAATTGTGGCGCTTGTGGGAGTCCCTGAGCCCGGCGGCAAGGGCCCAGCTCTGGCTGGCGCAGAAGGACGACCTGATGGCGGCGGGCATTCTCAGTCCGACCATGCCGCAGGTCGCGCCGGACGCCGGCGCCGGGAAGCATGACTCCGAGTCGCCGGGCTTCGAGGAGTGGGCCACCGAGCAGAAGATGAAGCTGCTGGCGGAGGGCTCCGACTGGAAGGGCATGACGGACGCGTCCCGCCACATGGCGCACTATCTGGGCAACAGCGGCAGTCCCATGAACCTGCCGGTGGACAAGATGATGACGGACGTGCCCGGCTTCAAGTCGTACGTCGACGACATCGTCCGGATGAACCAGGACGACTGGCGTAAACAGGCCCTGGAGGAATTCCGGAAGAACGGTGGAAAGCCGGTCGCCTTCCCAGTCGAGGCGAAAGCGCCCGAGGGCTTCTACTTCTCCAAGGAGACCGACGAGAACTGGTTCTACGCGGTGGGCGGAGCCAACTCCAACGTCACCGGTGTGGTGACGGCGGTTCCGGATGCCAACGGCAACCCCGAGATCAGCATCGATTACCAGGCCAACGTCTGGGACCGCTACAACTGGGATGAGGGCAAGGGCGTCGAGATCGGTCCGATGGAGATCCCCGACGGACAGATGGCCAAGCTGCACCGCGTGGGACTCGCCCAGGAATTCGACATGTCCGGCAGCAGTGGCGTCCAGCACTATGACCTGGGCTCCGCGGATCCCAACACAGACCCGCTCCCGGGTCCCGAAGAGAGCAGGGACGGACGGATGAATCCCGGCCGCGAGCAACAGCAGGAGCGTACGACCCCGGAGGCGGGGAGGGGCACCGGCCGATGAACGAGTTCCACACGGACAGCACCCGAACCGCCCGCGCCGGCCACTTCGCGGGCCGTGGGCGGCTCGTCGCATGGACCGCAGCGGGTGTGATGGCCGTCTCGCTCGGAGTGGCGGGGTGCGGCGATCAAGACAACGGCGGAGGCGGCGGACGCACCACCCACGGCGCCGACCGCGAGGCGGAACAGGCGGCGGGCTCCACATGGGCCGCGGGCATCACGCCGGAGTGGATGAGCGAGCGGATGGGCCTTACGGTGCCGGCCACGGCGAATTCACCCGAGGCCGCGTACGAGATCACCTCCCGCTTCGACACGGGCCTGCTCACCTTCACACTGACCAGGTCCGAGGCCGAGACGTACCTGAAGGAGAACCCCCCGAAAGGCAAATGGCTGGAGCCCACGGCCGCCGCGACCGACGTCAAACCCCACGACTTCGCCCACTTCGGCCTTCCGGAGCCGGAGACGTTCAAGGACGGCGTGCGCTACGGCTACGTCTGCCCGAGCACCAAAGCCCCTCAGGCCACCGGGACCCCTTCCGGCGCGTCCGAGGACCCCTTCGGCTCGTCCGACGCGTACGACACGACCGATGAACGCTGCGTCCGCCTGTACGCACACGAGTACTCCCCGGACCGCACCCGCATCTACCTCCGAGCCCACTACGAACCCGGGATCAGCAACCTCCCGGCGCCTTCGTCGTCACCGAACTGAGAGAGGCCCCGCGGAATTCATCGGTGCCCCGTGCAGGCGGTCCCTCGCGGGGCTGGATGCTGCACTGATCGCCGGGGCCGTTCCACTGGCGGCCGTTAGGGTGAGGGCCGTCAAGCGGGCCCGAGCCGGATCGGAGTGTCGTGGGCGGTCTTACCGAGCAGCGAAGAATTGCCGCTGCCGGAGGCTCCGGTCAGCAGCAGGAACCGGTCGACCGGGCGGGGCCCGGAGGCGTGCAGCCTGCGCGTCAGCTCGGCAGCCTGTGCCTCCCGGCCGAAGTAGACGGTGGCCTCGTCCTCGCTGTAGGCGTCCAGCCCCGGGTATGGAATTCGGTCACGCGGCCACTCCGTCTGCTGGGGCGCCGGGTTCTCCAGCCGGTACACGACGACCTGACCGATCACCATGGCGACGATGAGCAGCCCGATGGCCGGTATGGACCCACGCCGGATGACCTCCAGTGCCCAGGGCACGTGGGTCGCGTTGGTGGCGTAGTTGGTGGCGATGCCGAGAAGGCAGGCGACCAGCGCCAGCATGATCTGGAGCACCACTTGCAGGCGCTGCCTCATGTGGCACCGGCCCCGTGTCGGCCTGCTCGATACCCGCGCACCACTGTCACGCCCCCGCCACGTTCGTCATCCTGTGCCCCTTCGTGTACTGGGACCGCGCGAGTCCACGGTCCGGAGATGCGCGAGGAAGCCTTGGACATCATCCGCGGGTGACAAGGCAGGATTCAAGAACACCTGCCGGAACCGGCCACCCGGACACTCAACCCAGAGGCGTCCGGACGGGCACCCGACGTATTCGTGAACCGCTCCTCAATCGCCGGCGCCGGCAAACCCGGCTGGGCAGTTCAGCCGCTGGTGGCGACAGTGCCGTTGCAAGTGTTCGCGTGCGAGTGGCGACGGCTCGGGGGAACGAGGTGGATCAGCCTCGGAACCTGGTGGAGTCCGTCGCAGGGGAGTGAGTCTTCAGGGCCTCGACGAAGGTGGTGAAGGCTCCGGTCGGGAAGGAGAGGGTTGCCCCGGCTGGGGTCTTCGAGTCGCGGATGGCTATATGGGTGAGATGGTTTGCCATTTCCACGCAGGCGTTGCCGTCGCCGCTGCCGGAGTGGGAAGACTTCTGCCAGTTGTCGCGGGTGATCACGAGTGCCTCACAGTTCCTTGGCCAACCTGTGGATGAGGTCACGCGACCGTGCGGGATCGAGTGACGCCCCCTCAACTCTACGGAAGAGCGTTCGGAAGACGCCGAGCTGTGCTTCGGAGTCGATGAAGAGCACGCCGTGCGGGCCGTCGCGTACCACGGTGTCCAGCTTTGGGACAGGGCCACCGGCGTACACCATGACGGCTGTGACGTCGGCGAAATCATCCAGTTCGAAAGGGATGACGCGCACCGTCACGTGCTCTGCCTCGGAGAGTTCCAGGATGCGGTCCAGCTGAGCACGTGAGGCGGCGCGGCCGCCCACCCTGATCCGCAATGCTGCCTCGTGCACCAGCACCTTGTACGGGATCGGCTCCGCTTGCTCGAGGATGACACGTCGCTGCATTCGATGGCGGATGCGCAACTCGAGTTCTTCTCGCGGCAGTTCGGGAACACGGCAAGAGAAGAGCGCCCGAGCGTAGTCCTCGGTCTGGAGCAGGCCCGGGACGTGCAGGAAGTCCACGTCCCATCGGAAGGTGGCGTGGAACTCCAACTCGGACAGGTCCAGGAACGAGGTGGGGAGTAGCCCCCGGTACTCCTCCCACCAGCCGCGTGTGCGATCGGTGGCCAGTGCGGCCAGGGCGTCGACGAACTCGTCGTCCGCACACGCATAGTGGGCCGCGAGGCGGCGTAGCCGCTGCTCGCTCAGGCCTGCGAGGCCCGACTCGATGTGGCTGATCTGGACGCGACTCGCTCCGATCAGCGCTGCTGCCTCGCGAGCGGAGAGTCCTGCCGCGTCGCGGAGTCGGCGCAGTTCCATCGCCAGGCGCACCTGACGTGCCGTGGGTTCGCGCCTCAGGACCATCGATTGCTCCTCGGTTCAACACGCCTGCTGGCGTGACTCGTTCGGGGTCGGATTGCGCAGTCGGCTTGCTCCGTATGACATGTTAGCCCTACCGTCAGTGACGCAACGCACACACTGCGGAAGTGCACCGCTCCGTCCTGTCGCGACGGCTGCGGCAACGCCACCGCCCGCCCCGCAACCTCCCCACCCGAACGGAGCTGACGCATGCCCGAAAACGTGAACGAACCCTGGGAGTACTGCCTCTACATCCCCAACGACCTACGCGCCGTCACTATCAGCCGCCGCACCCTCCGCCTGATCCTCACCATGCACGGCCTGATCCGCCTGGTCGACACCGCCGAACTCCTCGCGACCGAGCTGGTCTCCAACGCCGTACGCCACACCAAGGGCCCGGCCGCACTGCGCGTGCGCTGGTCGGCGGGGGTTCTGCGGCTCGGGGCCTGGGATGCCGACCCCGAGCCACCGGAGCCGCCCGTGTCTTTTGAGCAGGCGGCCGACGTGGTGGAGGAAGGGCGGGGGCTGGCGCTGGTCCGGGCGTGCGCCGACCTGTGGGGCTGGCAGCCGCTGGCGAGAGACGGCAGCCGGGGGAAGGTCGTGTGGTGCGAGTTGGCCGCCGCGTAGCCGCTCCGGTACTGATTGGCAGATGCGTTCCATCGCCTGGATGCCCGATCTGGGGATTGCTTGAAGGTCTGAAACAGATCTGCCAATCACCGCTCACAGCCTCGGAAGGAACCGTCGTGCGCCGCATCCCCGTGGGGGTCCGAGCATGAGCATCATCGGAGTCGGGATTGACGCGGTGGAGATCGACCGCTTCCGGGCGGCGCTGGAGCGTACGCCCGGATTGGCCGAACGGGTGGCGCCGACGAGGTGGTCCACTTGCCAGCCACGGCCTTGGCGTCGTAGGCGGCCGTGAGGACGTGCTGGGGGTGTCGTCGTTGTGACGGCCGGAGGCCCAGACCTGGGCTCTGGAGGAGTAGCAGAGCTGGAATCCGTTGACGGCGCCGCCAGCAGGATTCGAACCTGCGCACACGGCTCCGGAGGCCGTCGGTGCTTCCGCTGTTCCAGCAGGTCACAGACCTTTCAACTGCCACGAGCGACTTGCTTGTCCACGGATGGTCCACGCTGCCCCGCAATAAGCCCGAGCCGGCCGCTCCGGCGCGCGTCCGGATGCTCGGGTTGGGCCCTGGACGCCTCCCGCTTGTCGTGCGCTGCGAGCGCGGGGGGCGGCTTGCGGAACGGGGAGTCCGAGGAAGGCGGCCTCGACGAATCCGAGGAGTCCTACGCCAGATGCCGACTCAACTCGGCGCAATTGTTGGTGACTTACAATCACACGATACGTAGGAGGGGCGACGCCGCGTGCACGGCGTCTGGGGGGCAGGAGAGGCATGGCAGCGTCGAGCCTGGTGGCTCTGCGGAAGGTGTGTGTTCCGCGGGGGGACGTACTCGAAGGCGGGTTGGCGGACAACCACTTCGCAGCACAACTGGACAAGGTGGTCCGTGACGCGGAGCACTATCCGGTGTACGGCGATGCGGAGGCATTTTTCGCGCAGACATACCCCACGAGCGGCCTGAAGACGCTGCTCACCAAAACATTCGGCCGTCTGACCGGAGCGAAGGGTGTTGCGGGGGAGAACGGCGTGCTTCGCCCGACGACCTCGTTTGGTGGCGGTAAGACCCACGGCCTGACCGCCGTCTACCACCTCGCCAAGGGTGCCCGGCCGTCCAGCATCACCGAGTTCCTCGACCTGGGCCTGCTTCCCGACGGCCCGGTCCAGGTCGCGGCCCTGGTCGGCGACGCCCTCGACCCCACTGCGGGCATCGAGACCAGCGGCCATCGCACCTACACGATGTGGGGTGAGATGGCCGCCCAGATTGGCGATGACGCGTTCGCTGCGATGGCGGCGAACGACACCCAACGCACCGCTCCGGGCACCGCGACGATCAAGGCCGCCTTCCGTGGCAAGCCGACGGTGGTGATCGTCGATGAGATCGCCAAGTACCTACGCGCAGTGGCCTCCTCCGGCAGCGAGGACGTACGCCGCATGGCCGGCGCGATCCCTGTCTTCCTCGGCAACCTCTTCGAGGTCGCCTCCGACCCGACCAACAAGGTCTCGGTCATCATTACCCTGGCCGCGACCACCAACGCGTTCGGTGCGGAGACCACCGAGATCAGCGAGCTGACCGGTGAGGAGAAGGAGAAGGCCGACGCCGCCAACGCCGCCTCGGTCAAGGCCGCCCAGGAGACCGGCGACGTGTTGACCCGCGCGGTGCAGCCGAGCGCGGTAATCAAGCCGGCCGATGACAACGAGATCGGAGAAATCCTCAAGAAGCGCATCTTCGCCTCCGTCGACGAGGACGCCGCCAGGGCAGCAGGGGAGGCCTACCGGGCATTCTACGAACAGCTCACCAAGACCGAGCAACTCGCCGGTGGAGCAGAGCATCCGTCTTCCTATGGCGACTTGGTCACCAAGACCTACCCGTTCCACCCCGAGCTGGTTCGCGTTCTCGACAAGCGTCTGGGCAACATATCCGAGTTCCAGCGCGCCCGCGGAGCCCTGAAACTCCTGGCCGAGGTCGTGGCCAACATCTACGCCACCAATGACGAGACAGCGATCATTAACGTCGGTGACATCGACTACTCCGATGAGCCAGTCCTCAACCACCTCACCGACGGCCTCGGCCGCGCCGAGTACGCGAGCGTGGCCAAGGGTGACTTCGCCTCCACGGCCTCCCACGCGGCTGTCGTCGACGTCGACGTCTTCCCCGGCAAGCCTGCCTACGCCACCCGCGTGGCCCGCACCGTGTTTACCCACTCCCTGGAAATGGTCTCCACCGCAGGGGCGGGCCGCAACGACTGGCTGGTCGGCACCCTGCGCCCCGGCGAGGACGCCACCATCTTCGAGAAGGCGCTAACCGAGTCCGAGAAGGTTTTCTGGCACCTGTCTTACGACGGTGCTCGCTGGCGCTTCAATATCGAGCCCAACGTCAACGCCATCATCGAGACCGAGAAGCGCAACGTCGCCAACACTGCGGTCGCCGCGGAAGTCGACAGCCTGATACAGAAGGCGTTTGCCAATGACGGTGGCGTTACCGCGATCCATTTCCCGTCAGGCCCTGCCGAGATCCCAGACAAGGACGCGCTGCGCGTGGTCGTGCTCGACCACGATGTCGTCACCGTCGACCAAGGCCACGCCGACCAGCCGCCGGCACAGATCGTGGAGATGCTTGACAAGGTCGGCTCGGTCGGCGCGCCGCGCAAGTACCGCAACTCCCTGGTTTTCGCCCTGGCCGACGCCGAGCAGGTCCATGTGCTCAAGGACCGCGCACGTGCCTTGATCGCCTCTAACAACCTTGCCGCTGATACCCACCGGCTGGGTCAGTTCAGCGAGGAGGTCCGCAAGAAGGTCGAGGCCTACGACAAGGAGGCCCGCCTCCAGGCACGCATCGCGGTCACCCGGTGCTTCAAACACATCTACTACCCGGCTGACGAGAAGGCCACCAGCTACCTGCGCCACCGTGAGCTTCCTGCCCAGGCCCAGGGCAACCCGAAGAATGCCACCTCTGCAGTCATCACGCTGCTGACTGACGAGGAGAAGATCCGTACCAGCCCGTTCACCGCGTCCTTCCTGCGCAACCGAACCTGGGCCAACAAGGAGGCCACGAGCACGGCCGCGATCGCCGACTACTTCTGGTCCGACCACAAGGCCTCCATCGTCCGCAACACCTCCCTGCTGCGTGACGCGATCGTCAACGGTGTCAACCACGACGGCTGGGTCTGCTACGACTCGGCTAGCGGCAGGGCTTACACGGCCAACAACCAGGCTGGCATGTCGATCACCTTCGGTGCCGACACCGAGGTCATGACCATGACCGAGGCGCAGAAGCGCGGCCTCTTGGTCCGCAAACCTACCCAGACCGACCTTCGCTCGGTGCTCGCCAGCGACCAGCTCACCGGTGCGGACATCCGTGCCCGCCTCGAGGCAGCCTGCGGGGGCGAGCCCTCCAAGACCGATGTCCTCGACCTGCTGGCCACCGCCGTCCAGTCCAGCGAGTACAGCTGGTTCGTCGTCACCGACACCGAGCCTGCCGCTGGCGTCCGGGCGCTCTCACCCTCGGCGATCAAGGACAAGGGCCTCGACACCCTCCATATCCTGCCCCGCGAGACCGCCGACGAGGTCGGCGTCCAGGTCCCCACCCGCACCGCCATGTCCAAGACCTTCACCGCGAACGGTCCCGGCGGCGCGGCCATGCAGACCCTGCTCGATGCCGTCTCCGACTACGCGATCCGCGCCATCAGGACCCTTACCTTGAAGGTGAGCGCGGATGCCGCGTCCGGCACGAGCGACATCGACCTCGCCGTCGCCTCGCTCGGCATGCTGCAGAAACAGACCATTACGGTCCGCTCCACCATCCGCGCCGAATACAAGGGGCTCACCGGAGGCGGCGTCCAGTTCCAGGGCACGGCCGAGCGCGCCGACTTCCAGATGGCTTACGGCCATGCCAAGAAGGCTCTCACCGCCGCCACGAAGGTGGTCGGCGACATCACTCTCACCTTCCGGTTCGACCCGGCACTCGACGTCGACGGCCCGCAGTTCGCACAGATCCATGACGTGATCAAGAAGCTCGGAATGAAGAGCACAACGATGACGGCGGAGGTGACTAAGTGACCACGCTCCAGCGCGCGACGACCGTCCCGAGCCGACGGCTCGCTGCCGTCGACGGCGCCCGCGGTTTCCGTCTCATCGTGAAGCCCGGCCGCGGCGAGATCTACGGCCTCACCATCGAGGAGACGTACGGCGAGGTGGGCTCTGTCCTCACCACGGCCGTCGTCACCCTCACTCCGCAGCAGACGGGTCGCGTCGTCGACGCCCTCTTCGCCGCCGTGAGGCGATCGGGCCACCGGCCCAGCGCTCTGGCCTTCACCCGCAAGGCACCCATCCAGCTTGCCGAACCCGACGGCGTACGCCTGGCACTGATCCTGCTGGCCACCCAGCCCATCGCCAAGCACGAGCGGGTCCGAGCCCTCGTCGCCGGCATCAACGCCATGAGCACCGAGGAGACCTACTACTGGTACTCCAAGTGCATCGGCGTCGACGCCAACCGCGCCCGCAAGGCCCTCCGTACCCTCCTCTCTGACAACTGAAAGGACTCGCCTTGAGCAGCACCAAGCCGCGTGTCCTCATCGAGGACTGGCTCCCCGTCGCCGAGCTCAGCATCGAGTCCCGCCGCGAAGCGGCCCCCATCCCGGGCCAGTTTCCGAAACTGAAGGCGCTTCACGTGTGGTGGGCTCGCCGTCCGCTGGTGGCGTCGGCCGCAGTCGTGTTGGCAGGCCTTCTCCCTGCATGGAACCCGCAGCTGGGCGACGCCTTTCCCGACCATCCGGAGTTGTTGAACCCGGCTGCCTACAAACTCTGGGTCCTGAAGTTGGTTGGGATCTGGGGTGACCCCATTGCCGCACGTCGGCGGATTGCCGCCGCCACCGAGCGAGGGGAGACGCTGGGTGCCGCCGCATACGGGTACCGCCCTGCCTTCAAGAACCTACCGGACGCTGGCGACATGGCACTTCTCCACGAGGTACTGCGTCATACCTGGGGTGGCTCCCTGCCGTTGGTGGCGGACCCAACCGCAGGAGGCGGATCCATCCCCTTCGTTTCAGCTCGGCTCGGGCTTCCTACCGCAGCGAATGATCTCAACGCGGTAGCCGCTGCCGTTCTGAAGGCCGGGGTCGAGATCCCCGTCTGTTTCGGCCACGAGCTGACGCCTGAGCTCGAAAGGTACGGGCATCGTTGGCGTCGCAGAGTGGAAGAGCAGCTTGGCAAGTTCTTCGTCTACGAAGAGGGCGAGAAGTACCTTACCTATATCTGGGCGAACGCCGTCCGCTGCCCGCGCACGGGCGGGCTCGTGCCGCTCATCACTGATCAGTGGCTGGACAAGACCAAGGGCCGCGAGACAGCCGTGCGAATCGTCGTACACGACCAAGACGGCAACCTCCTGAGCGAGCCCACGTTCGAGATCGCTCGGGGCGACGAGATCGACTTCGACCCCTCTGTCGGTCTGATGACTGGCGGCACCGCCCGCAGTCCTTATGACGACCTCGCGATTGATGACGCTTACGTCAAGGCCGAGGCCCAGTCCGGTCGGTTCGAGCAGGTTCTCTACGCGGTCTACTACCGCAAGACCGACCGCACCAAAGGGTATCGGGAGCCAAGCAGCGAGGACGCGGCTTGCCTCGAACGCGCCAGTGACTACCTCGCAGAGCATCGGGCTGACTGGGAGGCGACCGGCTGTCTCCCGACAGAGGAGATCACCGAGATCTCGAACTACGACCGCGGCCACCGTATGTACGGGATCACCAAGTGGGCCGAAATGTTTACGGAGCGCCAGCTGGTCGTCCATGCCGTCTTCGCAGAAGAACTGCAACGTCTCCTGACTGAGGCAGAAGAGGAGCTTGGGCAGGAGAAGACTCGTGCGCTTCTGACGGTGCTCGGAATGATCCAGGCCAAGGCGCTAAACTACAACTCCCGGCTGTCAACTTGGGATATCGGTAGGCAGAAGACGCGGAGTGTCTTCGAGAAGCACAATTTCACGTTCAGGTGGACCTTCGTTGAATTCCAGGGCTCGCAGGAACTTCCCTCATTCGTGCTACACCAGGTCCTTGACGCGTACGACCAGTTGGTAACGCTGGTCGGGCATGTGTCGCCCGATTCTTTGGTTGAGTCTCAAGTCCAAACGCCGGTCATGGTGACCCAGGGGACCGCGGCCAACCTCGGCGGGCTGGCGTCGGGGAGTGTCTCCCACCTGTGTATGGACCCGCCGTACTACGACAACGTCATGTACGCAGAACTCTCTGACTTCTTCTACGTCTGGGAGAAAGCGACACTCGGCCGCCTGTACCCAGACTTCTTCGCCGACACGGAGAGCGACAAGGAGAACGAGGCGATCGCCAACGTCGCGCGTTTCGCCGCGTTCGGGCGACGGAAGAAGCAACTCGCGGATGCCGACTACACGGCGAAGATGACTGCAATCTTTGCGGAGTGCAGTCGTGTCCTGCGCGAGGACGGTGTCATGACCGTCATGTTCACACACAAGAAAGCCGAGGCGTGGGACGCGCTGGGCACCGCCATCATCGACGCAGGCTTCACGATCGAGACGTCCTGGCCGGTAAACACCGAGCCGGCAGCATCGTCCCATCAGAAGAACAAGAACGCAGCGAATAGCACCATCATGCTCACCTGCAGGAAGCGCGAGCAGGCTGAGCGCAACGGACCGATCTACCTCGAAGACGTCGAGGCCGAGATCAGGAGCGCGGCTCGCGCTGCGGTGCTTCGATTCCAGAACGACGGCATCGGCGGGGTCGACCTTCTGCTCTCGACCTATGGGCCGACGCTATCTGTCATCTCGCGTCACTGGCCCGTGTACTCCTCGACACCGGGCGAGGACGGGCGCGACCAACTTCTTCGGCCCGAGGACGCCCTATCCCTGGCTCGGGAGGAGATCGTTGACCTTCGCCGGGCGAGGCTCATTGGACAGGGCGCGAAGTCTGACACACTGACCGACTTTGTCCTCCTCGCTTGGGACACCTTCGCGGCCAGGGAGTTCCCGTACGACACAGCCCGCCTGCTTGCCCTCGCGGTGGGCGGCCTTGATGTGGACAAGCTTGAGCGCGCGAAGATCCTCAAAAAGGGATCTGGCACGGTCAAGCTTCTGCCCCCCAAAGAGCGAGTGCGGCGTGGTGCCGAGAGGGATCTTCCCGGTGTGCGTCCAGAGGCAGAGTCCTTCGCAAACGTCATCGACGCGGTCGACACGGCCCTTTATATCGCTGAACACGACGACTGGCCAGCAGCCAAGAGGTTTCTCGACAAGCACGGCTACACCAGCGACGCAGGATTCAACGCCGCACTGCAAGGCCTTGCCAACGCGATCCCTCGGACGAAGGTCAAGGGCACGTGGGCTGTGCCCGAGGCGGGTCGCCTCGACACGATGTGCACGCTCTACTTCCCTGACGTGGTCCTGCCCGAGGCCACTGACCTGGGCAAGCAGGATGACGACAAGCCCGACACGCTCTTCGAAATGGAGTGAGGTTGTCCCAGCAGGACGACGCCCTGTTCCCCGGTGCCGCCGCCAAGCCAGGGGCACCGGCGCGGGATGGTCTCTTCGACCACGACCCTGCCACGGCCGAGGACTCGTTCCGCAGCGTGACGCTGAAGGCTATGTACTCGCCAGACGATGCACCGTTTGAGATGTTCTACGAGCCGCTGCTTTCCAGGGCCGTTACCTACGACCGTGCAGTCGGCTACTGGTCCGGGGCAGAGCTGCAGTTCGCCGCGCAGGGTACGGCGTACTTCATCGCCGGTGGCGGCGTGATGAGACTCATCGTCGGTGCCCAACTCGGGAAGAAGGACGTCGACGCGGTGCTCTCCGGCACTCCGCTCGACGATGTCGTCGCCGAGCGACTACTGGCTGACCCTGGCCTGGAGGGCACGAAGATCGTGCAGAGCGAGTACCTCAGCGTGCTCGCCTGGATGGTCGCCAACAGCCGGCTCCACATCCGGGTCGGCGTCCCGGTCGACAAGCACGGCCACCTGCTCACCCACCATGAGTCTGGCCGCTACTTCCACACCAAGTACGGCGTCTTCACAGACCGCTACGGCCACAAGGTCGCGTTCAGCGGCTCCAACAACGCCTCGGTCACTGCATGGGTGAAGAACCACGAGACCTTTGACGCCTACCGCTCCTGGCGTACCGAGTCCTGGGAGGACTACGGCGCGTCCAAGGAGCACGCCTTCGATCGGCACTGGCGTGCCAACCCCGACCAGGGTTGGGCGATCATTGACCTGCCCACCGCCGTCCGGGAACACCTGATAGAGCACGCTCCCGACGCTCTGCCGTTCCCCTTCGACACGCTCGTACCGCAGCCGAGGCGCGAGGAGGCCAATCACGAGGCACCGCCTGTCGACGCGGACGTCGATATCCAGGCAGCATGGGGCGAGCTGGTCGCCCTCCGGGACGCACCGAAGCAGTCGGCGTGGACCGGCGTGGGCACGGCCTGGGCTCAGCCGCTGCCGCACCAGGCGGAGCTGATCCACCGGGTGGTGTCGACGTACCCGCGCGGCTATCTCTTCGCCGACGAGGTCGGTCTCGGCAAGACCATCGAAGCAGGCATGGTGCTACGTGAGCTCTTCACCTCCGGCCGGGCGAAGAAGGCGCTGCTGCTGGTGCCTGCCTCGGTGATGAAGCAGTGGCAGGAAGAGCTCCACGAGAAGACGAACCTCGACGTCGCCCGCTACGACAAGGGCGGCTTCATCGATCGGTTCGACCAGCCCATCCCGACCGACCCGAAGGTGAACCCGTGGTCGGCCTTCCCAGTCGTGCTCGCCTCCTCCCACCTCGCTCGCCGCCGCACCCGCCGTACCGAGATCCTCGACGCCGGACCGTGGGATGTCGTCCTCGTCGACGAGGCCCACCACGCCCGCCGACGTGGCTCCAAGGCGACAGACACACCCAACTCCTTGCTCGCGCTGCTCCAGGAGATGAAAAGGCGTGACCTGTGGAGGGCGCTCTACCTTGCTTCGGCGACCCCGATGCAGATGCACCCCCACGAGGCCTGGGACCTCATCGAACTCCTTGGGCTGCCGGGCAAATGGGGTAGGCAGGCGTTCTTCTTCACGCAATACTTCACCCACCTTGTTGACCCGCCCGAGAGGCGCGACTGGAAGCTCATCTGCGGCATGCTGGAGGACTATTTCTCCGACCAGCTTGCCGAGCACGACTACGAGCTGGAGCAGCAGGTCAACGACGCACTTGGGTGGGCCGACGCGTGGACGGTGACCGGGATGGCCAGCAACCCACCCTCGCCTGATCTCAGGGCACAGTTCCCCAACGCCACCTCCGAGTGGATGGATAAGTGGGCTCGCCGCCACACCCCGATACGCGATCGGGTCTTCCGTAACACTCGCAAGACCATGCGGGCCTACCAGGCGGCCAGCATCATCCCGGCTTCGGTCGTCATCCCGTACCGGCACGTCACCGATGAGTTCATCCCTCTGGCGCCGAACGAGCGGAAGCTGTATGACCGCATCGAGGAATACATCCGCCGCCACTACAACGCCTACAAGTCTGACAAGGCCACCAAAGCCCTCGGCTTCATCATGACCGTCTACCGGCGCCGGCTGACCTCCTCCTTCCAAGCGATCAAGCAGTCCCTGCAACGCCGCCTCGACGTACTCGAGCAGGGCAAGAGCCTCGGCGATCTTCTCACCGACGACGACGGCGTCGACCTGGAGAACTCCCTCTTCGACCCCGAGACCCTCGACGTCCGCGCCGACCGCCTCAAGGAGGAGATCGGCGAGCTCCGCTCCTTCCTCAACGACCTCGGCGATATCACTGGCGAGGACACCAAGGCCCAGCAGCTCGTCAAGGACCTGGTCGAGTCGTTCAAAACGTACGACTCCGCAGTGGTCTTCACTCAGTACGCCGACACCATGGACTACGTCCGCGAGCGCCTCCTGGCCGCTGGCTACTACAA
Organism: Streptomyces sp. Ncost-T10-10d; assembly: GCF_900091955.1. Lineage (GTDB taxonomy): Bacteria > Actinomycetota > Actinomycetes > Streptomycetales > Streptomycetaceae > Streptomyces. Next base: position 48,826 of record NZ_FMDF01000051.1, read on the forward strand.
GCTCGGCTGCTACTCCGGCCGCGGCGGCGAGATCTACGATCCCGTAGCAGGGAAGTGGACCCCGGTCACCAAGGCCGAGATCAAGGCCCGATTCCGCAACGGCGATATCGAGGTCTTGATCGGCACCGACTCGATGAGCGAGGGCCTCAACCTGCAGACGTCGGGCCGCCTCATCAACTACGACATGCCCTGGAACCTGATGCGTGTCGAGCAGCGCATCGGCCGTATCGACCGCATCGGCGCCACCTACAAACACCTCCAGATCAGCAACTATTTCTACCAAGACACCGTCGAGGAGCAGGTCTATAGGGGCATCAAGGAGGACTACGACGACTTCACCAACATCCTCGGCGGCGCTGCCCCCGTCCTCGGCACTGTCGAGAAGGTCATCGAAGACCTCGTCCTCACCGCGAACCTCAGCGACGAAGTCATCGCCAGCGAGATCGCCGGCATCCGAACCCAGATCGACGACATCAACAACCAGCCTGTCAGCACCGACAACCTCGGAACCCCCGACGACGACATCACCATCAAGACCCCGCCGGACCTGACCGGAGACATCACTCCGTCAGACCTCGCCACAAGGCTCACGAACAACCTCCTCTCAGGCCGCTGGCTGACCCCAGACGACGGACGTCCTGGTCTCTACAGCCTCTTCCTTCCGCGTGACGGCGCCCGTGTGTCCTTCGGACGTTCCGGCGGCGCGACGTCCGCCAAGAGCTACTTGGGTCAGCCGTCCACGGCCTCAGTCCCCGTGACATTCGACCGCGACATCTGGGACACCAGCAGTGACAGCGACCTCGTCTTCCTGACCTACGGGTCACCCGAGCTGGGCTCCCTCTTACCCGCCGAACCCGGTGAGTGACCGATAGGGAGGTGGCTCCCTTGGCACCGAGACCTGGATGACGGGCGCGGCTTGCTGTCCGCACGGCACGGTCGCCGCGGAGTGGGGTGGTCCCTCGTCGGCCGGGCAGCTTTGCCGCACTCGGGTTCTTCGAGGGGCGCCAAGGCTCACACCGTGACCCTTCGGGCTTGGCCTTGGCGCCCCTCGAAGAACCCGGATACGCACTCCGGGTGGCCGACCGACGAGGGACCACCACCAGCGGCGCTACATACGCGAAGACCCCGGCCTCAGCGTTTCCGCTGGTGACGGGGTCTTCAAGCACTTCAATCGAAGTGCCCTCGGCAGGATTCGAACCTGCGCACACGGCTCCGGAGGCCGATGCTCTATCCCCTGAGCTACGAGGGCGTATCGCTGTGGTGCTCGGCGACGGGTGAAACACTACCAGCTTCCGCGGGGTGTCCGTGAACAGGTATTTCCGGGCTGTCGGAGGCGGCGGTACAGGCCGCGCAGAGGGGGCGTAGGGGTGGTCCTGGGTGTATCCGGCCACCCCCTCGCACCACTCGTCCGGGGTCGGAAATGGGCAAAACCCGGACGCAGCCCCTACACCCCGCCTACTCTCGGAGTGTGTCAGGCGCTTGTGGCCGCGTGCTTGTTGTCGACGACAACAAGGTCATCCGGCAGTTGATCAGGGTCAATCTTGAGCTTGAGGGCTTCGAGGTCGTGACCGCGGCCGATGGTGTCGAGTGTCTGGATCTGGTGCATCGGGTCTGTCCCGATGTGATCACGCTCGATGTCGTCATGCCCCGGCTGGACGGTCTGCAGACCGCCACCAGATTGCGCTCCGATCCGCGGACCAGACATCTCCCCGTGGCGGTCATCAGTGCGTGTACGCCGTACGAGGTGGACAGCGGGGTCGCTGCAGGCGTCGATGCGTTCCTGGCGAAGCCCTTCGAGCCGAGCGAGCTGGTACGGCTCGTACGGCAGTTGACGGACAGGGGGGACCCGCCGTCGGTCGACGGCAGACACGGTGCCGGGAGGGCGGAGAGCGCCGCAGGGTGACCGCATGGCGAAACCGGGTCGCAGTGTGCCCCCCTTTCTCCCATACGCTTGTCCTGTGACCCCCGCCGATCTCTCCAGGACCGTGCTGCACGCCGTGCGCCGCGCGGTCGACGAGGACGCCTTGCGCGCGCCCGTGCCCGCGCGCGTGCGGGTGGAGCGGACAAGGCCGGGCGGGCGCGGGGACTACGCCACTGCCGTCGCCCTCCAGCTGGCCGGGCCCGCCGCGCTGCCGGCCAGGGAAGTGGCCGAGATTCTTCGGGAGCGGATGCAGGGGGCGCCGGGGATCGGTGGTGTCGAGGTCACCGGGCCCGGGTTCCTGAACTTCACCCTGGACGGTGACGACGGCCTGGCCGCCGTTGTCGGCGCCATCGAGGCGCGCGGTTCCGAGTACGGTCACGGGAACGCCCTCGTCGGCGTCAGGGCCTCGTTCGCACCCGTCGACGAGCTGCGCGCGCGTGTCGTCACCGGGGCCGTCGAGCAGCTGCTCCGGTCTCAGGGGGCGGAAGTCGGGGCGCGGGCGGCCGACGGGGAGGCGCTGCATGTGGTGCCCGTGCCCGCCGCGGACCGCGATCTCTTCGCACGGCTCGGGAGCGACGCCGCGCGCTGGGCACTGCTGCGGGCCGCCCCGCACGACCACGCCCGGTGCACAGGGAGCGATGAGCTCCTCGTACAGCAGGAAAGCAATCCGTTGTTCCGGGTGCGGTACGCGTACGCCCGGACCAGGGCCCTGAGCCGGAACGCTCAGCAGCTCGGGTTCCGTGGCGCCTACGAGGAGAGTGTGGACGCGCCCGTGCTCGGTGCACTGCTCGCCGACCATCCCGGTGTGCTCGCCGCCGCCGCCCGCCACCGTGAGCCCGACCGGCTCGCCCGGCAGCTGGAAGCGGTCGCGCAGGCCTTCTTCGACTTCCACGACGGCGCCGCTCCGCTCCCCGTCGGTGACGAGAAACCCTCGGCCGCCCACCGCTCCCGGCTCGCCCTTGCCGAAGCCGCCGGGACGGTGCTGGCAGGCGGCCTGTCCCTGCTCGGCATCAGCGCACCCGAAGTCCTCTGAGAGACCCGAGAGAGCAGAGCAGCACGATGAGCCGATCCGCACACCCCGCCGGACCCCGTCACGCCGATGTCATGACGGAAGGGCACTACACGGCCCCGCCCGCCGATCTCAACGTCCTGGACGAGAAGGTCTGGGCCCGTACCGTCGCCCGCAACGAGGACGGTGCGGTCACCGTCGGCGGGATCGAAGTGACGCGACTGGCCGAGCAGTTCGGCACCCCCGCCTACTTCCTCGACGAGAGCGACTTCCGGGCCCGCTGCCGGGCCTGGGCCGACGCGTTCGGACGCGACGCCGATGTGTTCTACGCCGGGAAGGCGTTCCTGTCGCGGGCGATCGTGCGCTGGCTCAAGGAGGAGGGGCTCAACCTCGACGTCTGCTCCGGGGGAGAGCTGACCTGCGCTCTGGACGCCGGGATGCCCGCCGAGCGCATCGCCTTCCACGGCAACAACAAGACCGTCGCGGAGATCGAGAGGGCGGTCACCGCCGGCGTCGGGCGGATCGTGCTCGACTCCTTCCAGGAGATCGCCCGGGTCGCGCACATCGCGCAGGGGCTCGGCAAGCGGCAGCGCGTACAGATCCGGGTGACCGTCGGCGTCGAGGCACACACCCACGAGTTCATCGCCACCGCACACGAGGACCAGAAGTTCGGGATCGCGCTGGCCGGGGGGCAGGCGGCCGAGGCGGTGCGCCGGGCGCTCACCCTCGACGGGCTCGAACTCATCGGCATCCACTCACACATCGGCTCGCAGATCTTCGACATGGCCGGCTTCGAGGTCTCCGCCCGGCGCGTGGTGCAGCTGCTCGCCGAGGTGCGCGACGAGCACGGCATCGAGCTGCCCGAGATCGACCTGGGCGGCGGGCTGGGCATCGCCTACACCTCCGAGGACGATCCGCGCGAGCCGCACGAGATCGCCAAGGCGCTAGGCGACATCGTCACCCGTGAGTGTGAGGCGGCGGGGCTCGCCACCCCGCGGATCTCCGTCGAGCCGGGGCGCGCCATCGTCGGCCCCACCGCGTTCACGCTGTACGAGGTCGGCACGATCAAGCCCCTGGAGGGGCTGCGTACGTACGTCAGCGTCGACGGCGGCATGTCGGACAACATCCGCACCGCGCTGTACGACGCCGAGTACAGCGTCGCGCTCGTCTCGCGCACCTCCGACGCCGAGCCGATGCTCGTGCGTGTCGTCGGCAAGCACTGCGAGAGCGGCGACATCGTGGTCAAGGACGCGTTCCTGCCGTCCGACCTGGCGCCCGGCGATCTGATCGCCGTGCCCGCCACCGGTGCGTACTGCCGCTCCATGGCGAGCAACTACAACCATGCCCTGCGCCCGCCCGTCGTCGCCGTGCGCGACGGGGAGGCGCGAGTGATCGTCCGGCGCGAGACGGAGGAAGATCTCCTGCGTCTCGATGTCGGCTGATGAAATAGATGTCTCAGGATCCGGACGAGTGGCAGAAACTCCCGTCTGGTGAGTGAGACTGGTCCACACATCAGATGTAAAGGAAACGAGGTCGGATGATGCGTACGCGTCCGCTGAAGGTGGCGCTGCTGGGCTGTGGAGTGGTCGGCTCAGAGGTGGCGCGCATCATGACGACGCACGCCGCCGATCTCGCCGCGCGCATCGGCGCGCCGGTCGAGCTCGCCGGTGTCGCCGTGCGCCGGCCCTCCAAGGTGCGGGAGGGGATCGACCCCGCACTGATCACCACCGATGCGACGGCCCTGGTCAAACGGGGCGACATCGACGTCGTCATCGAGGTCATCGGTGGCATCGAGCCCGCCCGTACCCTCATCACCACCGCCTTCGAGCACGGCGCGAGTGTCGTCTCCGCCAACAAGGCGCTGCTTGCCGAGGACGGCGCCGCTCTGCACGCCGCCGCCGAGCAGTACGGCCGGGACCTCTACTACGAGGCCGCCGTGGCCGGCGCCATCCCGCTCGTACGGCCGCTGCGTGAATCCCTTGCCGGGGACAAGGTCAACCGGGTCCTCGGCATCGTGAACGGCACCACCAACTTCATCCTCGACCGGATGGACACCAGTGGCGCCGGATACTCCGAGGCGCTCGACGAGGCCACCGCTCTCGGGTACGCCGAGGCCGACCCGACCGCCGACGTCGAGGGCTTCGACGCCGCCGCCAAGGCCGCGATCCTGGCCGGAATCGCCTTCCACACCCGGGTGAAGATCGGTGAGGTGCACCGCGAGGGCATCACCGAGGTCACCGCCTCCGACATCGCCTCGGCCCGCCGCATGGGCTGCACCGTCAAGCTCCTCGCCATCTGCGAGCGTGCCGCCGACGGGCAGTCCGTCACCGCGCGTGTGCATCCGGCGATGATCCCGCTGAGTCACCCGCTCGCCTCCGTCCGCGAGGCGTACAACGCGGTCTTCGTCGAGGCCGAGGCGGCCGGACAGCTCATGTTCTACGGCCCCGGCGCCGGTGGCTCGCCGACCGCCTCCGCGGTCCTCGGCGACCTCGTCGCGGTCTGCCGCAACAAACTCAACGAGGCCACCGGCCCCGGCGAGTCCGCGTACACGCGTCTGCCGGTCAGCCCCATGGGCGAGGTCGTCACGCGGTACCACATCAGCCTCGACGTGGCGGACAAGCCTGGCGTACTCGCCCAGGTCGCGACGGTCTTCGCCGAACAGGGCGTATCCATCGATACGGTCCGTCAGCAAGGCCGAAATCCAGGCAGCGGCGACGAAGTCGCCATCGAGCAGGGTGGCGGCGGGCGACGGTCGGGCGGAGGCGGCGAGGCATCCCTCGTCGTCGTCACCCACCGCGCGCCCGACGCCGCCCTCTCGGCGACCGTCGAAGCGCTGCGCAAGCTCGACACCGTGCGCGGTGTCGCCAGCATCATGCGTGTTGAAGGGGAGTAAGGACCCATGACCACCAAGGGCACCCACCAGTGGCGCGGCATCATCGAGGAGTACCGGGACCGCCTTCCGGTCACGAGCACGACGCCGGTCGTCACGCTTCGTGAGGGCGGTACCCCGCTCGTCCCCGCTCAGGTCCTCTCCGAGCGCACGGGCTGCGAGGTGCACCTCAAGGTCGAGGGCGCCAACCCCACCGGGTCCTTCAAGGACCGCGGTATGACGATGGCGATCACCCGGGCCAAGGAGGAGGGCGCACAGGCCGTCATCTGTGCCTCCACCGGCAATACCTCCGCCTCCGCCGCCGCGTACGCGGTGCGGGCCGGCATGGTCTGCGCCGTCCTCGTACCGCAGGGCAAGATCGCGCTCGGCAAGATGGGCCAGGCGCTCGTGCACGGCGCCAAGATCCTCCAGGTCGACGGCAATTTCGACGACTGCCTGACGCTGGCCCGCTCGCTCTCGGACAACTACCCGGTGGCGCTGGTCAATTCGGTCAACCCGGTCCGTATCGAGGGCCAGAAGACCGCTGCGTTCGAGATCGTCGACGCGCTCGGCGACGCCCCGGACATCCATGTCCTCCCGGTCGGCAACGCGGGCAACATCACCGCGTACTGGAAGGGTTACAAGGAGTACGCGGGCGACAGCATGTCCACGCACACCCCGCGCATGTGGGGCTTCCAGGCCTCCGGCTCCGCGCCCATCGTCCGCGGCGAGATCGTCAAGGACCCGTCGACCATCGCCACCGCGATCCGGATCGGCAACCCGGCCTCCTGGCAGTACGCGCTGGACGCCCGGGACGAATCGGGCGGTTTCATCGACGAGGTGACGGATCGCCAGATTCTGGCCGCCTACCGGCTGTTGGCCTCCCAGGAGGGCGTCTTCGTCGAGCCCGCTTCGGCCGCGTCCGTCGCCGGTCTGCTGAAGGCCGCCGAAGAGGGCAAGGTCGACCCGGGTCAGAAGATCGTCTGCACGGTCACCGGCAACGGGCTCAAGGACCCCGACTGGGCCGTCGCGGGCGCTCCGCAGCCGGTCACGGTCCCGGTCGACGCGGCCACCGCTGCCGAGAAGCTGGGCCTCGCGTAGGCCCCGAGGTCGGCCGGCAGGCGCCTCGTTCGTCTGTCGGTAAGAACCCAGCTCAACCGCCCCTTTTCGGGGCGGAGAGCGCATAGGAGGCGGGCGACACGCATCGTGCGCCTCCTGTGCGCCCTATGTCGCCACGGAACCTTCCTTCGATAAGCTGTACCCAACCCGCCCGCCGCATCTGCCGCGGTGCAAGGGCCGTTGTGGCCGTCGGTTCCCCGGAATCCCACTCCCCGCCGCCACGACCTCCCGCCAGCATCGAGAAAACGCTTCACCACCCCCGCTGTCTCACAAGGAGAGTCGTCTAAGCGATGGCCGGTCCCGCCTTCCGAGCCGCCGCCGTCCGGGTGCGCGTCCCTGCGACCAGCGCCAACCTGGGCCCGGGTTTCGACGCCTTCGGCCTGTCGCTGGGGCTGTACGACGACGTCGTCGTCCGCGTGGCCGACTCCGGACTGCACATCGACATCGCGGGTGAGGGCGCGGACACGCTGCCCCGCGACGAGAGCCACCTCCTCGTACGCTCCTTGCGCACGGCCTTCGACCTGCTCGGCGGACAGCCCCGCGGCCTGGAGATCGTCTGCGCCAACCGGATCCCGCACGGACGTGGCCTCGGCTCCTCCTCCGCCGCCATCTGTGCCGGCATCGTCGCCGCCCGCGCCGTGACGACCGGCGGTGACGCCCGGCTCGACGACGCCGCGCTGCTGGAACTCGCCACCGAGATCGAGGGCCACCCCGACAATGTCGCGGCCTGTCTGCTCGGCGGGTTCACCCTTGCCTGGATGGACGGCGGATCGGCCCGCGCCATCAGGATGGACCCCGCAGATTCCATCGTTCCGGTGGTTTTCGTCCCCAGCAAGCCGGTCCTGACCGAGACCGCCCGCGGACTGCTGCCGCGCACGGTCCCGCATGTCGACGCCGCCTTCAACGCAGGCCGTTCCGCGCTCCTCGTCGAGGCCCTGACCAGACACCCCGAGCTGCTGCTCACCGCCACCGAGGACCGGCTGCACCAGGAGTACCGTGCCCCGGCGATGCCGCAGAGCGTGGAACTCGTGAACCGACTGCGCGCCGACGGCATCCCCGCAGTCATCTCCGGTGCCGGGCCGACGGTGCTCGCACTGGCCGAGGACGGTGCGGCCGACAAGGTCGCACAGCTGGCGGGCGAGGGATGGGCGGCCAATCGGCTGACTCTCGACGCCCCGGGTGCGAGTGTGCTGCCGCTCGCCCCGTAGCCGAGAAGTGATTGCCGGTGAGTGAGAGGGGGAATGTTTGTTGGAGCCGGTAGTGTTAACCTCAAGTCTGCAACCGACGTCTATGTGGCGCGTTGCTTCGTGTCCCTTTCCGGGACCACCAATTCTTCCGGGAGCCTCCCCAACTGCCTGAGCAGCCTGCCTGAGCAGTTTCGTGCACGCTCCGGAACCGGCACGACACCCCTCGCTTGTCCAGGAGTGGGCCGAGCAGGGGGATGCTCGCGCCGGACCCTTGCACACCTTCATCTCTCCGCCGTACCCGGCGGACCACCGCCCCGGCACGGTCCGCGATCCGCAAGATCACAGACCGCAGTCGGACAGCACAACCGGTCGCCGAGCCAGAAGGCCGACGTCCGCTCCAGGGAAGGACCCTTCGTGAGCGACACCACCGATCTGATGGGCGTGACTGCCGACAAGAGCGTCGACAGCGCCGCGCCCGCCGAAGGTGCTGCCACTGGCACCACCGCACGGCGCCGCCGCTCCGGCACCGGCCTTGACGGCATGGTCCTGGCCGAGCTGCAGCAGGTCGCGTCCGGCCTCGGCATCAAGGGCACTGCGCGGATGCGCAAGGGCCAGTTGATCGAGGTCATCAAGGAGGCGCAGGCCGGTAGCTCCGCCGCGCCCAAGGCCGCCGCGCCCGCCGCGGATGCCGAGACCAAGCCGAAGCGCCGTGCCACCTCCAAGGCGCGCACCGGGGACGAGTCCGCGGCCGCCGCGCCCGCCGAGAAGGCCGCCGCGCAGCAGCAGATCGACATCCCCGGCCAGCCGGCCAGCGACGACCAGCCCACGGGTGAGCGTCGTCGGCGTCGTGCGACCGCCCAGGCGGGCAGCCCGGAGACCAAGGCGGAGAGCAAGCCGGCCGCCGAGGCCAAGGCGGAGACCCAGGCCGAGCCGAAGAGCGACGACCGCACCGACGCCAAGGCCGAAGCCGCCGCCGATACGGCCGAGGGCCGCCGGGGCGACCGCCAGGACCGCGGCCAGCGGGGTGACCGTCAGGAGCGTGGCGAGCGCGGGGAGCGCCGCGACCGTCAGCGCGACCGCCGCGGCAAGGGCGACGAGCAGGGCGGTGGCCAGGGCCAGCAGGGCGGCCAGCGCCAGCAGCGCCAGGGCCAGCAGCAGGGCGGCGGCCCGCAGGACGACGGTTACGACGACGAGGCAGGCGGCCGTCGCGGTCGTCGCGGCCGCTACCGCGACCGCCGTGGCCGCCGCGGCCGCGAGGACTTCGCCAGCGAGGTCCCCGTCTCGGACGACGACGTCCTGATCCCCGTCGCGGGCATCCTGGACATCCTCGACAACTACGCGTTCATCCGGACCTCCGGCTACCTGCCGGGCCCGAACGACGTGTACGTCTCGCTCGCCCAGGTCCGCAAGAACGGCCTGCGCAAGGGTGACCACGTCACCGGTGCGGTGCGCCAGCCCAAGGACGGCGAGCGTCGCGAGAAGTTCAACGCGCTGGTCCGCCTCGACTCGGTCAACGGCATGGCGCCCGAAACCGGCCGCGGCCGCCCGGAGTTCCAGAAGCTGACCCCGCTCTACCCGCAGGACCGGCTCCGCCTGGAGACCGACTCCAACGTCCTGACGACGCGGATCATCGACCTGGTCGCACCGATCGGCAAGGGCCAGCGAGGCCTGATCGTGGCCCCGCCGAAGACCGGCAAGACCATGATCCTGCAGGCGATCGCCAACGCGATCACGGTCAACAGCCCCGAGTGCCACCTGATGGTCGTCCTGGTCGACGAGCGTCCGGAAGAGGTCACCGACATGCAGCGGTCGGTGAAGGGCGAGGTCATCTCCTCGACCTTCGACCGTCCCGCCGAGGACCACACCACCGTCGCCGAGCTGGCCATCGAGCGCGCCAAGCGTCTCGTCGAGCTGGGTCACGACGTGGTCGTCCTGCTGGACTCGATCACCCGCCTCGGCCGTGCGTACAACCTCGCGGCCCCGGCTTCCGGCCGCATCCTGTCCGGTGGTGTCGACTCGACCGCGCTGTACCCGCCGAAGCGCTTCTTCGGTGCCGCGCGCAACATCGAGGACGGCGGCTCGCTGACCATCCTGGCCACCGCGCTCGTCGAGACCGGCTCGCGCATGGACGAGGTGATCTTCGAGGAGTTCAAGGGCACCGGCAACATGGAGCTCAAGCTCGACCGGAAGCTCTCGGACAAGCGCATCTTCCCGGCGGTGGACGTCGATGCGTCCAGCACCCGTAAGGAAGAAATCCTGCTCGGCAGTGACGAGTTGGCCATTGTCTGGAAGCTGCGCCGGGTGCTGCACGCGCTCGACCAGCAGCAGGCGATCGAGCTTCTCCTGGACCGGATGAAGAAGACCCAGTCCAACGCGGAGTTCCTGCTCCAGATCCAGAAGACGACGCCGGCTCCGGGCAACGGCAACGACTGACGTCGTACCCGGATCGGCTGAATCACAGGACCGCCCCCGTCACTTCGGTGACGGAGGCGGTCCTGCGTCGTAGGGGTCCGCGCATGTGGCGCAGTCGATTCGACCCTTTCGACCGATCCGAGACCTTCGCCACACAAGCGCCACGACGGCAGGGGTCACCACGATGCCTGTACCTGGCAAGAAACCGCAGGTGAGCGCGGGATCACCAGCTGTTCATGAAGGCCGTCGATCCCTTTTGTCCTCACGCCGGCGTGACAGGTCGCTGTGCAACCCTTATTTGTGCCGCGACGTCGTACGAAGTGGCAACAAGTCGCCGAAGCCGACAGAACCAGTGCCGCGACACGGCTGCAGGGATCGGGGCCTGCCCGGCGGATCAGGGCCGGACGGGCCCGGGTCGGGAGAAGCTGACGACAGAGGGAGAGGGATGACCGAGCAGAGCGGGAGCGGCGGCCGAATACGCCCCACCGGCAAACGCCGGAAGAGACCTTCCCGTCGCCGCAGGGCGACGGTGATCGCCGCATGGACCCTGGCCGGTGCCGTGGTCGTCGGCGGCGGCGGGCTCGGATACGCCTACTTCAAGCTCAACGGCAATCTCAAGGCCGTCGACATCAACGCGGCGCTCGGAAAGAACCGCCCCGACAACGTCGACAACGGCTCCGAGGACATCCTCGTGCTCGGCTCGGACTCCCGCTCCGGCGCGAACTCGAAGTACGGCGCCGACGAGGGCACGGCCCGTTCCGACACCGCGATGGTCGTGCACATCAACAAGGGCCACAAAAGCGCCTCCGTCGTCTCCATCCCGCGCGACACCCTCATCACCCGCCCCGAGTGCACCAGCGACACCACGGGGCAGCCCGTCGCGGGCGAGCAGCGCGCGATGTTCAACACGGCGTACGAGGTCGGCGGACCGGCCTGTGCGGTCAAGACCGTCGAGTCCATGTCCGGCATCCGCATGGACCACTACCTCGAAGTCGACTTCACCGGCTTCAAGAAGCTCATCGACGAGCTGGGCGGCGTGAAGATCACCACCACCAGGGCGATCAACGACTCCAAGAGTCATCTGAATCTCGAACCCGGCACCCACACGCTCGACGGCGAGCAGTCGCTGGGCCTCGTCCGCACCCGCAAGAGCGTCGGCGACGGCAGCGACCTCGGCCGCATCCAGCTTCAGCAGGCGTTCATCAAGGCGCTGATGGAACAGGTCAAGAACGTCGGGGTGTTCTCGAATCCGAAGACTCTCTTCGACCTCGCGAACACGGCGACAAAGGCCATCACCACCGACTCCGACCTGGGTTCGGTCCAGCAGCTCACCGGCTTCGCGAACGGCCTCAAGGGGCTCGGCTCGAAGAACGTCCACATGGTCACCCTGCCCGTGCAGTACGACCCGGCCGACCCGAACCGCGTCGTACCGCTGGAGGAATCCGCCCAGCAGGTGTGGACGGCGCTCAAGCACGACAAGGCCATCCCCGCCTCCGCCACCGAGAAGTCGGCGGGCGACAAGGGCGTCGCGGGCGGCATCGTCCGGTGACGGGGCGGGCCGGGAATAGTTGCGGCCCGCCCCCGGTTTTGGGAGATACGGCCGGTCCTGGCAGACTGGTACGTCGGCCCCGGTTCACGGACGCGCAATCCGCGCGTACGACCCGGTGCCCTCCCGAACCTAGGAGAAACCCTTGAAGCGCGACATCCACCCCGAGTACGTCGAGACGCAGGTCAGCTGCACCTGTGGCGCGTCGTTCACGACCCGGAGCACCATCGACGGCGGCACCATCCGCGCCGACGTCTGCTCCGAGTGCCACCCGTTCTACACGGGCAAGCAGAAGATCCTCGACACCGGTGGCCGCGTGGCCCGCTTCGAGGCCCGCTTCGGCAAGGCTGCCGGCTCCGCCAGCAAGTAGCGAGCCACTGCGCCGGTTCTCGGCGCCCTCTTCCCGGGGGCGCCGAGACCGGCGTTTTTTTCCGGCCCGGGGTACGGGCCGTCCCCGTACCCCGGGCCCGGACAGCAGCACGCCGTCCAGCAGGCACGTCTGAGTGAAGAAACCAGGAGCCCGAAGATGTTCGAGGCCGTCGAGGAACTGATCGGCGAACAGGCCGATCTTGAGAAGAAGCTCGCGGACCCGGCGGTCCACGCCGACCAGGCCAACGCGCGCAGGCTCAACAAGCGCTACGCCGAGCTGACCCCGATCGTCGGCACGTACCGCTCCTGGAAGCAGGCCGGGGACGACATCGAGACGGCGCGCGAGCTCGCCGCCGACGACCCCGACTTCGCCGCCGAGGTCAAGGACCTGGAGAAGCAGCGCGAAGAGCTCACCGAGAAGCTCCGCCTCCTCCTGGTCCCGCGCGACCCCAGCGACGACAAGGACGTGCTCCTGGAGATCAAGGCGGGCGCGGGCGGCGACGAGTCCGCCCTGTTCGCCGGAGATCTGCTGCGGATGTATCTGCGCTACGCCGAGCGCGTCGGCTGGAAGACCGAGATCATCGACTCCACCGAGTCCGAGCTCGGCGGCTACAAGGACGTCCAGGTCGCTGTGAAGACCAAGGGCGGCAACGGCGCCACCGAGCCCGGCCAGGGCGTGTGGGCCCGACTGAAGTACGAGGGCGGGGTGCACCGCGTGCAGCGGGTGCCGTCCACCGAGTCGCAGGGCCGTATCCACACCTCGGCCGCCGGTGTGCTCGTCACACCGGAGGCCGAGGAGGTCGACGTCGAGATCCACGCCAACGATCTCCGTATCGACGTCTACCGCTCCTCGGGCCCCGGCGGCCAGTCCGTCAACACCACGGACTCGGCGGTCCGCATCACACACCTGCCGACCGGCGTCGTCGCCTCCTGCCAGAACGAGAAGAGCCAGCTCCAGAACAAGGAGCAGGCCATGCGTATCCTGCGTTCGCGACTGCTCGCGGCCGCCCAGGAAGCCGCCGAGCAGGAAGCTTCGGACGTACGACGCAGCCAGGTGCGTACGGTCGACCGTTCCGAGAAGATCCGTACATACAACTTCCCGGAAAACCGGATCTCGGACCACCGCGTCGGCTTCAAGGCGTACAACTTGGACCAGGTGCTCGACGGCGACCTGGATTCCGTGATCCAGGCCTGTGTCGACGCCGACTCCGCAGCCAAGCTCGCCGCCGCATAAGCCCAAGCCCGCCCCGCCCGTAACCCCGTACGGAGAACCGCGATGAACCTGCTGCTCGCCGAGGTGGCCCAGGCCACTCAGCGGCTGGCCGACGCCGGTGTGCCCTCACCGCGATTCGACGCGGAGGAGCTCGCCGCGTTCGTGCACGGCGTCAAGCGGGGCGAGCTGCACCATGTGCCGGACGCAGACTTCGACGCCCGCTACTGGGAGGCCATCGCCCGCCGCGAGGCCCGCGAACCGCTGCAGCACATCACCGGACGCGCCTTCTTCCGCTACCTGGAGCTCCAGGTCGGACCCGGTGTCTTCGTCCCCCGTCCGGAGACCGAATCGGTCGTCGGCTGGGCGATAGACGCCGTCCGCGCGATGGATGTCGTCGAGCCACTCATCGTCGACCTCTGCAGCGGATCGGGCGCCATCGCCCTGGCCATGGCGCAGGAGGTGCCCCGCTCGCGCGTGCACGCGGTCGAGCTCTCCGACGACGCCGTGAAGTGGACCAGGAAGAACGCCGAGGGGTCGCGGGTCAGCGTCCACCACGGAGACGCGCTCACGGCCCTGCCCGAGCTCGACGGTCAGGTCGACCTGGTCATCTCCAACCCGCCGTACATCCCGCTCACCGAATGGGAGTACGTGGCACCCGAGGCCCGTGACCACGATCCGGAGATGGCCCTCTTCTCCGGCGAGGACGGCCTCGACACCATCCGCGGCATCGAACGCACCGCACACCGTCTGCTGCGTCCCGGCGGCCTCGTCGTCATCGAGCACGCCGACACCCAGGGCGGCCAGGTGCCATGGATCTTCACGGAGGAACGCGGCTGGGCCGACGCGGCCGACCATCCCGACCTGAACAACCGGCCGCGGTTCGCCACGGCCCGCAAGGCCATGCCGTGACCGGCGGCCACCACCCCCCGCACGACCCGTACCCGTCATACCCGTACATGCTTGAGGAGGCCGGCTGATGGCACGGCGATACGACTGCAACGACGCGACCGACCGTACGACGGGTCTGCGTGAGGCCGCGTCGGCCGTCCGCCGCGGCGAACTGGTCGTGCTGCCCACCGACACCGTGTACGGGATCGGTGCGGACGCCTTCAGTGCCGAGGGCGTCGCCGACCTGCTGGACGCCAAGGGCCGCGGCCGCAACATGCCGACGCCCGTCCTGATCGGCTCCCCGAACACCCTGCACGGACTGGTCACCGACTTCTCCGAGCAGGCCTGGGAGCTCGTCGACGCCTTCTGGCCCGGCGCCCTCACGCTCGTCGCCAAGCACCAGCCGTCGCTGCAGTGGGACCTCGGGGACACCCGCGGCACCGTCGCGATCCGGATGCCGCTGCACCCGGTCGCCATCGAGCTGCTCACCGAGGTCGGCCCGATGGCCGTCTCCAGCGCCAATCTCACCGGACACCCGGCACCCGAGGACTGCGACGCCGCCCAGGAGATGCTCGGCGACTCCGTCTCCGTCTACCTCGACGGCGGCGCGACGCCCGGCATCGTGCCCTCGTCGATCGTCGATGTGACCGGCAAGGTCCCCGTACTGCTGCGTGCCGGTGCGCTCTCCGTCGAGGAACTCCGCAAGGTGGTACCCGACCTCGAGGTGGCCAATTGACCGCCCCTGAGGGGCGTGGCATAGCGGGGCAGGCCGACACTTTCCGCATCCTCCACGTCAGCACCGGCAATGTCTGCCGCTCACCGATCACCGAGCGGCTGACCCGGCACGCCCTGGTGGACCGCCTCGGCGATCCGCTCAGCGGCGGACTGATCGTGGAGAGTGCGGGCACCTGGGGCCACGAAGGCGCCCCCATGGAGGCCAATGCCGAGATCGTCCTTGCCGACTTCGGCGCCGACACCACCGGCTTCGTCGGCCGGGAACTGCTCGACGAGCATGTGATCCGTGCCGACCTGGTACTCACCGCCACCCGCGACCACCGGGCACAAGTGATCTCGATGGGTCACTCGGCCGGCCTGCGGACCTTCACCCTCAAGGAATTCACCCGGCTGGTCCGGGCCATAGACCCCGCCACGTTGCCCGACGCGCGCGACGAGGGTGTGGTCGAGCGCGCCCGCGCACTGGTCCGTGCCGCGGCCGCGCTGCGCGGCTGGCTGCTGGCCCCCACCGCCGATGCCGACGAGGTGTACGACCCGTACGGCGCCCCGATCACGTTCTTCCGCTCCATCGGCGACGAGATCAACCAGGCCCTCGACCCGGTCGTCACCGCACTGACCGGCGTACCCGCCGCGCACTGACGCTTGCGTCTGCGCCACTCTGACGGCCGTACACACGGGCCCGGTACCAGGGGGCCCAACGGGTGTACGGCGTCGCCGTACAGCAGGCAGGGGGCCCGTCACGGGCCTACATTGGAGCTGACGTCAGCGCACCCCTCCCCAGGCCCGGAGCCGTCAGATGCCGGTCACCACTCCAGCCGCACCCACCTCCGCCGCCCAGGCCGCCCTGCCGCAGGATTTCGGCGCCCTGCTCCGGGAGGACCCGGAGATCGCCACCGTGCTGCTGGAGGAGCTGGGCCGGCAGTCGAGCACCCTTCAGCTGATCGCCGCCGAGAACTTCACTTCGCCCGCGGTCCTCGCCGCCCTCGGCTCACCGCTCGCCAACAAGTACGCCGAGGGCTATCCCGGCGCCCGCTACCACGGCGGCTGCGAGCAGGCCGACGCCGCCGAACGCATCGCCTGCCGGCGGGCCACCTCGCTCTTCGGCGCCGAACACGCCAACGTCCAGGCGCACTCCGGCTCCTCCGCCGTCCTCGCCGCATACGCGGCCCTGCTGCGCCCCGGCGACACGGTGCTCGCGATGGGACTCCCGTACGGAGGGCATCTCACCCATGGCTCGCCCGCCAACTTCTCCGGCCGCTGGTTCGAGTTCGTCGGTTACGGGGTGGACTCCGAGAGCGGCCTGATCGACTACGAGCAGGTGCGCGCCCTGGCCCGTGCGCACCGCCCCAAGGCGATCGTCAGCGGCTCGATCTCGTACCCCCGCCATCCCGACTACGAACTGTTCCGGGAGATCGCCGACGAGGTGGGCGCGTATCTCATCGCCGACGCCGCGCATCCGATGGGGCTGATCGCCGGGGGAGCGGCGCCGAGCCCCGTCCCCTACGCCGACGTGGTCTGCGCGACCACGCACAAGGTGCTGCGCGGTCCGCGCGGCGGGATGATCCTGTGCGGTGCGGAGCTGGCCGAGCGGATCGACCGGGCGGTCTTCCCGTTCACCCAGGGTGGCGCGCAGATGCACACGGTCGCCGCGAAGGCCGTCGCGTTCGGGGAGGCGGCCACTCCGGCGTTCACGGCGTACGCCCACCGGGTGGTGGCCCATGCCCGGGTGCTGGCCGCAGGTCTGGAGGCCGAGGGCTTCGAGGTCACCACGGGCGGCACGGACACCCACCTGATCGTCGCGGACCCGGCTCCGCTGGGCGTCGACGGACCCACTGCGCGCACCCGGCTGGCAGGGGCGGGCCTGGTGCTGGACACCTGCGCGCTTCCGTACGGGGACGCCCGGGGCATCAGACTCGGTACCGCGGCGGTCACCACCCAGGGCATGGACGACGCCGACATGGCGCGGCTGGCCGTGCTCTTCGGAGCGGCGGTACGTGAGGAGGGCGACATCCGCGCGGAGGTTCAGGAACTGGCCCGGAAATATCCGCCCTATCCGGGGTAGACGTGATCCGTGCAACCATCGGCCCGGCCTCCGTGTCCTCAACCATGAGCCCGACGTAGTTAAGGTGTGGGCTGAGATGGCCGGCGAAATCTATGGGGCAGCCCGTGCGTGATTACCTGCTGACGCTCTGTGTCACGGCCGCGGTCACCTATCTGCTGACCGGCCCGGTGCGCAAGTTCGCCATCGCGGTCGGGGCGATGCCCGCGATCCGTGCGCGTGACGTCCACCGAGAACCGACACCGAGGCTCGGTGGCATCGCCATGTTCGGCGGACTGTGCGCCGGGCTGATCGTCGCGGACCATCTGTACAACCTCGACAGCGTCTTCCAGCTCTCCAACGAACCGCAGGCGCTGCTCTCCGGGGCGGCGCTGATCTGGCTGATCGGCGTCCTGGACGACAAGTTCGAGATCGACGCGCTGATCAAGCTGGGCGGGCAGATGATCGCCGCCGCGGTCATGGTCATCCAGGGCCTGACGATTCTGTGGCTGCCGATCCCCGGAGTCGGCACCGTCGCGCTCACCCAGTGGCAGGGAACGCTGCTCACGGTCGCCCTGGTCGTCATCACCATCAATGCGGTCAACTTCGTCGACGGTCTGGACGGTCTCGCGGCGGGCATGGTGTGCATCGCCTCCGCCGCGTTCTTCCTGTACACGTACCGGCTCTGGTACGGGCACATGATCGAGGCGGCGGCCCCCGCGACGCTCTTCACGGCGATCCTGATGGGGATGTGCCTGGGCTTTCTGCCGCACAACATGCATCCGGCCCGGATCTTCATGGGCGACTCGGGTTCGATGCTGATCGGCCTGGTGCTCGCGGCCGGTGCGATTTCGGTCACCGGGCAGGTCGACCCGGACACGATGAAGCTCTTCGCCGGAAGCGAGCGCGAGGCCACCCACGCGATGCTGCCGGTCTTCATCCCGCTGCTGCTGCCGCTGACCATCATCGCGATCCCGGCCGCCGACCTGGTGCTGGCGATCGTGCGGCGTACGTGGAACGGCCAGTCGCCGTTCGCGGCGGACCGTGGCCATCTGCACCACCGGCTGCTGGAGATCGGCCACTCGCACAGCAGGTCCGTGCTGATCATGTACTTCTGGTCGGCCCTGATCGCCTTCGGTGCGGTCGGCTACTCCGTGCACTCGGCGTCCCTGTGGATCGTGATCGTGATCGTGGGCCTGAGCGCCCTGGGCCTCGTCCTGCTGTTGATGCCGCGCTTCACTCCGCGGGCGCCGTACTGGGCGGAACGCTTCGTACCGCCCCGTTACCGGCGTCGCCGCAACGAGGGCGAGGTGCCCGAGGCGGAGTCCTCATCTGCGCACGAGGTCCAACAGGGGCCGCTGGAAACGCAGATGGGGCAGCAGGGGCACGAGCTCCCGGAGCGGGTTCCGGTCGTCGTGGGAGTCTCCGGCGTCAACGGGGCGACTGCCATCGGCCCCCGTTCGCGTATTTCGGACAGAGATAAGGCTGATTCCTCGCGTTGACGATTCGGTCATCGAGGGGCATTAGCGGACAAAGCATCGAGTTACCTTGCTCACACGCGCAGGTTCACTCTCACGTGTGACGGCAAGCACACTTTCTTGGTAAAGACCTCATCAAATAGTTTGTGATACCGTTCACGAAGCCCGGTGACGGAGTTGAAGGACCTGAGTACCACGGTCCATCGGCCCGAGGCATCGACTCGGACCGGGCCTACGCTCGTCCATGACGACACACTGCCCACCCCCTGCAAGCGGAGCTGCCGCCATGCCGTCCAACGACGCCCGGACTCTCCTTCAAGCCGCCGTACCCACCGCTGTCGCCGGCGCTGTCGCCGCTGCCGTCAGCGCTGGCGTTGCCGGTGGCGAGGGAGCCCTGGGCGCGGTCGTTGCGACGCTCGTGGTGATCCTCTTCATGGGGATCGGACTCGGGGTCCTGCAACGGACCGCGAGGTCCCTGCCCCACCTGTTCCAGGCGATGGGGCTGATGCTCTATACAGCTCAGCTCCTCCTGCTGTTCATCTTTGTCGCCGCATTCAAGAACACGACGATGTTCAACCCGAAGGCTTTCGCGATCACGCTGGTCGCGACGACCCTCGTGTGGATCGGCGCACAGGCGCGTGCGCACATGAAGGCCAAGATCCTTTACGTCGAACCCGAGTCCGACAAGGCGGAAAAGCCCGAGAATGCGGGTTCGAAGTCGTGAAGGGTAGGGGCGGGATAAGTGCAGGTTCAAGACCCTGCTATCGTCCGGTTCCAACTGCGGCACTGCGGGCGCGGGCATGTGAGCTGACGCCTGCTCGATCGCGAGGCTCAATGCCTGACTGCCGCTCACACATCCGTAACACCAGTCCAGTGCCGAACCGCGGCTGCGCGCCGCGCCGACACAACGAGGTTGCCGTACCTATGCGCCACGCTGAAGGAGCCCGCGGTGAGTGCTGACCCGACACAGGTGCTCGCCTTCGAGACCGATTGCCACATCTTCTCCGGTTGTGGTTTCCCGGGTCCTGGCTTGCACTCTTTCCTGTTCGAGCCGATCTTCGGTGACGCGAACAGCAACGTCTACTTCAACAAGACGATGCTGCTGGCGCTCCTCGGTACGGTCATCATCGTCGGCTTCTTCTGGGCCGCCTTCCGCAAGCCGAAGGTCGTCCCCGGCAAGCTGCAGATGGTCGCCGAGGCCGGATACGACTTCGTCCGCCGCGGCATCGTCTACGAGACGCTCGGCAAGCGCGAGGGCGAGAAGTACGTCCCGCTGATGGTGTCGATCTTCTTCTTCGTCTGGATGATGAACCTCTGGTCGATCATCCCGCTCGCCCAGTTCCCGGTGACGTCGATCATCGCGTACCCGATGGGCCTGGCGCTGATCGTCTACATCCTCTGGATGAGCATCACGTTCAAGCGCCACGGTTTCGTCGGCGGCTTCAAGAACCTGACGGGCTACGACAAGTCGCTCGGCCCGGTGCTGCCGCTGGTCATGGTCATCGAGTTCTTCTCGAACGTCCTGGTCCGGCCCTTCACCCACGCGGTCCGACTCTTCGCGAACATGTTCGCCGGTCACACGCTGCTGCTCCTTTTCACCATCGCCAGCTGGTACCTGCTGAACGGCATCGGTATCGCCTACGCGGGTGTCTCGTTCGTGATGGTCATCGTGATGACCGCCTTCGAGCTGTTCATCCAGGCTGTTCAGGCGTACGTCTTCGTGCTCCTGGCGTGCAGCTTCATCCAGGGCGCTGTCGCCGAGCACCACTGATCGCGCCTCCCATACCCCCAGTCGTCCGGTGGCCAACCCCCGCCGGTCCGTGAAAGAGAAGGAAGAACTGGCATGTCCCAGACCCTTGCCGCCGTCACCGGTTCCCTCAGCTCCGTCGGTTATGGCCTGGCCGCCATCGGCCCCGGCGTCGGCGTCGGCATCATCTTCGGTAACGGCACGCAGGCTCTCGCTCGTCAGCCCGAGGCTGCCGGCCTGATCCGCGCCAACCAGATCCTCGGCTTCGCCTTCTGTGAGGCGCTTGCCCTGATCGGTCTGGTCATGCCGTTCGTCTACAGCTGACGAACTGCGACTAGTCCGTTCCGACGAAAGGCACTGATGTGAACCCCCTGGTTCAGCTCGCGGCGGAGAAGCCTGAGAATCCGCTCGTTCCGCCGATCCCTGAGCTCGTCATCGGCCTGATCGCCTTCGTCATCGTCTTCGGCTTCCTCGCCAAGAAGCTCCTCCCGAACATCAACAAGGTTCTGGAAGAGCGCCGCGAGGCCATCGAAGGCGGTATCGAAAAGGCCGATGCGGCCCAGACCGAGGCCCAGAGCGTTCTTGAGCAGTACAAGGCTCAGCTCGCCGAGGCCCGCCACGAAGCCGCGCGTCTGCGCCAGGAGGCGCAGGAGCAGGGCGCCGTGATCCTGCAGGAGATGCGGGCGGAAGGCCAGCGGCAGCGCGAGGAGATCATCGCTGCCGGCCACGCCCAGATCGAGGCCGACCGCAAGGCTGCGGCTTCCGCGCTGCGTCAGGACGTGGGCAAGCTCGCCACCGACCTGGCCGGCAAGCTCGTCGGCGAGTCCCTCGAGGACCACGCCCGGCAGAGCGGCACCGTCGACCGTTTCCTCGACGAGCTCGAGGCGAAGGCCGAGGCTGCCCGATGAACGGCGCGAGCCGCGAGGCACTGGCTGCCGCACGTGAGCGTCTCGACGCGCTGACCGACAACACGTCGGTCGACGCGGCGAAGCTCGCCGAGGAGCTGGCCGCCGTAACGGCACTGCTTCAGCGTGAGGTCTCACTGCGGCGGGTCCTGACCGACCCGTCGCAGGCCGGCGAGGCCAAGGCCGAGCTGGCCGGACGGCTGCTGCGCGGTCAGGTGGGCGGCGAGACCGTCGATCTGATCTCCGGCATGGTCCGCTCCCGCTGGTCGCAGTCGCGTGACCTGGTCGACTCGGTCGAGGAACTGGCGAACACCGCAGACCTCACCGCCGCCCAGCGCAGCGGAGACCTCGACAATGTCGAGGACGAGCTGTTCCGGTTCGGCCGGATCGTCGCCTCCGACAAGGAGCTGCGCGCCGCGCTCACCAGCCGGTCCGCGTCCGTCGCCGCCAAGAGGGAGCTGCTGCACAGCCTGCTCGGCGGCAAGGCACGGCCCACCACCGAGCGCGTCGTAGTGCGGCTTGTCACCCAGCCGCGTGGACGTAGCCTGGAAGCGGGACTCGAGTCCCTCTCCAAGCTTGCCGCGGAGCGCCGGGACCGCATGGTCGCCGTGGTCACCTCGGCAGTGCCGCTGAGCGATCAGCAGAAGCGTCGTCTCGGCGCCGCACTGGCGAAGATCTACGGACGGCCGATGCACCTGAATCTCGATGTGGACCCCACGGTCCTCGGCGGGATCGCGGTGCGGGTCGGTGACGAGGTCATCAACGGCACGGTCGCGGAGCGCCTCGACGAGGCGACCCGTCGCATGGCCGGCTGACGAGCGCAGCAACAGAACAGAGCAAGACCAGCGGCCCGGTTGGGCCGTGCAGAAATTGCAGAAGATTCCTGGGGGTCGGCCCCCAGACCCCCTTAAGAAACTTCGGGCCCAACAAGGAGAGCAGGGAACCCAGATGGCGGAGCTCACGATCCGGCCGGAGGAGATCCGGGACGCGCTGGAGAACTTTGTCCAGTCGTACAAGCCGGACGCGGCCTCGCGCGAGGAGGTCGGTACGGTCAGCGTTGCCGGCGACGGCATCGCGAAGGTCGAGGGTCTTCCCTCGGCCATGGCGAACGAGCTGCTGAAGTTCGAGGACGGCACCCTCGGTCTCGCCCTCAACCTCGAGGAGCGCGAGATCGGTGCGATCGTCCTCGGCGAGTTCAGCGGCATCGAAGAGGGCCAGCCGGTGCAGCGCACCGGTGAGGTGCTCTCCGTCGGCGTCGGCGAGGGTTACCTCGGCCGCGTCGTCGACCCGCTCGGCAACCCGATCGACGGTCTCGGCGAGATCGCGACCGACAGCCGCCGCGCCCTCGAGCTGCAGGCCCCTGGCGTCATGGTCCGTAAGTCGGTGCACGAGCCGATGCAGACCGGCTACAAGGCCGTCGACGCCATGGTGCCGATCGGCCGCGGCCAGCGTCAGCTGATCATTGGTGACCGTCAGACGGGTAAGACCGCTCTGGCCGTCGACACGATCATCAACCAGCGCGACAACTGGCGCTCGGGCGACGTGAACAAGCAGGTGCGCTGCATCTACGTCGCCATCGGTCAGAAGGGTTCCACCATCGCCTCCGTGCGTGGTGCCCTGGAAGAGGCCGGTGCGCTCGAGTACACGACCATCGTCGCCGCCCCGGCGTCCGACCCGGCCGGCTTCAAGTACCTGGCGCCGTACACCGGTTCGGCCATCGGCCAGCACTGGATGTACCAGGGCAAGCACGTCCTGATCATCTTCGACGACCTCTCGAAGCAGGCCGACGCCTACCGCGCCGTGTCGCTTCTGCTGCGCCGTCCGCCGGGCCGCGAGGCCTACCCGGGCGACGTCTTCTACCTGCACTCGCGTCTGCTGGAGCGCTGCGCGAAGCTCTCCGACGAGATGGGCGCCGGTTCGATGACGGGCCTCCCGATCGTCGAGACCAAGGCGAACGACGTGTCGGCGTTCATCCCGACCAACGTCATCTCCATCACCGACGGCCAGTGCTTCCTTGAGTCCGACCTGTTCAACGCCGGCCAGCGTCCGGCCCTGAACGTCGGTATCTCGGTCTCCCGTGTCGGTGGCTCCGCCCAGCACAAGGCCATGCGCCAGGTCTCCGGCCGACTCCGTGTCGACCTCGCCCAGTACCGCGAGCTGGAGGCGTTCGCCGCCTTCGGTTCCGACCTGGACGCGGCCTCGAAGGCGTCGCTGGAGCGCGGTAAGCGCATGGTCGAGCTGCTGAAGCAGCCGCAGTACCAGCCGTACCCGGTCGAGGAGCAGGTCGTCTCCATCTGGGCCGGCACCAACGGCAAGATGGACGACGTCCCGGTCGAGGACATCCGTCGCTTCGAGAGCGAGCTGCTGGAGTACCTGCGCCGTGAGCGCAAGGACCTCCTGACCAGCATCGCCGAGGGCGCCAAGATGTCCGACGACACGCTGCAGGCGATTGCCGACGCGGTTGCCGCCTTCAAGCAGCAGTTCGAGACCTCGGACGGCAAGCTCCTGGGCGAGGGCTGATCGATGGGCGCTCAGCTTCGCGTTTACAAGCGCCGCATTCGCTCCGTCACCGCCACGAAGAAGATCACCAAGGCGATGGAGATGATCGCCGCTTCGCGCATCGTCAAGGCGCAGCGCCAGGTGGCGGCGTCGACGCCGTACGCGACCGAGCTCACCCGTGCGGTGACCGCGGTGGCGACCGGCTCCACCACCAAGCACCCGCTGACCACCGAGGCCGACGCTCCGGCGCGGGCCGCGGTCCTGCTCATCACGAGCGACCGCGGTCTGGCCGGCGGTTACTCCTCCAACGCCATCAAGGCCGCGGAGCGACTGACCGACCGGCTGCGCGGTGAGGGCAAGGAGGTCGTCACGTATGTGATCGGCCGCAAGGGTGTCGCCTACTACGGATTCCGAGAGCGCAAGATCGAGGAATCGTGGACGGGCTTCACCGACAGCCCGACGTACGCGGATGCGAAGCGGACTGCGGCCCCGCTGATCGAAGCGGTCACCAAGGAGACCGCCGAGGGCGGCGTGGACGAGCTGCACATCGTCTTCACGGAGTTCGTGTCGATGATGACGCAGAATCCGGTGGACAACCGGATGCTGCCGCTCAGCCTCGACGCCGCGAAGGAGGAGGACGGCAAGGGCGAGATCCTGCCGCTCTTCGACTTCGAGCCGTCGGCGGAGGACGTCCTCGACGCCCTGCTTCCGCGGTACGTCGAGAGCCGGATCTACAACGCGCTGCTGCAGGCCGCTGCTTCCGAGCACGCTGCCCGCCGCCGCGCGATGAAGTCGGCCACCGACAACGCCGGTGAGCTCATCAAGAGCCTCTCCCGGCTTGCCAACGCGGCCCGCCAGGCCGAAATCACCCAGGAAATCAGCGAGATCGTCGGTGGTGCCAGTGCACTGGCCGACGCGACCGCGGGGAGTGACAAGTAATGACGACCACAGTTGAGACGGCCGTTGCCACGGGCCGCGTTGCCCGGGTCATCGGCCCGGTCGTCGACGTGGAGTTCCCCGTCGACGCGATGCCGGAGATCTACAACGCGCTGACCGTCGAGGTGGCCGACCCGGCCGAGGACGGCAAGCTCAAGAAGCTGACGCTCGAGGTCGCACAGCACCTCGGCGACGGCGTGATCCGCGCGATCTCGATGCAGCCCACCGACGGTCTGGTCCGCCAGGCCCCGGTGACCGACACGGGCACCGGCATCACGGTCCCGGTCGGCGACATCACCAAGGGCAAGGTGTTCAACACCCTTGGTGAGATCCTGAACAAGCCCGAGGCCGAGGCCGAGGTCACCGAGCGCTGGCCGATCCACCGCAAGGCGCCCAACTTCGACCAGCTCGAGTCCAAGACCGAGATGTTCGAGACCGGCGTCAAGGTCATCGACCTTCTCACCCCGTACGTCAAGGGTGGAAAGATCGGTCTGTTCGGTGGTGCCGGTGTCGGCAAGACCGTTCTGATCCAGGAGATGATCTACCGCGTCGCCAACAACCACGACGGTGTGTCGGTGTTCGCGGGCGTCGGTGAGCGTACCCGTGAGGGCAACGACCTCATCGAGGAAATGGCCGACTCGGGCGTCATCGACAAGACGGCGCTTGTCTTCGGTCAGATGGACGAGCCGCCGGGCACGCGTCTTCGTGTGGCGCTGGCCGGTCTGACCATGGCGGAGTACTTCCGCGATGTGCAGAAGCAGGACGTGCTCTTCTTCATCGACAACATCTTCCGGTACACCCAGGCCGGCTCCGAGGTGTCCACCCTGCTCGGCCGTATGCCGTCCGCGGTGGGTTACCAGCC
>NZ_FMDF01000133.1 GCF_900091955.1 Streptomyces sp. Ncost-T10-10d
TTGTTCTGGCTCCAGTTCATGGAGTTGTTCTGACTCCAGGGTCGGGGCGCAGGGGGCGCGCATCGGTGTGATTCATGCCCCTGTAGCAAGGTGATTCGGCCCCACACCGCGGCCACGGAACTGGTCGCTGCGATCCGAAGAGGGCACGTCGAGGACCTGCCGACCGCCCCACTGGCGAACGTCGCCGCCTGCGGGGCAGCGGGCCCGGACGTTGATGGCCTTTCAGTGCTGGATCAGGCCGCCGACCGGGACGGCAGCGACGTGGCCGGATGCCGGAAGCGTCTGTGCCAGGGCGAGGCCGATGTCGACCAGCGATGACCGGCGCAGGCAGGCTACGCCGGGAATCGGAGTCCAGACCGACCCGGGCGCCCCCCGTCGATCCTTGGTGGCGGGCCGTGGCTGCCCCGATCGCACACCCCTGGCGCCGTACCGAGCCGACGGACGTTGCTCCGGACAGCCTCGATCTCGGCCTCGATCTTGCAGGCGAACGGTGACGCGGGACAGGGACGAGAAATCACGAAGTCCTGATACCGGGCCCCACTCCTTCGGCTCAACGTGCGGGGTGGGGCTCCATGTGTCCGGACCCGCGCCATGAGTGCGCGTCGTACTGGTGGGCAGTATGACCGGGCCGCGTCGGGCTCACCGAGATCCGGCGGGAGCCGTGGCGCCGCAGGCACGGGGAGCGGCTCCGGGCGAGCGGCCCGCCCGCCCCCGGTCGACACCCCGCCGAGGGCAGGGCAGCATGTAGGGGCGGGCGCCTTCCGGCCTCCGGACTGCCGCCTGTGTGACGCGGTGGCCGGAGTTGAGGATCTTGAGTTGCCCGCCCGCCCGCCCGCCCCGCACGCCGCCGCGCAGTGCTCGCGGCGATGAGCGCCGACGCCACTGCGGTCGGCTGTTCCACGCCTCTCCGATGGGAGCACCATCATGCATCTGCACCCTCGACGCGCCGTGGTTTCTCTGCTCGCGTCCTCACTCGCACTGTCCGGCGCGATCGTCTTCGCGCCGACCGCCGGCGCAGTGCCTGCTGCGAGTTGCACGGTCACGCCCGCGGCAAACGGGACGTTCGTCACCATCTCCGGTGAGGGCTTCACCGCTCCGCGGAACCTCAACGACGGTGAGTCCACCGAGCCCTTGAACGTCGACGCGAACGGAAACTTCTTGCTGAAGCGCTTCCAGAAGAACGTCGACTACACCGTTCTCGCCGTCAACGAGGACCAGAGCAACATCTTCGTGAACTGCAGGATGGTCCAGCCCGACACCGGGACGGCCCAGCCCAGTTCGACCACGGGGACGGGCGACAGGAACGACCGGGTGCAGGGCCGCATAGCAGGAGACCTGGCCGGCCGCGACGCGGCCGAGACGAGCTGCAGCGAGCGGCCCATGCCGGACCGGAGCCAGAATCACACCGACGCCTACTGGGAAGCGTGGGTGCAGGCAGCGGATCGCGCCTTCGACAGGGCCTGCGCATAGGTTGAGCGTCGGTATGGCTCTGCAACAGGCCGGGTGAGTGGCGGCAAGGGCAGATCGATCGCCTCATTTGCCGCAGGCGCCCTCCTCGGAGCCGGCCTCCGGAGACGGTGAGGCCGGCTCCGAGTCTTGTACGGAGTCGGACGGCTCGGCCCATCCGGCAGGACCGGACGGGCCGAGCCGTTCCGTGTGTTCAGGGGTTCGCCCCTGTAGGCCGTTCGGGTGTTCGTCGACCAGGTGCGAATGCGAAGTAATCGGTCTCTCGTGCGAGAGGTCATACCAGAGCGGGACGGATGGCGGGCAAGTTCGACAACTGCCCGTCGCTCCTGCGTGATGGACGACTACTGTGTGTGTCCGGTGATCAACGGTGGGTTCATGTCTTTCGAGCCTGCCCGACCGAGAAACCGAGCCTGACCGACCACCGTAGGTGCCACCGCATGAACGCCGATTCCTGGTGCCCCACGTACCGAGGACACTGATGTCTCAACTTCGCGCACCCGAAGCGCGACCGGAACGCCGAGAGGGCGGACGGCACGGCCGACCGGGTGCCCGTTCCCACTCGGCCACGGCCAGGCCGCGCGCCGCCCAGCCATCCCCCGAGGCGCGTATTCGCCCCCAACTCCTGCGCGCCGCGATGCTGCCGACCGTTGCCGCGGTGCTGAGCGGAGCCGCAGCGGTCATCTTCACCGTCCGCTCCACCGGAGCCCGGCCGTCCACCGAACTGTGGACGGCACTGGGCGGGGCCGGTGCACTGGCCGTCGCCGCCGTGCTGGCCGCGTACTTGGCCGCCAACCGAGTCGCCACCACCGTCTTCCTCCGCTGCCTGGCGCTCCGCCGCACCAGCGCACTGGGCCGGGCCGAACTTCAGCGGGTGGTGGAACAGCTCCGCAACGGCGAACCCGTGCCCGCACGCAGACCCGCGCAGCCCGCCCCGCCCGGCAGCGACGCCTTCGAGCTGCTCGCGCAGGAACTCGGCCGCCAGCAGGAAGTCGCCCTGGTCGCGGTCATGGAGGCGTCCCGGCTCTCCGACCACACCGGCGAGGATCAGAAGGTCGAAGTTTTCGTCAATCTCGCCCGCCGACTGCAGTCGCTCGTACACCGCGAGATCCAACTGCTCGACGAGCTGGAGCACGAGGTCGAGGACCCCGATCTGCTCAAAGGCCTCTTCCATGTCGACCATCTCGCCACCCGCATCCGCAGGCATGCGGAGAACCTCGCCGTCCTCGGTGGCGCCGTCTCGCGGCGCCAGTGGAGCAATCCGGTCAGCATGACGGAGGTGCTGCGCTCGGCGATCGCCGAGGTGGAACAGTACCCGCGGGTCAAACTGGTCCCGCCGATCGACGGCACGCTGCGCGGACACGCCGTGGCCGACGTGATCCATCTTCTGGCCGAACTCGTGGAGAACGCCACCGTGTTCTCCGCCCCGCACACCCAAGTGCTGCTCCGTGCCCAGCAGGTCGCTGCGGGGCTGGCCCTGGAGGTCGAGGACCGGGGCCTGGGCATGCCGGGCAACGAGCAGAAGCGGATGAACGCCCTGCTCGCCGACCCCGACCAGGTCAATGTGTCCCATCTCCTGCAGGACGGGCGGATCGGCCTGTTCGTCGTCGCGTCACTCGCCCGACGGCACGGCATCGCGGTCAGGCTGCAGAGCAACATCTATGGAGGCACGCAGGCCGTACTCGTTCTCCCGCAGTCCCTGCTGGGCGTGGGCGGGGACGCTCCGGCCGAGGCCGACGCGGCTCCGGTCCCGCCCCCGGGGCCCGTACACCGTCCGCCGGCCGAGGGCGAAACCGGAAGCCACCGCAAGCCGAACCCGCCCCTGAATTCCGGACCGGGCGCCGGTCCGGGCCCGTCACCGGCCCCGCGGGCGAGCGCCAACCGGCAGCCGTACGTACCCACTCAACCGCTCCGCCTGCATCAACCGAGCCAGCAGGCGGGACGCGAGGGCGAAGCACCACCGCTCCCACTGCGCGCCGAGCGCCTCGACCGCCCCACTCCGGCCGATGCCCGTCCGGGAATCCGGCGCCCGGATGAAACCGCTACGGCGCTCCACTCCGAGCCCGGAGTCGTACGCGGCACCATGGGCAGGCCCCAACTCCCCAGGCGTGCCAACCAGGAGCACCTGGTTCCGCAGCTCAGGGAGGCACCGGCCCCGCGCACCGAGGACGAACAAGCCCTGCACGACCCGGGACTCATGGCAGCCTTCCGCCGGGGCATCGAACTCGCGGAGGCCCGTAGCGAATCCGAGGCGGACACCGAACGGGGCCCGGACACGAGCCGTGGAACGGCGGTCCCGCAGACCTGGCAGGCCCGGACCCCGCGCGGACCGCTGCCGGTCCGCGGATTCATCGCGACCGTCGCATCGCACCATCCGGTCCCGGATCCGGCCCTGGATCCGGCCCCGGATCAGGACGCGGCCCCGGCCACCGACACCCTCGAAGCGAATACCTCCAAGGAGTAGATGCACCATGGCGACCGATATGTCGTCCGGTCAGGTCTCGGATCTCGACTGGCTGCTGAGCGGACTGGTCCAGCGCGTGCCGTACACACGCAGCGCAGTCCTCCTCTCCGCCGACGGGCTGGTGAAATCCCTCCATGGCATGGACGCCGACAGCGCCGACCACATGGCGGCACTGGCCGCCGGCCTGTACTCGCTCGGCCGCAGTGCCGGCGCGCGATTCGGCGACAGCGGCGACGTAAGACAGGTGGTGGTCGAGCTCGACTCCACACTGCTGTTCGTCTCCACCGCCGGGTCGGGCACCTGCCTCGCCGTTCTCGCCGGCCGCGAGGCGGACGCGGCGGTGCTCGGCTACGAGATGACCATGCTGGTCAAGAGCGTCCGGCCCTATCTGACGACTCCGGCGAGACAAGCGGCCGGGACACCGAGCGTCACGGGGTTGTGAGGGTGTCGGGTCCGCAGGACGGGCCGTTGCTCGACGACGCGGCAGGTCGGCTCATCCGCCCGTACACCGTGAGCAACGGCCGTACCCGTCCGACGACCGTGCTCGACCTGCTCTCCCTGGTGATGGCCACCGGGACCGAGCCGCAGATCCATCTCGGTCCCGAGCACTCCGTCGCGCTGGGGCTGTGCGGTGGCCCCACCTCGGTGGCCGAGATCGCCGCCCATCTGCGGCTGCCCGCAGTCGTCACCAAGGTGCTCGTCTCCGATCTGGTGGACTGCGGGGCAGTCACCGCGCACCCGCCCGCCTTCCATGACATGCCCACCGACCGATCTCTGCTGGAGGCAGTGCTCGATGGCTTACGACGACAGCTCTGACGGCTTCGGCAGCTCCGCCGCGTACGAGAACAGCGCAAGCCCCGAAGGCTTCGGAAGCCACGCAAGCCGCGCAAGGCATGGCCGTCCGGAAGGCTACGGAGACCCCGGTGGCGCCTATGACTCCGGCGACACCTATGGCTCCGGTGGCTCCGAAGGTTTTCCCGTCGCGCTCAAAGTGCTGGTTGCAGGCGGGTTCGGCGTCGGCAAGACGACCTTCGTCGGCGCGGTCAGCGAAATCGCACCGCTGAGCACGGAAGAGCTGCTGACCCAGGTCAGCGCCGCCACCGACAGCCTCGACGGCATCGAGTCCAAGACCTCCACCACCGTGGCGATGGACTTCGGCCGCATCACGCTCGACGAGCAGCATGTGCTCTATCTGTTCGGCACCCCGGGCCAGGAACGCTTCTGGTTCATGTGGGACGAGCTCTCCCAGGGGGCGCTCGGAGCGGTCGTGATCGCGGACACCCGCAGGCTCGCGGAGTGCTTCGCCGCCGTCGACTTCTTCGAGCGGCGCGGCATCGGATTCATCGTCGCAGTGAACGAGTTCGACGGCGCCTACCGCTACGCACCCGAGGAGGTACGGGCCGCGCTCGACCTGGGGCCGGACGTACCGGTCGTGCTCTGCGACGCCCGGATCGCCAGCTCCGGCACCGGGACACTGGTCACACTGGTCCAGCACCTGATCAATGCCACCTCCGCCCCGGCCCCGTTGTCCGGCTTCGGAGCACACCCGTGACCCCGCATGCCGGCGGCCGGATGCTGCTCACGCCTGTCGACCGGGACGCGTTTGTGCGTACCGAGCGGCTACGGACCCTGGGCCTCGGGGAACGTGCCGATGCCTCGTTCGACAACTTCGACGCCTTCGCCGACCGGGTGGCCGAAGTGACCGGGGTGCCCTTCTCGATGGTCAACTTCATCGACGGCAACCGGCAGTTCCACGCCGGACTGCACATGCCGGCCGGCCCGCACAAGGGCTTCGACCTGGGCGCCACGGCCGCGGGCAGCGGCCGCGGCGGCCGGTATGTGGCCCTCGACCGCGGCTACTGCCCGCATGTCGTCGTACGGCGCAAGGCGCTCGTCCTGGAGGACGTCTGCGACTACCCACGGTTCGCCGGGAATCCGGTAGTCGACGAAATAGGCATCCGCTCCTACCTCGGTGCGCCCCTCATCGATCGCACGGGCATCGCCCTGGGCGCCGTCTGTGCGATCGACACCGTGCCCCGCCCGTGGGGCAGGGCAGGGCTCGACACGATCAAGTCCCTCGCGCAGGAACTCGTCGGCCACATTCATCGGCGGGAGGACAACAGCATCGGGATCTGACCGGGCGGCCCACGGCGGCCCGGTCCGTGAAGAGTCCTCGGCCGCGACCAGGCCTTGACCACGATGTGACCTCGACCGTCTTCAGGCCTCGACCGTCTTCAGATCTCGACCGTCTTCAGATCTCGACCGTCGTACTGTCCAAGAACGTCAGTACCACCGAGTCCGCACCTGCTCGCACCCGCACCGAGTCGCGCAGCGCCTCCGGATGAACGGTGTCCTGGGAGAGGGCGACGAGCGATACATGGATGCTCTGCCCGCCCGGGTGCGGTCGGCTGCGCAGATAGGGGATCGCGGAACGCGGTCCGTATGCATTGGACTGGACGTCACGCGCGACAGCGGCCCCCTCGGCACCGCCGTCCCAGCCGTACAGTGCGATCAGGGCGCTGCTCAGACCGTCGGCCGTACGGGCGAGCGCCCAGTCGGGACCCGACAGGGCGAACGGGCTCTCCGCATGAGCGACCGCGTGACCGCCCTCCCGCACCACCGCACCCTTGGGCGCTTCGACCCGGTGCACCCGGATCTCCCACGGGCCGTGCAGCACACTCGTCGTCTCGATCCGGTACGGGCGGTCGGCACCGGGCAGCCGGGCCGCGTACCAGGAGGCGGCGACGCGGTCCTCGCAGCGCAGCGGATGGATCCGGCGGCGCAGCGACGGCGTGCCGTCCGAGGCGACGAGTGCCAGATGGTTGTCGATAGAGCGTGTCACGGCGTGCGGGGCGGCTTCGGGGGCCGTCGCCGTCGAGTAGGCGAACTTCGCGTAGTGCGGATCGTCCGCACCCTCGGACGGGTCGGCCGCCTCGTCGTACGGCGGATTGTGGTCGCTGCCGTGATTGATGAGCCGCACGATGCCGTCGTCGCGGGTGCCGTGGAGCAGCCAGCCGGGTGCGGGCAGCGCGGTGTACTGGTCGGACTCCTCGACGGGCAGCGGGAGTTCCCGTGCCGTCCACACCGGATGGTCCGCCGGGAGCAGCAGCCCGAGGAAACCCTTGCTCGCCCAGTACGGTGAGGCGGGACCGGAGTACGGCTGGGTGCTCGGCAGGAACGTGTCGTACCAGCCGAGCGCCAGCAGCCCCCGCTCGTCCGGCACACCACGCTCCGCGAAGTGCCGCATCGTGCCCGAGGCGAGCCGGCGAGTGAGCCCCGGCGCGAGCGGGGTGCAGTCGGCCAGCGCCCCCATCCACACCGGTGCGAGTGCGGCGAACCGGTACGTCAGTGAACGGCCCTGGTGGACCGGCGCACCGTCGGAGCCGAAGAAGTGCGGGTAGTCCTCCAGGAACCGACTGAGCCGCTGCCGGTAGACCTCGGTCCTGCCCCCGTCGTCGGCGCCCGCGATCCGCGACCACAGCAGCGGGTACAGATGCATGGCCCAGCCGATGTAGTAGTCGAAGTTCCGGCCGTCGCCGTCGGTGTACCAGCCGTCGCCGACGTACCAGTCCTCGATCCTGTCCAGATTGCTCTCGATGTCGGAGCGGCTGTAGGGGGCGCCGACCGAGGCGAGGAACTGCTCGGACACCACCTGGAAGAGCCGCCAGTTGTTGTCCCAGGTACGCCCGCCGACGAACCCGGAGAACCAGTCGACGACCCGTTCCTGGACCCGGGCGTCCAGCCGGTCCCAGATCCACGGCCGGGTCTCGTGCAGTGCGACCGCGACCGACGCCGCCTCCACCATCTGCTGCGAACAGTCCGTCAGCCGCGGCCAGGACTCACCGCTGCGGGGGTCCGTGCCCGCCGCCAGGCCCGCTGTGTACCGCTCGATCAATGCGGGGTCGGCCGCCCCGCCCGCACCCGCGATCCGGCAGGCGGCGAGCAGGAACGACCGGGCGAATCCCTCGAGACCGTCCGAGACGACCCCCGACCAGCTGTTGCGGCCCGGCAGCCGGTACTGCGCGAAGCCGGGTGTCGCGTACGGCACCAGCGCGTCCAGCATCCGGTCGGCCGTCGCCTCCCAGTGGGCCCGGGTCCAGCCGGTACGGGAGGACAGGATCCGGTCGGGCGGCGGCAGTTGCAGATGCGGTGCGACGGACATGGTGGTGCTGCTCCTCGGAAGGGGTGCGAAGGGGTGGATTACTGGATGAGTTCGGCTCGGTGGGTGTGGCCGCGCGAGCCGCCGACGGCGACGGTGAGTACGGGCCTGCGGCCCGGTACGAGGCTCACCGTGTCATCGGTGTCCACCACCGACCGTACGTGGAACGGCAGCTCGACCGAGAGCGTGGTGAGCGTCCGGCCCGGGTCGGCGACCGCGACGGAGATGTGTCCGCCCCGGCGCTGCACGAGCACCGACGCCGGACCGGAGGCCGTGATCCCGGCCGCGGTCCCGGCGCCCCAGAAGTTCACCGCGGTCAGTCCTGCCCGGCGCACCTCCACGGCCTGCGCGGTGGCATCGTTGGCGACGATCCGGACCGGCCGGGAGTGCGACCAGACCGCGGTCGCCGCCGCCGATGCGCCGGGCAGCAGCACATAGGCGTACCGGGCGTCGGTGGGGGAGATGCCGTGATCGACCCGGAGCGTGAGATAGCGGCGGGTCACGGGATCGGTGCTGCCGCCCGTGTCGGCCCCGGTGTCGATGTCCCGCCAGGTGCCGGTGCGCTGCTCCCGCAGGGCATGCAGGGCGGTGTCTTCGGGGAAGACATAGCCGCCCACGCCGTCGACGTGTGCCCACCGTGCCCGGCCGAAGTCCTGGGACCAGCCCTGCTCGACGGGCTGACGGATCCCGTCGATCAGCAGCCGGTTGTCGCCGTCCGTGCCGAGATTGCGGTTCTCGACGATCGTCTCCACCGGCCGGCCGTCGCTCGCGGTGATGCCCGAGCCGAGCGCGATCACCGCGTTGTCCAGCAGGAACCAGGACTTCTTGGCCCGCAGGGTGGTGCCCTGGGGGCCGATCACCTCCATCGCGGCGGCCCCGTACCGGCCGTCCAGTACGGCCCCGCCCGCGACGGCGTTCGTCGGACGGTAGGTGGACGTACCGGCGCCCGTGCCGAGATCGGTCCGTTGCCGGGTGTCGACCGTGGTGCCGGGGAGCCGGTACGGATCGACGGTGGGCCAGAAGCCGTCGTTGAACTGCCCCAGGTCGTCGCCGTCGTACAGATACGTCATGCCGTCGCCGGTGTACCAGCCGTGCAGATTCTCGCCGTTGCCCGCCTCGTACGCCGAGATCTGCTTCGACGAGAGCGACAGCGCGCAGGCCCAGCCGGGACGGCGGTGCACGACGCGGTCCATGTCGGCGAAGACGAAGGTGCCGGTCGTACGAGCCCCGGCCTTCACGGTCCGGTCGTTCAGGACGGCTTTCGCCAGGGCGAGCTGGGGAAGCGTCGCGAGAGCCGTGAAGGGAGTGGTGCGATTACGGGTCAGCCAGCCCTTGACCAGCGCCCGCCAGCGCCCCGCGTACTCGGCGGGTGCGCCGGTCGCGAGGAGCAGGATCGCGGCGACGGCTGTCGCACCGTCGCGGTGGTCCCCGGCGCGCTCCCGGGAGATCGCCCGGCCGCGCACCGAGTCCATCATCAGCCCGTCGAAGATCACCGGAGCGAAGGTCCGCTCGACGGCCTCGTACATCACCGACACCTTCGGGTCGGCGACCGCCCACTCCGAGCCCGCCAGCAGCGCCAGCAGATAGGCCGTCCCGCCCAGCAGCACGACGCCGTACGAACCGGTGTACGCGACCACGTCGTGCTGGACGAACGAGCCGTCCTCGTAGAAACCGTCACCCGAACTCGTGTAACGGAAAAGGCTGTTGCGGCCCGAGTCGCGCACATCGGAGAGTGCGTCACGGGCGGAGGCCAGCTTGCCGGCGTCCTGCCCCAGCAGTCCGCGCAGCGCCACGATGACGGCCTTGTCGGTGCGGTTCGCGCCGGTCTCCGCGAGCGAGGGGGAGTTGGTACGACGGTCCGCGTCCGGGCAGAACCGGTCGACCACCGACAGATAGTCCGTCAGATCGGCTGCGGGAAGCCGGTCGCGGAGGATGACGGAGCAGTCCATCAGGGCACGCGGGGCGCCGATCTCCCAGAACCACCAGTTGCCGGTCTCGCGCTTCGCCGGGTTGTACGCGGTGTCGTACGTGAAGCGCAGCGCGGCCACGAGGGCGTCCGCCACCTCCGTGCTCCCGGCGAGGGAGGTGCCCGCGGTCGCCCAGGCGACCGCGATCGTGCGCAGCCGGGTGTAGCTCTGACCGAAGTTGCCCGGGTCGGTGAGCGGTGCGAGGTCGGGCCAGAGCGCGGTCCGTCCGGCGCCGCGGTCGAGGGCGTCCCAGAGCCCCTCGGCCGTGGTGGACAGGGCGGCGAGCGCCGCTGTGAAGTCGGTGTCGGCCGGGTCGAACTCGCCGCCGGTGAGCAGCGTTTCGGCGCGCCGGAGGAGGGTGTCGAAGTCGGCGGTCGCCGCGGCTTCGGCGGATGCGGCAGCGACGGGCCGCGCCTGCGCGGCGCCGGCCGATGTCATGAGCGTCGTCGCGGCCGTGACGGCCGTGGCGCCGCTCGCCGCGAGAAGGGTTCTTCTGCTGAGGTTCACAGTGGCTCCTTGTCGCCGGTGGTCAGTCCGACAGCGTGGACGGGTCGACGGAGGGCTTCGGCAGGTTCAGCGCGGCCAGCTCGGCCTTGCCGGTGGCGTCGACCGGGAACGCCCAGGTGTTCACGAAGAAGTCCGTGAGGTCGTAGCCGGCGACGCGGCTGGAGTAGGTGGCAAGGGCCCGGTAGCGCTTGTCGTTCTCGGTGTACTGGGACTGCGGGTTCTCCTCGCGCACCAGCTTGTGCAGCCGGGGCCAGAAGTCGTCGCCGAAGGCCAGCTCCAGCTGGCGCAGCGGGACGAGCTTCTCGTACGCGCCGAAGGACTTCTCGTAACTCAGCCCCGCCGTCCCGAACTTGCGCTGTGCGGACTGGAAGTAGGTGAGCCCCGTCGCCGCGTCGACCGTGAGGAGGTTGGACGGCTGCTTCAGGGTGCGCTGGGCGGCCAGCGAGTAGATGTTGACCGTGACCTCGGTCAGACCGCCGGGCTTGTAGGCGAACTGCTGGTGCAGATGACCGAGTTCGTGGTAAAGCCCCCAGCCGCGGGTCCGCAGCCCCTCGACGGTCGTGGCCCGGTCGAGATAGGCCCGCGGGAAGCCGTTGTAGCCGTGTGTGGCGTAAGCGCCGACACCGGCCGGCACCTTGCTGACCTCGGTGAAGTGGTACGGCCCCGCCTTGCGCCGGTGCACCGGCTTCGAGCCGTCGAGTCCGCTGATCCGGGCATGCGAGTCGATGATCGTCTCGACCAGCCCGAGCAGTGCGGCATGGTTCTCGCCGCGGTACAGCAGCGCACCCTCGCGGGTGAGCGTCATGATCGTGTGCGGCGCGTGGAGTTCGACATACGGCGAAGCGGTGAGCGTGTCCAGCTGCTGCTGGTAGTCGGCCTCCGAGGTTCGGCCCAGGGTGAAGACGGGCATGGGGACGGCGCCGGAGCGGACCAGCACACCGGCCCGCTCGCCACGGCCCGTCAGGGTGAGGTAGACCGGGCCGCCGTGCGGGTCCGTCACCGTGTTCGCGCCGGCGGTCAGCGGATAGCTGCGGGGCTCGGTGATCTCACCGTAGTAGTCCCACGCGCCGATCCAGAGGGTGGGCAGCAGATCGTCGTACGGCTGGACGGTGAGGGAGAGGGGCGTACCGGCCGGAACGTACAGGCCGGTGGGCTGGAACTCCGAGCCGCGCAGGGCCTGTCCGAGCCGCAGCCGTTCGGCCTCGGCAGCGGGCCGGGCGGTCAGCGTCAGGTGGACCGGGCGGGCCCCCTGCGAAACGGAGATGCCGGCCGTCGTGGCACGGGCCGTGCCGGTGCCCAGGGCGATCGCCGCTCCGGCTCCGGCCGCGGCGGCGAGAACGGAGCGCCGGCCGACGGGGGAGGAAGCGGAGGAAGGGGCGGTGGAGGGGCCGGCGGAGTCTGTGGGCATGCGCATGCGGAACTCTCCCTGCAGAAACGAGTGAGGGGCGGAAGCGTGCGGAACGGGTGTCTCGGCGCCAGCATGTAAGCGGTTGCTATTAAGCCGCAAGAGGAGTCAGGAAGTTACTGTGATTTTCTATGGC
Organism: Streptomyces sp. Ncost-T10-10d; assembly: GCF_900091955.1. Classification (GTDB taxonomy): domain Bacteria; phylum Actinomycetota; class Actinomycetes; order Streptomycetales; family Streptomycetaceae; genus Streptomyces. The sequence goes on from NZ_FMDF01000133.1 coordinate 12,103, forward strand.
CAACTGTGGACAGGGGGGAAGTAACCGGTCACATCCGGGTGGGCCGGCCGGGCCGTGGGGCAACGGAATCGCGTACCACGATGTGGGTGCCGAGCCGCAGTGCACCCGTGGTCGGCTCGCGCCAGTCGTCCTCGTCCCCGCCGGTGACGGCCAGTCGTACCGCCTGCCGCCCCATCTCCTCCAGCGGCACATGGACGGTGGTCAGCCGCGGCCGCAGCTCCTGGGCCACCGGAATGTCGTCGTACCCCACCAGGGACACGTCCTTCGGTACCCGGACCCCGGCCTCCTCCAGGGCCTGCGCCGCGCCCGCCGCCACCATGTCGTTGGCGGCGAAGACGGCGGTGAAGTCCGCTCCCTCCCGCAGCAGTTCGGCCATCCTCCGGTATCCGAAGTTACGGCTGAAGGCACCGGGCTGGACCAGCTCGGGGTCCGGAGTGATGCCACGCAGCTCAAGGGCCCGCTGGTGCCCGGCCAGCCGGTCGCGGGTGGTGGAGAGCTTGGGCGGGCCGCCGAGGTAGAGGATCCGCTCGTGCCCCTGCATCAGCAGATGGTCGGTGATGGCGAAGGCGCCGCCCTCGTTGTCGTACTCGACCGCGACGGTCGGGGCCTGCTCGCCCAGCGGCGGCCTGCCGCACAGCACCAGCTTCGATCCGCCCGCGTCCAGCTCGCGCGCCCTGCGGGCCAGCTCGGTGGTGTAGCCGCGGTCCGCGAGGGAGCCACCGACCACGACCACCGCGTCCGCCCTGCGCTCATGCATCAGATCGATGAAGGCCAGCTCGCGCTGCGGGTCGCCCTGGGTGCAGCAGACCAGGCAGAGCCGTCCGCCGAGTGCCGCCTCCCGCTCCACGCCGCGCGCGATGTACGCGTAGAACGGGTCGATGACCTCGTTGACGATGATGCCGACGGTGCGGTTGGAGACGCCGGCCAGCGCACGGGCATGGGCGTTGACGACATAGCCGAGCTCGCGCATCGCGGACTCGACACGCTCCCGGGTCGCCTCGGCGACCGGGTAGTTGCGGTTCAGTACGCGGGAGACCGTGGCCGTCGAGACGCCCGCGCGCCGCGCGACATCGGTGACCGTCGCGCGCCGTTGTCCGTCCGCGGCTGTGCTCTGCCGGCGCATCCGGCTCACCCCCTGGTGGCTGTTGTGTGACGCCGAGCCTAGAGCCTGTGCCGGGGCGGACTTCATGCGATCCTCCCCAGGTCGGCCCGGTGCACCGGGTGGTCGAACGGTGTGCCCTGCGCGTACCGCGCCAGTTCGTCCACCGCGAGCGCACCGAGCCGTCCCACCTCGTTTCCCTGGGCGCCCGCGAGATGCGGGGTGAGGAAGACGTTCGGCAGGTCCCAGAGCGGGTGGTCGTCCGGCAGCGGCTCGGGCGATGTCACATCGAGGACGGCGTCCAGCCGCCCGCTGACCAGGTGCCCGGTCAGCGCCTCGGTGTCCACCAGCGGGCCGCGGGCCGTGTTGACGAGCAGGGTGCCGGGCCGCATCAGGCCGATCCGCCTGGCGTCGATGAGCCCGCGGGTCTCCGGCGTGTCGGGAGCATGGACGCTCACCACGTCGCTGGTCGCCACCAGGGTGTCCAGGTCGGTCGGGGTGACACCGAGCAGTTCCGCCTCGGCCGCGCTGACATATGGGTCGTACAGCAGTACCTCGGCATCGAGGACCCGGAGCAGCTCGATGACCCGGCGGCCGATCCGGGACGCCCCGACGATGCCGATGGTCAGGCCGTGCGTGCCGAGCCAGTGCTGGCGGTCGAGGTCGGCGCCGGTGCGGTGGGTGCGCCGGGTGCGGAAGAGCCCGGCCAGCGGAAAGACTCGTTTGGCGCCCAGGATGATCGCCGCCAGGGTGAACTCGGCGACCGGTACGGCATTGGCGGCGGCGGCCGAGGAGACGACGATCCCGCGGTCGAACGCGGCCGGGGACAGAAACGTTTTCACCGTGCCGGCCGCATGGATCACGGCGCGCAGCGCCGGTGCCCGGTCCAGCAGCGCCGCGTCGACGGGCGGGCAGCCCCAGCCGGTGAGCAGGACCTCGGCCGCATGCAGCGCCGCGGAGGCGTCCGGGGAGTCGAACTCGCTGATCACGAACGGGTCGATGAGGTCGGCGGTCTCCTCGAGACGAGCCCGCACCGGTGGCGGAAAGACGTCGTCGAGCAGTCCGGGGCTCATGGCCAGGACCGTGCGCGGCCGTCGCGGGGGCGGTGCCGCAGCATCGCTACCGGAATGAGCCGGTGCCTCTTCGGTGGTTCGCACCCTGCCTCCGGATAGTAATCGCGTTCTATGGAATGACCGGAACGCTAAGGAGCACGACGGTCGACCGTCAAGCTCACCGCCGCCCCAACTGTCCACTTGAGAAGTATTTTTGTTGATTCGTTGGGCTGGATTTGATGGCGGAGGACATCGGGTCTCAATGACATTTGCCCGGATCTCTTGACGCTTGGGTTAACCGCTTACTAACTTGCGGCCCCAGAAGGCTCACCATGCGCCACCCAGCCGAACAGGACGCACCATGGCTGAAACAGCACCCCCGTTGCCGCGGGAGAAGCGGCGGCAGAAGGCTGAAATACCCTCCCCGCCCGCTGCCCAGGCCGTTGTCGCACAGCACCGGCTGACGCTCTGGCAGCGGATCAAGCGGGACCGGGTGATGCTGCTGCTCACCCTGCCCGGCCTGCTGTACTTTGTCGTTTTCCACTACGTACCGCTGCTCGGCTATGTCGTGGCGTTCCAGGACTACCAGCCGTACCTCGGCTACATGCACAGCGTCTGGGTGGGGTTCGCCAACTTCTCGGCGGCGTTCGGTGAGCCGGCCTTCTGGTCCGCGACGTTCAACACCCTGGAGATCGCCCTCGTCCAACTGGTGTTCTTCTTCCCGATCCCGGTCGCCCTGGCCCTGCTGCTCAACAGCATCGCCAGCGACCGCATCAGGCGCTTCGTGCAGAGTGTCGTCTATCTGCCGCACTTCATCGGCTGGGTCATCATCGTCTCGATCTTCCAGCAGATCCTGGGCGGCGCCGGGCTCCTGCCCGACGTACTCGGCGGTCTGGGGCTGCCGCGCTACGACATGATGAGCGACCCCGACGCCTTCCCCTGGCTGCTGACTCTCCAGGTGGCCTGGAAGGACGCCGGCTGGGGCACGATCATCATCCTCGCCGCGCTGCTGAACATCGACAAGCAGCAGTACGAGGCCGCCGCGATCGACGGCGCGGGCCCGCGGCGCCGCCTCTGGCACGTGACCCTGCCGGGCATCGCCCCCGTACTCATCCTGCTGCTGATCCTCAACCTCGGGCAGATCCTCTCCGTCGGCTTCGAGCAGATCCTGCTCCAGCGCGACGCGGTCGGCCCGGACGCCGGTGAGGTCCTCGACACCTACGTCTACTACCACGGCATCAAGGACAACGACTGGGGCGTCGCCGCCGCCGTCGGGCTCGTCAAGGCGGTCATCGGCACCGCACTCGTCCTGGGCGCGAACAAGTTCGCCCACCGACTCGGCCACGAAGGGGTGTACCGCGGTGCTGACCGCTGAGAAGACGCGCGCCACATCGGAATCCACCGCACCGGCGCCCCGGCCCGCCACTGTCCGCAAGTCCGACGGCCGGCCCCCGTGGATGGAGCGGCCGACCCGTATCGGGCAGATCGCCAAGGCGGTCGCCGTCGTCGTGGTCGTCCTTGCCGTCGCCTACCCGCTGGTCGGCGTCATCGGCACGAGCTTCGCCTCGCAGACCGACATCATCAAGAGCTCCGGCCTCGTCCTGTGGCCGGACCACCCCACCCTGGACGCCTACCGCACCATCTTCACCGGCGGAGTCGTCACCCGCGCGCTGATCGTCTCCGTCGGCATCACGGTCCTCGGCACCCTCGCCAGCCTGCTCGTCACCGTCGGCATGGCGTACGGACTCTCCCGCCGTGACGTCACGGGCTCCCGCCTCATCCTGATGACGGCCCTTTTCACGATGCTCTTCAACGCGGGCATCATCCCGAACTTCCTCCTGGTCAAGGGGCTCGGGCTGTACGACACCTACGCGGCGCTCGTCATGCCCACCCTGGTCAGCGCCTTCAACCTGGTCGTCCTGCGATCCTTCTTCATGAACCTGCCGGAGGAGCTGTACGACGCCGCGAAGGTCGACGGAGCCGGAGACTTCCGCATCCTGGTGCGGATCGTCCTGCCGCTGTCCAAGGCCGTCCTCGCCGTGATCAGCCTCTTCTACGCGGTGACGTACTGGAACGCCTTCTTCAACTCGCTCCTGTACCTCAACGACTCCGACAAGTGGCCGCTGCCCATGGTGCTGCGCACCTATGTCCTGCAGGGCCAGAGCCTGAACGCCGCCTCGGCCGGCGAGGTGCTCGCACCGCAGCAGGCCGTACAGATGGCGGTTCTGGTGATCGCCGTCGTACCGATCCTCTGTGTCTACCCGTTCCTCCAGCGCTACTTCACCAAGGGCGTGCTCACAGGCGCCATCAAGGGCTGAGCGCAGCCACCGCCCCCCACTCCTTCCTTCCCCTCTCCCAAGGAGATTCAGGTGTCGAGCTCCACCCCCATCAACCGCAGAGCACTGTTCCGCATGGGCGCGGGCGTCGGTCTGGGACTGGCCGCCGCCCCGCTGCTCGCCGCCTGCGGCGACGGCGGCACGACCGCGAAGGCGGAGGCCAAGAGCGCCTCGCTGCTCCCCGACACCGCGGTCCGCAACATCGGCCTCAAGCCCGACCTGGCGGGCACCGCCGCCGGTGTTCCGCAGGGCTACTTCAGCTACCCGGCCAAGCCGCTGCGGGCCACGAAGGGCACGCCGCTCAAGGGAGCCGAGCCGATCAGCGCGACGATGGAGACCTTCTCCCCGCCGCCGCCCGCCCGCGGCAAGAACGCCGCCTGGCAGGAGATCGAGAAGCTCCTCGGCGGCCAGGTGGACATCACCGCCGTCCCCGCCGACGACTACGGCACCAAGTTCTCCACCATGGTCGCGAGCGACAGCCTGCCCGATCTCTTCATGTATCCCGAGGTCGGAGGCGTCGACAACAAGGCGGCCTTCCTCCAGGCCAAGTGCGCCGACCTGACTCCGTACCTCGCCGGGGACAGGATCAAGGACTACCCGAACCTGGCCGCGATCCCGAAGGGCGCCTGGCAGGCCGCCATCTTCGGCGGGAAGCTGTACGGCATCCCGATCGCGCGCACCGGCACCGGCGGCGCCGGCTTCTACCGCCATGACCTGTTCGAAGAAGTCGGTGTCACCAGTCTCGACCAGATCACAGACCTCGACAGGTTCGTCGAGGTCTGCAAGGAGCTGACCCGGCCCAAGAAGGACCAGTACGCGATCATCGCGGGCGCCACCACCATGCTTGCGATGTCCGCGGGCGCACCCTACTACTGGCGGCTCGACGCCAAGACGGGCAAGTTCACCACCGACCTGGAGACCCCGGAGTACCGCAAGGCAGTGGAGACGGCCCGGCTGCTGTACAAGGCGGGCTGTTTCTATCCGGGCACGCTTCAGATGTCCGGGGCGCAGAAGGCCCAGTACACGGACATGTTCAAGAACGGCAAGGGCGCCTACGTCTACGACGGCATGCCCACCTACCTGGCACCCGGCGTCGGCTACATCGCCTCCATGCAGGCGATCGACAAGAAGTACGACCCGCGCCCCTTCGTCCCGTTCGGCAAGGACGCCATCGCCTGGATGGACAACGTCAAGCTGGAGAACACCCATGTGAAGAAGGCGTCCGGGGACCGCGTCAAGGAGGTCCTGGCCCTGGCCGACTTCGCCGCCTCCCCGTTCGGCAGCGAGGAGTACACGCTCATCAACTACGGCGTCGAGGGCAAGGACTTCACCCGTGACGCCAAGGGCAACCCGGCCCTCACCAAGCAGGGCACCCAGGACGTCACCGTGCCGTGGAAGTTCATGGCCTCCGCCGTCCCCGCCATCTTCAGCGCCGACTCGGAACAGGGCGTCCGCCACGTCCACGACGCCTTCACCAAGATGATTCCGATCATGGAGCAGGACCCGACCCTGCAGTACTCGTCGCCCACCTGGGACTCGAAGGGATCCGGCAGCCTCTACACGTTCAAGCAGGACGCGCTCAAGGACATCATCTCCGGCCGCAAGCCCATGTCCGCCTACGACCAGCTCGTCAAGGACTACCTGGCCAAGGGCGGCGAGCAGGCCCGCGGCGAGTTCGAAGAGGCCTTCCAGAAGGGGAAGAAGTGACGACGCGACGCTCGGCCCTCAGACTCGGCGGCGCGGCGGTGGCAGCGGCCGTCGCCGTACCCGCTCTCGGCTCGACCGCCCTCGCACAGCCGCACGGCTTCGACCCGAAGCCCGGCTCCGACGGTGTCGGCGACCCGCTCTTCCCGACCCTCGGCAACGGTGGCTATCAGGTCGTCCACTACGACCTGACCTTCGACTTCACCCCGGTGACCTACGACTTCACTGCCCTCGTGAAGATCAACGCCAAGGCCATCCAGGACCTGTCCGCCTTCAACCTGGACACCGACGGTCACACCATCGACTCCGTCACCGTCGCCGGCCGCCCCGCCGACTGGGAGCTCTCGCCCGGCAAGAGCGGCCAGGAGCTCACCGTCACCCCCGCCCGACCGCTCCACAACGGGCAGGCGTTCACCGTCGAGGTGCGCTATCGGGGCAACGGCAAGGCGCCCAGACTCGGGCTGACCGGCTGGAAGTTCGGCACCGACGGCGGCTTCGCCTCCGCCGCCCAGTCGTCCCGCGCCGACACCTTCCTGCCCTGCAACGACACCCCGTCCGACAAGGCGACGTGGACCTTCCACATCAGCGCTCCGCAGGGCTATGTCGCCGCCGCGAACGGCGAACTGCTCCACAAGACCCCGCGCTCCGACGGCTCCACCGTCTGGCACTTCGCCCTGCGCGAGCGCATGGCGACCGAACTCATCGGCATCGCCGTCGTCAAGGGCACCTATCTGTACGGCACCAGCCACCGCGGACTGCCGCTGCGGCACATCGTCCCGCAGGGACAGGAGGACAAGTACGCTCCGATCGTCGCCCGTACCGCGGACCATCTGGCCTGGCTGGAGGCGAAGTTCGGCCGCTACCCGTTCTCCGTCTACGGAGTCCACATCTACGACGGCTACACCGACGCCCTGGAGAACCAGACCCTCTCCCTGTTCTCCACCAACTGGTTCAAGCTCAACGCCAACGGGCAGCCCGGCTACGAGACCACGATGGTCCACGAGCTCGTCCACCAGTGGTTCGGCGACTCCGTCACCCCGAACGACTGGCAGCAGGCCTGGCTCAACGAGGGCCCCGCCGTGTACTACGCAGGCCTGTACGGCGAGGAGCGTGGCTGGTCGCTCTTCGAGGACAAGATGAAGGCCACGTACGCGAAGCTCGACGCCATCCGCGCCACCGACGGCCCGCCCGGACTCCCGAAGGCGCTCGGCGGCACCAATATCTATGACGGTGGCGCGCTCGTCCTGTACGCCCTCAGTCTTCAGATCGGTCAGCGGCAGTTCGACCGGGTCATGCGTGAGTGGGTGAAGCGCTTCAAGGACTCCACCTACACCAGTGAGGCCTTCATCCGGCACACGGTCGACGTCACCGGCGACACGTCCCTCGACCCGTTCCTGCGCGACTGGCTCTTCGGAGCCGTGAACCCGCCCATGCCCGGCCACCCCGACTGGAAGGCCTCCGCGTGAACCGCCGCTCCCTGAACGTCGTACGAGGAACCGCCGCTGCCGCCACCGCCGCCTTCCTGGCCGCGCTCCTTGCCGCCCCGACCGCCCAGGCCGCACCCGGACCCCGCACCCTGTACGCGGCCCCGGACGGACACGGCACCTCCTGTACGGTCGCCCGCCCCTGTACCCCGGAAGGCGCCCGCGACCGGGCACGCACCGAGACCGGCCGCGACGTCCGCGTACTCCTGAAGAACGGTACGTACAAGCGCGACGAACCCCTGAAGCTCGGCGCCGCCGACTCCGGGAAGCACGGCCACACGGTCACCTGGACCGCGGCCCCCGGAGCCCGCCCCGTCCTCTCCGGCGGACAGGACATCACCGGCTGGCGGCAGAACGCCGAAGGCACCTGGACCGCCGACGTCCCGGCCGGTGTCTCCCCCCGCCAGCTCTTCGTCGACGGCAGGCGCGCGACCCGCGCCCGCGGCGCCGCCTGCGCGGCGAGCACCTGCGACGCCACCAGGACCGGCATGACCGGCGCCGTCGCCACCGGGATCGACCGGTGGCAGCGCCCCACCGACGCCGAAGCCGTCATCCGGGTCCGCTGGCGCAACTACCACTGCCGGATCACCGGCGTCAGCGGCGACGTCATGACGTTCGCCCAGCCCTGCTGGACCAACTCGGCGAGCGGCACCAATCGCACCGGACCCGCCTGGGACTCCACCGCGGTCGACTCCACCCGCTACAGCGGCGTCGCCTACTTCGAGAACGCCCGCGAACTGCTGGACGAACCGGGCGAGTTCGTGTGGAACTCGCAGGACCGCACCGTGACGTACCTGCCGCGCAAGGGCGAGAACATGCGCCGCGCGCAGGCCGTCACCCCGCACACCGAGCAGCTGCTCGTCGTCGACGGTGCCCATGACCTCACCATCAGCGGAATCGGATTCGCCTACGCGGCGTACCGCCAGCCGGACACCGACGAGGGCTACGCGGGTATGCAGGCCGGTCTCACCCTGACCGGAGCCACCGGCCCCGTCGACCATGCGGGCCGCTTCTACACCAAGCCGTCCGCCGCGGTCACCGTGCGCGGCGGACAGCACATCAGCATCGAGAACGCCCGGTTCAGCCGGCTCGGCGGGGCGGGCGCCATCCTGGAAGCGGGCACCAAGGACAGTTCCCTGACCCGCTCGTCCTTCACCGATCTGTCCTCGGGCGCGGTGTACGTGGGCGACACCGAGCCGATGCCCGGGGCGGCGCTCGCGGGGGAGCGGAACACGATCGCGTACAACACCATCACCCGCTCCGGCGTCGAGTACACCGACGCGGTGGGCATCTGGGCAGGTTACGAGGCGGAGCTGACCGTCGACCACAACAGCCTGGACCATCTTCCGTACTCCGGGATCTCGGTCGGCTGGGGCTGGAACCAGCCCGAGGCCCAGAAGTCCGTGCTGCGCGACAACAAGGTGACCGACAACCGCATCACCGATGTCATGGAGGTCGCCCAGGCGCAGCACGACGGCGGCGCGATCTACACCCAGGGCGCGCAGCCGGGCTCGGTCGTCTCCGGCAACTACATCAACCGCTCCGCCTTCGGGAACACCGAGCGCGACGGCAACGGTGTCTACCTCGACGAACAGTCCTCGCACATCCTCGTCGAGAAGAACGTCATCACCCGCATCGGCTACAAGTGGGTGTCGAACTGGGCGGACTACGGAATCCAGAACACCGCCCGGGGCAACTGGACCGACACCGCCGCGCCCGCCCTCGGCGGTACCGGCTCCGTCATGACGGACAACCTCACCGGCCTGGACCGGCTGCCGGCCGAGGCGGTGGCCGTCGCGAGCCGGGCAGGCGCCCACGGCGGCCCGGTCGAGCAGCTGCGTACCGACCTGGCCCGCACCGGCATTGCCACCCAGTCCTCCACCGAGGGCACGGCGGGCGCGGCACTCGCCCTGGACGGCGACACCAACACCGACACCCGCACCCTGTCCGAGGCGGGCGCCTGGTGGCAGGCCGATCTGGGCGGCGAGAAGCACATCCGCCAGATCGAGATCTGGAACAACTCCTCGTCCACGACCGCCGACTTCGACGTGGTCACGGACGACGGAACGATCCACGTCAGCGGGAAGGCACTGCGCCCGACTGTCCTGGACCTGGACAGCCGCACCCGCACGGTGAGGATCGTGACGTCCGGCACCGGACGTGTGGCGCTCTCCCAGGTGCTCGTCCACCCGTAGGGCCCGTACGCCCCCGATCCACCGGGCGGTCCCCGGGGACGCCGCCGGTCACACCCCGACCGGCGGCGTCGCCGTGCTCGCCCGCACCACCACCTCTCCCGCCACCCGTACCACCCGGGCCCGCCTCCCCGCGGACGGCTCCCGCAGCGCCAGCGCGATCACGTCCTCGCCCATCGAGGTCAGCGGCAGTGCCACCGTGGTGAGCGCCGGTGACAACTCGCGTACCAGCGGAATGTCGTCGAACCCGGCGAGCGAGACATCCTCCGGCACCCGCAGCCCCTCCTCCCGCAGCGCGGCGAGCGCCCCGACCGCCATCACATCGGTGACCGCGAACACACAGGTCGGCCGCGGCCGGCCGCAGGCCAGCAACCGCCGGGCCGCCGCATACCCGCCGTCGCGAGTGAACGAGCCCTCCACGACCCGGTCGAGCCCGATTCCCGACTCCGCGAGCCCTTCCCGGAAGCCGGTGAGCCGGTCGGAGACAGTGGTCAGCGCGGGCGGGCCGGTGAGCACCGCGAACGTGCGGTGCCCGAGCCCCACCAGCGTCCGGGCGAGCGCGGCCGCCCCGCCCGGTTCTCCGGCTGTACGGTGTCCACCCGCAGGCTGCGGTGCCTGCTGACGACGGCCACCCGCCCCCGCCCCTTACGTAAGGCTCCAGTTCGGCATTCAGGGCCCGCTCCCACGCCCGGTCCTGGAAGCCGGAGCCGATGAGCAGGATCGCCCGGGCGCGCTGAGCCCGCAGCATCGAGACGTAGGCGATCTCCCGGGCGGGTTCCCGGAAGGTGGAGGCCAGCATCACCAGCAGATCCTGCTCGGCCGCGGCGCGCATCACGCCACTCGACACGGCGGCGAAGTACGGATCACTGACGTCATGACAGATGACGCCCACCGTACGGTTGTTGGTCGAATTCGCGAGGGCCTGCGCATGGGCGTTGGGAATGTAATCGAGCCGCTCCGCCGCCGCCCGTACCCGCTCTCGCAAGTCATCGCGTACCCGGGTCGTGCCGTTGAGGGCGCGCGAGGCGGTGGCGGGGGACACCCCGGCCTCCCGGGCCACGGCGTCGAGCGTCACATGCGCCGCTGCGGGAAGGCCGCCGCGCGGCTCCGGTTGGTGCGATGTTCCCCGTTCACTCAACTCGACCCCCAAGGGCGCGGTGGTGGAAGGCCTCGAAACTTGTCGACGACCTATTGACCGTGCGTGCAGGCAGTCATTAGCGTGGCGAAAACCTTATCAGAAAGCGCTTTCTGAAAGCGCCTTCTCGTCATCGCAGGATCGCACAGCTCTCCACAACTGCACCCGAAGCGGCGGGAGTTCACAGTGAGCCAGAGCGCGTTGACCAAAAGTCCCCCTGAAGCGGAGGGAGTTGTCCGGCGGGCCGGTCCCTCGGCGGGGGAGCGGTTCGCGCAGGCGGCCGAGCAGAGCTGGCGGCCCGTCGCCCTGCTGCTGGCCTGTTTCGCCGTCTGGTGGGTGATTTCGGCGGCGGAGCTGGTGAAGCCGTATCTCGTGCCGTCACCCGGGGCGACCCTCGATGTCCTTACCGGCAAGGCCGGTTATCTCTGGCAGCACACCTGGGTGACCACATACGAAACGCTGCTCGGCTTCCTGATCGCCGTGGCCGTCGGTGTACTGGCGGCAGTCGTCATGGTGTACTCCTCGACCGTCGAGCGCACGCTCTATCCCGTTCTGTTGTTCGCCCAGGTCGTACCGAAGATCGCGATCGCGCCGCTGTTCGTCGTCTGGCTCGGCTTCGGTATCGAGCCGAAGATCCTCATCGCCGTGCTCATCGCCTTCTTCCCCGTCGTGATCTCCATGGTCACCGGCCTCAAGGCGGTCGACCCGGAGATGCTCCAGCTGTCGGCGACCATGGGCGCGGGGCCCTGGCAGACCTTTCTCAAGATCCGCTTTCCGGCCTCGCTCCCGCATCTCTTCTCCGGGCTCAAGGTCGCCGTCACCCTGGCGGTCACCGGAGCGGTCGTCGGCGAGTTCGTCGGCGCCAACGAGGGCCTGGGCTATGTGATCCTCCAGGCCAACGGCAACCTCGACACCCCGATGCTCTTCGCCGGGCTGCTCGTGATGTCACTCATCGGCGTCGTGCTCTTCGTCGCCGTGGAGATCGCCGAAATGCTGCTGCTCCCGTGGCACGCCAGCCGCCGGGACGCATCCGCCACCACCACGTACTGACTCCGTCATACCGACTTCGTCGCGAGAAGGGCCAGCCCATGCATGCGCGCAGACTCCTGATCGGTGTCGTACCCCTCGTCCTGGTGGCCACGGCCTGCGGTGGCAACGACGCGTCGACCACCACGAGCGACTCGGGCAAGAAGCTGGACAAGGTCACGCTGACGCTCAACTGGTATCCGTACGGCGAACACGCGCCGTTCTACTACGGCAAGCAGCAGAAGATCTTCGAGAAGCACGGCATCGACCTGAAGATCCAGGCGGGTCAGGGCTCGCAGAAGACGGTGCAGGCCACCGCCGCGGGCCAGACCGACTTCGGCTGGGCCGACACCCCGGCACTGCTCGCGGGTGTCGATCAGGGCGTTCAGGTGAAGAGCCTCGGAGTCTTCCTCCAGACCACCCCGGCGTCGGTGCAGTCCTTCGATGCCGAGGGCATCGAGTCGCCTGCGGACCTCAAGGGAAAGACCATTGCGGGGACCGCCGGTGACGCGCTCTCCAAGACCTTCCCGATCTTCCTGAAGAAGAACAACCTCGACGCGTCGGACGTCAAGGTCCAGAACACCGACCCGGCGGGCAAGATCGCCGCGGTGATCTCCGGGAAGACCGACGGACTTCTCGGCTACGCCAGCGACCAGGGCCCCACCATGCAGGACAAGGCCAAGAAGCAGGTCTCGTATCTGCGTTTCTCCGAGAACGGGCTGAACTTCTACTCCAACGGTCTGCTCGCCGGAGAGAAGATCCTCGCCACGAAGTCCGAACTCGCCGGACGCATGGTGCAGGCGGTCAGCGAGTCGTGGGCGGCCGCCGAAAAGGCCCCCGGGCCGGCGGTCGCGGCGATGGACGGAGCCTCGGAGCAGTTGCCGCCGACCACGGTCCTGGCCGAGCAGTTCAAGACGACGCTCACTCTGCTGCACACCTCGTCGACCGAGGGGAAGGCGCCCGGAGTGAACAACGAGGCCGACTGGCAGCAGACCATCGACGTCTTCGCCGAGGCGGGCCTGGTCAGCAAGCCGAAAGCCGTCGCGGAGTACTGGGACGAGAAGACGGCGCTGAAGGGATGACGATGCCGAAGCAGTACACGACGCGGACCGAGGCATCGGTTCCTGCCGCGGCGGCGGTCGGACTGTCCGATGTGGCGGTCCGGTTCCGCAGCAGGAAGCGCGATGTCACCGCGTTGCGCGAGGTCTCGCTCGATGTGGCGCCCGGTGAGTTCGTGGCGATCGTCGGACCGTCCGGATGCGGCAAGTCGACCCTGCTCAAGCTGGTCGCCGGACTGCTGAAGCCGTCCTCGGGCGAGGTCCGGCTCGGCGGCGAGCAGGTCGACGGGGTGCGGCACGACATCGGTTACGTGTTCCAGCGCGCCGCCCTCCTGGAGTGGCGCTCGGCGCGCCGCAACATCCTGCTGCAGGCCGAGATCCGGAAGATGCCTCCGGCGCAGGCGCGTGGCCGGACCGACGAACTGATCCGGATGACGGGCCTGGCCGGCTTCGAGGACGCGTATCCGCATGAACTGTCCGGCGGAATGCAGCAGCGTGTGGCGTTGTGCCGGGCGCTGCTGCACGAACCCCCGGTGCTCTTGATGGACGAGCCGTTCGGCGCGCTCGACGCGCTCACCCGCGAGCAGATGAACATGGAGCTGAACCGCATCTGGCGGGAGACCCGCACCACCGTCCTGCTGGTCACCCACTCCATCTCGGAGGCCGTCTATCTGGCCGACCGCGTGGTGGTGATGAGCCCGCGCCCCGGCACGATCTCCGAGATCATCGAGGTGGGTCTGGACGCGGAACGGGAGTACGGCGAGACGCTGGGCCGCCCGGAATTCCGGGACGCGGCCGCCCACATCCGTGACCTGCTGGGCGCGGTCTCCGCGCACGACTGACGGTGTCCTCGGCCCCCGGACGGGCTTGAGGGCCGAGCCCGTCCGGGGCGATGGAGGACAGAACGGCCGCTCTGCTCACTTCAGCCCGAACGCGTCCGCGAGCATCTCCGTCTGTGCGCCCAGCAACGTGGCGCCGCTGTGGCCCATGCCCACGTACTGCCCTGCGGCCTCCAGTCCCACCGAACCGTGCAGCTGTGCCCACGCCGGCACCGCACCCGCCCATGCCTGTGCCGACTTCCCGGTGTCCCCGGCCGCAGTCGGTGCGTACTCGGCCACCCATGCGCCCACAGCCTCGTCCGTGCACAGCCACGCGGTCATCTCCGCCACCACCGGAGCGACCTGGGCTCCCGGTGCCCCGTCGGCGAAGATCGTCAGGAAAGGCCCGAGAACGGCACGGGCCCGGTCCAGCGTGTCGTCCGGAGCGACATGGCCCGGCACGGGTGCGCCCTGGATCAGCAGATGGCGGTGCGGCTCCTCGAACGCCCAGGCCCGATAGGCATCGGCCGGCGTGTGCAGACACCCGCGAGCGCCCTGCGATACGGCCGACGCGCCGGTCGCCGCTGCCGCATCGTCGTAGGCATCCCGGATCAGTGCGCTCAGCAGATCGTCCCGGCCGGCGAAGTAGCGGTAGAGCGCCGGTCGTCGTCCCCAACCCCCTTGCCGACACATTGGTTTCGATGCTCGACCGGTACGGGGCGCTGCTCGCCGCCCACTGAACGCGCAGCGGCCCCGGGCTGCGGTACGCGCAACCCGGGGCCGCCGTGTGCACCTGCCCGCTCAGTACCGCAGCCGGGACAGATACGTGTAGCTCGCGAGCGCCGAGGCGAACGGATCAGCCGGCGCGTCGTGCTCCACCAGCCACTGCTTCACACCGCCCCGTCGTGCCGTGTCGAACATCGCCGGGAAGTCCAGCACCCCCGAACCGACGTCCGCGAAGTCCCCGTTGGGTGCCATGTCCTTCACATGGAGCGCCGGGAAGCGTCGCGGATGCCGTACGAAGAGCTCGCCGGGAGCCGAGGCTCCGCCGTTGGCCGCCCAGTACAGATCCAGCTCGAAGGCGACCAGCTCAGGGTCGGTCTCGGCGAGCAGAATGTCGTACAGGCTGACGCCGTCGACCACCTGATGGTCCGTCCCGTGATTGTGGTACAGCAGCTTCAGCCCGGACTCGCGCGCGGCGAGCCCCACCCGGTTGAACTCCCTGGCCACTTCGCGGTACCCGGCCGGACTGTGCAGCGAACCCGGCAGGCTGGGCACGACGATCCACTTGCCGCCCAGGGTGTGGATGTCCTCCAGGGCCTGGGGGAGCCCGGCCCCCTTCACGATGTCGTAGGCGACATGTTCGAGGACGGCCCGCAGCCGGGTCTCGTCGAGCATCCGCCGGATGTCGGCCGCGCTGTGGCCGTGCCGGCCGCTCACCCCGACCGTGGCATAGCCGATCTCCGCCAGCCGCTCCAGGGTGCCCCTGAAGTCCGTCGCCAACGGATTACGCATGGTGTACAGGTGCATGCCGATCCCCGACGGTGGGATGCGCCGGCGCCGGCGGGCCTCGGTGGCGGACACGGAGGTGGCGCCGAGCCCTGTGGCTGCGGCAACACCCACAGCCGTGCTCAGAAAGGTGCGTCGTGTGCGGTCCATGCGGGTCTGCCCTCTCAACTCACGTCGATGCGTACGGAACCGGTGGTGGTGTCGCCCTTGTCGTCGGTGACCGTCAGATGTGCGGTGTACGAGCCCTTTCGGTCGTAGATGTGCGTGGCCGTCTCACCCTCCGCCCTGGTGTTGTCACCGAAGTCCCAGTGGTACGAGGCGATCGTGCGCCCGGCAACCGGTTGGACCGCGCTGCTCAGCGTCACGGAGAGCGGAGCGGTGCCCGTCGTCGGAGCCGCCTTCACCGTGACTTTTGTCCCCGGTCGCTTCTCGACACCGGGACCGTTGAAGTGCAGCCAGTCGACAGCGAACAGGTCGGCCTTGTCGCTGCTCCACTCCGGGTTGCTGAACACCGCGTACAGCTTCACGCTGCCGCCGGGATCCGTCAGCGCCGTGGTCGGTGAGACGATCCTGCCCCAGTCACCGGTGTTCGGGACGGCCACCTTGCCGAGCAGGGGGCCCGTCGGCGAACCGGCCCGGAATTCGACACTCCCGCCGATCCCGCCGGAGGCCGCACCGACCGTCACCGAGCCGATGTTCTTCAGGTTCACCGGATCGAAGCTGATCCAGTCACCGTCCTCGATCTCGGTCAGCCGTTTACCGCCGGAGGCATCGGCCCTGCTCCCGATCACCGCACCGCCGTGCGTACCGCCGGTCGCCGTGAAGTGCTCCGCCTCACGGAACGCGGTGCGCAGAGTGAGCGAGGTGGAGCCGGTGAGCGCGGGTGCGCCAGGGGCGCCCTTGTCCTCGTACTGGGCGGTGATCCCGTAGTACAGGTTCTGTCCCGGGCCGTGGCTGTCCCCGGCGTCCGTGACGATCTCTCCCGCACAGCCGGTGTAGTTGTCGAGCGGATGCAGATGGGTGTCATGGCCGAGCTGTGACTGCACGACCACCCGTGAGCAGTCGATCGGTCCGCTCCGCCCGTCCTCCTTGTCCTTGACCTTGACGGTGAAGGGGATGGTGTCGCCGAAGCTGAACATCCCGCCGTTCGGGGGCTGCTTGATGGTGACCTCCGGACGGGTATTGCCGACGGTGATGTCCTGCACGGCCTGCGCCGTGAGACCGCCGGGCCCGGTGACCGTGAGCCGCGCGGTGACCAGTCCCTTCGTGCGATAGGTGTACGAGGGGTTCGCATCGGTCGAGTCGGTGGTGCCGTTCCCGTCGAAGTCCCATGCGTACGAGACCGGCCGGTCGCCGGGCAGTCCGGAACCGGCGCTGGAGAAGTCGACCGTCAGCGGCGCCGGACCGTTGTCCCGGCTTGCGGTGACCTTCGCATCGGGCAGCCGTCCGTCACCGACGTAGTCGATCCGGTAGATGCCGGCACCCTCGTTGCTGCCACCGCGGCCCGTACCGCTGCCGAGCCCGAAGTCGATGACGTACAGCGCCCCGTCGGGACCGAAGTCGGCATCGAAGGGCTGGTTCCACTGCATGTCCTGGAAGATGCCGTTGATGGACTGGAGTTCACCGGCCTTGACGGGAGTGAACCGCGGATCGTCGAACGACTGGTCCTTCTGCTGGAAGGAGAACGTTTTGAACCACCGGCGGGTCAGCTCGTAGTTGATCCACTTCCCCTCGAAGTACTCCGGGAATTTGGTGCGATAGGTGTTGTCCGGGTCGTAGTCGTAGACGGGACCGCTCATCGGGCCGCCGCCTCCGGTGCCGAGCTCCGGGAATTCGGCGGATGCGGAGTAGGCGTACCAGACGGTTGCGGGCTGGGCAGGTGGCAGTTCCCGCAGCCCGGTGTTGTTCGGTGAGTCATTGACGAGCGCCGCGCAGTCGAACTTCGGACCCGACTTCTTCGTCGTGAAGTCGTAGTCAGTGAAAGGAGTGTTGTTGCCTATGCAGTACGGCCAGCCGAAGTTCCCCGCCGCCGTGATACGGGTGTACTCGACGGTCCCCTCCGGCCCGCGATCGGCGACCGCCTCCTTGGCGTCCGGACCGTAGTCGGCGACCATCAGCGCGCCGCTCAGCGGATCGGTGGTGATCCGGAAGGGATTGCGCATCCCCATCGCGTAGATCTCCGGACGCGTCTTCTCCGTACCGGGCGCGAAGAGATTGCCCTCCGGAACGGTGTACGTACCGTCGTCCCTGGGGGTGATGCGCAGAATCTTGCCGCGCAGATCGTTCGTATTGCCCGCCGTGCCCTGGGCGTCCCAGGCGCGTCGGCCGGCGCCCTCGTCGATCGGGCTGAAGCCGTCCGAGGCGAACGGATCGGTGTTGTCCCCGGTCGCCGCGTACAGATTGCCTGCCTTGTCGAAGGCGAGCGAACCGGCCATATGGGAGTTGGCCCGGCCTTCGCCCCGCCAGGTCGGAATGGTCAACAGCCGCTTCTCCGACGCGGGATCGACTGTATTGCCGGTGACGGTGAACCGGGAGAGATTGAGTTGCTTCTCGGTCTTGTCGGAGTGCAGGAGATAGAGCCGGTTGTTCGTGGCGAAGCCCGGATCGAGGGCGAGGCCGAGCAGTCCGTCGGACTGACTGGTCATCTCCGGTGTGTACGCGAAGTCCAGCGCAGTCGACACCTTCATCGTCTGCTGGTCGATGACCTTCAGCTTCCCGGTGCGCTGGGCGAAGAACACCCGGCGGTCGGGGGCAACGGCCAGTTCGAACGGGTCGGCGAGGTCGCTGGTGGCCAGCGCGGTCCGCTGGAACGAACCGGTCCGCGTCGCGGTGCAGTCACCGGGCTTCGCACCCGCGGCCCATTCGATCCCGCCGAGAAGGTGCTGGACGAAGCCCTCCTCCTGGAACGCCGAGGACGCGTGCCCGCCCGCGGTGAACCAGGAGCGGCCGCCGTCGTAGTTCTGGCACCAGGACCACGGATGGTCCACGCCCTCGTCGAGCCCGGTGACGCCGTCGCGCACCTTGATCTGCGCGAGGGTGTGCACCTTGGAGGTGGGATTGGTGCGCCAGTTGTACCACTCCTCCGTACGCTCCCAGAGGTCCGGAAGGCCCTTGGTGGAGGGGTGCGCGTGATCGAGGACCTTGATCCGGCCGGTCTGCACGGCCGGGTGCTGGTCGAAGATGGCACCGACAAGACCCTCGTACCAGTCCCAGTCGCGCTCGCTGGCGGACGCGGCATGCAGACCGACCCAGCCGCCTCCCGCACGGATGTACTTCTGCAGGGCCTGGCGCTCGTCGGCGCTCAGCAAGTCACCTTTCTCCGGTGTGGAGTTGGTGTTGTTGAACACGACCGCCTGGAAACGGGCGAGATCGGTGTCATTGAAGACGGCGGAGTCTTCGGTCGCCTCGACCTCGAAGCCGTTCTCGGCGCCGAGCTTTTTGATCGCTTCGATCCCGGCGGGAATCGAGTCGTGAGGGAAGTTGGTGACCTCGGAGTAGACCAGGACCCGGAAGGAAGCCGCGTGGGCCCGGGGCGGCGAGGCCACCAGAAGACCGACGACCAACGCCAGCAGTGCGGTGACGGCGATGAGCGGCGACGGAAAGCGGTGACCTCGTAACGGGCGGCTTTGCAACGGGCGATGACTCATGGGCGCTCCCTGTGCGGTAGATGCCGACTGCGGGATGTAGAAAGCGCTTTCTGAAGTGCATCGCTCAGAGTAGGTTCAGGTCTTGATGGGGTCAATGGGCCGGGAGCGCACTCTGTGGCTTCGGGGTGACTTCGTGCTCCCGGCGCTGCCGGGGGAGAGCGCTTCCGAGGGCCACCGCACCGGTCATCGGCGGAGGAACCCGCCGATCCGCTCCCGCAGCCCCCGCGGATCCAGACCATGGGCGGCGAGGTGCTCGTCCATTTCCCCGTACTTGCGCAGCTCGGCCCGCCCCACCCCGAGGCCCAGCACGCGGTGCGGCAGCTCGGCGAGCGCGTCATTGGCCGCGGCCGTGGACGTGCCCGCCAGATACGGTTCGACGATCACCACATCGGCGGCCCCGTGATCACCGACCGCCCGCCGCAGCCCGGCCCCGTCGAAGGGGCGCACCGTCGTCGCGTACAGCACGGTCGCATCGAGGCCGTCGGTCGCCGCGAGGACATTGTCGAGCATCGGCCCGACCGCGATCACCACCCCGCCCTCACCCTCCCGCACCGTGGTGAAACCGGTCCCCGCGCCGACCGGCCGCGCCCGGTCGTTGGACTGCAGCGACAGCCGTACGTACACCCGGTCGTCCCCGGCCGCAGCCTGCCGCAGCAGCTCCTCGGCCTCGTCGGGGTGGCCCGGGACGTGCACCGTCCAGCCGTCGAGGGTGTCCATGAGGGCGACATCGCCCGGTGACATATGGGTGAAGCCGCCGGCCGGCCAGTCGTACGAGCCTCCGGCACTCACCAGCACCCCGCCCACTCCCTGATGGCCGAAGTCCAGCTTGACCTGCTCGAACGGCCGCTCGATCAGAAAGCTGGCGAAGGTGTGCACGATCGGCCGCAGGCCGGTGAGCGCCATCCCGGCGCCCGTCCCGATCAGCAGCTGTTCCCTGATTCCCACATTGATGACCCGGTCCGGATGGGCCCGTGCGGCCCGGTCGAAGCCGTCCCGGCTGATCTCGGCGAGCACCAGCGCGAGGCGGGGGTCCTCGTCCAGCAGCTGTGAGGTGGTCGAGATGAAGCGGTCACGCATCGTGTCCATGTGAAATGTCCCTCTCCGGTTTCGTTGCTTCTGTCTCTTCGGTTGTCGCCCGGTGCGTTCAGTTCTTGGGGGCGACACGGGCGACCACGGCCCGCGGCCGCCCGGGGTGTGGTGCCGTGAAGGCC
The DNA here is from genome assembly GCF_900091955.1 of Streptomyces sp. Ncost-T10-10d. Lineage (GTDB taxonomy): Bacteria > Actinomycetota > Actinomycetes > Streptomycetales > Streptomycetaceae > Streptomyces. The sequence continues at coordinate 32,374 of NZ_FMDF01000133.1, forward strand.
GCGTACAAGGCCTCGTGGTCCCGTCCGTCGACGGAGTCGACCGACCAGCCCGCAGCCTCGAACCGGGCCGCGATGCCACCGGGCCGGCCGTAGGACGCCGACGCGTTGTCGATCACCACGGTGTGCAGCTGTTCCAGCCCGGCCGGGCCCGCGTAGGCGAGGGCCTCGTGATTGCTGCCCTCGTCCAGCTCGGCGTCCCCGATCAGCACCCATACCCTCGGGTCGTTCAGCCCCTGCGCCCGTAGACCGAGCACGCTCCCGACGGCCAGCGGCAGCCCGTGCCCCAGCGACCCGCTGCCGATCTCGATCCCCGGCGCCAGCGTCCGGTCCGGGTGATGCCCGAGCGGTGAGTCGTACGTCCCGAACCCGGAGAGCAGCTCCTCGCCGAAGAATCCGTGCGCGGCGAGGACCGCGTAGTACGCCATCGGACCGTGCCCCTTGGACAGCAGGAAACGGTCGCGGTCGGGTGCGTCGGCGGCGCCGGGTGTCACCCGCAGCACCCGGTCGTACAGCACCCAGAGGGCATCCAGCGTGGAGGTCGCGGCGGGGCCGTGCTTCTCGTCCCCTGTCATCAGGCTCATCAGCCGGTTCATGTCGCGGTAATCGCCCGTGGGGGCAGCAGCTGTGTTTGTCATGAACCCAGGGTTGAACATCAAGTTTGGTTGAGGTCAAGCCGGGAAAGGTGTTCGTGACCACCCGTCCAAGTGCGGTATTCTTCTCATGCGCGTTCGGCCAGGGGGAATCCCCAGGTCAGGCGAGTATCGGGACGTGGCGCAGCTTGGTAGCGCACTTGACTGGGGGTCAAGGGGTCGCAGGTTCAAATCCTGTCGTCCCGACTTTTAGGAGTCGCAGGTCAGAGGCCGTTTCAGAGCAATCTGAAACGGCCCTTTGGTCTTTTTTGGGAACTGGTTGGGGACCAATCTCCAACTCCCGAGACGCCTCTTGACCCGGCCAAGGTGCGCTCCAGGGCGCAAGTCGACAGCGCGGACGGAGCGCCCGCCGACCATGGCCAGGTGGATTCGGCCTCGTGGACAGCGGCGGCCTTGGCGTAGAGATTTCGAGGTCCGTCAGCACCGGGCCGATGGTCCTGAGCCGGCTCCCAGTTGTTCTCGGGAGGCGTCGCGCAGCGATTCCGCATCCAATGCCGAGCGGAGGCGATCGGCGAATGGAAGCTCTCCATGCCGGGTCAACCAGCAATCCGCCAGGCGCATCGCGTGGACTCTTTGGCTCGGGGAGAGTGCCGGGAGAGTGAGTAGATCCTCGATGACCAGACGTGCCTTTGGCAGCATGCCGTGCTCTTGGAGCCAGCGCAGGGAGGTGTCGATGGCGCGGGATCGCCGATCCTCGTCAAGGGCCGGATGGCGCAGGACACCGGAGAACACGGAGCGGACCTTCGTCGACCGGTCGGTGCTCAGACGGTTCAGAGCGATGTCGATGCCGATGCGTGCTTGTTCGACGGACAGGTCCGGGCGTGTGAGGAAGGAGGCGAGGACCGAGCGCTGGGCCTTGCCGCCGTGGCAGGCCAGCCACCGCAGGCTGGCGTCCGCGACGGACCGTGCTTGATCGCGCGTCAGCCCGTCGAGCTGGCTGAGCATGACGGCCATGAGCACGTGATCGTTCGGACGTGCGAGGAGCGCGGCACACCCGAGACGGATGGCACGCTGTAGCTGCGCGGACGGCAGGTCCGGCACGCGCAGGAGGGGCCCCAGCGCCGAACTGAACGCCTCGTGCTCCGGGTGGCTGTCAAGCCATGTGAAGGCGAGCGTGACGGCGGTCCGAGCCTGGTCCTGGGTGAGTTCCTCGTAGTGCATGAGCAGGCGGAGGAGTATGGCCGGGGCGGACTGGGCGTCAGGTTGCGACCTCAGCCGTTCCAGGAGGGGGGTGGCAGCGTCCGCCACGCTGTCGGCGGACAGCAGCGTGCCAATGACGCGGGAGAGTGCCGGGTGCTCGGCAGGACCCTCGGCGGCCCACGATCGGGCGACGGCGATCATCCTTGGACGCAGCTCCGGCGGGCACCCGTCCGTGGACAGGAGTCTGTGCAGGACCCGACCCGTGCTCGGGTACATCCGTCCCGCCTCCAGCCAATCCAGTGCGCTTCGGATCAGTGCTGCGCGGTCCGGGTCCGGGAGGCGGTCATGCTCGAGGAGAGCACACAGTTCCGGACCGACGTCCGAGCCCGGCCGTACATCGGCACGCAGCCACACGAGGCCGTGGTCCAGAAGTTTCCGGCAAGCGACCGCGTCGATGTCCGCACGCTGCAGAAATGCACGGATCACTGGTGCGACCCCGAGGGATCGGTACGGCGTGAGCCACGCCAATACGATCGCGACTACTTTCTGCAGCCGATGCCTGGAGTGGTCCATGCTGAGCAGGCGTTTCAACAGCGCAGGCGTATGACGCCAGTCGGGCCGGGGAGACACCCAGGCAAGGGTGCAGTCGACCACCAGGTCCTCGGCCTCCGGCGGAAGGTCGGGGCGCTCGAGCAGGGCGAGCAGAAGATACTCGGTGTCGGTCTGTCCGCCCCGGCGAACGAGCCACCCGACAGAAGCCTCGACAAGGCATGCGGGAGCAGGATCCATGCCTCTCAGGGCGGCGGTAAGGAACGGCCGAGCGGTGTGGTCGGCCTCGGCACGGGCGAGCCAGGGAGCAACGAGCGTGTTCCACACAGTGCGATCGAATCCTTGCCAGGGCCGGCTTGTCACCATCGTCAGCAGCGCCTGTCCGCCGTCATCACCGGCGTCCGCCAAAAGGTGTCCGAGCTGATCCGCCTGGGCCGTGAGCCATTCCTTGCAAAAGCGTTCCAGGGCAGCGAACCGATGAGTGGGGCCATGCGCTGCCATGTCGACAGCCAGCCGTCGGAGATGGCCGGTGAAAATGGAGAATGTACGCGCATGCTGCGTAAATGTGGCAAAGAGTGCACCGGCGGTGGCTGCGTCGATGCTCCATCCGGGAGAAGGCATCAGAGACTGCAGTAGGAGTTCGTCGGTGACGATGTCGTGGACCACGACCAGCTGACCGCCGACCTCATCGAGCCACCCGAGAGAGATCAGCGTGTCGACGACACGCCGCCCTCCGAACGGAACGGTCGACCCGCCGGCCATCGTGAGAAACGTGTCGATGGCCTGTTCGACGATCATCCGGGGCTGAGGGCTCGCTGCAACCGCCACGGTGAAGGCCAGCCGCTCGACGTCGGGGGAGGCGACATCCCAGGGGGAGGGGCTGAGCACGGGGTTCGCGGCGAGCGCGTCCCGCCGTATGCCCTCGCGCAGCCAGTCCAGCAGCTCGCCGGGCCGGATCGATGCCGCCACCCCCGGTGGGTGCTGGGCGAGCCCCTGCTCCTCGATCGCCCGCGCGATCAACAGTGCGATCACCGGGCGCCGCCCGCAGAGCTGGGACAGCGCCTCGTTCCCCCATAGGCGCACGGTTTCAGGTGCCGCGCGCCGAACCACTTGGGCGATGATCGCGGACTGGTGTGGCCAGTCCTCCCGGACATAGATCTCATCCAGCACTCGACCACTGCCGCGGAGCTGAACCGTGTGCAGAGACCCGGGCCGGACGGAGGCCAGGCACGTCACGGTCACACCACGCCGCTTGGCCTCCGGAATCAGCACTTCGGCGAGGACACGTAGGTCGACCTGTGGGCAGGCGTCGAGGTAGTCCAGTATCAGCAGCACGCGTCGGCGGCCGCAGGAGATGACGGATGTGGCGACATCGTCGACCGTCACAGCGCTGTCGGGCTGGACATGCAGGACTTGCCAGCCCGCGCGGTCTGCCCGGTGGGCGACCTCGAAGCATGTCCGCGTCTTGCCCGAGCCGGCTGGCCCGATCAGCAGCGCCCCTCGTGAGCGGGCGGTGCTGAGCCGGGCGAACAGGTGGTCCGGATGCGATGCGTGGTCCATCCCCGGATGGATGAAGGGAAGGTGCTCCTCGTCGAGATAACTGCGTCGTCCGAGCAGGCGCCGTACGACCTCGGCGTGGGTGAGTACGCGGTCGCGTACGGCTGGGTGGAGCGGAGGCGGCAGGAAGTCCCCCGCCGGCACTGGCTCCACCCCGTGCTCGGTCAGCAGGTGCGCGAATTCGGGATCGCGGGCTACCTGGGAGAGGCCAGTCGCGGTGAGGCTCGCTGCGCCGGACGGAACGTGGTGGCTCGTGCACACGCCAACGAGAACACCGTCGTGCGTGACGACCCCTGCCCCGGACACGCCCTTCCAGGGAGATCCGCTTGAATGCTGCGGCGCAGGGCTGCTGAGGGCCAGCTCCATCTCGTGGCCCCCCAGGAAGGAGCCCAGAAGGATCGCCCCGGTCAACTGACGCGTTGTCGGCACATCCTGACGCGACGCATAGTCGGGGAACCCGACCGCGATGAACGGTACCGACCCCACCGTTCGGGGCAGGATGCCCCACCGGGCGGGAGGGATGGCATGCCCGCCTTCCCCGAGAACCAGAAGGGCGAGGTCCACCTCTTTGATCCGGTGCCGCAACACCGTGGTGACCTGAACCTTCTGCGCCGACTGCCCTGGCAGTCTCACCTCATAGCTGTCACCGGGTCGGGTGAAGCCGTGGCCGGCGCAGATGGCCAGTCGTGAGGCGAGCATGAAACCGGAAGCGGCGAAACGAGGGACACCGTCGGATCCGCGGCGCACCACCATGGCCACGCGCTCCAGGGCCTGCTGCGCGGCGATCAGATCAGCCACGGCCGAGGCCACTTTCGTTGGACCGACTCATGATGACGTCAGTCCTCCAGAACGGCTCCACGTCCTGAATCCGTCAGGACCGAGCCGCCGTCGGCCGTCTCGGCCGCGAGTTCCAAAGACACGGTGTGTGTGGCGGAGGCGCCCCCGGTCGCCTTCCCGCCGGCGGACAGCACCCAGAACTTGACCCCGCCCTGGGTCTCTGCCGATGCCGTCACCGCGACCTGCACGTCCAGCTTCACCGACTGCACTCGAAGCCGGACCGGTTGGCCCTCGCCGTCCGCCATGGCCTGTGCCAACTCGCCACGCAGTGCCTTGATGGTCTCCGCCAGACCGATCTCCATCAGTCCCCCTCTTCCGGACCGCTGCCGCCACCATCGTGCCCGTGGGGTGATGGTGGTGGAGACGGCCTACGTGATCACCTGATCATGGTAAACGGTCGAGCCGAAGATGTTCGGGGGTCTGCGGCGATGTGGTCTGCGTCCGTATGCCGCCCTGGAATCCGCACCGGACAAGGCATTCGCGCGCCGCCACGACGAGGACATACGAGCCGAGGCGGGCCGAGGGGCCGCCCGGCGAACGAGCGGCCTGACCTTTCTGGGACCTGGCCATGGTGGGCCCGCGTGATGCCACGGTCCGGTACCGCAACCCCGCCAGGCGGCCCGTGCACCCGCACCGTCTCCACCGGGACTCACCTGGAACCCCCGGCTGCATCGACATCGACACCCTCCCCGTACGACGACTTCGGCGCCCAAGACCCCAACCGGGTCTTGGGCGCCGACGTCACGCCGGGCCCCGAATCGACCGACAGTGTCCGATTCTTGGAGAGGCCCTCACAAACTCAGGCGTGTCAGCTGTGGATGAACCACCAGTCGTCGGCCTGGTTCGGCTCGACGTAGTCCTGCCTCTCGCTGACGGTGACGTTGCCGGAGCAGCCGGCGCTCGAGTAACCGACCCAGTGCAGGTCCCACTTCCACCACCAGCCGCCGATGTAGTTGTCCTTGACGGGGGTGTTGAAGCAGGCGGTGGTGTACTGGCCGGCGTGGTTCCATCCGGCGACCTGGATGGAGTAGGTGCTGCCCTGGGTGTCGTAGAAGCGCAGCTGCTGGCCATTGGATCCGGCGAAGGCGGAGCCGGAGCCGAGCACCGCGAGGGCCGCGCCGGCGGCGGCTACGGTACCGATCCTGGCGAGCTTGGTCTTGATGGTCACGGGTTTTCCTTCCGGAGGCAGCCGTACGACATGACGAAGTGGTCGGCTTGGGGCGGGGTAACCATGCGTCGCCGAAGAGACGATGGAGGAGGAGCGACCGGTGGTGGGCTTCTCGCGGAAGCGTCTTACAGGCCGTTCCGGACGTAGTTGTCGCTGCCTTGGTTCCAGGGAACCAGGCGTCGTGGGTGCCATGGTCGGCGACCGGGCAGTCATCGGAGCGGGAGGGGGTGCAGCGGACGTCGCCCCACCACCAGCCGTCGAGGTTGTGTACTTTGTCGGTTCGGCATGCACGGTGAAGTCTTCAGCCGTATCGCGCATGATTCGGCCGATACGAGGGTCCATCACATCCTTCCGGCCCTCCAATTCCCCTTCTAGTGACCGGCCGTAGTGGCGAGGACATCGTCAACCGCTTTCATCTTCCTCTGATGCATCAGGTACAACTTGTCGAGGGTTTCGCGGTGTTGCCGGATCAGGGACTGTTGCTTCTCGGACTCGACGGACAGCCACACCTGGGGGAGCTGTACGGACTCCTTGCACGTGACGTCGGCGACCGCCGTTCGCTTCTCCAACGTGGAAATGGCAGGGCCGAGGAACCGTTGGTCAGCCATGGCGTCCATCGGGGTCGCATAGGAGAAGCCCGACGACTTCATGCAGGAGGACCACCGGGCGAAGACCGCCCGCACGCGCGCGTCCTGCGTCGATTCCCGGTTGGCGCGGCTGTTGATCAGGCTCGCGATCTCCGAGCCGGCGGGGTAGGTGAAGGGTGCGTGGATCCTGTCGTTCGCCTCCTTCGTGCAACCCCCCTTCGGAATCTGCCGTCCATGAAGAACAGGAAGGGGTGACGGGGGCGGCGCCGCTGTCCCCGCCGGCGCGTACGGAGTCGTCGTGCCATGGAGAACCAGCATGAGATCGTCGTCGATCCGCGTCCGCTTCTCCGGCGTCTTCCGAATCGGGAGATGGTAGCCCTCCGCCTCGGCCTCACGGCGCCTGATCAGGCCGTACCGCCGATCCGACGGTTGCTGTGCGGACGCGTCGTACACCGGTGCCTGGGCAACGATGCCGAACCTGCGGACGCACGCGTTGATCAGAGCGTCCTCGGCGGTCGAGATCCTGGCGTGCTGAGCCGCCGTGAAACTGTATGCCGCGAGCGGCAGACTGAAGGTCGGAGAGGGCGTTTCACGCGCTGCCGGGTTCTCCGGAGAAGCGGGCGCGACCGATGCCGAGCTCGTGGTTTCCCGAGGCACGGATCCGGATTCGGAGGTGCACGCGCTCATGCTGATGAGCGACAGGGCCGACAGCATGATCCGGAGGACTGGGGTCATCCTCACTGGAACTGGTAGCACGTTCCCGTGTAGGCCCACGTCATGGACGCGTTGTTGTTGTAGGTGTAGTGGAGCTGGTACGCCTTGGAGTTGGGGGCGATCGCGTCGCACGCCCCGCCGTAGTTGCTGTTGAAGTAGATGGTCGCCCACGTCTTGGAGGGCCACCCCATGGTGTTGGTGTAGCCGGAAGCCGCGTGGTTCTTGACGCTCTGCCCCAGGCCGGCGCCCGTGAGCCCGGGCCACTCGAACTTGTACGGCTCGAAGTTCGGAATGGGAGTGTCCCAGAACGTTTCGCCCGCGCCCCCGAAGTTGCTGTTGTAAAACAGGTTGAGGCAGTTGTGGTTGTATCCGTCATTGGGACACGCCGGCCCCACTCCCGCGGAAGCTGCCGGAGCAGCGGCGATGGTCCCCATCGTCACCGCGGCCACAGTGGTGAACAACGCAGCCGCACGCTTGATCCTACGCAAGATCTCCCCCTGATTTGATGTTGGTCGGAGCGATGGAACCGATCTTGCTCGTGCCCATTAACAGCTGTCTAACAGGGGTTGTTAGAGGCCGCCTGGCTGCGCGGACACCCGCCCGGAGCGCGTTCCCGATGGCGACCCCGCGCGCCTGCGGAGACCGCGCCGCTACGATGACGAGGTTCTTCGAGCGGGTCAACGGCATCGGTACGGCCGATGCCACACCGGCGGCCCAGAAGCAGGTCGCGGCGGACGTCATCGCGGCTTACGAACAGATCATCACCCGGACCCACGCGACGGGCATTCGGGTGTACGGAGCGACGTCGGCCCCGTTCGGAGCGCATACCCCTACGACGACCCGGACGGCTACCGGGAGGAGGTCCGGCAGACGGTCAACACCTGAGCACGAGCGGCCGCTTCGACAGCGTGCTCGACTTCGGAAAAGGTCGCACGCGATCCGCTCGATCCCCGCCGACTCAGGGCGTCGGCGACCATCTGTACCTCAACCGGTCGGGCTACCGGGCGCCGGCGGACGCGGTCCCGACCCGGCTGTTCTGGCCGGCACCGCTTCCCAGGTGCTTCGGCTGCAACCGACCCCGCGCCTTCGACGGCCCCGCCCGCGTACGGGCGCGGCCGTCGAAGGTTCTACCGGTCCGGTGTCCCGCGAGGCACCGCGCCCGGTGCCGGGGCGTAACCGGTGGCCCGAGTGGTGAACGTTCCCCGGCCCTGGGTCCGGCTGCGCAGCCGGGTCGCATAGCCGAACAGCTCGGCCAGCGGCACGGTCGCGGTGATCACGGACGTGCCGGCCCGCGCGGTCGAGCCCGAGACCCGGCCACGCCGTGCCGCCAGGTCACCGAGCACCCCGCCCACGGCGTCGTCGGGCACGGTGACCGTGACCTCCACCACCGGTTCCAGCAGCACCATCACGCTGTTGCGCAGCGCCTCACGGAGCGCGAGCCGGCCGGCCGTCCGGAACGCCATCTCCGACGAGTCCTTGGAGTGGGTGGCCCCGTCGGCCAGCGTGACCCGCAGTCCGGTCACCGGGTGTCCGCCGAGGGGCCCCTCCGCCAGGGCATCCCGGCAGCCGGCCTCCACCGCCCGGACGTACTCCTGCGGCACCCGGCCACCGGTGACGGTCGACCGGAACACGAAGTCCACTGCATCGCCAGTGCCGTTGTCTCCGGCGGCTTCCAGCGGCTCCACATCGAGGACGACATGAGCGAACTGGCCGGCACCTCCGTCCTGCTTGACGTGCCGGTACACCAGTCCGGACACCCCTCGGACGACCGTCTCCCGGTAGGCCACCTGCGGCCGGCCGACGCCGATCTCCAGCCCGTGAGCACGACGGATCTTCTCCACCGCGACCTCCAGATGCAGTTCCCCCATTCCGGACAGCACCGTCTGACCGGTCTCGGGATCGGTCCGGACCGCCAGCGAAGGATCCTCCTCGACCAATCGCGCCAGCGCCGACACCAAGCGTTCGGTGTCGATGCGTCTGCGGGCCTCGACCGCCACAGAGACGACCGGATCGGCAACGGAGGGCGGTTCGAGAACCAAGGGCGCCGCGGGTGTGCACAGGGTCGCCCCGGCACGGGCGGCCTTCAGCCCGATCACCGCGACGATGTCCCCGGCCACCGCCTGCTCCACGTCCGAGTGCTGTCCGGCCTGCACCCGCAGGATCCGGCCGATTCGCTCGTTGCGCCGCGCGCCCACGTCCAGCACCGCGTCCCCCTTCCGGATCGTTCCCGAATACACGCGCAGGTAGGTCAGCCGCCCCGTGGCCGTCGAGTTCACCTTGAACACCAGCGCGGCGAACGGTGCCGCCGGGTCGGCGGACCGCTCCTGCACCGCGCCGTCCAGGCTGCCGCGTACCGCCGGCACATCCAGTGGCGAGGGCAGGTAGGCCACGACGGCCTCCAGCAGCGGTTCGATCCCTCGGTTGCGGTAGGCCGAACCGCACAACACCACAACGCCCTCACCGGTACGGGTCAGGTCACGCAGGGCGGTGGACAGGGTCTGTGCGGAGACCGTCGACTCCGCACAGAACTCCTCCAACGCGACCGGATGGAGTTCCGCCACCGTCTCCTCGAGCAGTCGGCGGCGCCGGTGCGCCTCTTCCCACAGGGCGTCGGGCACCCGGCCCTCCTCGAACGTGCCGCGGCCGTCGGCCCAGACCAGCGACCGCATACGCAGCAGATCCACCACCCCGGTGAACCCGTCCTCCTTTCCGATCGGCAGCTGTGCCACCAGCGGGACCGTGTGAAGCCGCGCCCTTATCGACGCGACCGCCGTGTCGAGGTCGGCACCGGCACGGTCCAGCTTGTTGACGAACGCGATTCGCGGCACCCCGTGCCGATCGGCCTGCCGCCACACCGACTCGCTCTGCGGTTCGACCCCGGCGACAGCATCGAACACCGCGATCGCGCCGTCGAGCACCCGCAGCGAGCGCTCCACCTCGTCGGAGAAGTCGACATGGCCCGGGGTGTCGATCAGATTGATCCGGTGGCCGTCCCAGGCACAACTCACCGCAGCGGCAAAGATGGTGATCCCACGGTCGCGTTCCTGGGAATCGAAGTCGGTGACTGTCGTCCCGTCATGGACCTCGCCCCGCTTGTGGGTGGTGCCGGTGAGGTAGAGGATCCGTTCGGTGACGGTGGTCTTGCCGGCATCGACATGGGCGAGGATGCCCAGATTGCGAACGCCGGTCAGCGGACTGGTGAGATGACGGTGCAGGTCGGTACGCACGGCCCATGGCCTTTCGGGGTGATCCGGATCGGGTCGGCGCAATTCCCGGACGAACCGGCCTGTGGTCAGGCCCCGCAGAAACCCCTGATGCGGCGCACCGCATCGCGGCACAGCCGCCCGTGCGGCTCAACACCTGCAGGAATGGGGTCAGTTGTTCGTCACGGACATCCGATGCCAGCCGCGCAGCGGGCACCGGGCACACGAGGACACCAGGATCACCTCGTACCGCGACTGGGGGACGACAACAGCGGTGCGGTAACGCACGGCCGGTCTCCCCTCACTCGTCACGGTGCGCGCTGCGATGGTGTTGCAGCGTGCGATCGGTGGCGAGTGTAGTGAACCCGGTGCCGGCAGCTCACCGGGTTTTTCTGCCCGGCGCCGTGTCCGGCGACCCGCGCATCGGACCGGGTCGGCTTCTCCTGCCCGGCCATCGGCGGCTGGGAGATCCCGGACTCGGTCCCGGCGTGCAACCAGGTCGCCCTGATCCCTCATGTGACGTGCCCCGATCGGGCGTTGAAGGTCGCTGCGAATGATGAAACGATCCCGAGGAGCCGTCGGGGCAACGGAAGGACCACATCGATGAACGAAGACCACGGCCTCCCGGCCGCGCGGGTGTTCGATGCTCTGGGCGCCGAGTACGAGCGGGCGTTCGCCGGCTCGGCCACCCACCACGCCTCGCTGAAAAGGCTGTTGGAGCACATCGGACCGCACAGCCGGGTCCTGGACGTGGGCTGCGGAACAGGCCGGCCGACCGCGCAGACCCTGGTCGACGCCGGTCACGACGTGCTGGGTGTCGACGTCTCGCCCGTCATGGTGGACCTGGCGGCCCGACAAGTGCCCGGCGCATCCTTCGAGTGTGCCGATATTCGCGAACTTCCCCTGGACGAGGGGAGTTTCGATGCGGTCTGCGTGTACTTCTCGTTGCTGCAGATGTCCCGCGACGAGCAGTCCCGACTCCTGGGGAAGCTGGCGCGACTGCTGGTACCCGGAGGCCACCTGGTCGTCGCGACGGTGCCGCTGGACGTCGAGGACGTCGGCGTCGTCTTCATGGGACAGAAGGTGCGGGCGACCAGCTTCGGCGCCGACGAATTCGCCGAGCTGGTCGCCCGGGCCGGATTCACGGTCCTCTGGGAGCACAGCAGCCTGTTCACCCCGGCCTACGAAGCAGCGGTGGCCGAGCCCCAGTTGTTCCTGCACTGCCGACGGGCCTGACATACGGGGGCCTGCCCGGAGGACAGGCCCGTTGATCTGTCAGCGCTCGCGCAGCAGCACCCCGAGCCGTCGTGGGCGACGTACCCCGGGGCATCGCTGCACAAGAGCGCCCGGGCGCTTGCAGGCGTTCAGCGGGCCCTTCCAGCTGCGTAGCGCATGCCTGCCGCATCTGCGCCACTGCGCGGGCGAGACGGGTACGGGCTGCCCACCCCTGGTGACCATTGCGTTGACCGGCGTCATCGGATCCGTCGCCATGGTCTTGGCCAGCAGCACGCCGATCACCAGCGGGGCCAGGGTCACGGCCAGGGCCGTACCGGCGGTCGTGACGTGCTGCATGCGGGGGCGGGGCGGTGCGTCAGGAGCCATGGCCGTCATTCGACCAGCGATGGCCCGGTCAGGAATCGGACGACGTACTCAGTCCGGTCGTCCTTTCGTACTCACCGGTGCACGACGCCCGCCCCGCCGTCCTGATCGGGCGCAACGCTCCTACGCGGTGGTGCCGGGACCGGAGCCCGTTCCCGATGCGGCCTTGATGCCCTTGGTGATGTCGTCCATGACGGAGAGCTCCGGCGCCTTCGTGTTGATGTCGAAGCCGGAACGGACGACGATCAGCGTGTCCGTGGAGCGGGGGGACGGGAACGCCAGCGACTGGACGTACCCGTCGTCACCGCTCTTCGTCACCACTTTCCAGCGCACCAGATAGCCCCGCTCACCGGCCACGGTGACCGGCCCCGACTTGAGCTCCTGATGCGAGGTGATGCCTCCGTAGATCTTCTCGCCGTAGGACTCCGTCGCGTTGGCGGAGATGTCCTTCGTCGCCGTGGCCTTCGCCGTTGTGGTGTCGAGCTTCAGGGCCTTCGCCGGCATGGAGAACACCCCGCCGCGCACGCACTCCTGGGACGTGTCACCGGGACAGGCGTACTCGCCCGTGGTCACTCCCGCGCCCGCGATCCCCGACCTGCCCGTCCAGCCGTCGGGCACCGGGAGGCTGATCCCGCTGGCCAGGTCCGTGGCGAAGCCGTCCTCGGTCTGCGGTACCTGCTGCTCGGGTGCCCGGCTCTCACCGCCGCCCCCGGGAGCGCCCGGCCCGCGGCCGGGCGCACCGGAAGGTGCGGTGGACGGGGCAGTGGCCGCGTGCTCCTTCGAATCGCCGGAATCGTCCGACAGCAGAAAGAGGCCGCCCCCGATGGCGGCGAGTACCACCACACCTGCGGTGATGCCGATACGCAGCCGGCGGCGCCGGATCGCGGCGGGCGGCACGCGGAGATGGTCGGTCCACTGGTTGCCGTCCCACCAGCGTTCCTGAATGGGGCCAATTCCTGTATACCCGGGGTCTGGGTGCCAGCCGGGCGGGCTCATCTGGGTCACACGGCCCACCGTAGAACGGTTGCGTGAGAATCAGATGAATCCATGGGATCGGATGAACCGGGTGAATCGGGTGAACACGGTGGATCGCGCGAATCAGGTGAGGAAGCGCTCCGCCCACAGCCGCAGCATCTCGTCCCCGAACGCCGGGTCCTCGCGCAGCACGCTGGTGAGCGCCAGCCCTCGGTGCAGGACCAGCAGCGATTCGCAGAACATGGCGAAATCTTCGCGCGCCGCGACCTTCGGCCCGAAGATGTCTGAGATCACGGCGCGCTGAGCGGCGCCCACCTCCCGTTCCGCGGGCAGGAGAGCCGCTTTGAGGCCGGGATCGGTGCGGGCCGCGAGCCACAGCTCCAGACCCGCGAGAAAATGCGGTCCCGACATCGCGGTACGCAGCAGCGCGAGCCCGTGCTCCGGATGAGCGGCTCCCCCGTCCGTCTCGGCGCGGATGTGTGCGAGGCGCAACTCGGCGACATGGTGGGTCGCCGCCGCCAACAGGTCGGCCTTGGACGCGAAGTGGTGCAGCAGTGCACCCCGTGACACCCCGGCCCGTTCCTGCACCCGCTGAGTGGTCGTACCAGCGAAGCCGTGCTCCACCAGGCAGTCGATCGTGGCGTCGAGGAGCCGTTGCCGGGTCTCCTCCCTTCGCTGCTGCTGGGTGCGTCGGGTGGGCGGCGTGACGGCGGGCATGGCGCGAGCCTACGACACGGAAATGAACCAACAAACAGTCTGGACGGACTGTATGTGGCGGGTCTATGGTCCGGCACATGCTTGCTGCAGACCTGGTGCGCCGCGGTGCCGCGCGTTTCGCAGGACGTATCGCCGTGCATTTCGAAGACCGTTCCCTCACCTATGCGGAGGTGGACGAGGCCGCAAACCGCCTCGCCCATGTCCTGGCCGGACTCGGCGTCTCACGGGGCGACCGTGTCGGGCTGCTCCTGGGCAACGGGCTGTGGTCCGTCTCCGTCGACTTCGCCTGCCTCAAGGCCGGCGTCGCCCGCGTCCCCCTCAACGGCCGGCTCTCCGCTGCCGAACACACCCGTATGCTCCGGGACACTGGCGTCACACTGCTGGTGTACGGGCCCGAGCTCGCCGAGCGGGCGCTCGAACTGGGCTCGTCCGTGGCCGGGTTGAGGCTCGCCTGCCTGGGTGAGTCCAAGGATGCGGACCACCTCGACCTGATGGCCGCGATGCGCGGGGCGAGTGCCGCCGACCCGATGCTGCCCGCCGCGCCGGACGACGTCATCCTGATCCTCTACACCTCCGGCACCACCGGCACGCTCAAGGCGGCCCAGCACACCCAGGCGAGCTACGCCGCGATCACCGCGAACATCCTGTCCAATCTCGTCTCGCCGGGCCGGGACGATGTGATGCTGCATGCCGCGTCCCTCATCCACGCCAGTGGCACCTTCGTGTTGCCGTACTGGGTGCGGGGCGGCGCGTCCGTCGTCCTCGGTGGCTTCGACCCGGACGAGTACCTCGCCGCCATCCCCCGGTACGGGGTGACCGCCGTCAACCTCGTCCCCACCATGCTCGGCATGCTCTTCACCGAAGGGCGGGCCGAGCGCGCGGACCTCGCCCGGCTGTCCACCGTCGTCTACGGCGCGAGCCCGATGCCGCGCCCGCTCATCGAGCACGCACTGGACGCCTGGGGCCCCAGATTCGTCCAGTACTTCGGCCAGACCGAGGCACCGCTGTGCGTCACGGTGCTGGACAAGGACGATCACGCCGAGGGCGGCGCGCTGCTCGGTGCCGCCGGGCACCCCGCCGTCGATGTGCAGCTCGCCCTCACCGACGAGGGCGGCGCCCCGGTCGCGGCCGGTGAGATCGGCGAGGTGCGCGTCAAGGCCCCCTTCGCCATGACCGGTTACTACAACGAGCCCGGGCTGACCGCGCAGAGCCTCGGCCCCGACGGCTGGGTCCGCACCCGCGACCTCGCACGCTTCGACGACCGTGGCTATCTCCATCTCGTCGACCGCACCAGCGACATGATCATCACGGGTGGTTACAACGTCTACCCGCGAGAGGTCGAGGACGCGCTCGCGAGCCACCCCGCCGTCGCCCAGTGCGCCGTGGTCGGCGCCCCCGACCCCGTCTGGGTCGAGGCCGTCACCGCCTTCGTCACCCTGCGAGCGGGGGCCGAGGTCTCCGAAGCCGCCCTGCGCGAACATGTACGCGCCCGGCTGGCCGGGTACAAGGTTCCGAAGACCGTGCACTTCGTGGACACCATTCCGTACTCCCCGGTCGGCAAGATTCTCCGCCGGGCCCTGCGCGATCCCCTGTGGGAGGGCGAACGATGAGCGAGAATCCTGCAGTACGGATCGAGCGCGACGGCCCGGTGTTCACGGTGATCCTCAGCCGGCCCGAGGTCCGTAACGCCGTTGACGGTCCGACGGCGGACCGAATCGCCGATGCCTTCCGTCGGTTCGAGGCCGACCCGGAGGCGGCCGTCGCCGTGCTGTGGGGCGAGGGCGGCACGTTCTGTGCCGGCGCAGACCTGAAGGGAATCGGCACGGAACGCGGCAACAAGGTCCTGGCCGAGGGTGACGGGCCGATGGGTCCGACCCGGATGAGCCTGAGCAAGCCCGTCATCGCGGCGGTCGCGGGGCATGCGGTGGCCGGAGGGCTGGAGCTGGCCGTCTGGTGCGATCTGCGGGTGGCCGAGGACGATGCGGTGTTCGGGGTGTTCTGCCGCCGCTGGGGGGTGCCGCTGGTGGACGGCGGGACCGTGCGGCTGCCGCGTCTGATCGGCGAGAGCCGGGCCATGGACATGATCCTCACCGGGCGGCCGGTCCCGGCCGTCGAGGCGCACGCCATCGGGCTCGTCAACCGGATCGTCCCGCGGGGTGAGGCTCGCCGTGCCGCGGAGCAACTCGCCCGGGAGATCGCCGCGTTCCCGCAGCTGTGTCTGCGCCACGACCGGCTCTCGGTGCGCGAGCAGCACGGTCTGAGCGAGCCGGACGCCCTGGCCTCGGAGTACCGGCACGGCCTGGTGCCGCTGACCGCGGGGGAGACTCAGGCCGGTGCCGACCGCTTCGGGGGCGGAGCGGGCCGCCACGGATCCTTCACCGACTGAACGGCGGGTCGCGCCGCGCGACGAGGGCGGCCCGTGTGACCAGCACCTGGAAGACAAACCGACCGGGGCGGAAAATTCGACGGAGCCCGGGCGCTTCGGCACATACGCTCATCGGATGTCGACACACCTGTACCCCACCAAGCCTCGGCCCGGCGATCGTGTCGCCGTGCTGTCCCCGTCATGCGGTCTCCCCGGCATCCTGCCCCTGCCCTACGAGCTGGGACTGCGCAGACTGCGGGAGGAGTTCGGGCTGGATCCGGTGGAGTACCCGACGACGCGAAAGATGGGCTCCACCCCGCAGGAGCGGGCCGCCGACATCCACGCCGCCTTCGTCGACCCCGACATCAAGGCCGTGATCTCCAGCATCGGCGGCGACGACCAGATCACCGTCCTGCCGCACCTGGACCGCGACCTCCTGCGCGCCAACCCCAAGCCCTTCTTCGGATACAGCGACTGCACCAACCTGCTGGTGTTCCTGGGCAACCTGGGCATCGTCGGCTACCACGGCGGATCAGTGATGGTCGAGATGGGGCGCCCCGGCGCGATGCACCCCCTGACCGCCGACTCCCTGAGGGCGGCGCTCTTCACCCGTGGCGCCTTCGAGCTCACCCCGTCCAAGGAGACCAACGGGGCCGACGGCCGCTGGGAGGAGCCGCGTACCTTCGACTCCGAACCCGGGATGCTGCCCTGTGACGGCTGGATCTGGCACAACGCCGACGGCCGGGCCGTCCAGGGCGCGAGCTGGGGCGGCAACCTGGAGATCCTGTCCTGGCTGCTGATGGCCGACCGTGGGATCCAGCCGGTCGCCGCCTACGCGGGCCGGGTGCTGTTCCTCGAAACGTCCGAGGAGATGCCGTCCGCCGACGAGGTCTACCGGATTCTGCGGAACATGGGGGAGCGGGGGCTGCTGCGCCAGTTCCCCGCCCTCCTCATGGGGCGGGCCAAGAACTGGTCCTTCGACCGGCCCCTCGCCGTCGAGCAGGGGGAACGGTACCGCGAGGAGCAACGCAACGCGGTCATACGGGCGTTGAGCGAATACGCGCCCGAGACCATGGCCGTCTTCGACATCGACCTCGGACACACCGATCCGCAGCAGATCATCCCGTTCGGCGGGCACATCGACGTGGACGGAGTGGGCCGCCGCATCGTCGTCACATACTGAGAACGGACGTGTCGCGACGGCCGTCGGTGGCGGGTGCCGCACGACCGACCTTTGGTCCGACCATACGTGATGTGTGACATAGTTGGAGGTCGGCAGCAGGCATGACGGCAACCGGATGATTCCGGCCGAGGCAGGGGGTGACGGATGCCCGTCGAGTGGCAACCCGTACAGCAGTCCCGTACGCATGAACTCGTGCTCCAGAGCATCGAGCAGCGGGTGTTCGCCGGTGAGCTGAGGGCCGGCGACCGGCTGCCGCCCGAGCGTGAGCTCGCACCCGTTCTCGGGGTCAGCCGGTCCGCGCTGCGTGAGGCGCTGAGGGTGCTGGAGACCATCGGTGTGCTGGTCGCCCAGCCGGGCCGGGGGCCGGACGCCGGGGCGCGGATCGTACGCAACCCGGACGACGCCCTCGGCCGGCTGCTGCGTCTGCACTTCGCCCTCGGCAGCTACAGCCTTCATGACGTCCTGGAGGCGCGCGTCGTGCTGGAGAGGTCGAGCTTCGAGGCGGCCGCGCGGCACGCGTCGAAGGAGGACCTCGACGAGGCGCAGGCCCTGGTCGTGCGGATGGGGGAGCCGGGTGTCGGGGTTCCCGAGTTCAACGACCTGGACACCCGGTTCCATGTGCACATCGCCCGCAGCTCCGGCAATGAGCTGACCTCCACGCTCACCTCGGCAGTACGTGAGTCGGTGCGCCCGCTGATCCTGCGAGCTCTGGAGGAGGCCGAGGACTGGCCGGCCACGGCCGCCGCACTCAACGCGGAGCACACCGAACTCCTGCGGCTGATGCGCGCGGGTAAGGGTGCGAAGGCCGCCGACCTGGTCGAGCAGCACATCCGCAGCCTCCACGGCACGCTGGTCGACGAGAGCTCCGAGCGGCTGTAGGGGCGGTGAGTGGCGACGGGTTGGCGCGGGAAATTGTCAGGGGCATGACTAATCATGCCGCTCCCGGGCGTGCCGCATGGCGTGCCGCACCCTTCTCGTTCCGGACCGAGGCTAGTATGGTCGGACCATAAAAATGGAGAATCGATCGGAGAGACCCCATGCGCATCGGACTCTTCGCCACCTGTCTGGGAGACACGCTCTTCCCCGAGGCGGTGAAATCGACTGCGGTCCTGCTCGCCCGCCTGGGCCATGACGTGGTGTTCCCGCCGGGACAGACCTGCTGCGGTCAGATGCACGTCAACACCGGATACCAACGCGAACCTGTGCCCCTGGTGCGGAATTTCGCCGAGCAGTTCGGTGACGCGTCGATCGACGCCGTGGTCATGCCGTCCGGCTCGTGCGCGGGCTCGGTCCGCCATCAGCACGAGATCGTCGCCGAACGGTACGGGGACGCGGCGCTGCGCGCGGGTGTCGCCACCGTCAAGGCCAAGACGTACGAGCTGTCGGAATTCCTCGTCGACGTCCTGGACGTGACCCGGGTCGGGGCGTACTTCCCGCACCGGGTGACGTACCACCCCACCTGCCACTCCCTGCGCATGCTCCGGGTCGGCGAGAAGCCGCTGAAGCTGCTCCGCGCCGTCGACTCCATCGAGCTCGTCGAGCTCCCCGATTCCGACTCCTGCTGCGGATTCGGCGGCACATTCGCCGTCAAGAACGCCGAGACGTCCACGGCGATGCTCCAGGACAAGATGCGCAACATCGCCACCACAGGAGCCGATGTCTGCACCGCGGGCGACTCGTCCTGTCTGATGCATATCGGCGGCGGACTCTCCCGTATCGCCTCGGGCACCCGTACCCTGCACCTCGCACAGATCCTGTCCTCCACCCGCACCTCGCCGTACGTCCCGACGGAGGCCGCCCGATGAGCAGCACTTTCCTCGGCATGCCCGCGACCCCGCCACGTTCCCCGTACGGAACCGGAAATCTGCGCGGTGACCGGACGTTCCCCGAGGCCGCCCACGACGAACTGCGCAATGAACAACTGCGCCGCAATCTCGGCAGGGCCACTCACACGATCCGTGCCAAACGCCTGAATGTCACCGGCGAACTGCCCGACTGGGAAGAGCTGCGCGACGCCGGCTCGGCCATCAAGACCGACACCATGAACCGGCTTCCCGAACTCCTGGAACAACTGGAGCGCAAAGTCACCGAGCGGGGCGGCACCGTCCACTGGGCGCGCGACGGAGTCGAGGCCAACGAGATCGTCACCCGGCTGGTCAAGGCGACGGGCAGCGGCGACGTCATCAAGGTCAAGTCGATGGCCACCCAGGAGATCGGCCTCAACGAGCACCTCGAATCGGCCGGTATCACCCCGTACGAGACGGACCTGGCCGAACTGATCGTCCAGCTCGCGCACGACAAACCGTCGCACATCCTGGTGCCCGCGATCCACCGCAACCGCGACGAGATCCGGCAGATCTTCCTCAAGGAGATCCCGGGCGTCGACCCGGGCCTCGACAACGTACCCGCGCATCTCGCCGCCGCGGCCCGCGCCTATCTGCGCCAGAAGTTCATGACGACCAAGGTGGCGATCTCCGGCGCCAACTTCGGTATCGCCGAGACCGGCACCCTTTGTGTCGTCGAGTCCGAGGGCAACGGCCGCATGTGCCTGACCCTGCCCGACACCCTGATCACCGTCATGGGCATCGAGAAGGTGCTGCCGCGCCATCAGGACCTCGAAGTCTTCCTGCAGTTGCTGCCGCGTTCCTCCACAGGTGAGCGGATGAACCCGTACACCTCGATGTGGACCGGTGTGACACCCGGCGACGGGCCGCAGGACTTCCATCTGGTCCTGCTCGACAACGGACGCACCGCCGCGCTCGCCGACCGGATCGGGCGCGAGGCGCTCAACTGCATCCGCTGCTCGGCCTGTCTCAATGTCTGCCCGGTGTACGAACGGGCCGGAGGCCATGCGTACGGATCGACGTACCCCGGACCGATCGGCGCGGTCCTCACCCCGCAGCTCGCCGGTATGCACGCGGCCAAGGACGACCCCAACAGCTCTTTGCCGTACGCCTCCAGCCTCTGCGGTGCCTGCTTCGACGCCTGCCCGGTCAAGATCGACATTCCGTCGCTGCTGGTCGAGCTGCGCCACCAGCACACCGAGGAGTCCGGCACGACGGCGGAGAAGCTGGCCATGAAGGCCGCGGCCGGAGTGATGAAGAGGCCGAAGCTGTACACCGCCGCGCAGAAGGGTGCGGCGATCGGCCGCGTCATCGCCGGGCGGGACGGGAAGATCTCGCATCTGCCGCCGCCGTTCGACGGCTGGAGCGACAGCCGCGACACCGCCGCCCCGCCGAAGCAGACCTTCCGCTCCTGGCTGGCATCGGCCGAAGGTGCCGCGACGATGCGGGCCGCTGCCGACGAGCACGAGAAGAACCGGAAGAACCAGAAGGAGGAGGAGAAGTGACGACCGCTCGCGAAACGGTGCTGGGCAGGATCAGGGACGCCCTGGCTCTCGCCCCGATCCAGGACACCACCGTCCGCCGTGCCTACCGCACCGGTCGCACCCTCCCCGACGACGAGCGCCTGGCCCTCTTCACCGACCGGCTCGTCGACTACAAGGCACAGGTGCACACCTGCACCGCAGACCGCACGGCACAGGTCGTCGCCGAGGTGCTGCGGGAACGCGGCGCACGGCGGATCGGTGTGCCGGCCGGACTCGACGCGGCGTGGCTCAACGCGTACGGCGGTGAGGTCCAGCAGGACTCCGCCGACATTCCGGCGCCCCGGCTCGACGCATTGGACGGGGTCGTCACCGCCTCGGCCGTCAGCTGCGCGGAGACGGGCACGATCTTTCTGGACGGCTCACCCGACCAGGGGCGGCGGGCGCTGTCCCTGGTCCCCGATCTGCATGTGTGCGTCGTCGATCTGTCGACGGTCGAGACGGGGGTTCCGGAGGCGGTGGCCCGGCTGGTGCCGGAGCGGCCCACGACGCTGATCAGCGGTCCTTCGGCCACGTCCGACATCGAACTGGAGCGGGTGGAGGGCGTGCACGGTCCGCGCACACTGGCCGTGGTGATCAGGACAGACGTGTAGGGGCGGGCGGGATTGCGCGGCCCCGGGGCCGCGCAACCCCGATGCTCACCCGTGCGTGACCGTCAGCGGCTCGAAGCCGATACATGTCGTCGCCGCGTCCTCCGTCCAGCAGACCTCCACCGTGTCCCCGTCCACATTCACCCCGCTCACCACCGCATCGAGTGGCGCCGCGTCGGGCTCCGCGGTCAGCGAGGCGAGCGCCACCAGCACCACCGTGCCGTCGGCAGCCGCGGACAGCCGGGGCACCACCGCCCAGCGCGTGTACGCCGTGCCCTGCGGGGCCCGTATCCCGTCCCGCGTCTCCCAGCCGTGCAGACCGTGCAACGCGGAGGTCACCGCATCGTCGCGGCCGGTCGCCCAGCCCGTCTGCTCCACCCGGGCCCCTGCCGGTGCGCCGAGCACGCGGTGCACCCGCAACTCGTGCCGGCCGCGGACCACGGTGACGCTCTCGACCCGCATCCCCGGCACCATCGGCGCACCGGATGTGAACACCGGGCGGTGCCAGGAGGCGGCCCAGCCCCAGCCGTCGCCCCCGCCGGCGCCCAGCGGACGGATGGCACGGCGACCGCTGCGCACCCCGGCGACAACCACGGCCAGATGGTTGTCCGCCACGTTCGCCTTCGACGTGGGGCCGGTCACCGTGGAGTACGACTGACGGCTGTACAGCGGATCGTCCTGCACACCCGACTCGCCCTCGTGCGGGCGCACATGGTCGCTGCCGTGGTTGTGCAGCCGTACGATCCCGTCCGCCCGGGTGGACTGCACGAGGAGTCCGGGCGCCGGCAGTGCGAGCACCCGGTCGGGGCCCTCGCTCGGCGCGGGCTCCTCGGTCGCGGTCCACAGCGGATGACCGTCCGGGGCGAGCAGCGAGACGAAGGCCTTGGACGCCCAGTACGGCGAGGCGGGGGCCGAGTAGTTCTGCAGCGTGGCCTCGTGCGGGCCGTGCCAGCCCAGGCTCAGCAGCCCGTCCGTACCGGTCGCACCCCGGTCCAGGAAGTAGCGCAGCGACCCGTTGATCAACCGACGCGAGGCGCCGGGCGTGAGCGGCGTGTGCCCGGTGACGGCTCCGAGCGCGACCGACGAAGCGGCCGCGAAACGGTAGGTCAGCGAGCGGCCGAAGTGGATCGGCGCACCGTCGCCGCCGAACAGCAGAGAGAAGCCCTCCAGATGTTCGCGCAGCCGGTCGCCGTAGTGCGCGGACAACTCGGCGTCACCCGACAGATGCGCGTCCAGCACGGGGTAGAGGTGCAGCGCCCAGCCGTTGTAGTGGTCGAACGCGCGGCCGTCGCCGTCCGAGTACCAGCCCTGCCCGCGGTACCAGCCCTCCAGCAGGTCGAGGGCACGCTCCTTCGCACGGGCCGTCTCCGCGTCGCCACGGCCCACGGAGTCGAGGAACGCGGCCACGGAGTAGGGGAACAGATACCAGTTGTTGGGAGCGGGGGTGTGCCGCAGCGCGCCGCGCAACCACTCCTCGGCACGGTCCCGCACGTCGGACTCCAGCCGGTCCCAGAGCCACGGCCGGGTCAGCCGCAGACCGATGGCGACCGACGCGGACTCGACCATCGGCTGGCCGAAGACGGTGTGGTCGCGGATCAGCGGCCAGGACTCGGCATCGTCCCGGCCGGGGGTGCGGGTACCTGCGGTGAGTCCGTCGGCGTACCGGTCGAGCCAGCCGTGCGGGTCCTTGCCGTCCGCGCCCGCCACCCGGAAGGCGGCGGCGAGGAACGTACGCGCGTATCCCTCCAGACCGTCGGAACGCACCCCGGATGCGGACGGCCGGCCCGGCAGGTCCAGCAGCGCGCCGCCCGGAGTGGCCCACTGCCAGGCGGCCTTGAGCAGTCCGTCCGCAGCTGCCTCCCAGTGCGCGCGGGTGTAGCCGGTGTGCGGGCTCAACGCCCGGTCATCGGCGGGGAGTTCGAGGGGAGAGCCCAGGTGGGGTGCGGTCATGCGAGGAATGCCAGCCTTTCGCGTCGTACGGGGTGGGCGAATCCGTCGCCCGCGGCCCAGCGGCCGGCCTCGCCGACTGCCAGATCGACCAGTCGCCGCCACTCATTGCCCTGCGAGCCCGCGAGGTGTGGGGTGATGGTCACGTTGTCGCACTCCCAGAGGGGGTGTGCGGCGGGAAGGGTGTCGGGTTCCGTGACGTCGAGGACCGCCCGGATCCGGTCCTGCCGCAGGACGTCGACGAGCGCGTCCTGGTCGACGACGGCGCCCCGCGAGGTGTTGATGAGCACGCTGTCGGGGCGCATCGAGGTGAGCAGTTCACGGCTGACGAGCCCGCGGGTGGCCGGCAGCAGAGGGGTGTGGACGCTCACCACGTCGCTGCGGGCGAACAGTTCACCGAGGCCGACGGGCCGGACGCCGAGAGCGGCGGCCTCCGCCTCGGAGACGTACGGATCGTGGAGCAGCACCGGCAGGTCGTACGGCCGCAGCAGTTCGATGACGCGCCGGCCGATCAGCGAGGCGGACAGAATACCGACGGTGCGGCCGTAGTTCCCGACCTCCGTCGAGGTGGCGAGCCAGTTGTCGCGGCGGCGCTCGGTCCGGTAGCCGCGGGCCCGTTCCAGGACCCGTTTGCCGGAGAGCAGGATCATGGCGACGGTGTACTCCGCCACCGGCAGGGCGTTGGCGGCGGCCGCCGACGACACCTCGATGCCGCGTTCCCAGCAGGCTTCGGTGATGTGTCCGCGGATGGTGCCCGCGGTGTGGACGACGGCGCGCAGATGCGGCGCCGCGTCCAGGGCCGCCCCGTCGAGCGGCGGACAGCCCCAGCCGGTGACCAGGACCTCCACGTCGGCAAGTACGGCGCGGGCTTGGTCGGTGGTGAAGTCGTCGAGAACGGGCAGGGGAGCGAGGTCGCACACCTCGCCGAGCGCGGCCAGGGACCGTGCGTCGAGGAGGGCGGCCGCGGCGTCCGGCTTCATGGCGACGGCGGCGCGTGGCCGGTTCCGCGGGCCGGGGGAGATCTGGGCGGTGATGGGCATCTTTCTCCTGGTACGGGGGTGGGGGGTGGTGGCGCGGCTACTTGACGGCGCCCGCCGTGAGCCCCGACTTCCAGAACCGCTGGAGCAGGGCGAAGGCGAGGATCAGCGGCAGGACCGCGAGCAGCGAACCCATGATCACGGCGGGGTAGTACTCGGGGGACACGGTGGCGGAACTGTTCCAGATGTACAGCCCGAGACTGACCGGATACAGGTGCTGGTCGGAGAGCATCACCATGGGCAGGAAGAAGTTGTTCCAGATGGCGGTGAGCTGGAAGAGGAAGACGGTGACCAGGCCCGGCCCCAGCATCCGCAGGGAGACCCGGAAGTACGTGGTGAGCTCGCCGGCCCCGTCCACCCGCGCCGCCTCCAGCACCTCGTCCGGTACGTACCCCTGACTGAATATCCGGCCGAGATAGACACCGAACGGATTGAAGAGCACGGGGATGAAGACGGACCAGAAGGTGTTGACCAAACCGGTGCGGGACGCCATCAGATACAGCGGCAGCGCGAGCACGGTCTGCGGCACCATCACCGCCGCCAGCACCAGACCGAACAGCTTCTCCTTGTGCGTGAAACGGTACTTGTCGAAGGCGTACCCGCAGGCGACGCTCACCAGCGCGCCGAGTGCGGCGCCGAGAACCGCGTACAGCAGGCTGTTGCCGTACCACCGTCCGTACAGTCCGCCGTCCATCGCGAACAGGTCCTTGAGGTTCTGCCCGAAGGAGAAGTGGTCCAGGGACAGCACATTGCTGCCGAACAGGGCGTCGCGGTCCTTGGAGGCGGCGAGCACGAGCCACAGCACCGGCAGGAGTGTGTACAGAACCGAGATGCCGACGACGAGATTGACGGCGGAGCGGCCGAGGAGCCTGGGCCGCAGGGTGGCGGCGGTGCGGATGGTGCTCGTCGCGCTCATCGGGCGTCCTCCTCGGGGGCGTTGGTGCGGTTGGTCCAGCGGGTGACGCCGTAGGAGAGGGCGATCGTGCAGATGAGCAGGACGACCGAGGCGGCCGCGGCGAGCCCGTAGTTGTTGCGGGTGAACGCCGCGTCGTAGATGTACATGCTGGGCGAGAACCGCGAATTGATCATCGGTGTGGCCTGGCTGAGCAGCATCGGTTCGGTGAACAGCTGCAGGGCGAAGATCAGGGTGAACATCGCGACCATCACGATCGACGAACGCACCAGAGGGGTCTTGACCTGGAGTGCCGTACGGACCGGTCCGGCACCGTCGACCACCGATGCCTCGATGACCTCGCGCGGCACGGCCTGCAGGGCGGCGTAGAAGACGACCATGTTGTAGCCGAGGTTGCTCCACAGGGCGATGTTCACGATCGACGGCACGACGGTGTGCACACCGAGGAAGTCGATGGTGATGTCGGCCTTGGCGAACAGGTCGATCACCGGGCTCAGCCCCGGCGTGTACAGGTACAGCCAGATGACGGCGGCGATGATGCCGGGCACCGCGTGCGGCAGGAACAGACCGAGCTGCGCCCAGGACCGCAGCCGTACCACTCCGGAATCCAGCAGAAGTGCCAGCGCGAGCGCGCCGATCACCATCAGCGGGATGTAGATCAGGCAGTACAGGACGACGGTGCCGAGCCCGCTGAGGAACGTCGGGTCGGTCAGCACGGCGGTGTAGCTGCGCAGTCCGACGAAGACCGTGCGTTCCGGGCCGAAGCCGAGCCCGGGCTGGTCGTCGCTGAAGAAGCTGAGCCATACGGCCGTCCCGACGGGGATCAGGAAGACCGTCACAAGGAGCAGGAAGAACGGGGTCATCAGAGCGCCGCACGCGCCGAGTTCACGGCGCCTGGCAGACCTGCGGGTGGAGCTTGCCGGCACTGTGGCCGACGGAGTCCGCGACGGGCGCGCGGCAGGGCTCAAGGAAGTGGAAGCGGGCGTGGTGAGGGGGCCGGTCATGGGTGTCACCTGCCTCTCTGCTGCTGGGAAGGGGGACGGGGGGCTCGGTTCAGCTGCTGTGCTCGGTGGTGGCGAGGCCCAGTGCCTTGAGGTCCGGCATGGTGCCCCGCTGGGTCGAGCGCACAACGTCGATCAGTGAGCCCTGGCCGCCTCCCACCCTGGCGAAGCCGTCCTGCATCACCTTCTGGGAGGCGGTCATCCGGGGGCCCCAGGTCCAGCCGTCCCTGATCTTGTGGGCCTCCTGCTCGAAGAAGGTGTAGATGTCCTGGCCGCTGTAGTAATTGCGGTCGAAGGCCTTGCGGCCCACGGCGACGAGGCCCGGGGCGGCCGGATACTGGCTGCTGGTGCCGCTGGAGAGCCGGGCGCGCAGCGCGTCGGGGTGGGACACCTGCCACTCGATGAACTCCAGCGCGGCCTCCGGGTGCTTGCTGTGGGAGGTGACCGCGAAGGTGGACCCGCCGTGGGTGCCGAGCGCGGAATCGGACTCCTTCCACTGGGGCAGGGGCGCGATGGCCCACTTGCCCTTCTGCCCGGGCCGGGCGTTCATCTGCGCCCCGGCGTCCCAGGCGCCGCTGAGCCGGACGAGGACCTGACCGTTGCTGACCTGGGCGTCGTACTGGCGGCTGTCGACCGCGTTCATGAAGACCAGGTCCTGGTCGATGAGCCGCTGCCAGTACGAGGCGACGCGGCGGCTGGGCCCGTCGGCGAGCGACACGTTCCAGGCGCCCGCCCGGGTGTCGTACCACTGGGCGCCGGCCTGCCAGGCGAACGCGGCGAACTGTGCGGCGCCGTCCGTGGCGAAGGTCGCCAGCCTGCGGCCGGGGGCCTTGCGGTGCACGGTGCGGGCCACGTCCTCGAAGTCGTCCCAGGTGCGCGGTATTTCGAGCCCGTACTGCTTGAAGAGGTCGGTGCGGTAGTGCATCACCATCGGTTCGACGTCCAGCGGAACGCTGAAGACACGCTTCTCGAAGGTGGTCAGGCCGAGCGCCTGCGGCAGCAGCTTGGCACGCAGGCTGCCGCTCACCATGTCGGTGATCTCACGGGCGACACCGTCGATGGCGAAGCCGGGCACCTGGGGGTACTCGATCGTCGCGACGTCCGGCGCATTGCCCGCCCGTGCGGCGTTGCTGAGCTTCGCGTAGCCGCCCTGACCGCCCGTGGGGATCTGCTGGAAGTCGACCTGGACGGTGTCGTGGGTGCGGTTGAACGCGTCCACGACTTCCTGGCTGCCGCGCAGAGCGGACCAGAAGGTGATGTGCGTAGCCTGTTTCCTGTTTCTGCCGACTGTGCTGCTGGTGTTGCTCGTGCTGCCCGATCCTGATGATCCGTCGCTGCCGCTGCAGGCGCTGAGCGCGCCTGTCAGAGGCAGGGCGGCGATCGTGGCGAGCACGGATCGACGACTCTGTCGACCGGGCATGTGCGCCTCCCGCGGCTCCTGATTCGGGTCACGGGGAATCCTGATCGGCTGATCGGTAGTGGTCAATAGATCGCTCAGAAGAAAATTAAAGCGGTCAAACGCTCATCCGGCGGGAAGGGTGAGGGCCTGCGCGGATCCACGCACCTTGAGCGTGGGCAGCAGCTCCGTGCGGCGTACCGGGCCGCTCGCGCCGACGGCCCCGGACAGCCGGTGGAGCAGCAGTTCGGCCGCGGCCCGCCCGATCTCCGTCTTCGGTGGCGCCACCGCTGTCAGAGGGGTGCTGCCGAGGGCCGCGACCACATCGTCGTACGCCACGACCGAGCAGTCCCGCGGCACTTCGACACCGCTCTCCGCCAGCCGCTGCACCAGCATCAACGCGTCCACATCGCCGTGCAGCACCGCCGCCGTGGCGCCCCGCTCCCGCAGCAGCGCGGCCAGGTCGAGAGCGGTGCGGCCGTCGGTCGCGGGGGCGGCGGGGCGGCGGATTCCACCGCGGCCCCGCCTCCCGCGGCAGGGGAGTCGGGGCCGGGGCCGGGCACCGCCTGCGGGGAACTCAGCACCACCGACCAGTCCTCCACCTCCGGGCGGGCCGCGGCGATCTCGGCGAACGCGGCACGGATGCTGCGCGCCGTCGGGCTGTCGTCGCGGGCGGCCAGCACGATACGGCGATGTCCCAGCGACACCAGATGCTCCACGGCGAGATGCGTCCCGTACCAGTGATCGGAACAGACGGAGTCCAGGGCGTGCAGCGCGCTGCCCGGCCGGGGCCGCCGTTCCATCAGCACGGTCGGCACCCCCAGGCCCGCCAGCCAGCCGTAGTCCAGCTCCTCCGAGCAGGCATTGCGCCAGCGCGGCGCGATCAGCAACCCGCGCGCCCCGTCCGCCAGTGCCCTTTCCACCAGCGGACGTTCGGCGCCGGCCGACTGGGGTGCGATGTGCAGGGCGATCCGCATCCCGGACTCCTCCAGGACGGTCCGGGCGCCGTGCAGGGTCTCGTACAGGTACGAATGCCGCTCCGGGACGACCAGGGCGACCGCCCCGCCGTCCCCGCCGGGCTCCTCGCTCCTCGACGCCGGGACCGCGGCGGGCGGCTGCGCCTCCCGTACCGGCCGGGCCACCCCGTGCCCGCGCCGCAGCCGTCCGGCCCGCGCCAGCTCCTCGACGTCCCGCCGGATCGTGACCACCGAGACGTCGAGCTCGGCCGCGAGCACGCTGACCTTGACCGCGCCGCGCGACTCCACCACCGACAGGATTCGCTGCCGCCTGAGTTCAACCGGCTCCCGCATGCTGTTGGCCCCCTCGCCGTACCGCTGCGCGTTGTTCGTTTGAACGCTTCCTGTGAGCGCTTGGGTCGCAGCATAGCGATCACCTCTCCGCTGTCCACGCGCGTGGACGGTCCCGTACGTCCCATCGCCCCCAGGAGGCACTCTTGCGAGCCTTGCGCAACGGCACCTAACGTCAACGAACTTGAGGCCGGCAGGAGAAGGGAGGGGCATATGGAGATCAAGAAAGTAGTGGTTCGCGAGGAAGAGGCGAAGAACCGCGAACGGCAGACGATCGAGAAACGCCCGACGCGCTGAGCCGGCACATACCGGCGCAATCGACACGCAGGGCGATCGGCGTCCGAGGCAGCTGGTGCACAGGGGTCGGACATCACCTACAAGGGCGGGCGTGGGGTGCGTCCCGGCGTCCGCCCCGTGCCATGGGAGGCGCAGTGCGAATTCATCTGGTGACCATGCCGTGGCAGCCGCTCGAACTCCCCTCTCTCCAAGTGGGACTGCTGCACTCACTGCTGCACCGCACCCGCCCGGACGACGAGGTGCGTGAGTTCCACGGCTCCTTGCGCTGGGCGGAGTACCTGCTGGAACGCTCGCAGGGAGCGCTGCGACCCGGCGATCACGTCGCGGTGGGGAGCGAATCGATCTTCGACGGCCTCGGGGACTGGGTATTCTCCGGTGTCCTGTACAAGGATCCCGAATGGGGTGTGGCCCGGCTGAAGGACTATGCCTCGCGGCGCGGGATCGATATCGGCACGGCGGCCGCGATGCGCACCCATGCGGCGGAATTCATCGACGAGAGCGCGAGCGCCGTGCTCGCCGGCCTTCCCGATGTCGTGGGGTTCACCTCCACATTCATGCAGAATGTCTCCTCGCTGGCGCTTGCCGCAGAACTCAAACGACGCCGCCCCGGACTGGCCGTCGTATTCGGCGGCAGCAATTGCGACGGCCCGATGGGGCATGCCCTGCACCGTAATCACCGATTCGTCGATCATGTGGTGCGGGGCGAGGGGGAGTATGCCTTCCCCGCCCTTCTCGCCCATCTCGAAGCGGGCACCGCACCGGACGATGTGCCCGGGCTCTGCTGGTGGGACGGGGAGGAGTCACGGGCCAACGAGGAGTCCCGTCGCACGGTGGCGCCCGGCGACATCCCCTCACCCGACTACGACCTCTGGCAGGAGGCCCTCGACGCCTCCCCGCTCGCGGAGTACGTCCATCCGAAACTGGTGGTGGAGGGCGCCCGCGGCTGCTGGTGGGGCGAGAAGCACCACTGCACCTTCTGCGGACTCAACGGATCGGCGATGGCCTTCCGCTCCAAGCCCGGCGGACAGCTGTGGAACGAGGTCGACCGCCTCGTGCGACGCCACCGCATCCTGGACCTCGTCACCGTCGACAACATCATCGACATGGCGTACTTCAAGGATTTCCTCCCGCTCGCCGCCGACAGCGGCTGGGACCTGCGCATGCACTACGAGGTCAAGTCCAACCTCACGCCCGAACAGCTGGAACTGCTGAGCCGGGCCGGCTCGGTCCACATCCAGCCGGGTATCGAATCCCTCAGCAACAAGGCTCTCGACCTCATGAACAAGGGTGTCAGCGGGGCCCGTAACATCCGTACGCTCCGCGAGTGCGAGAACCACTCGCTCACCTGCTCCTGGAACTATCTCTACGGCTTCCCGGGGGAGAGTGCCGAGGACTACACCTCCGTCATCGACCAGATGCCCGCGCTCGTCCATCTCCAGCCGCCCGGCGGCGCCCACCGCATCCAACTGGAGCGGTTCAGCCCCAACTTCGCCAACCCGGCGCTCGGTTTCCAGCAACGACGTCCTGCCGAAATGTACCGCCATGTCTATGATCTGCCCCAGGAAGAAATGACCGATCTCGTCTATCTCTTCGACACCCCGCCCGCCGGCATCGGCGGCGAGACCGAAGAGCGACTGAAGACCGCAGCCCGCGCCTGGTACACCGGATACCCCGCCTCCACCCTGGTCCTGGAACAGCCCGGCAGCCCGGACGGCGAAGACGTGCTCCTCGTCCACGACCGACGGCACGGCTGGCCGCGCCGCACCCACCGGCTGGCCGGCTGGCGGGCCGCTGCTCTGCGCCATCTGGAGGCGGGCCGCACCCGGTCCGCCCTGCACCGGCTGCTCACCGCCGACGGAGGCCCGCCGTCCGGCGAGGCGCTCGGCGAATGGCTCGATCACGCGGTCTCCCTGGGACTCCTCTACGACGACGGACGGTCGTACGTGGCGCTGCCCACCTGGCACGTTCCGGTCCGCTCGGTCGAGTGCGCCCAGGAGCCGGACGCCCACACGGTCGAGCCCGCCCCGGCGCAGGAGGCCCGCTCGGTCGAACGCACCCCGCTCCCGGGGGAGAGGGTCGCCGGATGAGCACCCTGCCCGCACCCCCGGCCCGTATGGCCCTCTCCCTGCCTGCTCTGCATGTGCCGTACCGGATCGACGGACGGCTGGTGATGGTCGACGAACCGCTGCGGCTGGGCGCGGGCGGCCAACGGGCGGCGGCCGCGGCCCAGTTCCTGCGCGAGTGCCAGAGCCACGACCTCGTCGTGCACTGGACTCCGGCGACCGACGACCCCCTGTTCACCGGCTCCACGAACGAGGTGTCCGCGACAGCCGGCCTGCTGCGCCACCTCCCCGCCCCCGGCCCGCTGCCCGGCGAGCCGCCGGAACTGGCCGTCTGGCGGGACCGTCATGCCTACGGGCAGCTCTACCACCGGCGCGGGCCGGACTTCGTGACGGTCATGGACCGCAGGGAGCCATCGGCCGCAGCCCGCTTCACGATCGAGCACCCCGATCTGCTGGCCACCTTCCTCACCGTCCTGGACGCCACTCCCGTGGCCTGCCTGAGCACGACCGGCCGGGAAGCGGTGGACCTGCTGACGACGGAACGCCTCGCGTGGGTGACGGACGGCTGGGTGGTGGCCCTGCCACCGCGCATCCGCCGGTGGCCCGTCCCCTGCACAGACATCTGAACGATGGAGCCGCCGCCCGACCCCCCTTCCTCTCTTCCTCGTACGGCCTTTGCCGGTGGGGGGAGCGACCACCTCGCGCGTCCCGGACACTCTCTGCTGCGCCACCGCCCGTTCGCGCTGCTCTGCGGAGAACAGATCGCCAGCTCGGTGGGACGCCAGGTCACCACCCTGGCGCTCGCGCTGCTCGCGGTGACCCGGCTGGACGCGGGGCCGCTCGGCGCGTCCGCCCTGATGGCGTTGAGCTATCTCCCCGGGGCGCTCCTCAGCCCGTTCGCCGGTGTGCTGGTCGACCGGGCACGTCTGCGCGGCCTGACCGTGCTCCTCACCGTCCTGCAGGTGCTGGTTGTCGGGTCCGTACCCCTGGCGGACCTCTTCGGCCGCCTCACCCTGCTCCAGCTGTACGCGGTGGCCACCGCGTCCGGCGCGCTGACCTCCATGCTCGCGGTCGCCCTGCAGGCGGCCCTGCCCCGCGTCGTGCATCCCGGACAGCTGCTGTCCGCCAACTCCGCACTGACCGGGGCCCGCACCACCGGGCAGATCGGCGGACCGGCACTGGGCGGAGTGCTGGTGGGTCTGGCCGGGGCCTCCACGGCGCTGCTGGCCGGCTGCGTGGCGTACGGCGTCGAGGCGCTGCTGCTCCTCGCCCTCCCCGCCACGCTGAACACCCCGGCCGAGCGCAGCCGTCCCGAGGCGGGCTCCCGAACGGCCGCGCTGCGCGCCGGACTGGCCGTGGTACGTGGGGAGAGGCTGCTGCGCCGGCAGGTGCTCGCAGGGGCCGGATTCAATCTCGGCAGCGGAGCCGTGGATGCGCTCTTCGTGCTCTACGCCACCCGCGAGCTCGCCCTTCCCGCCTGGCAGCTGGGGACGGTGTACGCCGCGTTCAGCGTCGCGACCGTCCTCGGGGTGCTGCTGGCCGGCCGGTTCGCCGCCACCACCGGGCTGGCCCTGGCGACCCGGATCTGCGCGGTGGTGGCGGCCCTCGCCATCTTCCTGGTTCCGGCCGCCTCCCTGGGAGTCGGCTTCCCGGCGCTGCTTTCGTACCAGTTCCTCTTCGGTCTTTCGGCCACGGTCTGGGCCATCTCCATGACCACCACCCAGCAACTCATCACGCCGCCCGAGCTCCAGGGCCGGGTCGCCGGGGTTCTCCAGGCCGCACTCATCGGCACGGTGCCGATCGGCGCACTCGGCGGCGGCGCGCTGGCCGGCTGGCTGGGCAGCATCCCGGTGCTCACGGGCGGGGCGACGGTGGCGCTCCTGGCTGCCGCCTGCCTCTGGCTCCCATAAGCGGGCCTACCATCTGTTCTTGGCATGGACACTCTTACACTCTGGCAACTGGCCGCGCTCGCAGCGGCATCAGCCCTCGTCGGCTTTTCGAAGTCGGCCGTCAGCGGCGCCAACACGATCAGTCTGGCGGTCTTCGCGGCCGTACTCCCGGCTCGCGAGTCCACCGG
The DNA here is from genome assembly GCF_900091955.1 of Streptomyces sp. Ncost-T10-10d. Taxonomy (GTDB): domain Bacteria; phylum Actinomycetota; class Actinomycetes; order Streptomycetales; family Streptomycetaceae; genus Streptomyces. The sequence goes on from NZ_FMDF01000133.1 coordinate 65,631, forward strand.
AGTACTGCTCCCGATCCTCATCGCGGGCGATGTGCTCGCCGTCCTCATCTACCGGCGGCACGCCCACTGGCCGACTCTGCTGCGGCTCTTCCCCGCCGTAGCCGTCGGCGTGGTGGCGGGAACGGTCTTCATGTTGTGGGCCGACGACGCGGCCGTACGCACGTCGATCGGCGCGATCCTGCTGTTCATGGCAGGTGTCACCGTCTGGCGGCGGAGGCCCGCGGTCACCGGCAGGGAGGCCATGGAGGAGTCCGGTGCACCACCGATGCGAGGCACCGGCAGGTTCAAGGCCCGCTCATACGGGGTGCTCGGCGGTTTCACCACCATGGTCGCCAATGCGGGCGGCCCCGTCATGTCGCTCTATCTGCTCTCCGCCGGCTTCCGGAAGCTCGGCTTCCTGGGGACGTCGGCGTGGTTCTTCCTCATCGTCAACGTGTCCAAGGTGCCGTTCAGCGTGGGCCTGGGCCTCATCGACGCACAGTCGCTGCTGCTGGACGCCTGCATGCTGCTGTTCGTCCTCCCCGGCGCCTACATCGGCCGCAAGTGTGTGGACCGCATCAATCAGAAGCTCTTCGAGCAGCTGGTGATCGGCGCGACCGTCCTCGGCGGACTCCAACTGCTCCTGCGCTGACCGTGCACAGCGTTCCTTACCACCACCGCACACACGCCTCAGCCCTCCCCGACAGCGGTTCGCTGCGACCGGGGAGGGCTGAGAACAAGGCGTGGACGGGGCGGGGTCAGACGATGCCTTCCTCGATCTCCGCCTGCTCACGGGCGTTCCCGTACGCCGAAGGCGTGCTGTACGAACGGCGCGCGACGAACCACCACACGGTGGCCAGGACCAGCACCGCGACCAGCGCGATCGACGCGTAGTTCATCGAGTCGACCGTCACGGGGGACGACTGCGGAAGCAGGAACAGGACGGTCACGATGGCGACCCACACCACGGCGATCCAGCCGATCGGCTTGCTCCAGCGGCCCAGGTGCCAGGGGCCGCGTTCGAACCGGTCGCCGGAGCGCAGCTTCAGGAAGATCGGGATCGCATAGGCGGGCGTGATGCCGATGACATTGATCGCGGTCACCGCACCGTAGGCGGTGGCGGAGTACAGCGACGGCAGCGCGAGTACCCCGGCGATCACGACCGACAGCCACACCGCGTTGACGGGCGTCTGGGTGCGCGAGCTCACCTTGTGCCACAGCGCCGAGCCCGGCAGTGCGTTGTCGCGGCTGAACGCGAACACCATCCGGCTGGCGGCGGCGACCTCGGCGTTGCCGCAGAACAGCTGCGCCGCGATCACGATCAGGAGCATGGCCGTGGCCCCGGAGGTGCCCAGTGCATCGATGAGGATCTGCGCCGGAGGCACCCCGGTTGCGCTGTCCTGGGTGCCCGCGTAGTCCTGGATCGCGAAGGTCAGCCCGGCGAGCAGTACGAAACCGGCGACCCAGGAGACCCAGATCGCGCGGACGATGCCCTTGGCGGCCGTCACGGAGGCGTTCGACGTCTCCTCCGACAGGTGGGCGGACGCGTCGTAGCCGCAGAAGGTGTATTGCGCGAGGAGCAGGCCGATCGCCGCCACATACAACGGGTTGTGCCAGCCCGTGTCATTGACGAACTCGGTGAAGACGAACGACGGCGACTGGTGGTGCGAGGGCACGATGGCCAGCACGGCGACGATCACCGCGACACCGGCGAGATGCCACCAAACACTGATGGAGTTGAGCACGCTGACGAGGCGGACACCGAAGAGATTCAGCACGGCGTGCAGCAGCAGAATGCAGACAAAAATGATCATTGTCTTACCCGGTGTGGGGGTGAATCCCCACTGCAGATTCATCAGCGCACCGGTGAACAGCGCGGCGCCGTAGTCGATACCCGCGATCGCACCGAGCAGCCCGAGCAGATTCAGCCAGCCGGTGTACCAGCCCCACTTGCGCCCGCCGAGCCGGTCGGCCATGTAGTACAGCGCCCCCGAGGTCGGGTAGGCGCTGGTCACCTCGGCGAGTGCCATGCCGACGCAGAGCACGAAGAGGCCGACACCGGCCCAGCCCCAGAGCATCACCGCCGGGCCACCGGTCGACATGCCGAAGCCGTACAGGGTCATGCAGCCGGACAGGATCGAGATGACGGAGAAGCTGATGGCAAAGTTGCCGAAGCCCCCCATGCGGCGGGCGAGCACCGGCTGATAGCCGAGTTCGCGCAGTCGCTGCTCCTCGTCCATGGGTGGGTTGGCCTCCGCACCCGACTGGGTCGGGGTGGATATGGACATGGGAAAAACCTCCATGAGCGGGATGGGGAAGGGACGGAAGGGATCGGCTCGAAATGGCGAGGGAGGCCGCACGGCATCACGGCGCCATGACTCAGCCGTGCGGCCCCCGCCCGGGGTCGCGGGACACGGCGAGACAGCGGCTCCGGGCGCGCAGGAAAACCTCCTCGGCGCCACCCGGGGCCTTGGGATCACGGGTGCGGTACACCCAGGGAACCGAGGTGAAATAGGGGCCGAGCTCCTGGAACACCGGTGCGGCGTCAGCGAATTGGAGTGCGCCCCACAGGGCGTGGGCCAGATGGTTCAGGTCGAGCAGGGAGTGGGAGATCGGGGCCGTGCGACGGAACCAGAGCTCCAGGGCGCGGGCCGCGTCCCGCTCGGCGTCCTCGGTGACCCAGTGGAGATCCAGGGCCTTCTCGTGACCGTGCTCACGGCGGTAGCGCTCGACCCGCACATACAGCGGCAGTACATGCAGCGCGGAGCCGTCGGGGGCGGAAGAGGCCGCCCACTGAACGAAGTTGACCGCTTCCGAGAGGGATCCGCCGGCCTTTCGCGCATACACGAACTGGAGCATCCGGTGGTAGGCCTCGCGGTTGTACGGATCGCGCTTGTCGGCCTCGGCCAGCAGCCCCCACGGGCCGGGGAAGAGCATCGGTCCCGGCGGATGCAGCCGGTGCTCCTCCAACTGCTGCCGCTCGTCGAGCTGGGACAGGGCCAGCAGGCACACCCACGGCACCGGGTCCGCGGGCGAGGTGTGCGCGGCAGTGCGGCAGGCTCCCCACGCTTCCTGCCACAGCTCCTGTGCACGGGGATGGCCCTCGCGGTGGGCCCGCACGGCCCGTTCCACGACGACCCGTGCGTGCATCACGGCAGCGGCGACGCTTCGGGGCTCCTCGGCCAGCCAGGCCTGCACCGCATCGGAACCGGCGGCGATCGCCCCGAGTACCTGTGTGCGCTGGGTCCACAGGGTCCAATCGGGCGTACTCTCCAGTAGATTTCGCATGGAAAGCCAGCGCCCGGTGCGCAAGTCCTGTAACGCGACACGCAATTCGTTGTCATGGCCGGCCGGGTGATAGACCGGCCGGAAGTCACTGTTGGCCATGGACTCGTCCTGCCCCCGTTCGACGGGACAGCATGCGACGGATGGGGGATCTTCTCAGCACGTCACGCAACCCGGCGGTGGCATGGAACCCGTGCAGAAGCGGAAGGCCCGGGAGTCGAGATGTCGGTGTTCGGGGCGGAGTGTCGGTCTCATCAATCCTCAAGGACGTGGGGGGCTAAGCAGCTGTTGAAAAACGAACTGCTCGAAAGCGTCCGGTTGTTGTTCGGCGGTGAGTGTAAGGCCAGTTGCCCCGAACTCCGGACCGATTCGCGGATCTTACTCAAGTCATCTGATTCATACGGACGTTGACCGGCATCCGGTCGTTCCGGGCGTGTTCCCGTGCAGCCCTTGACGTACGCGGTGGTCTGCACCACTCTGGGCGTCGGAGATCAGTGATCACGATTCCGTTCAAGCCGCACAGCTTCCGCGCAACTGGAGTGTCGATGACAGGCCCGGTACTCGCCGTGGACCAGGGCACATCGGGAACCAAGGCTCTGGTTGTCTGCCCCGAGCGTGGCGTGATCGGTTCCGGTTCTGCGCCGGTGCGGCCGCGTCACGGCGCCGGCGGAGCGGTCGAGGTCGACCCCGCCGAACTGCTGGACTCGGTCGTCGACGCCGGGCGACGGGCGCTGCACGAAGCGGGTGAGCCGGTGGCGGCCGTCGGCCTCGCCAACCAGGGCGAGACGGTGCTCGCCTGGGATCCGGACACGGGGCGGCCGCTCACCGACGCGATCGTCTGGCAGGACCGGCGGTCCGCCCCGCTGTGTGCCGAACTCACCTCGCACGAAGAGCAGTTGAAGCAACTCACCGGGCTTCCGCTCGATCCTTACTTCGCCGCACCGAAGATGGCCTGGATCCGCCGTGAGCTGACCCGCGAGGGCGTCGTCACCACCAGCGATTCCTGGCTCGTCCATCAGCTGACCGGGGCGTTCGTCACGGACGCGGCGACCGCAGGACGCACCCAACTGCTCGACCTCGACCAGGTCGGCTGGTCGCCCGCGGCACTGGACATCTTCGGCCTCGGCGACGAACGCCTCCCGGCCGTCGTCGACTCCGACGGGACCGTCGGTACCACTGCCGCCTTCGGTGGTGAACTCCCGCTGACCGGACTGCTCGTCGACCAGCAGGCCGCCCTGCTCGCCCAGAACGCCCTGGACCCGGGCAACGCCAAGTGCACCTACGGAACCGGTGCGTTCCTGCTCGCCCAGACCGGGCCCGCGCCGCGTCGCGGCTCCACCGGACTGGTCAGCTGCGTCGCCTGGCGGCTCGGCGGCCGTACGAGCTACTGCCTCGACGGACAGGTCTACACCGCCGCGTCCGCCGTCAACTGGCTCACCGACCTGGGAGTGATCTCCGGCGCGGTGGACCTCGACCCGGTCGGTGCCACCGTCCCCGACTCCGCCGGCGTCACGTTCGTACCGGCGCTCGCCGGACTCGCCGCCCCGTGGTGGCGCGGCGATCTGCGCGGATCGGTGACCGGCCTCGGCCTCGACACCACCGCGGGCCACCTGGTGCGCGCCCTGTGCGAGGGCATCGCCGCGCAGGTCGTCGAACTCACCGAAGCGGTCGCGACCGATCTGGGCTCCCCGCTGACCTCGCTCCGCGTCGACGGCGGCCTGACCCGCTCCGCACTGCTCATGCAGACCCAGGCCGATCTGCTGCAACGACCCGTCGAGGTGTCCGCGCTGCCCGACGTCACCGCACTGGGCGCAGGAGCCGTCGCCCGCCTCGGCCTCGACCCCCGGCTCCCGCTCCGGCAGGCCGTACCCGAATGGAAGCCCGCCGCCGTGTACGAGCCCCGGATCGGCGCCGACGAGGCGGCCGAACGGCTTGCCGGATTCCGTTCGGCCGTGCAGATCCTGCTGGAACAAGCCTGATATTCCCGTTCCATCTGCGCGCCGACCGGCCGACCGGGTCGATCCGCACGGCACGACCGTGTGGATCGCGGCACGCTGACCGTACGTCAGGGAATCAGCAGCCAGTCCGAACCGATAGCCGCCAGAAGACCGACGGCCAGCAGCCAACTGCCGAGCCGGGTACGGCCGTTCCTGCTGAGCTCGATCACGATCCCGCACAGGATCAGCGCCAGCCCGTACACTCCGACCACCAGCACGGAGGACCGGCTGGCGATCCGCAGCGCGAGAACGACCGCCATCGCAGCCATGCCGACCGACGAGAGAACGATCCGCAGCCGTCTCGCCTGACGAGGTGTCAGCCTCTGATTCCCGGTCTCGGCAGTGGCTTCGGCAACAGCCTCGGCAACAGCCTCGGAATCGGTCTCGGGAACGATCTCCGAAGCGGCCTCGGAATCGGGTTCCGAAGCGGCCTCGGAATCGGGTTCCGAAACGGCCTCGGGACCGGCTATCGGGGTGTCCACGGCCTGGTCCTGGTCAGAAGTGCTCATGACGCCGGATCGTAATGGCTGCGGGCCGCCCTGTTCGCCGCTCCGGGCAGCAGGCGGCGAAAGTGACGTAGGTTCGGTGCATGCCCGGCCACATCCTGATCCTCGGCGGTACGACCGAAGCCCGGCAGCTCGCCGCCGAGCTGACCGGGCCCGGCGGCGACGCGACGGTGCGCATCACCACGTCGCTGGCCGGCCGGGTCACCCGGCCCCGGATGCCCGCCGGCGGCGTACGCATCGGAGGCTTCGGCGGCCCCCAGGGCCTCGCCGACTGGCTGCGTACCCACAGTGTGGACACCGTCGTCGATGCCACCCACCCGTTCGCCGGCAACATCAGCGCCAATGCCGCCGCGGCCGCGCAAGCCACCGGCACCGCACTGTTCGCGCTGCGCCGCCCCGGCTGGACGGCAGGCCCCGGTGACCGCTGGCACCCGGCCGACGACCTCGCGCACGCCGCCGCTCAACTGCCCGCACTGGGCCGCCGGATCTTCCTCACCACCGGCCGCCTGGGCCTGGCCGCCTTCGCCACCGCCCCGGGCGGCGACACGCTCCACTTCCTCGTACGATCCGTGGAGCCCCCCGAACCACCGCTGCCCCGCGACACCGACGTACTCCTCGACCGTGGCCCGTACACCGTCGAAGGAGAGACGGTGCTGCTGCGCGACCGGGCCATCGACGTCCTCGTCACCAAGGACAGCGGCGGCCCCGCCACCGCGGCGAAGCTCACCGCGGCCAGGAACCTCGACCTGCCCGTGGTCGTGGTCCGCCGCCCGCCACCGCCCGAAGGCGTACCCGTCGTGCACGATGTGGCGTCGGCGCTCCAACTGCTGTGCCAGGAAGAATGATTCAGCCGCGACGCAGCAGATACGTATCCATGATCCAGCCCTTTCGGGCGCGCGCCTCGGCCCGCAGTTCCTCGATCCGGTCCGACACCTCGGCGAGGCGCCCGGAGACCAGGATCTCGTCCTCGGTCCCCACGTACGCGCCCCAGTAGATGTAGAGGTCCTGGTCGAGATGGCGGGTGAACGCCTGCCGTGCGTCGAGCATCACGACCACGTCGTCGACCCCCTCGGGCCAGCCCTCGGCCAGCCGTCGGCCGGTCGTGATCTGCACCGGCCTCGCCACTCGGTTCAGCCCCGTGCGGTGCTTGGCCAGCAGCGCGGAGACACTGCTGATCCCGGGGACCACCTCGTGGTCGAAGGCGACCGAACCCCGGTCGAGGATCTCTTCGAGGATGCCGAGCGTGGAGTCGTACAGCGCGGGATCGCCCCACACCAGGAACGCTCCGCACTCGTCCGCACCGAGATCTTCCGCGATGAACCGCTCGTACAGATCCGCACGGCGCCTGCGCCAGTCGTCCACAGCGGGTGAGTAGTCCGACGTCCTGCGGTCCCGCTCCGGATCCCGTGCCTCGACGAGCCGGTACGAGGCGTCCTTCACATGCACATCGAGGATGTCCCGCCGCAGCCCGGTCAGGTCGGACTTCTCCTCACCCTTGTCGAGGATGAAGAACGCATCCGCCCGGTTCAGCGCCTTGACGGCCTGGAGGGTCAGATGGTCGGGGTCGCCCGCGCCGATACCGATGACATAGATCTTTCTCACCGCACCGAGTCTGCCCCATGTCCCACCGCCCCGGGCGTCCGGGCTACCGGCCCCGGGGCCGCAGACACGGTGCCTCGCCGGCCGCGTCGACGGGCCGCACACGCGCCGCGTCCGCGCCACAGGCCTTCTCCGCCTCGACCCGCCCGGCCAGCTCCTCGGCCCAGCCGATCAGCCCGTCGACCCCGATCCCGTGAGGGCGGGTGGTCCCGAACCCCGCGAGCGCCGCCGCGCCCCGTCGCAACAGCCGGGCACCGCCCGTCGTATTGCCGCGCGCCGCGTGGGTCAGCCCCACGGCCAGCTGCGCAAGACCGCGCCACAACTCTCGTTCCGCCATCGGGCCCGACTTCCACGCATCCTCGAACACCTCGTGCGCATGGAACGGCATCCCCGCGTCCAGCAGCCGTTGCGCCTCACGCAGCGTCTCCTCGGGGGTACGGGTCACACCCTCCGGCTGCCGATCCACTCCCGGTGCCCCGTACGGCAGGGGGCGTCCCAGCCCGTCACGGGGGCGCGCATTGCGCGCGCGGCCCTCGGCGTCGCGGTCCCTGCGAGTCTCGTCCACCCCTCGATTGTGCCCCGCACCTGCGGCGAACTGTCTGAACCTCTGTCCGTGGACCCCCGCGCACGACTAGTGTCGACAGTCATCCGCACCACTTTGGGGAGGGTAGGGATGAAGCAGTCCCGGCCGCTGTACGAGCGCGAACCGGAGCTCGCCGCTGCCGCACAAGCCGTGGACGCCCTCTGCGGCGCCCAGGCGGCGGGCCGGCTGCTGATCTTCAGCGGCGAGGCAGGCATCGGCAAGACAGCGCTGCTCGCCGAGATCCAGGCGATGGCCGCCGACCGCTGCACGGTCTGGTCCGCACGCGGCGGCGAAACGGTCACGTCCGTGCCGTTCCACGTCGTACGCCAGCTGCTGCAGCCCGCACTCGACCAGTTCCCGCCCGACGAGGTAAGGGCCTTGTTCGGAGCCTGGTACGAGATCACCGCGCCCGCACTCGGACTCACCGAACCGAGCGGTCCCCAGCCCGATCCGCAGGGTGTGCGGGACGGACTCGACTGGGTCGTCTCCCGGCTGGCATCCGGGCTGAGCCACCGTCCGCTGGTGCTCATCATCGACGACGCACACTGGGCGGACGGCGAATCCCTCGCCTGGCTCGCCTCGTTCACCGCACGCCTCGGCGAACTGCCCGTCCTGGTCGTCCAGGCCCACCGGCCGGAAGAACTGGCAGCGCGGCAGAAGGAGAGCGGGTCGGGCGGCGCCCATCCCTCCCAGGTCCGGGTCGCGCTGCGCGCCCTCACCCCGGACGCCACCGCGGAGCTGGTCCGCGCGGGCCTCGGCGAACACGCCGACGACCCGTTCTGCCGCGAGGTGTGGGCCGTCACCGGCGGCAACCCCTACGAGGCGGTCGAACTCGTCGCCAAGGTCCAGGACCGCGAACTGGCGCCCCTGGAGGAGTCGGCCGGGCTGCTGCGCGAACTCGGCGCAACGGCCCGCGGCAGCGGACTCGTCGCCCGGCTCGAACGGCTCGGTACCAACGCCAACCGGTTCGCCTGGGCCGCCGCCGTGCTCGGCACGGACATCTCGCAGGATCTCGCCGCCACCCTCGCCGGAATGAGCCCCGCCGAGGCCGCCGACTGCACGGCGCGGCTGCGCGAAGCCCGTATCGTCACCGGCTTCGACCCGCTGGAGTTCGTCCACCCGCTGATCGCCACCGCGGTGTACCGCTCCATCCCGCCGGCCACCCGCACCGCCATGCACGGCCGGGCCGCCTGGGCGATCACCCGTGCGGGACTCGGCGCCGCCGCGGCCTCCCGGCACCTCCTCGAAGTACACCCCGACGACGACCAGGAACTGGTCGAGCAGCTCCGCGAAGCAGCCCGACAGCACCTCGCGGTCGGTGCCCCGGAGGCCGCCCGCCGCTGCCTCGAACGTGCCCTGCAAGAACCACCGCACCATCGGGTCAAGGCCACTCTGCTGTACGAACTGGGCTGCGCCACGCTGCTCAGCTCCCCGGCCACCACCGTCCAGCATCTGCGGGCCGCCCTTGAGATGCCCGGACTCTCCGACGACCAGCGGATCGACGCCACCTTCCGGCTCGCGGCCGCGCATTCCCACAACAACCAGCTGAAGGAAGCGGCACGCGCCCTCGCCGCCGAAGCCGCACACACCGCCCCCGGCCCCGGCCTGATGCGGCTCCAGGCCGCCCACTTCCTCTGGGAGGGCATGCAGGCCGCCGAGGACGACGGACCCGCCCGTTCTGCCAGGCTCGCCCGGAACGCCGACCATCTGCACGGCCGCGACAACGCCGAGCGCGCCCTGCTCACCATCCGCGCTTTCGACGCGATGATGCGCGGCGAGAACTCCCAGCTCATTGTCGACCTCTGCGAACGTGCCCTGGTCGACGGCCATCCCGCCCGCGGGCTCGGCTGGACCGATACCGAGTGGGGCTTCGAGCTCCCGACCCTCGTCGGCATCACCTACGCCTTCACGGACCAGCTCGACCGGGCCGAGGAACTCTTCGGCGAGGCCGTCCGCGCCTTCGAGATCTCAGGCTGGAGCGGTGCACATCTCGCGTTCGCGCACACCCTGCTCGGGCTGGTCCACCGCCGTCGCGGCCGGCTGGCCGAGGCGGAGGGCTTCCTCCGCGAAGGACTGCGCCTCGCCGACCGTGTCGGCAGTGGACTTCCCGTCCACTGGGACGCGGCCTGTCTGCTGATCGACACACTGGTCGCCCGCGGCCGTGTCACCGAGGCGCGCGAGATCGCCGACCGTTACGACTTCGGCTCGCCCTACCCCAGCGCGATGGTGCTGCCCGACGCACCGTGCGTACGCGGACGGCTGCTGCTGGCCGAAGGCCGTACGAAGGAAGCGGTCACCGAACTCGAAGCGGCCGGTCAGGCCCTCGAACCCCGCGGCAGGTTCAACGGCGTATGGGCTCCCTGGGCCGGCGATCTCGCCCGCGCACTGGCCGAGGAGGACCCGGGCCGCGCCGCTCAACTCGCCACCTCGGCCCGGGTGCACGCCGAACGCTTCGGCACGGACACCGCGATCGGTGAGGCCCTGCGCTGTGTCGCCCTCTTCGCCCGCGCCGAGGACGCCACCCATCTGCTGGCCGAGTCGGTCCGCCACCTGGAAGCGTCCCCGTCCGCGTACGAACACGCGCTGGCCCTCGTCGACCACGGCATCGCGATCGGCTCCCCGCGCGAACTCGCCAGGGCTCACAAACTGGCCACGGCGTGCGGCGCCGAATCCCTGGCAGACCGCGCCCACCAGGCACGGGCGTCGATCCGGTCCTCGGAGTGAGGTAATGTTTGTCCTGCGCAGCCGCCCGGAAACGCCGGGGGGAATCGCAGCGGGACGTGGCGCAGCTTGGTAGCGCACTTGACTGGGGGTCAAGGGGTCGCAGGTTCAAATCCTGTCGTCCCGACTGGAGACAGTCGCAGGCAAAGGCCGGTTTCGGAGAAATCCGAAATCGGCCCTTGGTCATTCCTGGGGACCAGTCGGGGACCAGCCTCCTTGACCGGCGTCAGCGGGCGGAAAAGGGAAGGCGCCCGGCTGCGGGAGCCCCGTCGACGACCCGCGGCCGGGGAACCGTGCCGCCCGTGATCCCGCCCGGCCGGATCCCCTCCGCCCCGCCCGGCCGGATCCCCTCCGCCCCGGCCGGGCAGCCCGCCGCCCCCTGCCGTCGACCGGTGGGCCCCAGCGCTCTTTGTCTCGTCGTGGACCGAGGGAACCTCACGGCACCGCGGCCCGGCGCCGGGACCGCGACCGGCGCTGTCCCGAAGAAGAGCCCGTCCGGTCTGCTGCAGCCCCGGCCCGGCTCGGCCGTCCCTCAGCAGCGCATCTCCGCACCCTCCTGCACGATCGTGGAGCAGGAGAAGGTGGCGCTGGACCTCGTACGCCGGGCACTGGCGCTGGACGAGACCGAACTGCGTGGCCCGAGGGCCCAGCGCGGCCTGGGCGCGGACGCGGGGGGCGAGTTGGCCCGCTTCCACGAACTCAAGACCTGTCGCGGTGTCGAGCAGGACACGATCCAGCTCGCCCCCACGGAGTTCCAGCGGGCGGTCGAGAGCGACGACTTCTTCCTCGCGGTCGTCTCCGGCGTGGAGGCGGGAACGGCGCCGGTCACCGTACTGATCATCCTGGAGCCGCTGAAGCACCTGCCCTGCCGGCCGAGCGGCAATGTGCTGGTCTCCGGCATCCGGAATGCGCAGAGCTTTGTCCACCCGTTCGAGAACATGGTGTGGATCCCGGCCATGACAGCGACGACAACGAAGCGACGCCGGCATCCGGAACTGCCCCCTACCGTGGGGGCCGAAGTGCCGCAGGGATGGCGGCGGAGGAGGGAATGTACGAGGATGCGCAGGGTTCCGCCGGAGATGTTCCGGTTCACCACGGGCGAGAAGGCCGACCTGAACGGGGCCGTACTCGAAGCCTTTGGCGTGGCCGGCGAATACCTGGAGACCACGCTCGGGCTCGACGGCGTACGCGAGCGGCTGCGTGCGGTGGGCTGGATCGCGGATCTCGGGGACGAGGAGCTGCACGACGCGCTGAAACGGCTGGTGAGGTGGGAACTCCTCGACGTGGTCCACAACCACGCCGAGAACTACCGTACGGCCGAGGAGTACGAACGGCGCAACCTGCACTACTCGTTGACCCGCCGGGGCGAGGCCGCGCTCGCCGGGCTGCGGCACGCCCTGGAGGTGCTGGCATCGACGGGGGCGCTGCAGACCGCGGTGCTGGAGGCGATCAGCGATCGGCTCGACGAACTGACCGTACTGTCCGGTGAACCCGCCGTTGCCGACCGCCGGATCTTCAGCACCCTGCGGGAGTTGGAGGGGCATTTGGAGGCCCTGGTGGAGAACACCAAGGCTTTCAACGGCCAGTTGCAGCGGCTCCTCCGCGCCGAGGGCGTGGACCTGGACGTGTTCCGTGAGGTGAAGGCAGCCACCGTCGCGTACCTCCAGGAGTTCCTGGTCAACCTCGACCGGCGCGGCGAGACGGTGGCCGCCGCCGTGGCCCGCGTGGAGGAGCGGGGCATCGCGGTGCTGCGCGAGCGGGCTCTGCGCGGCGCCGAGCTGCCGCCGGTGCCGGGGGAGGACCCCGCAGCCGGCTGGCTGGAGAGCCGACGGGCGCGCTGGGCGGGCCTGCGGGCGTGGTTCCTGCCGGACGACGGGGCGCGTCCCCGGATCGAGCAGTTGCACGATGTCGCCCGGCGCGCCATCGTCTCCCTCCTGCAGGTCCTGGAGCGGATCAACGAGTCCCGGCGCCGCTCCACCAGCGCCGTGCAGGACTTCCGGGAACTGGCACGCTGGTTCGCGGCGGCTCCCGAGGAGGACGACCTGCACCGGCTGTGGGCGGCGGCCTTCGGTCTCGGCCCGGCGCGTCACGCCCACCTCGCCCACCCCGACCCGGAGCTGATTCCTTCGTCCCAGTCCTGGTTCGAGGCGCCGCCGGTGGAGGTGTCGGCGCTGCTGCGGACGAGCGGACGGACGGAGCGCTTCACCCGCACGGGCAAAGTGAGGAACGTCGCGGCCGTGAGGGCCGAGCGCGCCGAGCGGGCACGTGCGGAGCGAGCGGAGCTCGCGCGAGCCTGGCAGGAGCTGGAGACGGACGGCCCCGTACGGCTCTCCTCCCTCGGCACGCTGGATCCCGCGGCCTTCGACCGCTTGCTGGACCTGCTGGGCCGGGCCCTGGCTGCTCCGCCGGACGCCGGCGGTCTGCGACGCGCCACGACCGGGGACGGCCGGGTGGAGATCGCGCTGTCGCCGCCCCCCGACGCGCGTACCGCCGTACTGCACACCGAAAAGGGGACGCTGACAGGCCCGGACTACGTCGTCCACATCCTGGCCGCGGGTGGAGCGGCCGCCTTCCCGTCGGCCCGCGCCGCCATGGGACGGGAGGAGACCGGATGAGCACGCTCGCCAACCAACTGGCCTCCGCAGAAAGGGAGGAGGTCGCTCGCGCCATCCGTCTCCTCCTGGCCCGCCCGCTGCTCACCGAGGCCGTCGATCCGACCGGTTTCGAACTGGTACGGCGCCGTCGTGCCCCGCTGGCCCGGTGGTTCGACTACACCTGCGGGTGGAGCCTGGTCGTGGAGCCCCGCCGCGGATACGCCCGCCTCACCAAGATCCGTGCGAACCCCGACGGCTCCCGTCCGGCGCGCAGAGCGCGGTCCGGCCGGGCCCCGTTCGACCGTCGGCGCTACGTCCTGCTCTGCGTCACCGCGGCCGAGCTGCTGTCGATGCCGATGACGACCATCGGCATGCTCGCCGACCGCGTCGTCCAGGCGACCGCGGCCGACCGGGCACTGCCGGTTTTCGACCCGGTCCACCGGCCGGAGCGGATGGCGTTCGTCGACGTCCTCAAGTTGCTGGAGTCGTACGACGTGCTGCGCGCCGTGGACGGCACGACCGAAGCGTACGTCGACTCCGCGGAGGCGAAGGTCCTGTACCGGGTGGACACCACGCTGCTGATGCGGCTGCCCGCCGCGCCGGTCGGTGCCTCACGGCTCGCCGTGATCCCGGACGACGTGCCCACACGGTTCGAGGACCTTCTCGCCGACCTGGTGCGGGAGCGCCGCTACGGCGGCACCGCCGCCGACGGGACGGCCGACGGGGCGCCCGGCGAGATTGCCACCACTGATGCCCAACGGAACCTGAGATCGCGTCACTCGGTGCTGCGCCGCCTCTTCGACGATCCCGTGCTGTACCGGGCCGACCTCGCCGAGGACGAGCTCGCCTACGTCACCTCTCTGACCGGCCGCCAAATCCTGCGCCGATCGGTCGAGCAGGCCGGCTTCCTCCTGGAGGAACGGGCCGAGGGCTTCCTGCTCGTCGACCCGGACGGCATTGCCACCGACGTCCGCTTCCCCGACGACACTTCCACCGCCCGAGTCGCCGCGCTGCTTCTCCTCGCCCCGCTCTGCGCGGCGCCCGCGGGGATGCTGCCCGAACAGCTGGCCGAGGCCGGAGCGGAACTGCTGCGGCGCTTCCCTGGCTGGGCCAAGGCGTACCAGTCCGAGGACGGCCCGGCACGGCTGGCCGACGACGCCGTACGCGTCCTGCTCGACGTCGGCCTGGCCGGGAGAACCCGGGGCCGCGTCGTCGCACGACCGGCCGCGTACCGCTACCGCTTGACGGAGACAACGACTCCGGGACCGAAGAACGACCCGAAGAGCACTACCACTTCCCGTGGCGGCGCTACGGAAGGAGACATCCAGTGAGCGTGACAGAATTGCCCTTCCAGCTACGGTCCGAGGAGACCGCCGAGCTGCCGCTCGTTCGAGCGGCGGACGCCGCCCCCAGCCGCTGGCAGCCCCACCGCGCGGGCATCCTCAATGTCTGGCGCTACTACGACGAGACCTTCACCTTCCACCAGGGGCGGCTGCTGCTGCGCGGCCAGAACGGCTCCGGCAAGTCCAAGGCCCTGGAGTTGCTGCTCCCCTTCCTCTTCGACGCCAGCCTCCGCCCCAACCGCCTTTCCACGTTCGGTGGTTCGGAACGCACCATGCACTGGAACCTGCTTGGCGCGGGGGCCTCCTCCAAGACACGCGTGGGGTACGTGTGGATGGAGTTCCGCCGTGTCGGCGACGACGGCACCGAAGAGTGGTTCGGCTGCGGTGCGCGCCTGCACGCGAGCGTGCACACCAGCACAGCACACGCCGAGTACTTCACCACCGGTTCCCGGATCGCCCACCCCGAGGGCGTACCCCTCGTCAACGAGGTGGGGCAGCCCCTGACCAAGGCCGCTCTCGCCGAGGCTCTTCGCGACCGCGGCGAGGTGCACCCGTCAGCCACCGACCACCGCACCGCTGTCCGACGTGCACTCTTCGCCGGCATGGCGGAGCAGCGGTACGAGTCGCTGCTCTCCGCGCTGCTCCAGCTGCGCCAGCCGAAGCTGTCCGAACGGCTCGACCCGTCCTTGCTGTCGACCCTGTTGTCCCGCGCACTGCCCCCGCTCGGCGAGGGGGAGATCACCGAGCTCGCCGAGGGCTTCGAGCGTCTGGATCGACAGCGCGACCACCTCGACCGGCTCGACGCCGAAGTCACGGCGGCCGAGACCGTTGCCTCCCGACAGCGTGCCTACGCCCGCCGGGTCCTGCGCGCCGGCGCGGCCGGGCTGATCTCCGCGACGACCGATATGGACGGCCGCACCCGTGCCGCCCGCCTGAGCGGCGAGGCACTCGACGAAGCGCTCGTGGAGCGCGCGTCGACCCAGACCCTGCGTGACGAACAGGATCTGCGGGCACACGCCCTGGACGAGACCGTCGAGGGGCTGCGCGAGCGCGACGCGTACAAGAAGGGGGAGGAGCTCGACCGGCTCCGCCGCGACACCGCGGATCTGGTCGCGGCCGCGAAGGAGCGGCGTGCCACCGCTGAATCCGCCGAGACCGGCGCGGAGAAGGACCGGAAGCTCGCAGCCGAGACCGCGGGGTACGCCCGCACCCTCGACGAGCACGCGCGTGAAGCCGCGGACGAATCACATCGGTCGGCCCGGGCCGCGGGCATGGAGTCCGTCCATCACGAGGTGAGCACGATCCTCGACTCGGGATCGGCGGCGCTCCTCACCGATGGCCCGGGGGCCGGGACGGGTGGCCGATGGCCGGAGAGCTCCGGTGCCGTCGCTCGTACGGTGGGCGAGCACGCGGCCCGCAAGGCCCGTCGGCTGCTCCGAGGCGCGGTCACCGCGCGACGCGAACAGGTCATGCACATCACCGAGGCGATCGAGGAGCACGACCGCGCGGTACGGGATCGAGGTGCGGCCGAGGGCCTGCTGGACGAGGCGCGCACCAGGCTGGGGGAGGCGATCGTTCACCGGGACGAGACCGCCGGAGCCTGGGACGACGCCGTCGCCGGGCAGGCGGACCTGCTGCTGGCCTGGGCTGCGGGCTGCACGGAACTACGCATCGCCGACCCCGCCGAACTGGCGGCCAGGGCGGCGGTCGAAGCGGACGTGCGCGCGCTGGTGGACGCCGCGGCACGGCCGCTGGACCAGGAGATCACCACGGCGCGGGCCGGTGTCCGAGCCGCACGCCGGGGGCTGGGAGAGGAACGGGACAGGCTCGACGAGGAAGCGCGTCGGCTCAGTGGTGAGACCGACCTTCCGCCGCCCGCCCCACCCACCCGCACCACCGTCCGCACAACGGCGGCGGGAGCGCCGTTGTGGCGGCTCGTGGCCTTCCGCGAAGGTGTTCCGGTCACCGTCCAGGCCGCGGTGGAAGCCGCACTGGAGGCATCGGGCCTCCTGGACGCATGGGTCAGCCCCTCGGACGGGATCATGTTGCCGGGTCACGACACCCGTGCCGAGCCCGCTCTGGCCGCAGCTGCCCCGGGGCCCAGCCTGCTTGACGTGTTGCGGCCAGAGGAGGACATCCCCGTACCGGTCGGCACCGTTGCTCACATCCTCGCCGGTGTCGCGTACGGCACCACCTTGCCCGGCGGCCACCCGGCGGCCGTCTCCGCCGAAGGGGCCTGGCGCCTCGCGCCGGCCACCGGGACCTGGAGCAAGCCGGAACCCGCTTTCATCGGTGCTCTCGCTCGGCAACGGGCCCGCCGACGCAGGATCGCCGAATTGACCGGGCGCATCAAGGAAACGGACGCCGCCCTCGCCGCCCTCGACGATCAGCTGAACGAGCTCGACGCCCGAGCCACCACGTTGGAGATGGACCGGGCCGCGCGGCCCGGCCACCGGGAACTCGACGCCCGTCGACGGGGCTGGGACCGGGCCGAGGAGATGATGGCGGCCCGGGACGAGGTCGTACGTGACGCGACCACGCACCTTGCCCGGCGCGAGACCGGGGTGGCGCACGCGCTGCGCACGCTGAGCCGCCGGGCCGCCGAACACGGACTGCCCACCGACCGTGAGCGGTTGCGCAGCCTCTCCAGCGATGTCGATGGATTCCGTGACCTCGCCGACAGTTGGGTCGACGCCCGTATCACTGCGGCCACCGCCGCCGAAGGTGCTCGTCAGACGGCCACGCAGGCGGACCGGTCACGCCGCATCGCCGACGAGAGGGTCGGGGAAGCGGCTGCCTTCGAGGCGAAGGCCGCTGGGACGACTGCGCGTCTGGAGGCGGTGGAGGCGACCGTCGGTGAGGACTACCGGCAGATCGTCGTGCGCGTCGAGGAAGCGCGCGCCGAGCGGGACCGCTGCCGGAGCGAAGTCCGCCGAGCGACGCGACTCCTGGTGGACCTGGAAGGCCGCATCGGCGGGTTGCGGGCCACGAGCTCTCAGGACGCCGATCTACGGGAGACGGCCGTCGCGGCCCGGGACGACGCGGCACACCGTTTCCGGCACCTGTGCCTCGTCGGCCTGGCAGAGGACGCCGGAATCGCGCTGGAACTCGACGCCGGGGACGGCACCAGGGCCACCCTGGAGGCCGCCCGCGCCACCGCGGCCCAGTGGCCCGGCCTCCCCCACGCGCCGCGGAATCTCGGCGACGCCGCGACCCGTCTCTCCGAAGCCGTTCACGAGGCCCGTGGACACCTCGGCGTCCGTGCGGACCTGGCTCTGGAGCCCGACGACGACGTCCAGCTCTTCACCGCCACTCTGGACGGCGTACGCGTCGGGGCGGCCGGGCTGCTCACCACGCTCACCCAGGAACGCGACCGCAGTCGCGGCGACATCAGCACCGCCGAGCGGCGTCTCTTCGACCAGATCCTCACCGGTGACATCCGCCGTCACCTCGCCGCCCGGATCCGCCGGGCCGGCGAACTCGTCGAGCACATGAACGGGCACCTGGAGCGGGTCCGTACGGCCTCCAACGTCGCGGTCCAACTCGTCTGGGACGTCCGCCCGGACCTCCCGGACAGTACCCGCACCGCTCGCCGGCTGCTCCTGAAGGACCCCGCCCGGGTCACCGAGTCGGACCGGGAGGCCCTGCATACCTTCTTCCGTGCCCGTATCGAGGAGGCCAAGGGCAACGACACGGCCGCGAGCTGGGAGGAGCACCTCGGCGAGGTGCTGGACTACACCGCCTGGCACAGCTTCACCGTCCGTCTCGACCGGGCGGACGGAAACGGCTGGCAGCCGCTGACCAAGAGGCTGCACGGGGCTCTCTCCGGCGGAGAGAAGGCCATCGCCTTGCACCTGCCGCTGTTCGCGGCCGTCGCCGCCCACTACGAGGACGTGCCCCTGGCGCCCCGCCCCATCCTGCTCGACGAGGTCTTCGTCGGCGTCGACACCGTCAACCGAGGACAGGTCTTCGCCCTGCTGACCGCACTCGACCTGGATCTCGTGATCACCTCCGACCACGAGTGGGGCACCTATCGCGAGCTTCCTGGCATCGCCGTCCACCAGCTCCTTACCGACGGCGGCGACGACGCCGTCACCAGCGCGCGCTTCGTCTGGAACGGCACCGGCATGGAGGCGGGATGACGACCACGGACGCGACGACCGGCACGGAACCGCACCCGGGCGAAGCCACCCTGCGTCGCCGCGAGCTCCGCCCTCTCTGGCAGTCGGTCCACGGCCGCCTCTCCTCCGGACGCCCCGTCACACGCGTACGCATCGGACCGTTGGACGAGACCCAGCGGGAGGCACTCGCAGACCTCCTCGGTCTGGACCACCTGCCGGAAACCCGCCCCTTCGTCGCCCTGAACCGATTGGAGGAGGCGGTCGCCGAACTCTCCGGCCGCACCGTACGAGAAGTCGTTGTCGCGCTCGTCGGCCCACTCGGAGACAGAGCTGGTGAGCGCCGCCGCCTGGACGACGAACGTGCTGGGCTGTGGGGTTGGCTGGCCGGTCACGACACCGTAAGGGCGCAGCCGGTGCTCGCCGACTGGGCTGCATCCTGCCGAGCCGCGGGTCTGGTCGGCGGCTCGGCGGAACGTACCCGCACGCAGCTCACCGATGCGCTCAAGGTGCTCGCCGAACTCCCCGGTCCGGGCGAACCCCTGCCCGTCTTCGCCGCCCGGGTCCTGAACGGCCACGCGCACGCCCTCGACGACGGCACACCTCTTTCCACCCTCGTCCTCCGTGCCCTCGCGACCCTTTACGACACCGTCCCGCCCCAGTCCGCAGCGGAACGGCGGGCCCTGTGGAGCCGCGCGGGTGTAGCCGACGACGAGTTGTCCGCCACAGTCCTCGTCGGCGGACTGCGCCCGTCCGGCGACGGTCTGCTCGCCCGGCTGGCCGCGGCGTGCGCAGAGGCCGGTCAGGCCGCGAGCCTGACCCTCGCCCACGTCCGGACCCCAGGCCGGTTCGCCCTGCCCGCAGGCTCCGTACCCGTCGTGCGGGTAGTGGAGAATCCCAGCATTCTGGCCCTGGCTCTACGCCGTTTCGGTTCCTCCTGTCCGCCGCTCGTCTGCACATCCGGCTGGCCCAACAGTGCGGCTGTCCAGCTCCTGCGCATGCTCGCGGATCAAGGTGCCGCTCTCCGATACCACGGTGACTTCGATGGTGAGGGCATCCGTATCGCCGCATACGTCCTGGACAAGACACCGGCGCACCCCTGGCGTATGACGGCCGAGGACTACCGTGCCGCGGTCGTCCGCAACCCGCACGGCCCTCGGCCCGGGCGTATCACCGAAGCGCCGTGGGACCCCGAGCTGGCCGGGGCCATGGTGGAGCATGGGACTGCCGTGGTCGAGGAGCTGGTGGCCGATGTGCTGTTGGAGGACCTCGCTTGTACGGCTCAGCAGGAGCGCCCCTCCAGGTGGTAGCCCAGTGGGCGTGTGTCGGCTTCAGGGACCGTTGCCGTCGACTTCACCGTCAACCCTGCCCACCAGCACGCCGCCGGCGCCCGCAAGAGGGGGCTGCGGACGAGGGCGAACTGGAAGATCCGGGCCGCTCGCGGACGCCCTCTTCTGCTTGTCGGCTGCCGGCATCCATGCCCTGACCGCACAGACGGGGCGAACGTTGTTCGGTGTGATGTCATCGGTCGTCAGGGGCGGGTGGCGGTGATCCCTTCGGCACGGATGATCTCCTCGAAGCGGCCTTCGGCGCTGAAGGCGAGCAGGGCTTTGCGCAGATCGCGTTCGAAGGCGTCTTTGTGGTCGCCGAATTGGGCGGGAGCGGACGACCGCGCCGCCAGGCTCGATGATGCGGTCGCGGTCCATCCGGTGGCAGGGTCGGCTCCGGTGGCGGTGCTGTCGTAGCGGTCCCTGAAGGCTCGGGCAACGACCTGGTCGTCAAGGCACCTTCACCCAGGACCCGTCCTGATCCGAGAGCAAGGTTCCGGCGCGCCAGGCACGGCCGAGGAGTCTGAGATTCCTGTTGTGGGTATTCATGATTTCCTTGTGATCCATATCACAGGAGGTGATCGACTGGGTCTGTGCAATGATTCACCGGTGCCGGAAAAGATCCGGCTGCGTCACGATGAAACCGCAATAACTTCTCCCTGGCTCGGCAAGTCGTAACACTGGAGACGGCACATGCCCACGATGGTGGTTATTGGATATCGGGATGATCTTGACGAGGCGCTACGACGTCGGGATGTGGATCCCTTCTACATCGTTCCGACTCCGATCATCTCGCCGGAGAAGAAAAAATTTCGCTGTGTCGCCGACATGGAGAACGTCCAGGAAGTTCTCCGCTCGGTGCTCTCTGTACAGGCGGAAGACCTGGCAGGCGTGCTCAGCGTCCATGAGATGGGTGTATTCCCGGCGGCATATCTGCGCGGGCAATTAAATCTTCCGGGGAACGCGGATTCCCGTAAGGTCCTCGCCTTCCGGGACAAGTACCTCCAGAAGAGCCTGCTGCCGCCGGAGGTGCGGCGCGCGCGGTGCCGGTATCTGCCCGTGGGTACGCCCTACGAGGAGCCGGCCGCCGAGCTGGGCACCCCTTTCGTCGTCAAGCCGGCCACCGGGGCGGGCGCCCTGCGCACCGGCATCGTCCGCTCGCCCGAGGAGTACGCCCGAGCGCTCGAGCCGTTCTCCGGACGCTCGGACGTCGAGGTCGTCGCCGAGTCGTTCGTCGACGCGCCCGAGGTCTACCTCGACGGCGTCTGGCAGCACGGCGTGCTCCAGTGGTCGTCTCTGAGCAGTAATCACATCTCCCCGCTCAGCGCCGTGCAGGGTGGCGTCCTGGCCGCGCATGTGCGCGACCGACAACGATGTCCGGACCTCTTCGGGCAGGCGGAGGCCATGGCCCGCCGGGTGCTCGCCACCCTGGAGGCGCCCGACTGCGTCTTCCATATGGAGGCGTTCCATCAGCCCGACGGGCTGACGTTCGGCGAATGCGCCGTCCGGCTGCCGGGAGCCCTGTCGCCCCGGGTCAATCAACTGACCTACGGCGTCGACCTCCTCGACATCGAGATCGCCCTCGCCCTGGGGGAGGCGCCCGAGCCGCCGTACGGCCACCGGCCACCGGACCGCTTCCACGGTTATCTGCTCCTGCGCCCCCCGCGTGACGGCACGCTGGCTCAGGAGGACTTCGAGCGCGCCTTCTCCTTCGACGAGCTGCACTACCCCTCCGCTCCCGATGCGCCGGTCGGTCCTTACGGCCGCGTCGGACACGCCATCGTGTCCGACGCGGACGAGTCGAGGCTCAGGCGCACGATCGACGAGATTGCACGCTTCAACGAGGCAGGCGGCGCCCGCGGCGGCTCGTCGCTCGCATGACGGCGGCCCGGCCGGATCCGGCCCAGGGTGCGGCGAATCGTACGCAGGCGCCCTACGGGTCACCGGTCCTGTAATTACATGGCGCCGCAAGCCCTGACCGGCTCGGCGAATATCTCCCGGCGCGCAGAGGCAGAAGTTCGCGAAGCGAGTAATTGCAAAAACCTGCATTGTGGTCCATATCGCACGATCCGCCGCCATGTGGCTGTGTAATGATGCATCGGATGTCAGGGGGTGGATCCCGCCGCTCATCGCGACGTAACACGACAGTAATTCGTCATTTTGGCAGTGGTGACTTTGGAGACGGCGCATGCCCACGATAGTCGTTGTCGGATACCGGGAAGATCTCGATCAAGCCCTGCGGCGCCGAGGCCTGGAACCCTTTTACATCGTGTCGGCACCCCTGCATTTACAGGACAGGAAGAACTATCGCTGCGTCGCGGACATGGAGAACGCGCAGGAAGTCTTCCGGGCGGTTCTCTCCGCCGGTCTCGGTGACCTGGCCGGCGTCATCAGCGTCCATGAATTCGGAGTCTTCGCGGCGGCCTATTTGCGCCGGCAGTTGCATCTTCCCGGAAACTCCGATTCCCGGGGAGTTCTCTTCTTCCGGGACAAGTACCTGCAGAAGAACCGGCTCCCGCCGGACGTCCGGCGCGCGCGGGCCCGTTATGCGTCCCGGGCCACGCCCTACGCGGAACTCGCCGAGGAACTGGGGAAGCAGTTCGTCGTCAAACCCGCCATCGGCGCTGGGGCGCTGCGCACCGAGGTCGTCCGCTCCGCCGAGGAGTACCACCGCGCGCTGGAGCCGTTCCCGGGTGAGTCGGACGTCGATGTGGTCGCCGAGTCGTTCGTCGACGCCCCCGAGATCTACATGGACGGGATCTGGCAGGGCGGCGACCTGCACTGGCGCTCCCTGACGCGCTATCACAGCTCGCCGCTGAGCGCCGTGCACGGTCGGGTCCTCGCGGCCCATCTGCTCGACGAGCGGCTGCACCCGGACCTGTTCGAACAGGCGGAGGACCTCACCAAACGGGTGCTCAGGACCCTGGAGGCACCGGACTGCGTGTTCCATCTGGAGGCGTACGTCGAACAGGACGGGCTGACCTTCGGCGAATGCGCCATTCGCCTGCCGGGCGCGCTCTCCCCTCAACTGGTCCAACTCACCTACGGAGTCGACCTCTTCGACGCCGAGATCAGCTTGGCGCTCGGACTGAGTGTCTCCCTCCCCCCGGCGGTCCGCCCGCCGGAGCGCTTCCACGGCTATCTCCTGCTACGGAGCCCCGGCCACGGCAACCTGACGCGCGAGGACTTCGCGCGCGCCTTCACCTTCGACAAGCTCACCTATTCCTCCTCACCGGACACCTCACCCGGACCCTACGGCCGCGTCGGCGAGGCGATCGTCTCCGACTCGGACGAGCGGCGGCTCAGCCGCACGATCGCAGAGATCGTCCGGTTCAACGAGACCGGCGGGAAGTAGGGCCCCGGCGCGGACAGGCCCACGTCCCAGCGCCGCAGCGACTCCCACCGGCACATCGCCCGCACGTGGACCGCCACTCGCCGGCCTGAACCGGCGGCGACCGCGTGCCGCACACCGCCCGCGGCGGGCACCGCCCCGCCCCGGACTCACCGGGCCTCACCGTCATGCCCCCAGCCGTCCTCGGGCGGACATCACCCACCCCTCCTCCAGTACGTGCGCGCTGATCCACCCAGTTCAGTCCCACCTCGATCGGGGGTCCTCACTGTCATGTCGGACATACGTCACGCCACAAGCGTCACGACGCTTCCGCATCTGCTCGAACGCGCCGCACAGGACACCGCACGCGGCGTCACCTTCGTCGACGGTCCGTTCGTCTCCTACGCCGAACTGCGCGAAGGCGCCCTGAGAATCGCCCAGGGCCTGCGCAGCCGGGGCACCGCACCGGGGGACCGCGTCCTGGTCGCGGCCGGCGACCCCGAGAGCTTCCTCCGCGCCTTCTGGGGCTGCCTGCACGCGGGCGCCGTGCCCTGTCCGATCGCCCCGCCCGCCGATCCCTCCCGCCTGCGCCCTCAACTGGAGCACCTGCGCAGCCTCCTCGGCGACCCGCTGGTCGTCGTACCCAAGGCGCACGATGATCTGCCCGACATCGGGCTGACCACGGTGACCGTGGAGGAGCTGGACGCCGCCCCGGCCGAGCCCGAACACATCCACGCGGCCGCCCAGGACGACCTCGCCCTGCTGATGCTCACCTCCGGGTCGACCGGATCGAGCAAGGCGGTCCGGCTCACCCACGCCAACCTTCTCGCGGCGCAGGCCGGGAAGTCGGGGGCGCTGGACCTGGGGCCCGCCGACACCATGATGAACTGGATCTCCGCCGACCACATCGCGGCCATCGAGGCGCACCTGCTGCCGATGCGCAACGGCGCGAACCAGGTCGTCGCCACCCCGGCCACCGTGCTGGCCGAACCGGTCGGATTCCTCAGGCTCCTGACGGCTCATCAAGTACGGGTGGCGTTCACCCCCAACTTTCTCTTCGGCCAGATCAACCAGGCCCTCGCGCGAACGGTCGGGGCCGTGCCCGGCATTGATCTCTCGCGGATCCGGTACATCATCTCCGGCGGCGAGGCGACAGTGACCGCCACCGTACGGTCGTTCCTGGACGCCCTGGCCCCCTACGGACTGCGCTCCGACGTGGTGGTGCCCGCGTTCGGGATGACCGAGACCTGCGCGGGCAGCGTGTTCAACCGCGAGTTCACCGACCGCGACCTCGGTGAGGAGTTCCCGCCGCTGGGCCACCCGGTCGAGGGGCTGTGCATCCGGATCGTCGACGGCGCCGGCACGGTGCTCTCCTCCAGCGACCGTCCGGCCTCGGCCGGGTCCGGCGAGGTGCAGCTGCGCGGACCCATGGTGACCGGCGGGTACTTCGGCAACCTCACGGCCACCGCCGAGGCATTCACCGACGACGGCTGGTTCCGCACCGGCGACCTGGGCCGGCTCGATGCCGACGGGCGGCTGACCCTCATCGGCCGCACCAAGGACTCCGTCATCGTCAACGGCGTCAACTACTACAGCCACGACCTGGAAGCGGTCCTCGACGAACTCGACGGCGTCCGGCGCGGACAGGTCACCGCCTTCCCGATCCGACCCGAGGGCGCCGACTCCGAACAGCTCGCCGTCGCCTTCGTGCCGGCCGGCGACCCGGCCGACGAGACGACCCTCTACCGCACGCTCGTCGCGATACGCAGCTCCACGGTGATGCACTGGGGGTTCCGTCCCCAGCTGATCCTGCCCGTCGCCGAGAGACAGATCCCGCGCGGCAACCTCGGCAAGGTCCAGCGGTCCCGGCTGCGCACGGCCGTCGAGTCCGGGACGCTGGACGCGGCGGCCCGGCGCGCGCAGGAGGTGACCGGCCGCTTCCTCGGCGGCCACGTGGAGCCGGCGGACGAGGCGGAGACCGCCCTGGCCCAGGTGTTCGCCGAGGTGCTGAACGTCGAGCGGGTCCCGGTCACCGCGAGCTTCTTCGACCTGGGCGGCACCTCGCTCGACGTCCTGCGGCTCAAACTCAACGTCCAGACCGCGTTCGGCCTCGACGACCTCCCCATGGCGACGCTCCTGCAGGCCCCGAGTGTGCGGGCGCTGGCGGCCCGCCTGACCTCGGCGTCCGGCGCGGGCGGCGACGCCGCCTACGACCCGCTGGTGCCGCTCCAGGTCACCGGCGAGGGGACCCCGCTGTTCTGCGTCCACCCGGGCCTCGGCGAGGTACTGGTCTTCGTCAACCTCGCCAAGTACTTCACCGGGGAGCGGCCGTTCTACGCGCTGCGGGCCCGGGGCTTCGGGCAGGGGGAGTCGCACTTCACCTCCTTCGACGAGATGGTCGGCGCGTATGTCGCGGCGATCCGCCGGACCCGCCCGAGCGGCCCGTACGCCGTGGCGGGCTACTCCTACGGCGGAGCCGTGGCGTTCGAGATCGCCAAGCGCCTGGAGGCCGACGGCGAAAGGGTCGACTTCGTCGGCATCTTCAACCTTCCCCCGCGCATCTCCGGCCGGATGAACGAGATCACCTTCACCGACGGCGCGATCAACCTGGCACTGTTCCTCGAACTCATCAACCCCGCCGACATTCCCGAACTGACCACCACTCTGCGTCCGTTGCCCGAGGCCGACCAGCTCGCCCACCTCGTCGAGCACGCCCCGCCCAGGCGGCTGGCCGAACTCGACCTGAACGTCGAACGGTTCGGCGCCTGGGTGCACCTGGCGCAGAGCATGGTGCACCTGGGGCGCGACTACGAGCCGTCCGGCACGGCCGAAAGGGTGCGGGTCTTCTACTGCACCCCGCTCAAGGGCACCAAGCAGGAGTGGCTGGACGGTCAGCTGCGCGACTGGGACGAGTTCGCCCGCGAGACGAACAGCTACATCGAAGTGGACGGGGAGCACTACACGCTGATGAGCCCCCAGCACGTCCAGAGCTTCCAGGCGACCCTGCGCAGGGAACTGACCCGCGCGCTGGACCGATGACCTGCCGGGCCACCTCCGACACGACCAGGAGCGACTGACCATGCAAGGCAAGAAGATTCTCGTCACCGGCGCCACCGGACAGGTCGCGCGACCCGTGGCCGAGGCGCTCGCCGTCGGCAACGAGGTGTGGTGCCTCGGCCGGTTCGGCGATGCCGAGGCCCGCAAGGCGCTGGAGACCGCCGGCGCCCGTACCGTCGTCTGGGACATGGCCACCGACGAACTCGACGGGCTGCCACAGGACTTCACCCATGTGCTGCACTCGGCCGTCCACCGGGGCGACGGCCACGACTTCGAGGACACCGCCCGCGTCAACGCGGTGAGTACCGCGCGCCTGATGACGCACTGCGCCGACGCCGAGGCCTTCCTCTACGTGTCCTCCGGAGTCGTCTACAACCGGGCCGACGCGACACACCGCTACCGGGAGAGCGACCCGCTCGGCGGCGCGGCCCCCTGGCTGCCCACGTACCCCGTCGCCAAGATCACGGCCGAGGGCGTGGCACGCGGTCTTGCCGAGAGTCTGCGACTGCCGACGGTGATCGCCCGGCTGAACATCGCCTACGGCCCGTACGGGCACGGCGGCGTGCCGCTGATCCTCTTCGAGCAGCTGCGGAGCGGCCGGGCCTGCGCGGTGCCGCGCGAGGGCCAGAACTACTGCAACCTGCTTCACACCGATGATGTCGTCCGTCAGGTGCCGCTGCTGTGGGCGGCCGCCCGGACGCCCGCTCAAGTGGTGAACTGGGGCGGAGACGAAGAAGTCGGCATGACCGACCTCATCGGGTACATGTCCGCTCTCACCGGCGTCCCGGCCCGGCTCGACCGTGAGTCGCCCAGTCGCGAGACGGCGATCTTCGACCACCGCGTCCGCCGCGACCTCATCGGCGACTGCACCGTCGACTGGCGGCCGGGCATCGCCCGCACACTGGCCGAAATGTTCGAGGAGTACCGCGACCGCATCGAGGCATACCTCGCCGCCGACGAGGGCGAGACGCCCGGTGCCTCCGGGGGAGTGGAGGACGGCGATGCGTAGAGAATCGGATGTCACCGAGCTGCGGCGCGTCCTGTGCGCCGCGCTGGAGTCCGGCCGGCCGGTCGGCGCGCCGGGCCGACTCGGTCTGCACCACGAGCGGTTCGCGCGGGCCGACGCGTCTGTCCCGCATCGCCCCACCTTGATCGGGGGAGTCCCCCAGGGCCCGAGCAGTCCCGCTCCCGGCCTGTTTGCGGTGGAGGAACTCCTCTCCCGGGTGAAGGAGTTCGGGCTGGAACAGATTCTCGTGCCGTACGTGCGCCGCACCGACGACACCGGGCCGCTGCGCGAGGCCGGGTTCGTCGCCGCCGCCGCCGGAAGCGATGGACTCGTACGGCTGCCCGGCGAGGTGACCGACGTGCTGCGCGGCCGGGTCGGCGAGCAGCGGCTCGGCGAACTGCGCGCACGCCACGACGAGTACCGGGAGCTGAGCTGGGAGCTGATCCGGCTCGGCGACCTGGCTCGGCAGCCCGCGGCGCGCGAGGCGTTCGCCGCCCTCCATCAGCAAGAGGGCGGGCGCGGCGCGCTCTGGAGCGCCGAGGCGCTCGACGCCCTGGCCCAGGGGTCCCTGGCGGACCGCACCGACCTGCTCGTGCGCCGCCGCGGCGGCGACGTCGTACAGGCCGGGCTCCTGGTCCGCTCGCACAACGGGCGCGGGATCTACAGCCTCACCCAGGCCCTGGCCCCAGACGCTCCGGCCGCGCGGCAGGCCCTGTACGAGGCGTCCCTGTACGAGCTGTATCTGCACGCCCGGCGCACCGGCCTGGGGTGGGTCCACCTGGGGCCCGGCGACGCCGAGCGGATGCGGGCCCTGGGCGCCGACCAGTTCGTCCCCCTCGACCACTGGCTGCGTGCCCCCGGCGTGGACGCCGAGCCCGAACAACCCACGGAAGCCGAGGTGTCGGCCTTCGCCACCGAACCGGTCGCCGCGGTGCCGGTCCCGGGACCGGCGCGCTTCCGCGGCCGGCCCAAGTTCGACCTGCTCGACCTCTCCGGCAATACCAACCCGTTCCTCGGGGCGGACGGGCGTTACCCCGAACTCGACACGGCCGAGTTGGCCCGTACGTATCTGACGACCGTCGGACGGCTGCCCGGACACGAGGGCCTCGGTGAACTCGGCGCCGAGTACGCCCTGTTCACCAGCGGGGCCGTCGACGCCGTCATGCTGCTCCTCGCCGCGCTGGCCTCACCGGGCGAGGCGGTCTGCGTCACCCCTCCGACCTTCGAGCTGTACGCGCACTTCGCCCGTGTGCTGCGGCTGCCCGTCGTCGAGGCACCGCTGCTCGGCGACGACCTGGCGCGGCTGGACGTCGAACGGATCCTGGCGGCCGACCCGCGCGTGACGTTCCTGTGCGACCCCAACAACCCGGTCGGCACCAGGCTCGACCCGGAGCAGGTGCTCGAACTGGTCACCCGCAGCCGGGGCCTGGTCGTGATCGACGAGGCGTATGTGGAGTTCAGCGCGGGGCCCTCGTACGCTCCGCTCATCGCCCGGCACGACAACCTCATCGTGCTCAGGACGCTCTCCAAGGCGTGGGGACTGGCCGGGGCCCGCTGCGGTGTCGCTCTGGCACAGCCGGGGCTCGTCGACGCCCTGCGCCGGGTCCAGGTGCCCTTCGGGTTCACCAACGCCTCGCAGTGGGCGGTACGCGACCGGCTCACCGACTCCGCGCGGGTGCTGGACAGCGTCCGGCGCATCCTGTCGGAGCGGGACCGGATGGCCCGTGCGCTCGCCCGGCACCCGGCCGTGGAGCGGGTGTTCCCCTCCGAGGCCAACTTCCTCCTGGTCCGCACGCACCAGTACGAACGCGTCATGGAGCAGCTGCGCGGCGCCGGGATCATGGTCGCCGACACCGCCCGGCTGGTCCCCGGCACCTGCCGTGTCTCCATCGCCGACGAGTGGGCCGGCGACACCCTGCTCGACGCCTTGTCCCGTGTGCGGTGAACCGCCCGCCGACCGTCGCGCCACCAGCACCCCGAGACCGAAAGGACCGGCCCGTGGGTAACCGCCCCCAGACCGACCACCCGGTGCACGACCGCCCGCTGACCAGCGAGGTCGTCGCCGAGAACTACGACCGCTGGAGCCCGCCGCTGCATGCGGACTTCGCCGCGAATGAGCACAACGGCCGCGTCGGCCGCACCCTGCTGGTCGACACCGAAAGCCTGCGCGTCTGGGAGACGCGCCTCGAACCGGGCGAGCGCCTCCCCGTCCACCGCCATGTCCTCGACTACCACTGGATCGCTCTCACCGACGGTCGCGCCCGCCAGCACATGGGCGACGGAACCAGCCGGGAGATCTCCTATGCGCGCGGGCAGACGAGGTACTTCAGCGTCGTCGACGGCGGACATCACCTGCACGACCTGAAGAACATCGGCGACGAGGTGCTGTCCTTCCTGACCATCGAGTCCAAGGACGGCCCGAACGAGCCGATCGACCTTCCGCAGGACCCGTGACGGCGGCCGCGGGGCCGTGTCGCAACCACCGTCGCCAGGGAGGCTGAACCACCGTGATCGTGCTCGGATACAACGGATTCACCAGGGGCGCCGAGATCTTCGGGCGCCTGTTCGGGGCGACCGGCGTCGCCCGCAACCTGCTCGTGGGCCACGACGCGTCGGCGGCCCTCGTGGTCGACGGCGAACTGGTCGCCGCCGTCGAGGAGGAACGGCTCAGCCGCGTCAAGAAGACCTCCGACTTCCCCGCCCACGCGATCCAGTGGTGCCTGGACTTCGCCGGCGTCTCCCTCGACCAGGTGGACGTGGTCGCCTTCCCCTGGCGCTTCTCGCCCGAGGTGGCCGACGAGATGATCGGCCAGGTCGCCTCGGGCGGTCTGTCGCCCGCCGAGAAGTTCGACGTCCTGCGGCGCACCGGCGAGTTCTACACCGACATGGTCAGCCGTGAGGCGGTCCACGACGACTTCGTCCAGCGCACCGGCCATGAGCTCGACCCCAACAAGCTGGTCCTGGTACCCCATCATCTGGCCCATCTGACGTGCGGCGCCTATCTGGCCGGGGGCGGGGACGCGGCGTTCCTGGTGAGCGACGGCCGGGCCGAGACCCTGTCCTCGGTGACGGGCGAAGTGCGCGACGGCGTGGTGCGCGTCTTCGACGACAGCACCATCCCGATGGCCAGTTCGCTCGGCGTGGCCTACGGACGGATCACCCGCTACCTCGGCTTCGTGCCCAACAACGACGAGTACAAGGTGATGGGCCTGGCCGCCTACGGCCCGTCGCCGCGTCGCAACCCCCTGCTGGAGCGCTGCGTACGGCTCCACGAGAACGGCACGTACACCATATCCATCCCCATGGACGTGACGGCGTACTACGCGCTGTTCGACGACCTGTTCGACGGAGACAGCGAGAAGCGCGAGGAGTTCGACTTCCGGGTGAAGGTCGCCGCCATGGCCCAGCACATGGTGGAGGCCGTCACCACGCACCAGGTGCGGGCGCTGACGGCCGCCTCCGGTCTGGACACGCTCGTCTTCGAGGGCGGTCTCGCATTGAACTGCGTGGCCAACACCAAGATGCTGGAACGCTCGTCGTTCACCGGCATGGAGGTCAGTTTCGGCGCGAGCGACCCGGGGGTCGCCATCGGCGCGGCCGTGTACACGGCCGGGCTCAGAAACCGCCCCGCCGACGCTGCCACCACGCCCTACCTCGGGCCCTCCTACGACGAGCCGCACATCCTGGAGGCACTGGAGGAGTACGCCGACCGCGTCGAGTGGCAGGAGGAGGCCGACGTCGAGGCGGTCACCGAGCGCACGGCGCGGCTGCTGTCCGAGAGGAACGTCGTGGCCTGGTTCCAGGGGCGCACCGAGTACGGGCCGCGAGCTCTGGGCAACCGCAGCATCCTCGCCAACCCGGCCTTCCCGGAGATCAAGGACATCATCAACATCCGGGTCAAGCACCGCGAGCCCTTCCGCCCGTTCGCCCCGGTCGTCCTGGAGTCCGAAGCGCCCCGGGTGTTCGACCTGGGCAAGAAGACCTCGTCGCCGTACATGACGTTCGTCTTCCCGGTCCGCGAGGAGTACCGCGAACGGATCCCCGGAGCCTGCCACGTCGACGGCACCGCGCGCGTGCAGACCGTCGACGACCGCCAGAACCCGGTCCTGGCCCGCCTTCTGCGCGCTTTCACGGACCGGACCGGCGTGCCCTGCCTCCTCAACACGTCCTTCAACGTGGCCGGTGAGCCCATCGTCTGCTCGCCGCGCGACGCTCTGGAGTGCCTCCTCGCCACGGAGATCGACCATCTGGTCATCGACCGCTTCGTGATCACCAAGAAGACCGGCTGACCCCGGCGTCCCGTTCCCGCGGCGAGCCGGGCGGATACGAGGCCTTCGGCGGCCGACACACGCGCCGACCGGCCCCGCCCGCGCTCGCCGCAGGCCCGGAACCACCAGCCCGTCACGTCCTGCGCCAGAACTCACCTACCGCATCATCGCTGACGAAGGCGCCATCGACGCGGCCACCGTCGGCTACCTACTGCCCGTGGTCTCGCCGGTGTTGGGCGCGACGGTCCTCGACGAGAAGATCGGCCTGCGGGCTGTGGCGGGAATGCTCGTCGTGCTCGCCGGTGTGGCCATGACCCGGCGACGTCGACGGACGTCGCCGCCGGCCGCCGCGGCGTCACACAGAGCTGAGCGTCCCCGACTTGCCGGCTTCGGCTCGCGCCGCTCTTCCCCGGGGTGACGCCCCGGGCCCATTACGCTGGGGCATATCGCTCAAAGCGGTACAAGTGTGTGTGAAGAGGCGCGATGCCCTACGGGAGGCATGATGAGCCAGCAGCCGGTCCTCCTGCCCTACGCCGACCCGGCCTTCGTGGCGGATCCCTTTCCGCTCTACCGACAGCTTCGCGATGACGGGCCGGTACGACGCGCCGTCATCGCGGGTGGCCTGGAAGCCTGGCTGGTCACGCGGTACGAAGACGGCCTCGCGGCCCTGTCCCACCCGCAGCTGAGCAGTGACGTCCGCGATGCGTCGGATCCCCGGCTCATCGAGCGGCTGCCCGCCGCCGACCGCGAGTCCATGCTGCGCAACATGCTCCGCTCCGATCCGCCCGATCACACCCGCCTGCGCCGCCTGGTCTCCAAGGCGTTCACCGCGCACAGGGTGGCGGAGCTGCGGCCCCGCGTCCAGGGGATCGCGGACCGACTGCTCGACGAGATCGTGCCGTCCGGCCGCGCCGACCTCATCGAGTCCTACGCGCTGCCGCTTCCGGTCACGGTGATCAGCGAACTGCTCGGGGTGCCCGTGGCCGATCGGCACGACTTCCAGCAGTGGACCGACGACATGATCCTGCAGGGGACCGAGCCGCCGGACCCGGCCCGGGTGGACGGGGCGTGGCGGCAGATGCGCTCGTACCTGACCACGCTCCTGGAGGCGAAACGAGCCCGGCCCGGGGACGACCTGCTCAGCGCGCTGATCGTTGCCAGGGACGAGGAACAGCGGCTGGACGAGGACGAGCTGATCGCCATGGCCTTCCTGCTGCTGGTGGCCGGATACATCACCACGGTCAACCTGATCGGCAGCGGCATCGCCGCACTGCTCGCCCACCCCGACCAGCTTCGGATGCTGCGGGACGATCCGGCGCTGCTCCCGGGCGCGATCGAGGAATTCCTGCGCTACGACGGACCCGTCAACCCCGGCATCGCCAGGTTCGCGCGCGAGGACATCACCATCGCCGGGGTGAACATCCCTCGCGGCGCGACCGTGCTGGTCGCCTCCGCCATCGCCGACCGCGACCCGGAGCACTTCCCCGAACCCGACCGCCTGGACATCGCCCGGCAGGACAACGCCCACCTCGCGTTCGGACACGGCATCCACTACTGCCTGGGTGCGCCGCTGGCGCGGCTCGAGGGTCAGATCGCCATCGGCACCGCCCTGCGTCGCCTTCCCGGTCTCGCCCTGGCCGTTCCCCCGGACGAGCTGCGGTGGCGGCCGGGCGGATTGCGCGGCCCCGAACAGCTGCCGGTCACGTTCACATTCGATGACGCGACCGTCGGCAGCCGTTCCTGAACCACGTGTCGGCTGATGGGGCGTCCCAGAACGAACGGCAGCGACCGGACGCGTTGCGCGTCCACCGCTCAGAGTGATCGGGCGAGCCGGAACCCGAGGTCGTCGATACGGAAGCTCGGGTGACTCTTGCGGCGGCACGACGCCCGGCACCCTCGGGGGCGATCGTATCCACCTCCACCACGGAACACGCGGTACGGGCCGTA
Organism: Streptomyces sp. Ncost-T10-10d; assembly: GCF_900091955.1. Taxonomy (GTDB): domain Bacteria; phylum Actinomycetota; class Actinomycetes; order Streptomycetales; family Streptomycetaceae; genus Streptomyces. Next base: position 99,293 of record NZ_FMDF01000133.1, read on the forward strand.
GACCCGGGGATCGTAGACATCCCAGCACCACTCCCACACGTTGCCGATCATGTCGTGCAGGCCCCACGCGTTCGGTGCCTTGGCCGCGACATCGTGCACCCGGCCGCCGGAGTTCCCGCGGTACCAGGCGATCTCGTCCAGCTCTCCGTAGCGTGCACCGGAGGTCCCGGCCCTGCACGCGTACTCCCACTCCGCCTCCGACGGGAGCCGGTAGCCGTCGACCTCCCAGTCGCAGATCACATCCTGCCCGTCGGGGTCGTCGCCGATCGAGTAGCAGGGTTCGAGTCCCGTCTCCCGCGAGAGCAGGTTGCAGAATCGAACGGCTTCCTTCCAGGACACCTCGGTCACCGGTGTCCGCGGCCCCGCCGAACTCGCGGGCGCCTCGCCCCGAACGGCGCGGTACAGCTCGCGGGTCACGGGATGCGGCGCCAGCCGGAAGGCGGCGACCTCGACGTTCCAGTTCGTCCGCGTGCCCTCGTCCCGCAGGACGATCTCCCCGGCAGGGATGCCCCTCATGCCCTCGGCGATCGCCTGTCGGAGTAAGGATTCAGGGCTCATCGCAGCTCCTCGTGTGCGCCGGCGCATCAGGCCGACGCGCCGGCCTGTCGGCAGCCCGGAGGGCGGACCGTGCCTCCGGACTTCAGGACGAGTGACGATACAGACCCGGCGGTGCTCACGTCCGGCTCGGCGAGCACGGCCTCCAAGGCCGGCAGGACTCCGTGGATGTCGGACAGTACGGCTACTCGATTCAGCATGGTCACAACTGTGGGGTGAGAGCCGCCCAGAGGCGTGAGCGTTCGCCTGACGCGTAGCCGAAGCCGAGGCTGCCGCAGCGTGCATGGTGGCCGAGCGCGGCGCACCGCGGCCAGGCGGATGACCTCGGGGCCACCTCCGGACCCGGTGCAGGGTGATGCACATGCGCTGGGCGGACGCTGGGGTCATGTCTCATCACCTCAGTGGGCCCGATCTGCGGTCCCCCGTGGACGATGCCCGGCTCGACCTGACGGACCTCTTCGCGTTCTGCGTCCCCGGGGACCGCACCGTACCGATGGATATTTTGGGTGGTACGTTCAAATTCAAGGCCTGGAGGGGGAGCAACAGGGAGCACAGGTGAAGGAGAGCGGGCGCACGGCGGCATGGGCGGGTTGGCTGCTCGTCGTTCCGGCCCTGGTCTCGGGCGTACTGCTGAACATCCTGGCGCCCCAGCCGTACATGGGACTCCCGCTCCTGGCCGCGGCGCCGCTGATCGCCGGAGCGATGCTGTCGTTCCGGGCCGGCGTTCTCGTCGCGAGCCTTGCCTGTGCGGTCTCGGTGGGGCTGGATTACGTCCAAGGGCGTTCCGCTTCGGAGAGTTTCGTCGATCTCGCCGTGATCGGCCTCATCGGAATTCTGGCCCTCGCGGTCAACCTGCTGTTGCGGCGTCAGGGGCGGGATCTCGCGAGAGCGCGGGTCATCGCCGAGGCGGTGCAACTGGCGGTTCTGCCGGATCCGCCGTCGCGGGCCGGGCCGCTCGCCGTCGCCGCCGGATACACCGCCGCACAGGCCGAGGCCAGAATCGGCGGCGACCTCTTCGCGGTGCAGGAGACTCCGTACGGCGTGCGCATGATCATCGGCGATGTGAAGGGCAAGGGACTCCAGGCGGTCGCATCCGTTTCGGTGGCGATCGGTGCGTTCCGTCAGGAGGCCGAGAACGCCCCCACGCTGGCCGACCTGGCGCAGCGCCTGGACGACGCGCTCAGCAGGGAGTCGGGCCGCTGCGGAAACGAGACATCGGGCGAGGACTTCACCACGGCCGTGCTGGCCGAGGTCCCCGGTGACGGCGAGCTGCTCCGCCTGGTCAACCGTGGCCATCCGGGCCCGTACCTGATCCACGACGGCGCGATCGTACGGCTCGACGCGACTCGTCCGCAGCTGCCCCTGGGCATGGGGCTGGGGGCGGTCCCGGCACCCGACGGCGAGGCACTCACCGATGTCTTCCCGCTGCCGCCCGGAGCGCTGCTGCTCCTGATCACGGACGGCGTCACCGAGGCACGCAACCGGACGGGCACCTTTTACGATCCGTGTGCGTCCGCCGTGCTCATCGGCGCCCGCTTCACGGACCCCGGCGACCTGGTTCACGCGGTGACCGTGGATGTCGCACGCTGGAGCGGCGACGGTCACCAGGACGACATGGCCATCCTCGCCGTCGCCCGGCGCGGCGGCCACCGGCTCGGCTGAAGCGGACTTTGCCTGCGAACCCCGGGCACAGGGCTGAGGGGCAGGGCTACGAGCCGTCTCCGGTGGCCGAGACGGACAGTCGGTGCGCGGGAGGGTGCTCGATCGAGAGATCCGGGCGCCAGGCCGCGAGTACCTGCGCCGAGGGACCGAACAACGGACCCGGCAGAGCGTCGAGCCCGGTCCACTGCCAGGTGCTGATCAGATGGGGCTCGGTCACCTGCGGGCTCCCCGATTCCAGGGTCACCACGGCAGCCATCGACACACGGTTGATCCCTGCGACCACGTCGTGGAGCATGGCGAAAACCGTCACGCTGTCCACGTCGACCTCCAGGCCCGTCTCCTCGCGGAGCTCACGCACGGCGGCCGCGGCGATGGACTCATTGGTCGGGTCGACCTTGCCGCCGGGAAGCTCCCAGGTTCCGCTGTGGTGCCTGCCGAGCAGCACGCGCCCCTGGGTGTCCTGCACGATGACGCCCACGCCGAGCGCCGCCTGCGCCAGCGGCGGACGGGCGTTGCGGGAGAGGGTGTCCGTGGGGATGGTGTCCATGGTGCTCCTAGCAGGTGGGCGTGGGGTGCCGCGGGCGCGAGGCCTCGGCGTACCGGTGTCCCCGGAAGCCTACGTACCACCGCACGCGGGCCCATCGAGGTGGCCCGCTTCCCGGCCAAGGCGCGGTAATCGCCGCGGCCGGTCAGCTGCGTTGGCGGGTGAGCCGGCCGTACTCGCTCGCATACCGGCCCGGATGGAGCCGGCTCGTTGCCCCGCTCAGGTCCATCAGCCGCTTGATCCACCGCTGGACGGTCCGCGCCCCGAGACCGGGTTCCTCGGCCACACTCGCAACGGTGGGCCGGCCGGCAGCAGCGAGAGGACCTACAGGGCCGGTGCCCGCTCGTCCTTGACGGAGGAGAGCGGGCACCCGCGCGACAACTGCCCTTCAGAGCTGGGTGGTTCGGTCCGTCAGACGGCCAGCCGCAGCGATGTCGCCGAGATGCCCAGCCGTACCGTCTGCCCCCATGTCAGCTCCAGCGCGTCCGTCTCCATCCCGTCGCCGAACACCACCACCCGGTCGGACTCCACGGTGAGCCTCAGCCCCTGTCCGCGCCCCAGTTCGCCCGCGACCAGTGAGGTGCCGGTCGCCGGTGACGGCCAGGCCTCGCGTACGAACCAGAGCAGCCGCGGGTCGGTGGGTGCGGGGAGCCGCAGGGCGCTGTGGCGTTCCTGCCACAGTGAGCGAAGCCAGCCCGTGGCGCCGGTGCCCGTGCCGACCAGGACGCCGGAGGAGGCCTGTGGTTCGGTGGGGGCATCGGGCGCGTCGGGGCCGAGCCGGTAGCGGGCGGTCTGGTGGCCGGGCGGGCCGAGGTAGATCTCGTTGAGGGCCAGGAGACGCTGGGTGTCGTCGGCGACCGCCTCGACCATGGTGAGTTCGTCCGCCGTGCCGCCGGGGGATGCGGCCGCCCGGAGCAGGGTGGCCGCATCGGAGGGCCGGTGGCGTACGAGCACGCCCGGATTGCGTCCGGGGTCGGTGTCGATGCCGACGACGGGCTGGCCGGACAGGTACTTGGCGGCGTTGGCGACGAGTCCGTCCTGTCCGACGACGACCACCACGTCCTCGGGCGCGAACAGGAAACGGTCGAGATCGGCGCGCTCCACCCGTGACTGACGCCACTGGAGCGGTACGGCTGCCGCTACATCGGCGAGTGCCTGCCGGGTCTGCCGGTGCCGCAGGGCCACCTCGTCGATGGACCGGCCACGGCTGGAGAGGAAGAACGCGGCCTGGCCGTGCGTACCGTGCCGGGCCAGCAACTCGTCGTACTCGGTGGTGCGGTGGACCAGCACAGCGCGCGGGGCGAGGCTCATGCCCGGGGCTCGGGGCCGGTCCTGCCGAGCTTGCTGAGCAGGCCGGTGAGGACGTCGGGGGAGAGGGTGAGGCTGTCGATGCGCGGCAGGTTCTCGGCGAGCCTGGTCGCTGCCAGGGCGTGCAGGGTCGCGGCGTCCACCTCGCCGTGCACCCGCAGCCAGGCCGCCTGGGACTCCGCGCGTGCTGCGCCGACCTCGCGGGCGGCCTCGGCCTCGGCCCGGGCCAGCCGCACCTTGCGTGCCGCCTCGGCCTCGGCGCGCACCCCGTCGGCAGCGGCGTTCTCCTCGGCCTCGCGGCGGGTGTTGGTGCCGCGCTGCTCGACCAACTGCTCCTCGCGACGGGCCAGTTCGATCTGGCTGGCGAGCTCGTTCTCGGCGATGGCCCGTTCCCGTTCCACGGCCACGGCTCGGCGCTCGTAGGTGGCCCGGTCGGCCTCCTGCTGGATCTGCTCGCGGGCGGGGGTGCGCAGCGCGCGTTCCACCTCGGCCTCGGGACGGATGGCGACCACCCGTACCGCGACCACGTCGATACCGGTGGCGGGCAGCCGGGGTTCGGCGGCAAGCCCTGCTGCGACGCGGTCGCGTACCGATGCGACTCCGTCGACCAGGGCCTCGGCCAGCGCTGTTCTGGCCAGCACGTCCAGGGTGTGCTGCTGGGCGGTCTCCGTGAGCAGCGTGGCGATCTGCTCCAGCGGCGCGCCGCGCCAGACGCCGGTGTCGGGGTCGACGGAGAAGTCCAGGCGGGCGGCGGCCTCGGCCGGGTCGCTGATCCGGTACGTCACGGTGGCCTGCACGGTGACGTCCTGGAAATCGGATGTGCGGGCGTGGAAGGCCATGGCCAACTCCCGGTCACTGACCGGAACTTCCGAGAGTGCGGCGGTCAGTGACCGGTACCAGAAACTCAGCCCCGGTCCGTCGTGGGCGAGTCGGCCGCGCTTGTGGTGGCGGATGTGGGCCGTGGGTGCGGAGCGCAGATGGCGCCAGCCGAAGCGCCTGGTGATGTCGGCCATGTCGGAGTCCCCCTCATTCTCGTCATGAAGACGATAATGGCGGACGATCGATATCGTCAAGAGGACGAGAATGATCGTCCGCCGTGTCGGCCGGGTGGGATGAGCCGAGTGGGCAGAAGCGCGGGCGGCCGGTGGCTCCCTGAGGAGCCACCGGCCGCCCGGATGATGCGCCGCCCCCGTCCCCACGGTGCGGCGCGAGCGGGCCGTCGTCATCCGCTCGGACAACGGCCCACGTCTCTGGGGGCTAGGGCGCGGACGCCTCCAGTCCAAGTGCGGGAAGGATGGCGTTCTCCACGAAGCGGGTGAGATATGACTCATCCGCGAACTTCCCCTCCAGCAGTGGCCGGGCACGCATCACGCCCAGCAACTGCACGGAGACGAACTCGGCCGCGGGAGTGTCCGCCGGAATCTCGCCGCGCTCCGCTCCGCGCCGGACCATCGCTTCGATCGCCGCGATCTCCGGCAGGATCAGCGCCTCGCGCAACGCGCACAGCAGTTCGGGGCTCTGCAGTGCGGCATGGCTGAGCGCGTGCATCAGCGGGGTGTCGCGGCCCGAGCCCGCACCGATGGCCCGGGCGACCTCGCGCAGATCCCCTGCCAGGGTGCCGGTGTCGATGTGCGGAAGCAGTACCCGCCGGGTGCCGTGCAGTGCCGCCACGACCAGTTCGGGCTTGGAGCCCCACTGCCGGTAGAGCGTGGACTTGCCGCAACGTGTCCGCGAGGCGACCCCTTCCATGGTCAGGGCCTCGTAGCCGGACTCTCTCAGCATGTCGAGCACGGCCGCGTAGAACTCCTGCGCCCGCTCCGGCGTGATCTTCGAGCGGCGTGGCGTGTGTGCCGGTGTCTGCGCGGCTTCCTGCGGCGACATGCGTTTTCCCTCTCAGCGATTGTGCGACGAGGTCCATCGATACGCCAGTGTACCGAAACGCGCGTGTACCGATACGTTCACGTATCGGTACACTGGCGTATCGATTCGGTGTGGAGTGGACCATGCCGTCGCAACACTGCTTCGTCAGCAAAGGGGCACCGGGTGATGTACGCCGGTAGCGAGCCCGCAGATCAGGAGCCGGACAGTTCTGCCCGACCGCCCCTCGTCCGCGAGCTTCTTCTTGTCGTAGGGCTCTTCGTGATCTACAAACTCGGCCGGCAGGCCGCGAACGGTCACGTCGAGGAGGCGTATCGCAACGCCGGCAACGTCTGGGACTTCGAACGGTCCGTGCACCTGCCCGGCGAGGGCACGGTGCAGAATCTGCTGCTGCACAACGAGACGCTGATCCACCTCGCGAACACCTACTACGCGACCGTGCACTTCCCGGCCACGCTGCTCTTCCTCGTGTGGCTCTACTGGCGCCGCCCGCGCCACTACGTCTGGTCGCGCCGCATCCTCGCCGCGCTCACCGGCGCCGCGCTCGCACTCCATCTGCTGTTCCCGCTCGCCCCGCCGCGGCTGCTGGCCGCCGCCGGACTCGTCGACACCGGCCAGGTGTACGGACCGACGGTTTACGGAGCGACGCCGGCGACCGACTCGATGGCGAACCAGTTCGCCGCCATGCCCTCCCTGCACTTCGGCTGGGCGTTGATGGTCGCTGTCGGGCTGATCGTCGCCACCCGCACCCGGTGGCGCTGGCTGTGGCTGCTGCATCCGCTCATCACGCTGCTGGTGATAGTCGGCACGGCCAATCACTACTGGCTCGACTCGATCGTGGTCTCCGCGCTCCTCGCGGTGGCGTTCGCGGCGCTGCCGCTGAAGCGCACGATGCCGGTACGGGCTCGTATCCCGCGGCCCGCCACGGGATACGAGCCCGCGCTGACGGCCGTGCCCCGGCCCGCCGAACCCGCTGTGCCGACCGCCGGCGCCGAGCCGCAGACCCACTCCGCCCGCTCGTACGCAGCGTCCGGGACGCGGCGATGAACGCCATCCTGATCGCCGTCGCACTGTCGCTGGTCTCCGCCGCCGCGTACGCCTCGGCCGCGGTGGCGCAGGCCCGGCTCGCCGGGCGCACCGAGCCGGACGCCGGGGTCCTGGGGCTGCTCGGGCGCGGCGCCTGGTGGTCGGCGGTCGGACTGAACGCCGGTGGCGCGCTGCTGCATGTCGCGGCGCTCAAGTACGGCCCGCTCACCCTGGTCCAGCCGCTCGGCGCCCTCACCCTGGTCGCCGCAGTCCCGCTGGGCGCCAGGGCCGCCGGACGCCGGGTCACCAGGATCGAATGGCGTGGCACGGTCCTCACGCTGCTCGGCCTCGGCGCTCTGCTGATGACCGCGGGCGGCACCGCCCCGCACGAAACGCTCAGTCTCCCCGAAGCCCTGGCTGTCGGCGCCGGGACCATGGCCGTCGTCGCCGGACTCTGCCGTCCGGGAGCACGTTCCGGCCTGCGACACGCGGCGGCGTCCGGCATCACCTCCGGGGTCGCCTCCGCACTCACCCAGACCCTGACCGTCTCCGTCACCGAGCACACCGGCCCGCTGTTCAGCTGGCGCCTGGTGATCGTCGCGCTTCTCGTCTCCGCCTTCGCGATGGGCGGGTTGCTCCTCTCCCAGACCGCCTACCGGGGTGGCCTGGGCGCGCCGCTGGCCGTCGTCACGCTCGCCAATCCGGTGGCCGCGGCCGCCATAGGACTGGCCCTGCTCGGTGAACACTTCCAGGGCGGAACGATCAGCCTGATCCCGGCAGCGCTCGGGACGGCAGCGGCGGTACGGGGCGTGATTCTGCTCAGCCGCGCCCAGGCGGAGGCATCGACCGTCGCCGACCGGGCCACGGCCGGGCCGAAGTCCGGGGCCGGATCACCGTCTCGCGTCGTGATCGGAAGCAGAGGGCCGATGGACCAGCCGACGCTGCGACCGGAGCTGGGCCGGACCCCGGTGGGCGGACCGTAGCGAGTGGAGTTGATGCCCGCCGTCCGCCGGGGGCATGCCGCGACGACGTGACATCTGCCCACCGAACTGTCACGTACGGAAACAACCCGCCTACGGACTCGGCCGCTCGTCCTGGGCCAGTGCCCGCGTCAGCCAGCCGATCCAGAAGTTCTCCAGATCGATGCCGCCACGCAGCACCAGATGCCGCAATCGGTCCTCGTCGGAGTTCCGCTCGGGCGGGAAGTCCCGCTTCTCGATCTCCAGGTACTCCGCCAGCTGCCGACGGTGCAGCCCCAGATGACGGCGCAGTTCCGCATCCAGGCCGGGCGCCCCGACGACTGCCGCCGCCCGCATCCGCAGCAGCAGCGGATCCCGGATCTGCTTGGGGTCCTCGGAGCGGGCCACCCATGCGGACAGCGCCTCGCGGCCCGCGGGCAGCACCTCGTACTCCTTCTTCTGCCCACGGGCGGGCTGCTTCGACGGCAGCGCCCGGATCTGTCCGGCCTGCTCCAGCTTCCCCAGCTCGCGGTAGATCTGCTGGTGCGTGGCGGACCAGAAATAGCCGATCGACCGGTCGAACCTGCGGGTCAGCTCCAGCCCCGACGACGGCTTTTCGAGCAGGGCGGTGAGGATCGCATGCGGGAGTGACATGGGGTGCATCCTAAGGACGGCCGGGCAGTGGCCCCGTGACGGAGGGGCCGGGCCGGTCGGGAACTCCCGGGCCGGGGTTCCCGTGTACGTCACAGCGAAGCGGCCAGCTCCGTGCCCTGGCGGATCGCGCGCTTGGCGTCCAGCTCGGCGGCCACATCGGCGCCGCCGATCAGATGCGCCGGCCGGCCCGCGGCGAGCAACTCCTCGTACAGCTCGCGGCGCGGCTCCTGGCCCGCGCAGAGCACCACCGTGTCGACCGGCAGGAGCCGCTGTTCGCCGTCGACCGTGAGGTGCAGTCCGTCGTCGTCGATCCGGTCGTAGGCGGCGCCCGGAATCATCGTGACACCGCGGTGCCGCAGCTCGGTGCGGTGGATCCACCCGGTCGTCCTGCCCAGCCCCTCACCGACCTTGCTGTTCTTGCGCTGGATCAGATGGACGGTGCGCGGCGTCTTCGGACGCTCCGGTGCGCAAAGACCGCCCCGGTCGCGGTAGTCGGTGTCGACGCCCCACTGCCGGAAGAACACCTCGGGGTCGAGACTTGCCGCATCGCCCGAGTCGGTCAGGAACTCGGCGACATCGAAGCCGATCCCGCCCGCCCCGATGATCGCGACCCGGTCGCCGACCTGCGCCCCGTCACGCAGGACGTCGAGGTAGCTGACCACGCTGGGGTGGTCCACGCCCGGTATCGCGGGGGAGCGGGGCACGACACCGGTGGCGAGGACGACCTCGTCGAAGTCGTGGAGGACATCGGCCGTGACCCGTGTACCGAGCCGCAGCCCGACCTTCTCCTCCGCGAGCCGGGTACGGAAGTAGCGCAGTGTCTCGTTGAACTCCTCCTTGCCGGGAACCCTGCGCGCCACGTTCAGCTGGCCGCCGATCTCCTCGGCCGCGTCGAAGAGCGTCACCTCGTGCCCGCGCTCGGACGCTGCGACGGCGCACGCGAGGCCGGCGGGTCCGGCGCCGACGACCGCCACCCGCTTGACCGTGCGGGTCGCGGACAGGGTGAGTTCGGTCTCGTGGCAGGCGCGAGGATTGACCAGGCAGGAGGTGACCCGTCCGCTGAAGATGTGGTCCAGGCAGGCCTGGTTGCAGCCGATGCAGGTGTTGATCGCATCGGCGCGGCCCTCGGACGCCTTGACGACGAAGTCGGGGTCGGCGAGGAACGGCCGGGCCATCGACACCATGTCCGCCCGCCCCGAGGCGAGGATCTCCTCGGCGACCTCGGGCGTGTTGATGCGGTTGCTCGTCACCAGCGGTACGGAGACGGCGTCGCGCACCTTTTCGGTCACCCAGGTGTAGGCGCCGCGGGGCACCGAGGTGGCGATGGTGGGGATACGCGCCTCGTGCCAGCCGATTCCCGTATTGATGATCGTCGCGCCGGCGGCCTCGATCTCGCGTGCGAGCTGCACGACCTCCTCCAGTGAGGAACCGCCGGGCACCAGATCCAGCATCGAGAGCCGGTAGATCAGGATGAAATCACTGCCGACGCGCTCACGGACCCGGCGCACGATCTCGACGGGGAACCGGATGCGGTTCTCGTACGAGCCGCCCCAGCGGTCGGTGCGGTGATTGGTGGCGGCGGCGATGAACTCATTGATCAGATAGCCCTCGGAGCCCATGATCTCGACACCGTCGTACCCGGCACGCCGCGCGAGCTCGGCGGCCCGGGCGAAGTCCTCGATGGTCTCCTCGACCTCGTCGTCGTGAAGGGCGTGCGGGGTGAATGCGCTGATCGGCGCCTGGATCGCGCTCGGCGCGACCAGGTCGGGATGGTGTGCGTACCGGCCGAAATGCAGGATCTGCATGGCGATCCGGCCACCCGCCTCATGCACGGCGGCGGTGACCCGCGCATGCTGCTCGGCCTCCGCCCCGTTGGTCATCTTGGCGCCGCCGGGGAAGGAGCAGGCGCGGGTGTTGGGAGCGATGCCGCCGGTGACCATCAGGCCGACGCCGCCCCGGGCGCGTTCCGCGTAGAAGGCGGCCATTCGCTCGAAGCCGCGCTCGACCTCCTCCAGACCGATGTGCATCGACCCCATCAGCACCCGGTTGGGGAGAGTGGTGAACCCGAGGTCGAGCGGGCTCAGCAGATTCGGGTACGGGCTCATGAGGCGGCTCCTCGCGCAGTGTCGTCGCGCCAGTTGTAGTCCACCGGATCGCTATTGTGCAACAAGTTGCATAATGGCGTTCGTCGCAGAGCCGGGCGTGCGGTCGTCCCCCGGACGGCGTAACACCAGGACACGTCGGCGCTCCGGGGCACGGAAGGTGGAAGCGTGGCACTTGTCCGCCACGGCACGGGTGGCGCGTCGAAGCCCACCGACCCCCGACCCTTGCGGAGACTCTCATGGCCTGCCTCGACCGGCGTGACCTCGGCCTGCTCGTCCTGCGCGTCGGTACCGGCGCGGTACTGGCCGCGCACGGCACCCAGAAGCTGGCCGGCTGGTTCGGTGGCGCAGGCATCGAAGGAACCACCGCCGCGATGGAGGCCATGGGCTTCCACCCGCCCAAGCACAGCGCGGTCGCCGCCGGACTCGGTGAGGC
>NZ_FMDF01000050.1 GCF_900091955.1 Streptomyces sp. Ncost-T10-10d
GGCCGGCGAGGGCGGGCTGGTCGATGCGGACCAGGTGGTGGAAGGGCCAGATCTGGCCGCCGTGGGTGTGGCCGGAGAGTTGGAGGTCGATGCCGTCGGCTGCAGCCCGGTCGACGAACTTGGGCTGGTGTGCCAAGAGCAGGACGGGCAGGTCGGGGTCGGCGCCGTTCAAGGCTCCGGCGAGGTGGGCGCGGTGGCCTTCCAGGCCGGAGGACTCGGCGGTGACGTCATCCACGCCGGCGACCACGAGGGTGTCGCCTCCGCGTTCGAGCAGCAGATGGCGGTTGCGCAGCGGCTCCCAGCCCAGCTCGTTCATCAGGTCGACCCAGCCCTGGGCCTCGCTGTAGTACTCGTGATTGCCGGTGACGTATACACGGGCCCGGGTGGCCCGCACGGTACCGAGTGGGACGGCCTGGGCGCGGCGGCGTTCGGCCGTGCCGTCCGCGATGTCGCCGGTGTGGCAGACCAGGTCGGCTTCCAGAGTGTTCACCGCCTCGCATACCTGTGCCGACCAGCGAGTGCGATCGAGTGGGCCGTAGTGGGTGTCGGTGATGAGGACGACGCGGGTGCCGTCCAACCCGGCACCCAGTCGCGGGAGTTGCACGTCGAGTCGGCGCACGCGTGGTACGCGGCGGGCCTCGGTGTACCCCCAGGCGAGCAGTACTGCGGTTACGCCGAGGACGGCCCACGTGACGATTCGGGCCCGGTCCTGACTCCCGCCGACGCCGGCCACGGTCAGGGCGAGCCGCACGAGGACGCCGATCAGAACGGACCAGGTGAACAGAACCCAGCTGGTGCCCAGCAGGGTGTCACCGACGATCGCCGCCCGGTCCTGCTGGCGCCGGCCGTGGCCGCGCCCCATCGCGAGCGGCATACCGATGAGGCCGAGGGTGAACAGGGCGGTGCCGACCAGTGTGACGGGCAGCGGCCAGTGCTGGCCGCTGTGCAGGAGCACCCAGCAGGGCACGGCCCACAGCAGGACGGTGGCGACCAGGGGGATGTAGCGCATCAGGCGGTGCAGTCGGCTCTGCCGCGGTGCTCGCGCTTCACCGTCGGCGGGTCGGATGTTGCTGGTGGCGGTCACGCTTCCCCTCCCTGGCCAGGATGCCGTCTCGCGCAATGTATCCGGTCGCCCTCGGGCCGGCCGGACCGGCGTTCATGGGCGCGGCCCCAGTAGCCCTCCGGCTGGCCGCCCCAGCCCTCCAGCACCGGACGAAAGCACCCAAAGCAAGGCAGAGGCAGAAGTAGCATTCCGGAACAAGTCTGGGTAAACGCCCACTCAGGAGAGCGGCCAGCTGCGTAGGGCGGCGTCGGCCATCTCCTGGAGCTCATCGCGACCGATACCGCTCGCGGCCTGGACGGCGATGCCGAAGGCCAAGGTGGTGACGTAGCGGGCGAGCAACCCGGGATCGGTCTCCGGAGGCAGTTCGCCGTCGTCGACGGCTTGCTGGAACCAGTCCCGGAGCTGAGAGCAGCCGTTGGTCCGCCGGGCGGCGAGGAGGTCGCGGACCGCATTCCCGGAGTCGCCGGTGGCCAGGGCGCCCTGGACGCCCAGGCATCCGTGGGGGTGGGCCGGCCGGGTGGTGGTCCGGACGGTGCCGGCCAGGACTGCGGTGGCCACGCCGAGGGCGGTCGGCTCCTCCAGGGCCCGGGCGAGGTATGCGCTCGGGCCCTCGGTGTAGCGGTCCAGAGCCTTGCGGAACAGCTCCTCCTTGTTGCCGAAGGCCGCGTACATGCTGGTGGTGGAGATGCCCATCGCCTCGCTCAGGCCGGCCAGGCTGGCACCCTCGTAGCCGTGTTCCCAGAAGAACAGCATGGCGCGTTCGAGCGCCACTTCGGCGTCGAATCCCCGGGGCCGGCCGATGGGGCCGCTCTGTCTGGTAGCCACCCTCGGAGCCTGCCTCTTCCGCATCGATCGATGCGGAAGAGGCAGGGGATGCGCGGCGGGGCAACGACGGGGGCACCGCACCGCCGAGCGCATCCCCCGTGAGAGCTACCGGTGTCGTCCGCTTGCGGGTGAATCGCGGATGTCGTGGTGTTCCTAGCGTGGTCGGTGGGCCGCCAGCCGGGCGGCCGAGTGTCAAGGGGAGACCATGATGCACACGTCATCCACCACGCGCCACGAGGCGGGCCACGACCGGCTTTCGGACGTCTCCGGTCCGAGCGGCGGCCGCGTCGGCCGGATCTGCCGCTCTCCGTTCGGCTGGATGCTGATCGGAATCGTCGGCGTCGGCGGGGTCTCGGCTGCGACCGCGACCGGACCCGGGCCGCTGCAGGTGTTGGGCGTGGCGGCTGCGGTGGCCGTGTACTGGGCGGTGATGCGCTTCGTCGCGCGACGGCCGATGCCGGAGATCGCCCGGCGCGGGGCCGCGCGGGAGGCGCTGCTCGGCGGCGGGATCGGCCTGGGGTTCATCCTCGTGTCCGCCCTCGTGATCGCGGCGTTCGGGGGCTACTCGTTCTCCTGGGCCGGAAACGGTTTCTTCTCCGTCGTGGCGTCCGCGGTCACCGTATCGGCGGGCGCGGCGGTCACGGAGGAGCTGATGTTCCGCGGTCTTGCCCTGCAGGCCCTGGAGCGGCTGTTCGGCAGCCGTGCCGCTGTCGCGATCACCGCGCCGCTATTCGGCGCCGCGCACCTGGCCAACCCCGGGGCCACCGCGTGGAGCGCACTGGCGATCGCCATCGAGGCGGGCGCGCTGCTCGGGGCGGCGTTCCTGTGGCGGCGCAGCATCTGGTTCGTCGTGGGTATGCACTTCGCCTGGAACGCCGCCGAGCAGCTGCTCGGCATTCCGGTCTCGGGGCATACCGCCAAGGGGCTGCTGTCCGTGGACGTCGCCGGTTCGGGCCTGCTGACCGGCGGCGCTTTCAGCCTGGAGGCGTCGGTCGTTACCGTCCTCATCGGTGTGGCGCTGGCCGTCCCGATGTTCGTCCTCGCCCACCGGCGGGGCGGTCTGCTGCCCCGGCAGCGCGCCGCCCGCTGAGCCCATCGCGCGGCACCGCCCACGGCTGACCGGAAGGGAAACGAAAGTGATGGTGCTCAAGGCGCCCTGGACGCCCCCGCTGCTGCGGGGGCCGCTCAGTTGGTTGGCGGAGCGGGAGCAGTCCGTCAAGGACGGCGTTCTCGCGCTGGTTCTCACCCTGCTGGCGTTCGTGCCGACCCTGTCGCACATCGGGGCACAGATCGGCGACCTGCCCGAGCGTCCGTCAGACGCGCTGAGCATCGGGCTGACCCTGGCGCAGACCCTGCCGCTGACGGTACGCATCCGGTGGCCCGCGGCCTGCCTCTCATTCGTCGGCTGTGCCTTTGCGGTACATCAGGCCCTGGGCTGTCCAACGACGTTCGGGAGTGTCGGGCTCTATCTGGCCCTGTACTCCGCCGGAGCCCACCAGGTCTCCTTCCGCCGCACGCCGGCCGCCGTGGCAAGCGCGGGCTACGCCGTGCTGACGGTCGTCCTGCACCGCCTCGGCTCACCGCAGCAGATCCCGGACTACCTCGCGTTCTACCTGATTCTGGCCGCGGTCTGGATGGTGGGAAGCGTCATGCGCAGGCGACGGGCGGAGGAGGCCGAGCGGCGGCGGCTGGCCGCCGAGGTGGCCGCGGCCGCCGAGCGGGCCCGTATCGCGCGCGAACTGCACGACGTGGTGACCCACCATGTGACGGCCATGGTGGTCCAGGCCGACGCGGCGCAGTTCCTGCTCACATCCGCGCCGGAACGTGCCGGTGAAGGACTGGCAGCGGTCAGCGGCACCGGGCGCCGGGCGCTCACCGAGCTGCGGTACCTGCTCGGCGTACTGGAGGCGACCGGCCAGTCCGCATCCGCGGACCCGGCACCCGCGGACCGGGCACCCACCCTGGGAAAGATGGGGGACCTGGTCGAGCAGGCCCGCATGTCGGATCAGCCCGTCGAGTTCACCGAGCGGGGCGAGCGGCGGCCGCAGAGCGTGGACGTGGAACTGGCCGCGTACCGCGTGGTGCAGGAGGCGCTCACCAACGCGATGAGGCACGCGGCTGGGCAGCGGACCCAGGTCCTGGTCCAGCACGGCGAGGAGCACATCGAGATCGAGGTGGCCACCGAAGGACCCAGCCCCTCCCCGGCGGCTGCACCGGCCACACGGAAGCCGGATCCTGCGGGAGGACGAGGCCTGGCCGGGCTGCGTGAACGGGTGCGGATGCTCGATGGTGAACTGGTGGCCGGGCCCCGGCCCGAGGGCGGGTTCCGTGTCCGCGCCGTGATCCCCACCCAGCCCGTACAGGAGTGACCCGTGAACGATGCGCCGCCGCCGATCCGTGTACTCGTCTGCGACGACCAGGCACTGGTGCGTACCGGCTACGTCACCATCTTCTCCGCTCAGCCCGACATGGAGGTCGTCGAGGAGGCCGAGAACGGGCACGCGGCAGTGCAGGCCGCGCAGCAGCTGCGCCCCGACGTGGTCGTGATGGACATCCGGATGCCCCTGCTCGACGGCATCGAGGCGACCCGTCGGCTGGCCGGCCCCGACGCCGTGGCACCACCGAAGGTACTGGTCGTCACCACCTTCAACGTCGACGCCTACGTCTACGACGCGTTCCGGGCCGGAGCGAGCGGCTTCCTCCTCAAGGACTCACCTCCGGCGGAGCTGGTGGGCGGAATCCGGACGGTCGCCCGGGGCGAGGCGCTGCTGGCACCGGCCGTGACCCGCCACCTCATCGGCCACTTCGCCGAACGGCTGCGCCCGGCGGACACCTCCCGGTCGGCCAGGGACGATGTCGTGAGCGCGCTGACCCTCCGCGAACTGGAAGCGCTCCATCTGATCGCAGAGGGACTGTCGAACGCGGAGATCGCCGCGGCGATGTTCATCACGCCCGAGACGGTCAAGACCTATGTGTCGCGGATCCTGACCAAACTCGGCCTGCGCGACCGCGTCCAGGCCGTCGTCCTCGCCTACCGGGTCGGACTGGTGTCCGGCACGCCGTGAGCCGGCACGGCCTCAGGAGGCCGTCACGACGATCTTCTTCCCGGCGTGCAGCCCCTTCTCGAGGTGGCGGTGTGCCTCGACGACGTCGTCGAGGGAGAACGCCTTGTCGTCGACGGCGGGCCGCAGTGCACCGAGGCGCACGCCCGCGTTCAGGAAGGCCGCCATGCGCTTCACCACGACGGCGTCGAGGGTGTGCTCGAAGCTCCGGTAGCCGAAGACCGTGAGCGGCGGGCCTGCCGGGAAGGGCGTGGGTCGCGGGTCCAGGAAGCCCGCGGCGAGCAGCGTTCCGCCGGGGCGGGCCGCCTTCAGGAGATCCTGCTGGCCGGGGCCCATGACAAGGTCGAGGACGATGTCCGCGCCGGCCCCGCCGGTGTGGTGGCCGACGGCTTCGGCGATGTCCGCGTGGTCGGTGGCGACGACCGCGGCGGCGCCGGCGGCGAGCAGCTCGTCCTTCCTCGCGGCGTGCCGAGTGACGGCGATGGGCACGGCACCGATCTGATTGGCGATCTGCATCGCCGCCCGGCCGACGCCGCCGGACGCGGCAGTGATGAGGACGTGGTCGTCGGGCCGCATCCTCGCCTTCTCGACGAGCGCGCCGTAGGCGGTGGAGTAGGCGACCCAGATCGCCGCCGCCTCCGTGATTCCGAGCCCGGCCGGCCGGGCGACGACCCGGCTCGCGGGGACCGTGGTGTATTCGGCGTAGCTGCCCCGGGCGCTCGCGTCCGGAACGGCCGTCAGGATGACCGGATCGCCGATCTTCAGCCCGGTGGTCTCGGGGCCCAGCGCGTCCACGACGCCGGTTCCTTCGACACCGAGGCGAGCGTGCGGCAGGGGGACGGGTGCGGGCGAGGTGCCGGAACGCATCATCTGGTCGAGCGGGTTGACGGCGAACGCCTCGATCCTGACCCGGACCTCGCCGGCTGCGGGTTCGACGACGGGCTCCTCGACGACCTGCATGACCTCCGGCCCGCCGAACTCGTTGAACACAACGACTCGTGGCATGGTGACTCCTCCGCATTTGGTGCTGGACGGTTGCTCGAGGAAGACGTTACGGAGCCGTGCGTTACCTACTGGTACCTTCGATTTCCATGCAGAACGTGGACGGAGCAGCCTCCCTCGTCGACTGCCCCACGCGTCTGGCGGTCGAGATCATCTCCGACAAATGGGCCGTGCTCGCGCTCTTCGGGCTCAGCCAGAAGCCTCGCAGGCATGGTGAGCTCGTCGACCTCATCGGCGGCGTCTCGCGCAAGGTCCTCACCCAGACGCTGCGCCGGCTCCAGCAGTACGGCCTGGTCGACCGCTGTGCCGAAGCGCCGCGGCGGGTCGAGTACAGCCTCACCGACCTCGGCCGGACCCTCATCGAGCCCATCGAGGTCCTGACGAACTGGGCGAGGGAGTACGGCGGGGACATCGCCGACTTCCAGGAGGCGGCGGAAGCCTCTACTTCTGCTCGGGTTCGCCCGGCGGGCTGATCTCGGCGATGGGCGGCGCCCCGCCGGTGGGGCGACGTCGACGCCGGTCGGCCTTCGCAGCCGCAGCACACCTCTTCCGCATCGATCGATGCGGAAGTGCTGCGGTGCCCTGATCCGGGCGATGCCCGCAGGAAGGTCCTCACTCTGACGAAAGCGGGGAAGAAGGCGCTCGACGCGGACCGTCGTCAGCGCGTCGTCGTGCTCGCCGACGCGCTGGAGGAAACGCTGGACGAGGAGGACCGGCGCGCCTTGGCACACGCCCTTGACCTCATCGATCGGATCAGCGGCAGCATCCGGGGCGGCCATTCCTTCTCCGGTGAGCGCGAGTTCAACACCGGAGCATGGTGACGAGGCCTGGGCGTCTGAGGTTGGCGGCCGGTCGGTGGTCGGGTCGGGGCCGCCAGCTCAGAGGCCGGCGCTGTCAGGAACGCTGTTCGGCGCGCTTCTTGAGGTTGTGCAGCCAGGCGTCGAGCGAGGCGTCGAGGGCCGCCTGCAGGTTGGCAGTGTCGGCCTCGGCGGGGGCTCCGGTCCAGGACTCTTCGGTGTGGACGAGGGTGCCGCCGGGAACCGCGGTGAAGGTCCAGGCGTGGACCGTGGTAATGCCGTGGGCGGGTCCGCCCCAGACAATCCTGTGCGGCGCTCGGACCTCTTCCACGGTGGAGGTGATGCCCTCCAGGCCCTCCGTCGACCAGGTCCAGGAGGAGCCTGGGCGCAGCGCGCCCGGAGTGGTCTTGGTGACGTTCGGCTGCCAGGCAGGCCAGTTCTCGACGTCGGTCTGGATTGCCCAGACCCGGGCGATCGGTGCGTGGATGAGGATTGAGTCCCGCACCACTGTCGGTCCGGTTCGACCGAACACAGCCGGGAGCGCTCACCGAGGAACCGTCCGCTGCGGCGACGGCCGGCCCTGTCATACGCTGACGCGCGACGACTTCGACACCGCCGTGCGCGCGGCGCTCCGCGACTGGCACCGGGAGGATGACTTCGCCGCCGATCCACTGCGGCAAGCACGGATGATCAACGCCCGGCCTGGCCCCGCCCCGGTCCCGAGGGTCTGTGTAGCGAACGGTGGAACTCGGTCGGTTTTCTTCAGCGACGGGTGAGCGCTCACCGGTCTCGCAGGTGAGCAACGACTCCGACCGGAGTGACCTGTTAACGGACGACGATTCCAAGGAGGCTGTGGACGACGGCCCTTGTAGGGGACGCACGCAAGGTCAGCCACTGCGTTGATGCCAATACGCCTGTGCCCAAGCCGTCGCCCGGAGGTGATTGTGGGCTGATGGAAGGAGTGAACCTCGGAGGTTCGACAGCACATGGTGGCTATGACGCTCCTTGACAGGCTGCCCGCTGCCCCCAGACGCGCCGGTAACATCGGGGTTGCCCTAACGGAGGTTGGTGGACACGAACATCGGCAATACGGACCGTCAGGTGCGGCTGGGTTTCCTTGGTCGGCCGGTCGCCTCGGTGGGACTGTAGAGGGGAAGTCCGCCGCACCGAATGAGCAGCGCGCGTGGGTGCAGCATGGTGGGCGAAGGCGGCCGGCAGGTTCTTCGTCTGCTGGTGGTACACGGGGCATTGCCCTGCTGGCCGGCCAGAACGGCGGCTTCTGAGCTATGTGGTGCGGCGATGGTCCGGGAATGGCCCGGATCTTGATCCGTCGGCGAAGAGGTCGGCGCGGCACGGGAGCAGCTCTGGGCTCCGTGATCGTCACCCGCTTTGCTCTGCCGTACTCTCCTGCGGCTAGTTTGTGTGCAGGACAGGTACGCAGGCCCGTGGCGGCAGAGGTGCACGGGGGACGGGAGGTCGGGAAGAGTGTCGCTGCGCGGAGGTGATCCGGTCGAGATCGGCGGTTATCCGCTTGAGGCGCGGCTCGGTTCGGGTGGCATGGGCACGGTCTTTCTGGCCCGTACGAGCTCGGGGCGACCTGTCGCGATCAAACTGATCCACCAGCAGTTCGCGGGGGACGACGAGTTCCGCATCCGTTTCCGGCAGGAGGTGGCGGCGGCGAGGCGGGTGAGCGGCGCGTTCACCGCCGCCGTGGTCGACGCTGCCCCTGAGGCCGAGCAGCCGTGGATGGCGACGACCTATATCGAGGGGCACACGCTCGCCCAGCGCATCGCGGAGAAAGGCCCGCTGAACGGAGCGGAGCTGAGGAGGCTCGCCATCGGGCTGGCGGAGGCGCTGCGCGACATCCATCGGGTGGGGGTCGTCCACCGTGACCTGAAGCCCTCGAACGTCGTGCTCTCGCCCGAGGGCCCGCGCGTCATCGACTTCGGCATTTCGCGAGCCGTGGACCAGCAGACGCTGACGATGACAGGGCGGGTCATCGGTACGCCGCCCTTCATGTCGCCGGAGCAGTTGCAGGCGCCGCGTGGCGTGGGGCCGCGGTCCGATGTCTTCTCGCTGGGGACGCTGCTGGTGTACGCAGCGACGGGCCACGGGCCCTTCGACGCGGACAGCCCATACCTGACGGCGTATCAGGTGGTGCACGAGGAGCCGTCACTGGATGCCGTGCCGGTGGCCTTGCGCGCGGTCGTCGAGCCGTGCCTGGCCAAGGAGCCCGAGGGACGCCCCTCGGCGGACGAACTTCTCGTGCTGCTGCGGGACCTGCCGGCCGACCTCGGCGGGACCGACACGAACGGGGTTGGCGCGGGCCGCACCCGCGACATGATCACCCAGCATCACCTCGCGATGCGGGCCACCCCGGCGCCGACTGCCCCGGCCGGTCCCGATACAGGGAGCACTGGCACCCCCATCGGCCGCCGTCTGCGTCGCCGATGGCGTCCCGTGCTCGCGGCCGCGGTCGCGGTGGCAGCGATCGGTGGGGGAGTCGCCACGCTGAAAACGGGCGGTTTCGGGGGGAACAGCGGCGGCAACAAGGGCAACAGCGTCGCGGCGCAGGATGCCGCACTTCCGGACGGCTTCGGGCCGTGGCGCAAGACTGTGCTGGGCGGTCGCGAGGACATCCCCGACGAGCTGCGTTGCGTCGCGAGCGGCGACGCGCTGTTCTGCGGGGGCGGCAGTGTTGTCGCGACCCGTATCAGGGCCTCGGACGGCTCGCGGGTGTGGACGGTGAAGAGTCCGGGCGTCCCCGTCCAGGGCATGCACCTGGTGGGCGCCACCGACGACACGGTGCTCGGTTACCGCTTCGCCGCCCAGGACGCCCCGCAGGACCCTCCCAGTGAGGTGGTGGCCATCGACACGCACAATGGCCGGGAGCTGTGGTCCGTGCCGTCCGGCGCCCAGTCGAAGGCCGTCACGGGTCGGACTCAGGACGCCCTTGTGGTCGGCTCCGCCGTTGTGACGGTCGACGCTTCCAACTCCCGCTTCGAGGCCCGGGACGCGCACAGCGGTACGGTTGCCTGGAAGACGCCCTTCCCCGCGGGCGCACAGTGCGCTCCCGTCCCGGTGGGCCCGCAGCTCTTCGCGATGTGCGCGACGAATGCGGAGGTGGATGCCTTGGAGGTGCGCCACCCCACCCTGTACCCGGTCGACCGCGCCTCGGGGACACTCGGCAGGCCCATCGCGGTCGACGGGCCCGCCGTGCCGATGGGCGTCGCCGATGGCAGGCTCGTACTCTTTCAGGTGCACATGGAGGGACCGGCGCTGGCCGGCTACGACGGGGTGGCGCGGGTCGACCCGGCCTCGCGGAAGGTCACGTACTCCCGGTCGGCCCAGACATACGCGGGGACGCCCGGCATGGCGGACGGCACCCTCTACGTGAGCAGCCAGACCGGTCTCGTCACGGCGCTCGACCCCGCGACCGGCCGGAAGAAGTGGTCCCGGCAGACAGGCGTGGAGGGCGCGTCAGGTCCCGTGGCGGGAGCCGACGCGGTGTATTTCAGCTCGGCCACCGGCCGGGTGGTCGCGCTGTCGCCGTACGATGGCAAACCCCTGTGGACAACAGATCCGCAGGCCGATGGCCTGACGGGCGAGCAGGGCGCAAGCCCGCGCGTGACCGTCGCGGGGCGTGCAGTGATCGTGGCCGCGGCCAAGAACACTCTCTTCGCCTTCGACGCGCAGAAGCCGCCGAAGTCGGGCTGACTCCGGCGGAACCGGCCGCCGGCCGCCTTCCTTGCCGTGCGGACACTTCAGCGGCTCACTCGGTCGCCTACGCAGCGAGGTCGAGTCATGTGCGAGTGCGCCGCGCCCGTAGCGTTTCTGGTGTCAGTGACCTGAGCCGGAGATTCGGCGGCAGCAGGCGGCGACCTTGTCGAGGATGTCGTCGGCTGTCTTCGTCCATACGAAGGGCCGTGGGTGGCCGTTCCAGCCGGCGAGCCAGGACCGGGTATCGCGTTCGAGTGCCTGGACAGAACGGTGGACGCCGCGCGCGAGGTCCGGGCGGCCGGTGCGGACCGCGTTGTCAACCACGGTGAGGACCGCGCACTCGGTGATCTCGGCTCTCATCCGTGAGAGGGAGGCCTTCCGTGCGTCCGGGGCTGCTGCAGCCGGGCCGCGAGCTCCCCCGGCAGGACGTCCCGGTTTGCCGGAGTGAGCGGGACGACCTCGATGTCGGCGCGCCGCTTGAGGGCGTCGGTGAACGGCTCGCGGTGCGTGTGGACCGTGGCGACGACGTCGACCTCCGCGACGAACAGCGCGTCGACCGCGTGCCGGAACGCCGTGCACGCCAGTTCCATCCGCCCCAGCTCGTCGATGAGCACCAGCCGCCCCGTCGCCTCCTCGTTTACTGCCGGCCGAAGCGACGGCAGCGCCAGTCGTTCCATGACGCCCAGGTCGACGCCGTATTTCCCCACCCGTGGCGGACCGGGCAGGTCGACATGGGCGAGCACCCCCCGCCGGCCTGCCAGGGTCTCCAGGGCGAAGCCGACGCGGGCGCCGGATTGCCGGATCTCCTCCGTGGTGAATCCGGTGGCCGCGTGGGTGGGCAGCAGCGCGGCCAGCCGACGGAGGGCGGTCGTCTTGCCCACGCCAGGGCGGCCCTCGAGCAGGATCCTTGTCGGCACACTGCCATCTTCACCCCCGCTTCCGGAGGCGGCCCGGGTGGGCTCGGCCGAACGGGGGTTTCGGGGTGCGGACCGGTGCCGGTGCCTTTGTTGCGGGTATGGCGGCGCGCATGAGCGGAATTGAACTCAGCAGCACCGCGTTCGACGACAGAACAGTGATCCCCCGTCGGTACAGCGGGGAGGGCGAGAACATCTCACCGCCCCTGACCTGGTCGGGGGTGCCCCACGAGGCCACGGAGCTGGTGCTCCTGTGCGAGGACCCGGACGCGCCGGGGAGGACCTTCCTGCACTGGCTGGTGACCGGCATCGATCCGGGGACCACCGGGGCGGCCGAGGGCCAGAAGCCCCACGGGGGCCTGCCGTGGCCGAACGGCTTCGGCCGCGTGGGCTGGGGAGGGCCGATGCCTCCACCGGGGCACGGGCCGCACCGCTACTTCTTCCGCCTGTACGCCCTGTCCGAGCCGCTGCCGCTGCACGGCCACCCGGGCGCCGAGGACGTGCAACGTGCCCTGAAGGGCAGGGTGCTGGCCTCCGGCACCCTGGTCGGGACCTATCAGCGCTGAGCGCGTCACGGCTGGTCGTAGCCATGGGCGCCGTACAGCCGGACGAACCGGGCCGGGGTGACGGTCCTGCGGTGCTCCAGGCCGCGGGCCCGCCGCTCGTACAGCTCGACGCGCTCCCGCCCGCCGTGCCCGATCGGCTGGACGAGCCGGCCGCCGGTGCGGAGCTGATCCACGAGCGGCTCGGGCACTCGCGGGAAGGCCGCGCAGACGATGACGGCGTCGTACGGGGCGCGGGTCGGCATCCCGAGGGTCCCGTCGCCGAGTACGACCTCGGCATTGCCGACGCCCTGCCCGGCCAGCCGCAGGCGGGCCTCGTCGACCAGGTCGGGCCAGCGCTCGACGCTGACGACGTACGCGGCCAAGCGGGCCAGCAGCGCGGTCTGCCAGCCGTATCCGGTCCCGACCTCCAGGACCTGTTCGTCTCCGGTGAGGCCGAGAGCGGAGATCATCATGGCGATCAGCGAGGGCTGGGTGGTCACCTGCCCGTGGGGGAGCGGAACGGGCGTGTTCCGGTACGCGGACGCCACCTCGTCCGCGGGGACGAATTCCGCCCGGGGGATGCTCCGTACGGCCTCCAGGAGACGGTCGTCGGTCACGCCCACGGCGTGGGCCGCGCGGACCAGGTCCTCGGGGGTTCCTTCACGGGCCATCGGACCATGGGGCCGTGGCCGTGGCCGTGGCGGTGGCGCCGGCGGCCCGGGGCGTGGTGCGTTGCAGTCCGACCGTGATCCCCTTCGCCTCCGGCGTGTTGCTGGTCCCGGCCCTGCTGTCCAGCGGCACCAGGACATCGGTCTCCGGGGAGTGGGTGGCGCCGCAGCCGGGTGCGGTCGGGCAGGTGACCAGCCGGAAGTCCTCCGCGCGGCGCTCGATGCCGTCCCTCCTGACAGTCATGAGGTCCACCCGTTCGCCGTCGGAGAGCCCGAGCGCGGTGAGGTCCGCCGGGCTCACGAGCACGACGCGCCGGGTGCCTCGCACGCCGCGACAGCGGTCGTTGTCCGTGTACGGGACGGTGTTCCACTGGTCGTGGGAGCACAAGGTCTGCAACAGCCGATGCCCTTGGGGCGCCCGCAGCATGGCGTAGGAATTGCGGGTGCGGACGGCCACCGCCGGCATGCCTGTCGCCCAGGTTCTGCGAGGGGCGATCGAGACGTCCGTCTCCTCCGCGCCGCTCCTGCTCCTGTCCATGTGCCCCATCCGCCGCCCGTACGCCGCGCTGCCGCTCCAGCCCAGTGTCGGCACGTTTCGCGCGCTGCGCGATCCGGGGCGGTCGGTTGCCAGGGGCGACCCGTCATCTGGCGGGCGCAGCGCGTCGGCGTCAGGATGGGGTCCCCGGGTCGGTGTACCGCAGCAGGGCGCCCACACCCTCATACAGCCTCAGCTCGCTCTCCGGTACGACGACGAGCTCGGCACCGGTGCCGACGAGGGCCCGGACGAGGGCCTCGTCGGCGCGTTCCTCGCGCGGGGCCCGCACGCCGAAGGACATCAGCTCCGCCTCGGTCAGGGCGAGATGGGTGGGCTGGGAGCCCACCCAGAGCCGCAGCGAGGACGCCGGCGGCCGGGTCAGCAGCAGTGCCGCGACCTGGCCGCGCTGGAGGGCGGCGACGGTGGCGGCCAGCCCCTCCGTCATGGGTCCGTCCAGGGCACGCCGGCCGATGAAGATGTCCACGAGTTCCCGGTCGTGCGCGGCCATGCGGCCGCGGAAGACGCCGCCGAGCTGCGGCTCCAACAGGGCGCGTCCGGTGTCGGTGGGGGTCCGGCCGCCCACACGCACGACCTTGTCCCGCAGGGCGTGCGGCAGGCGGCGGATCAGTACGTTGCACGCCCACTCGTCCCCGCCCACGACGACGGCGTCGGCATGGGCGCGCCGCGCCCGTTCGTCCAGCCGGTGGCCGAGCCGGAGGGAGGTGCGGTGCCAGGTCGCCACCGCGACCCTGCAGTGCAGCCGCTCACCCGGGGTGACGGTGGACGTGGGCCAGGTGCCGGTCTCCGCCTCCAGAGTCACCCAGCCGTGGGTCTCGGCGGTCGGAAGGCCGCCGTAGTGGACGACTACGGCCATGTAGGGAATCTCCGGAACATGCTGGGTGACCAGGGGCATCGCGTCCGGCAGGGTGCTGTAGCGCGCGGAGTCGTGCTCGGGCGGCCTGGGCAGCTCCCCGTCCAGGACGAGCGTGCCGTGGGCAGCGAAGATGGCCTGACCGTGCACCCCCGGCACCGCTGTGTCGGCGCCGACCACCTCCTCCAGTACATTCAGCAGCGCCCGGTCCGAGCCCTGACGGGACAGGCTCTCGCGCAGCCGCCGCCAGCGCAGCGCGATCGCCCGCTCGGGATGCTCGACGTCTCGGGAGGTGTCCAGGTACACGGAGACGAACGGGCCCGGCTCCGCGTAGAGCGGTTCAAGGAACGACAACCTCATCGCCACTCCTCGTCGATGGTTTCCCCCCTTTGATGATGCGCGTCCCAGGGGGCGGTGGAGCTCGACGAGCGCGAAGCGGTGCGGAACGCGGGGGCGGTCAGGCGCCGGCCGACAGCAGTCGGTCCGTCGTGAGCAAGGTGGCGGCGGCCAGGCCGTCCAGCACCGCCAAGCCGCGGGCCGGGACAGCAGGCCGCTGTCCGCAGGCGTGGGTGGTGGACGACACCGGCTTCCCCAAGGACGCTCGGACGCTTCACCTCGCCACCTCCGACCGGCGCAGGGCCCAGCGGCGCCGCCGTGGTGGCGGGAGCCCGGAGATGTTCGCGTCCGGGCTGTGGGCTGTCCTGCTCCGCCTGCCCCGGCTCGCGCGTCGCCGATG
>NZ_FMDF01000049.1 GCF_900091955.1 Streptomyces sp. Ncost-T10-10d
TGTGGCAGGCAGCCCGGCGAGGTTCGATGCAACAACCCGGTTCCTCCGGCCGCCAACCGCCGGGCGGCGCAGGGACGCCACGCGAGCACCGGCCCTGGCCGGCCCCGCGGCAATGGCACAACCGATTCCTTGCGTGATTGCGCACGCGGTCAGCCGCCCGGGACGGGGCTGGAGTTTCAGCGGGCCGAAGTCGTCCCGGCTGTGGACGACCCCTGGGCTCGCCATGTGGGGTATGCCCTGGGGTCGACGTTTGTGCAGCTGTTCCGGCCGTGGCCGCGGCCGTTGACGGGGATCCTTCCGCTGATGGTTCACGGGTGATCCGACTCCGTTCACCTGCGCTGCCCAGGATTCGCCATGGGCATGTCGTACATCTTCACGGCGTGCCCTTCACCCTGCAGCGATCAGGAAGGACGGCTGCTGATGCGGCCAGCAGAGCGGCGAACACGGCCGGGTGGCAGATCGGGTGGACGACGGCTCGCGGGGGTGGCTCTCACCGCGCTGCTCCTCGTGAGCGGCAACCTGACGACGGCGTACGCCGATACCGGTGCGGAGCAGCACACACCAGGGCGGAGCGGGTCGGCGGTCGGCACGAGCCTGCCGGTCCTCACCCCGGGCGACGGGGCGTATCTGGAGGGCACGGAGAAGGCCGCGGCGACGCCGACGCTCGCCGGTGACTCCGTGACGGGGCTCGCGGTCGACGGGAAGGCGATCGACGCCGAGAGGACGGTCGGGGTGTCCCGGCTCGGCTTCGACGTCGGGTCGAACTCGACGGAGGCCCGCTACCACAACTACGTGCTCGTCAACGGCGAGTACCGGGCCGACATCGGTGACCTCGTCAACGAGCGGGGCACGATCGAGATCCCGAACCAGCACCTGGTCAAGGGCGAGAACAAGATCGAGATCCTGGCCGGCAAGGTCGACAGCTCGTGCGGCACCAATTACGACGACTTCGTCCTGTCCGACATCAGCCTGGACCTGCTCGGCGAGGTCGCGGACGGCGAGGAGAACGAGTACACCTACTCCTTCGGCGACGGCAGCTGCGGTTCCAACACCTCGCTGCTGACGAAGGCCACACTCAGCTTCTTCGTACTGGGCGACCCGCAGGGCACCACCGGCCTCCAAGCCGACCTGGACACGACGAAGTTCGCCAACGGCGAGCACGCCCTCACCACCAGGACCGTCTCGGGCAAGACGGTCAAGAACACCGTGACGGTGAACAACGCCCCGGCGGGCGCCCCCCGGCTGCTGCCCAAGGACGGCACGCTGGTGAAGGGCCGGCAACCGGTTTTCGCCAACTTCCCGGCGGGCGCCGAGGGCGACGTCGAGTCGCTGACCGTGGACGGTGACACGCCCGTCACCGATCCGCACCTCGGCAACGGCGCGGCGACCTTCTCCTTCGACGTCGGGTCGAACTCGATCGACGACCGGAACGACAACTACCTGCTCGTCAACGGCAAGCGCATCGACCTGGGCGGCACCTGGGTGAGTCAGCGGGTCGACATAGCGATCCCGGCGCGCCACCTGGTGCCCGGCGACAACACCATCACGGTCGTCACCGGCTCGTACAAGGAGAGCTGCGGCAACAACCGCGACGACTTCGACATAGCGCGGCTCGCCCTCGCCCTCGACGGCGCGACCGTCACGGGCCAGGACATCGCGGACTCGTACGCCATGGGCGACGGCACCTGCGGCAACAGCGACACCCGCCTGCGCGAGGTGGAACTCCACTACACGATCGACGCCCAGGCCGTCCGAGTTTCCGACACCCTCGGATTCGGCAACGCGACCCTCGGCTTCACCGTGGGCAGCAACTCGATCGAGGCCCGATACCGGAACCACATCCTGGTGAACGGTCAGAAGCACGTGCTGGACAGCGACTTCGTCAGCCAACACGTCGGCCTGACCTTCCCGAACGAGTGGCTGGTCCCCGGCTGGAACACGGTCGATTTCGTCGCCGGTACGTATCCGACCTCGTGCGGGGACAACCGCGACGACTTCGCCGTCTCCGACATCACCCTCACCCCGGCGAACGGCACCGCCACCGGCCGGATGCTCAAGGGCTCGTACAGCTTCGGCGACGGCAACTGCGGCGACAACGTCAATCCGCTGACCGAGGTCGACCTGGAGTTCTTCGTCGAGGGTCCGGCCCAGGGCCTCCGTGCCGATCTCGACACCACGAAGATCGACGACGGAAAGCACACCCTGGCCGCGACATCGAAGACCGGCAGGACCGCGACCCGCGTCCTGGTCACCGACAACTCGGCGCCCCAGGTTTCTGCCAGCACCCCCGCCGCCGGCCGGCGGATCACCGCGTCGGTCGTCCTCGACGTCCGGCTGGGAGACCTCTCCGGCGTGGCGGACGGCCCCGATGTGAAGCTCGACGGGAAACCGATCCAGCTCGGCGCCCCCGTGGGCCCCGGTCTGTCCGCCGGCGAGCACACGCTGTCGGTGTCCGGCACCGACAGCGTCGGCAACAGAGGCACCCGCGAAGTGAAGTTCACCTCCGCCGGTATCCCGGACACCCCCGCCGACCTCACCCCGAAGTCCGGTACGACCGACGCGGGCAGCAATGTCGAACTGTCGGCGAAGGTGGCCGAGCCCGACGGCGGCACGGTGAGCGCCACCTTCTCCGAGGCCGAGATCCTCACTCCCGACCAGGTGTACGTGGGAACGGCCACGTCCGTTCCCACGACGCTCAAGGTCAAGGGCGAGAAGAAGGTGAAGGCCGACGGCCTCGCACCCGCCGACGGCAGGACGCTCGACGCGCCGGCCGCCGAGGATGTCACGTACCAGCGGTTCGACGTCCAGGTGAAGGGCCATGTCGACGCGCCGGTGCTGCGCTGGGAGGGCGTCCTCGACCCCGAGCGGCTCGCCGCGCTGCGCGTGTGGAACACCGGGACGAAGCAATGGGATGTCCTGACCAGCGCCCGCGGCGCCGCCGACAGCGACACCGTCCTGACCGCCGTCGTCGACCGGAAATACGTCGACCGGCAGCAGGTCCACGTCATGGTGACTGGCGAGGACCCGTTCGCCGACGACATCGACGCCGGTGACCCGAACGGGTTCGCCGACCCCGACTCGTACGACTTCTCGATCGTCCACTACACCGACACGCAGTACCTCTCCGAGGGTGCGGTGGAGCAGGAGACGCCCCAGGAGCGCGCGGTCTGGGAGAAGGCGTACGGAGACGTCTCGCGCTGGATCGCGGACAACAAGGACAAGCGCAAGATCGCGTACGTCGCCCATACCGGCGACATCATCGAGAGCAACATCCGCAAGCCCGCCGACGAAGCCACCCGGCGCCAGGTCACCGGCGAGCTGGAGGTGTCATCGAAGCAGCAGAGGATCCTGGACGACGCGGGCGTGCCGAACGGTGTGATCGCGGGCAACCACGACAACCAGTCCGGCACCGAGAACGGTCCGGACGCGATCTACAACCAGTACTACGGGCCCGAGCGCTACCAGGCGCTCTCGAAGGGCTGGGAGCACGCCGAGTACGGAGGCCCCTGGCGCCAGGGCGACAACCAGAACCACTACGACCTGTTCTCCGCCGGCGGCCTCGACTTCGTCGTGGTCGGCCTGTCCTACGGGGTGACGCGCGAGGAAGCCGAATGGGCCGACTCCGTCTTCAAACGCTACCCCGACCGCAACGGCATCCTGCTCTCGCACGACTACCTCGCCCCGAGCAGCAACCCCGACGGACGCGGCGCCCAGTTCTCCGCGCCGGACGGCTCGATGCTGTACAAGACGGTGGTCCAGGACAACCCCAACGTGTTCCTGATCCTCGCCGGTCATGAGCACGGCGTCGGCACCAACGTGAAGCCGAGGATCGGCGAGGTCGGTCACGACGTCGTCGAGCTGCTCGCGGACTACCAGTTCTACACGGTGTCCGCGGACCGGCTCGGGCTCACCGAGATCGGCGGCTACCGGCCCGACGACCAGCTGCAGTTCGGCGCGAGCTTCTTCCGCATGCTCCAGTTCGACGTCGACCGGTCCGAGCTGACCGTGGACACCTACTCCCCGCTGCTCGACGAGTTCGGCGCCACCGAGTACGACACGAACCACCGTTACGACGGCACCGAGGACAACATGGTCCTCCCGATCGACCTCAGTACCCGCAAGACGACCTTCAAGACCGATTCGCTGGCGCTCTACAACCCTGTGAGCGTCATCGGGAAGACCGAGGCCGGCTCCGGTGAGGTCGCCTCGGTGACCTGGAAGGGACTCAAGCCCGGTACGACCCACGCGTGGTTCGTCACGGCACGCTCCACCGGCGGCGGCGTGACCGCCTCCGCGCCGAGCGCCTTCGTGACCAAGGACGCCCACGGCCGGCCCGGCACCTGGGGACCGGACGTGCCCGCCTACCCGTGGTTCACGTCGTCCGCCGACCGGCGGTGACCGGATGACCCGCCGGTAGCACCTGTCCGGCACCCACGCCCGCCGTCCTGGACCCGAGCGGTCCGGGACGGCGGGCCCACCACTGCCCGGCCCTTGACAACGAGAACCGAGACATCCATGCGCCCTGCCCCCTTGCCCCTGCCGGCGCCCCTGCCCTCCTCCTGGCTGTCCCGGCTCCGACGGCGCCGGCTGCCCGCCGCACTCCTCACCACCGTCGCGGCCCTGGTGACCGTGCTCGCCGCCGGCCTCGCCCACCCGGCCCCCGCCGCCGCGCACGACGCGACCTCGACCGCGTACGTCGAGGTGGAGGGCGCCGGAGCCCGCGTCGAGGCGACCCTCGACCTCGAATACGACCTGCTCATGAAGTCGGCCTGGCTGTACGCCGAGGCGTACGAGGCGAAGGGCCGCGTGGAGCAGCTGCGCCAGCTCGACACCCATGCCGAAGCGGTGACCGCGTACGTCACCGGACGCTTCGCCGTCACCCGTGACGGCACCTCCTGCACGCCCCGCCGCGTCGGCGACGCGGACATCCGCACCCGCGGCACCCGGCCGTTCGCCGTCCTCACCCTGGCGTACGACTGCACGGGCGGTGCCGACGGCACCTACACCATCTCCAGCGCCCTGTTCCCCGACGCGGAGAGCTTCGTCCACAGCACGGAGACGATCGTCCACTACGACATCGACGGGCAGCGGGGCTCCCAGGTGCTGTCCGCCGCCGAGCCCGCCCTGGAAACCGGCGGACACCACGAGTCGCACCAGATCGTGGAGTTCTTCCTGCTCGGCACCGAACACCTGCTGTTCGGCCTGGACCACATCCTCTTCCTGCTGTCGCTGCTCATCGGCGCCCGCGGCCTGCGCGACATCGTCCTCACGGCGACCGCCTTCACGGCCGCGCACAGCGTCACGTTCCTGCTGGCGGCCACGGGCGTGGTGAACGTGCCGGGATCGATCGTGGAGCCGGTCATCGCGGCCTCCATCGCCGTCGTGGCGCTCGCGGGCGTCGTCCTTCGCGACCGGGAGGGGAGCGGACGCCGGCGGCTGCCGGCCGTCTTCCTGTTCGGCCTCGTCCACGGTCTGGGCTTCGCGGGCGCGCTCGGCATCGATGAGAGCTGGTCCTGGGAGCTGCTGCTGTCGCTGCTGAGCTTCAACGTCGGCATCGAGGCGGTGCAGTTGGGCATCATCGCCGCAGTGTTCCCGCTGTTGGTCCTCCTTCGCCGGACCCCCGCACACCGCTGGGCCCTGCCCGCGATGACCGCGCCCATCGTGATCGTCAGCCTGTACTGGTTCTGGGACCGGGTAGCAGTCGCGGCGTGAGCCGAGTGTATTGATCAGGAGCGTTGTCGAAACCGGTGGCCCTTGAACATGGTCAAGGCTCCCGATGCGGTGGAGTTGTCCAGGAGCACACCGCACGGAGGCCTTCGTGTCCCACCGCTTTTCCCGCGCGACCGTTCACGGCAGACGGCATCCGTTGACCGCGTGGGTTCAGGCCGGCCCGTTTCGAACTCGCCGACCGCGACCGCCTGCTCGATACGGACCCGGACATCGAAGTGATCGAATCGCCAAAGGCTCGCATCCGCCGGTCAAGCGGGCAGTCGCGGCACGCTCTCGACGAGGCGACGCGTGTACGGGTGCGCGGGAGCGCCCAGTACCTGTGCGGTCTCGCCCTGTTCGACGATGTGGCCGCTCTCCAGGACGGCGGTGCGTTCGCACAGCGAGGCGACCACCGACAGGTCGTGGGAGACCATGACGAGAGTCAGGCCCTGCTCCTGCTTCAACTCGTTGAGCAGGTCGACCACCTTGACACGAGTGGTGACATCGAGTGCGCTGACGGGCTCGTCGGCGAGCAGCACTCGCGGGTCGCACACGGTCGCGCGGGCTATCGCGATGCGCTGGCGCTGGCCGCCGGAGAACTCGTGCGGATAGCGCTCAGCGGCGTCGGCCGGGAGTCCGACCCTCTCCAGGGCGTCGGCCACCTTGGGCCCGGCCGTGCTCCTGCTGTCGATGCCGAGGGAGCGCAGCGGCTCGGACACGATGCTGCCGACGCGCTGACGCGGGTCCAGGGACGAGTACGGGTCCTGGAAGACACACTGCACACTGCGCCTGAAACGCCGCATCTGCTCACTGCTGCGCGGTTTCAGCTCCTCGCCGTCGAACCGGACGGTGCCGGTGGTAGCCCGGGCGAGCCCGAGCAGCAGCCGCAGCAGAGTCGTCTTGCCCGCGCCGGATTCGCCCACGAGGGCGAGGCTCTGCCCGGTCTCGACGGTGAGGGAGATGTCCTCGACGACGGGCGCGGCGTGTCCTCGGTAGCTGAAGGAGGCTTCGTTCAGCTCCAGTACGGGCGTCATCGCGTGCTCCTCAGGTCCAGAGCTGATTCCAGCTGCCGCGCGCTTTCCACCAGCGCCTTGGTGTATTGCTCACGCGGGGTGCGCACGATCTCGCGGACGTCGCCCTCCTCGACGGCGCGGCCGTCCTTCATGACCAGAACGCGATCGGTGACCTTCGCGACGACCGCGAGGTCGTGGCTGACGAAGAGGACGGCCATGTCCCGTTCCCGCACGAGGGTGTCGAGCAGGTCGAGCATGTCGGACTGCACGGTGACGT
The DNA here is from genome assembly GCF_900091955.1 of Streptomyces sp. Ncost-T10-10d. Lineage (GTDB taxonomy): Bacteria > Actinomycetota > Actinomycetes > Streptomycetales > Streptomycetaceae > Streptomyces. Next base: position 7,000 of record NZ_FMDF01000049.1, read on the forward strand.
CGAGGGCGGTGGTCGGCTCGTCCGCGATGAGCAGCTTCGGGTCGCAGGCCAGTGCCATGGCGAGTGCGACGCGCTGGCGCTGGCCGCCGGAGATTTCGTGCGGGAAGGCGCGGGCGATGCGGTCGGGCTCGGGTAGCTGCACCTGCTCCAGAGCTGCTGCGACAGCCCGCTTCAGTCCGGCGCCCTTCAGCCCTTGCCTTCTGCTCAGCGGTTCGGCGATCTGCCTGCCGACGCGCATCAGCGGGTCGAGCGCGGTGAGCGGCTCCTGGAAGACGATGGCGGCGTCCCGGCCGCGCACTCCCGTGAGCTGTTTCTCGCTCGCGCCCACGATCTGGGTGCCGGCGAGCTCGGCGCTGCCGGTGACCGTCATCCCGTCGGGCAGCAGGCCGAGCACGGCGAGGGTGGTCAGCGACTTCCCCGAGCCCGACTCTCCGATGAGGCCCAGGCGTTCGCCGGGGGCCATGGTCAGCGAGAGGCGGTCGACGAGGATGCGCCCGTCAGCCGTACGGATCGTGAGGTCGCGTACGTCGAGAATGTTCATGCGCGCCTCCGCCGGGCCGCGGGGTCGAGGGTGTCGCGCAGTCCGTCGGCGATGAGGTTCACGCCGATGACGAGCAGGACGAGAAGTATGCCGGGGGCCAGCGCCCCTGCCGGGGCCGTCGTGAAGGTGACCTGCGCCTCCTGGAGCATGCGGCCCCACGAGGCGTTGGGCGGCGGCGCTCCCAGACCCAGATAGGACAGGCCGGCCTCGGCCAGCACCGCGAGCCCGAACTGGAGGGCCAGGTTCACCACGAGCGTCGGCCAGATGTTGGGCAGTACGTGCCCGGCCACGATCCGCGGCCACGACGTGCCCGAGGTGCGCGCGGCCGTGATGTAGTCCTGTGCCAGGACCCGCTTGACCAGGATCCGCACCAGCCGTGCCACGACCGCGCTCTGCGCGAGGCCGATCGCCAGCACGGCGGACCCCAGCGTGGCCGAGCGGGCGGCGACGATGAGCATGGCCAGCAGCAGCGTCGGGAAAGCGATCAGGATGTCGAGGAACGCGGAAAGCGTGTCGTCGAGCCATCCCTGCGCGAACGCGGCCAGCACACCCAGCGTGCCACCGAGGGCGGCCGCGATGAGGACCGATCCCAGGCCCGCCTCGAAGGCGATACGGGAGCCGGTCATCAGCTGGGTGAAGAGATCGCGGCCGAGCTTGTCGGTGCCGAGGAGGTGGCCCGCACCGGGGCCCGTGAGCCGTCCGCCGGACGTGTCGTCGGCGGTGTACGGGAGCCAGAAGAGCGAGACCAGCGCAAGCACGGCGATCAGGCCGGCCAGGACGCATCCGACGGTCAACGTGTACGAGCGCTTCGGCGACTGCTTCATCGGGCACCTCCCGAGAGCCTGCCGCGCAGCCGCGGATCGATGATCCGCTGTGCGAAGTCGGCGGTGAAGCCGATGATCAGCACCGCGAGCGTGGAGACGAACAGCACGCCCTGGATCACCGGATAGTCGTGCTGCGCGATGCCGGTCGCGAGCAGCGAGCCGAGACCCGGCAGCGCATACACGGACTCCACGACGACCGCGCCCAGCAGCGTGGACGCCAGTTCGATGCCGAGGATCGAGATCACCGGCACGGAGGCGTTGCGCAGCCCGTGCCGCCACATGGCCTGTCCGAACGATGAGCCCATGGCTCGCGCGGTGCGCAGGTAGTCGCTGCCCAGTACGTCGAGTGCGGCCGACCTGACGTAGCGGATCAGCGAGGCGCTCATCACGAGCGCGATGGTGATGACGGGCAGGGCGAGTGAGCGGATCGCCTCCGCCGGCTGTGACCAGCCGTCCTGGGGGAAGCCGCCCGCGGGAAGCCAGCCGGCGTTCAGGGCGAAGACGGCTATGAGGATCATGCCGAGCCAGAACACGGGTACGGCGATGCCCAGTTGGGACACTCCGTTGAGCAGCGCGCCGTACCAGGTCCGGCGCCGGTGCGCGGCCACGAAGCCGACCGGAACGGCGATGAGCACTGCCAGGACGAACGCGGCCAGGGTGAGCGGGATGGTGACGTTCAGCCGAGAGGCGATCTCGGGCCCGACCGGCAGCGAGCTCACGAACGACGTACCGAGGTCCCCACTCGCCAACTGCCCGATCCAGTGGATGAACTGCTCCGGCAGCGGCTTGTCGGAGCCGATGGAGTGCCGGGCCGCCGCGATCTGCTCGGGGCTGGCGCCCACCGAGGTGAGCGCGTTGGCGGGGTCGCCCGGCAGCATCCGCAGCAGGGCGAACAGGACCACGCTCGCGAGCGCCAGCGAAACCAACAGGAAGGCGAGACGGCGCAGGAGATACCGGCCCATCAGCCCTTCTTGATGTCGTAGGCGAAGAACTGGGAGTTGAGACCGTTGACCGGGTAGCCGGACAGCTTGCTGTTGGCCACGACGATCTGCGGGTACAGGTACAGCCAGTCGCTGGCCGCGTCCTCGGCGGTCTTGCGGTTGACCTTCTTCAGGAGTTCGGTCTGCTCGGAGGTGCTGGACGCCTGCTCGGCCTCCTCGACCCACCGGGTGACCTGCTTGTTGTCGTAGCCCCAGTAGAAGTCGGGGTTGCCGTACCAGACCAGGTCGCGGTCGTTGACGTGCTCCTGGAGCGTGGCCGTGAAGTCGTGGTTCTTGTAGACCTTCGTGTACCACTCGTCCGGCGTGATCGTGTTGATCTTGACGGTGATGCCGACCTTGGCGAGCTGCGACTTGATGAAGGTCGCCGCGGTGGGGTGCGGGTCGTAGTTCGGGGTGTCGAGCGTGAAGGAGAAGCCCTTCGCGTATCCCGCCTCGGCGAGCAGCTTCTTGGCCCGCGCGGTGTCGTAGGCGTTGACCTCGGTGAGGTCCTCGTACCACGGGTCGGTGGGCGGCACCATGGAGCCGATGGGCTTGCCGTAGCCGCCCCAGACGGACTCCAGCAGCTTCTTGTCGTCGATGGCCGAGGAGACGGCCTGGCGGACCTTGACGTCCGTGAACGGCTTGGCCTTGTCGTTGAAGGCGAGCAGCAGCTTGGTCGTCGAGTTGCCGTCGTTGACCTTGTAGTTCTGATTGCTCTTGAACTGGTCGAGGGCATCGGGCGACTGCTCGCTCGTGACGACATCCACTGCGTTGGTCAGCAGCGCGTTGTTCAGCGCCGTGGCGTCCTTGTAGTAGTGGAAGACGACCTGCTTGTTGCTGGCCGCGTCACCCCAGTAGCCGGCGAAGCGGGCGAGGCTGAGAGCGGAGCCGCGGGTCCACTTGTCCAGCGTGTACGGGCCTGTGCCGTCCTCGGTCGTCTTGAGGCCCTTCGCGTCGGAGTTGATGATCCACACGTAGGAGAGGTTGTAGACGAAGGAGATCGACTTCTTCGACAGCCGGACCTGCACCGTGTGCGGATCGGGCGTCTCGACGGATTTGATGACCTCGAGATTGCTCTTGCGCGCGGACTGCGAGTCCTTCGCGATCACCTTTTCGAGGCTGTACTTGACGTCCTGACTGGTGAGCTTCTTGCCACTGTGGAACTTCACACCGTCGCGCAGGGTGAAGGTGTACGTGAGTCCGTCGCCGCTGACCTTGTAGTCCTGGGCGAGCAGATTCTCGACCTTGCCGTTGTCGGTGAGCTTGAACAGCCCCTCGTACACATTGCCGTTGAGTGCCTCGGTGACGCCCTGGCCGCCGCCCGCGGTGTTGTCGAGATTCTGCGGCTCGTAGAGCGAACCGATGTTGACTGTGGCGTTCTTGTCGTGCGCCCCGCCGGCGGCGCCGCCCGCGTTGGACCCCCCGCCGCAGGCTGTGAGGGTCAGGGCAAGGGCGGCGGCGGTGGCTCCGCCGTACAGGGAAGTCTTCTTGATGCTCATGAGGAGTACGCGCTTTCGTGCTGCGAGGCGGGGGAGTGCGGGGTTGAATCAGTGCTACGCGGCGAAGCCGTCCCGGAAGACGGGCCGCTTCTCTCCGGCCTCTACGGGCAGGTGGAAACGGTTCTGCCGCGGCGGCATCGGACAGTTGTACTGGTCGGAGAATCCGCAGGGCGGCACGAAGGCACGGTTGAAGTCGAGCAGCACGCGGCCCTCGCCGGTGTGAGTGACGAAGAGGAAGCGCCCGGCACCGTAGGTGATGTCGCCGTTGGTGGGGTCGCCGAAGACGAGCAGCAGGGTGCCGTCGTCGTCGAAGGCGCTCAGTGTGTACTCCCGGCCGTCCAGGGTGAGCTCGATGTCACCCGGCACGACGAGGTCACGGGTGCCGCCGTTGTCCCGGATGTGCTCGAACCCGACGCGCCTGGCACCCGGCACCGGGGTGTACGAGGCCTCCAGCACCCAGGCCGGGTCGTACGGGAAGACATCGGTGCGATCGAACTTCTGGATCGCGGGGGACTGCGCGTCCCAGAAACGGAGACCGTACTCGGGCTCGCCGGTGACGAAGTCGGTGCGCTCCACTGTGGTGACAGTCACAGAATCCGGCTGTCCGGCACGGGCCGCAGCGAGATCGGGGCGCTCGCCGGCCGGGGCCCAGCGGGTCTCGACGAGGGCGAGATTCCCGGCGGCCGAGGTGACGGAGCGCCGCCGCTCGGCGCGCCATGCCTCCCAGTCCCCGGCGGGGTCGGACGGCTGGTCGGGCACTACAGCGGCGTGGGACACGGCATTACTCATTCACGTAGACGTACGTCGGCTGTCACGCCTCGAATGTCACGCTGCGTGAACTTCAACCCAAAGGACCTTCTTTATCTTTCATAAGGCGAGCTAATGTCAAATTTGGCTGAATAGTGAGACCGGGGCGGGGTCGGTGGCCCGAGCCGGCCGCTGGTGGCCAGGCGGCAGCGCTCGGCCGAGCCGTGTGAAATCGGGCCGCGGCCTGCGCAGCAAGGGCCCGCTGAGCGCTCGCCCTCCTTCTTGTGGCGACGGAGCTCAGCTGGTGGAGTGCACGCACATACGAGCGGCTTCCTGACCTTCTGGCCGGGCTGAACCCGGTGTGCGTGGCGCGAGGCCTACCGGGGCGATGAACCGGCAGTCATGTCGGCGGCGATGACGTCAGGAGCCCGGCCGATTCCGGCATCGTCGCGATGGAGCTGGAGCGCAGCTCGACCGCTGCACAAGAAGACCGGGCGTGCGGAGGGCTGGACAGTCGATTCCCGATGGCGTCGCAGCCTGTGGCGATGTGGGCGTGACCTACCGGCTACGGAGCCGAGAGCGTCAGCGCCTCCTCCGGTTTCGCGAGCGTTGCCGCGTGACCGAAGAGGCTGGGCATACCGCCCGAATGCAGGAAGACCGTGCGCTGCCCAGGTAACACGTCGCCGCCCTCGACCGCCGCGATCAAGCCGGCCATCGCGCGTCCGGTGTGGATCGGGTCGAGCACGATGCCTTCGGTGCGGGCGGTCAGGATGAGGGCGGCCGAGGCGGCTGCGGTCAATGTGCCGTATCCGTCGCCGACCTGACCTCGATCCGTCGACCCCACCCGGAATCACTGGCGGCCGCACGTCGCCTCGGTACAACTCCCTCCTTTCGGGCGGGGCGACGTCCGCCCGTCCGGCATTCATGGTGACGGTGAGCTCATCGGTGTGATGGGTCCTCAGCGGCGACCGGTAGGCGGAGAGTGCGCGCAGATCTCGAACGAGGTGCCCGGCGCCTCATTCGTGGGGTGGTCCCGCCATGGCGATCCAGGTGTTGGCCCAGGCGGTCAGCTCCGGGTCACCCAGGGTGCCGACCCATAAATCGACCCGGTCCGCACCCCGCCCGGCAGGGCGGGGGCCGGCTCCCAGCACGCGTAGACCTGCGCTTCGCGCCGACTCGATACCGGTGAGGGAGTCCTCCACCGCCAGTGCCTCCTGCGGCCGCACGCCGCAGAGATCTGCCGCAGCGGCATAGACGTCCGGATGGGGCTTGGGCCGCAGTGTGTCGCCCGCGACGACGATATGGCCGAAGTATCCCAGCAGTCCGGCCCGGTCCAGGCTGGACTCCACCATGTCCAGGGGGCAGTTGCTGGCAACCGCGAGTGGTAGATGGCGAGCGGCCAGGCGGACCAGAGCTGCCGCGCCCGGCATGGTGACGGGGTCTGCGGCGACCAACGCAGTGAAGTGCTGGAGAAGTGAATGCGTCATGTCGTCGGCGAGGCCAGGCTTTCCGGTCGCCTCGGCCATGAGGCTCCCGCACTCGGTGTAATGCACCCCCTTGGCTCGCTCGGCGAATCCGGCCGGGGGCTTGAGGCCGAACTCTCTGAAGACTCTGTTGCGTGCGTCCTGCCAGTGGCGTTCGGTGTCCATCAGGGTTCCGTCGCAATCGAAGACGATTGCGGCCGGGGACCAGCCAAGGATGCGATGAGCTGTCATTTCTCTGCCGTTCTGGGAGAGTTCGCCGACTCCGTTCTGTCGCCGGGTTCGTGAGATGTCGGACTGCGGGAGAGATGCGCTCGACCGTTCAGCCTGGGATGCCGAACGGTCTTTCTTGACCGCGCGCGAAGGTGGTCGATCCGCCTGCGTGGGGCCCACCGCTCCGGAAAACGTCCGTCTCGTGGGTCGAGCCCGAAAACATCGTGGTCACTACGTTAATTTTGTCCGAAGAGGGACGCAATCACTCCTTCGAGTGTTTGACGGCAGGTCGGTCGCAGTTTAAACGCGAGGGGAGGGGCGGCCGAAGGGCAGCTCTGGAATGCCGTGCGACCGATCAACTCTGTTGTGAGGCAGGTAAGTTGCTGCAAACCCCGCCATAGCGGCCGCTGAGGGCGGTCCCGTTCTCGGAATCATCGGGATTGGGTCGCAAATTTCACCGATGTCACCCACATGCACGCACGGTCGAAGAATAATAAAAGCTCCGCGGTCAGTGGCGCAGTGCCGCCAATGCGCGGGCGCACTACCCCCCTGTACCCAACTCATTGCATGAATGAACGAAGGTGGAACATACGTGCAAGACAGGGCGAGAGCGACCCGGAGATCCCTACTGGAAGCCGCAGCGCAACTTTTTGTCGAACAAGGATACGCAGGCACCAGCATCAATGACATAAGTGGCCGCTCGGGGAAGACCAGTGGAGCCATCTACTTTCACTACTCGAGCAAGGAAAAGCTCGCCCTCGCTGTCGTCGGTGAACAGTTCGCCGCATGGCCGCAATTGGCCCAGCACTACACGGCCCCAGGCATTCCGCCGCTTGAGAAGCTCGTCGCTCTGAGCTTCGAAATCGCCAGAGTCCTGCGCGAGGACGTCGTAGCCCGCGCCGGCGCCCGCCTGTGGGCCGAGCGCCGGGGCATCGACGCGCCCGTACCCGCACCGTTTGCCGCCTGGACCGCGGCCGTCACGAGGCTTCTGGCCGAGGCCCGGTCCAGGGGAGAACTCGCCGAGGGGATCGAGCCGTCGGGCACCGCCACGACACTCGTGTGTGCGCTCTTCGGTCTGTACAGCCTCACCGACGAGGTGGCGAGGGAGCAGGAACTCGGGTCCCGGCTCGACCAGTGGTGGCTCCTGGTCCTGAACGCGCTGCAGGCGCGCCCTGACCCCGCGGCCCTGATCGCACGAGCGCGAGCACGGCTTCCCGTGAACGACCCGCCCGCCCGGGCCGATTGACAGTCCGGCGCCAGGTGGTCGGACTGCATGCTCAGCTGCCTGGTGGACCTGCCTCGTGCTGTGCTTCGGCTCTTCCCGTGTCCACGCAAAGAAGAGGCGAAATTGCAGGCCCGAGCTCCGCGGACCGGGGTGAGCCCGGTCGTGTGTCCAGATTTTGGTTCTCTACTTCTGGCTCCGGGCCACGACTTGGTGTTGCAGATCCTCGATCTGGGTCAAGATGTCCCGGGCCTCCTCGACGTCCGCCGAGTCCACCGCGCCCGTTCCGCGGTTCGACGGTAGGTGGTTCCGGTGGGCGAGCCGGCGGAGGATGTCGGCGTGGTGCTGGTGGATGACGTCCAGGAGGGATGCGGCGCAGCGCTCGGTCGCGGGTTCTCCTTGCGGAACTCCCGGGCCAGGTTCATCGCCCTCGCGGTCGTCTGCGATTGCATGACCAGCGCGTACGCCCGATGGCTGCGGCGCAGATCCTCCGGCTCATCCCCTGGGAACCGTTCCCCGGCCGCCGTGTGCGACGAGCCGAGCACCGCCTTGAGGAAGATCCCGTACGGCAGCTTCTTCCCGTCGCGCCAGTTCGACTCGTTCGCCGCGATGGCCTGTCTCTTCTCCGCGTCGGACAGCTTCTGATACGCCTGCCGGACCTCGGCCAGCGGGACGCGTCCCTTGCTGATGTGTTCCCAACTCGGCGTCCACGTAAAGCCCATGGCAGCCATACGGAGGCGGTTCGGCTGGTCAATCCCGGCCATGGCAGCCCGGATCGTGTTCTTGCCCTCCTTGTTCTCCTGCGGGTCCAGCCGTTTGTACGTATTGATGCCGATCACCACGGCCGTGCTCGCCGTCGCCAGTTCCTTCGCGTCGGAGCCCGCCCACGCCTCGTCGATATAGCGCGAGGCGATGTTCGTTCCACCTCTCCCGGCTGCGCCGCCATATTGACGACGTATCCCGTCATCGCCTCTTTCCCGAGCATGGGAATACGGATGCGGCTCGGGTTCTCGATCGGCTGCCGGGCCTTGGCGAGCTCGACCGACCCCGCCGCCTCTCCGATCTTGTACGGGAACACCTCTCCGCTCAGTGGCACGTTTCCCGTCTTCGCCGTCTCATTGGGACTGACGTTCATCGTGGTGCGGATTTCCTTGTCCTTCTCCGCCCCGGAGAACGACTCGGTGGAAATCGAGAAGCGAAGACCTCTGATCCGGCCGTCCAGACGATCCTGCTGGACCCTTTCGATCCGCCGCCCCGCCGCGATCTTCTGCTCGTAACTCGCGTGCAGATCCCCCGCGTCGTCGGAGCCGCCCGTGTCCCCGCGCAGTTCGGTGAAGGCCTCGTCCACCAGTGAACGGTTGAAAGCGGACAGATCGCGGGCCGCGTACCAGCGCTCGTTCTGCTCGCCCCGGGCGACCCAGCCCCGCCCCTCCTCGGCGGTGGACCGCTTACCGGCCTTCTCGGCGAGGGCCTTCACCCGCCAGGTGGCGCTGCTCTCGACGACGTCGAGCTTGATTCGCACCCCGTCCCGAGACTTCGCCGCGCCCTGCAGCGCCGATTCGAGGTCGTTCCCCCGCACGACCTCGTTCCTGCTCCGTTGCGCAGCCGCATTCCACCCGCGCTCAGCGGCCTGCCGGGCGGCCAGGCGCAGACCACTCGGCGCGTCGGTCCGGTCCTTGTCGCGGTCCTTCTTCTTCGGCTTGTCCTTGCCCTTGAGTTTTGCCCAGAGGGCTTTGCCCTTCTTGGCGATGAAGTCGACGATTTTGTCGATGGCGCGGTTGACGGGTTTGGCGACGGCGTGGAAGACGGATTTGCAGTACTCGGGGCAGACAGTGTTGCCCGTTCGGACAGCGGCGAGTACGCGGCACGTCCTTCTCAGGGGCCTCGTCGTGGTGCGGCAGGCCGGGTCCGGAGCACGCCGCCGTTCAACCGGGCTCCGCAAGGGGGCCGGGGTGCGGAGCGGGCGCGGATCGCGGCACCGAAGTCGCCGCCGCGGCCGGACGAGATGCCGTTCAGTCTCTCCAGCATGCCTGGTCCCGCCGGTGCGGGCCGGGCGGTCTCAGGCCCTGGCGGGCTTCCATGCCGAGGCAGCGGGCCGACAGGAGGGCGAATCGGTGGGGAGCCGCTCTCACGGCAGGCGCACAGACCGATCAGGTGATGTTCTGTCTCAGCCTCCTCTCAGCGGGCGCCGTACAGGCTGGAACCGTCCTCCCGGACCACCGGGCGTCCTTCACCCGAGCTGAGGAGGAGGTTCCCCATGACCTCCCACACCGTGGACCCGCCTGTCGTTCCGGCTGGAGACTTCGCCGACCCGAGCGCTACGAGCACGGCCCGTCGGCTGCACCACTTCTTTCAAGGCGCCTGTGACCGCACACCGTGCGCCGTCGCCCTGGAATGCGACGAGCAGCGTCTGACGTACGCCGATCTCGACGCACGCACCAACCAGGTGGCTCACTACCTGCGCCGTGTGGGCGTCGGTACGGGCACTCGCGTGGCTGTTCTGCTACCGCGTTCTGTGGGCATGTACATCTCGCTTCTGGGCGTGTGCAAGGCCGGGGCGACGTTCGTGCCGCTCGACCCCGCGTCCCCACCCGAACGCATCGCGTACATCCTGGGCGACGCAGGGGCCGGCGTCCTGCTGACCACGGGAGTTCTGATGCCGTGCACCGGGCGTGCGGAGACGGAGGAGCAGGGAGCGTGCCGGGTGATCCGGACCGACGCCTGGGCCGGTGAACTCGCTCGTCTTCCCAGGACACGGCCGCCTGCCGACACGTCCGCCGCGGGCCGGTACGAAGGCGATCCCACCGCGTACATCATGTACACCTCGGGCTCCAGCGGCAGGCCCAAGGGCGTGGAGATCGCCCAATCAAGCATTTGTAACTTCCTCGGTGTCGTGACTCCCGTGTACGCCGTACGCCCCGATGACCGGGTGTTCCAGGGCATGACCATCTCGTTCGACTTCTCCATCGAGGAGATCTGGCCGACCTGGGCGGCAGGCGCCACGCTCGTCGCCGGGCCGAGCGGACCCGCGCGGCTCGGTGACGAGCTCGCCGACTTCCTGGAGACGCGTCGCGTCACGGTGCTGTACTGCGTGCCGACGCTGCTGGCGACGATCCCGCGCGACCTGCCGCGGGTTCGCAGTGTCGTCGTGGGCGGCGAGGCGTGCCCGCAGAGGCTCGTCGAGCGGTGGAGCAGGCCGGGACGCCGCATCCTCAACACGTACGGACCGACAGAGGCCACGGTCACGGCGACCTGGCAGGAACTGCGTGCAAACCGGCCCGTCACCATCGGGCGGCCTCTGCCGACGTACTCGGTGGTGCTTCTGGACGAACAGCGGCGGCCCGTGCCCCACGGTTCGGCCGGCGAGATATGCCTGGGCGGTCCCGGCCTGGCCCGCGGTTACGTGGGCCGGCCGGACCTGACCGCCGACCGTTTCATCGAGCACCCGCTGGCTCCCCGGGGCGGCCGGCTCTACCGCACCGGTGACCTCGGCCGGATGACCGTCGACGGGGAGATCGAGTACCTGGGCCGGGCCGACGCCGAGGTGAAGATCCGGGGATACAGGGTGGCACTCGACGAGATCGACAACGTGCTGCTGGAGGACCCCGGCGTAGCTCAAGCGGTCACCGCGCTCGTCGCAGCGCCGGACACGGGCAGGTCTCCGCTGACCCGGCACGACCTGGACCCGGCCGGGCACAGCGAGACCGAGAGCGCCACGGTGCTCGCCGCCTACGTCGTACGTGCCACAGAATCTCCCGGTCCGGACGCAGCCTCCGACGGCAACCTCGCCGCCCGCCTCCACGAGCGCCTGCAACGTACTCTGCCCGCCTATATGGTGCCGTCGTTCCTGGACATTCTCGACCGCCTTCCCGCCATGCCGAGCGGCAAGGTCGACCGCCGGCTGCTACCCGCTCCGACCGGCCGCCGACTCATGGGGATCGGCCGCATGGTGCCCGTCCGTGGTGAGCTGGAGACGCGGGTGCGGGACGCCTGGGCACAGGTGCTCGGCCTCGCTCCCGACGAGGTGTCGGCCGAGGCGAACTTCTTCACCGACCTCGGCGGCCACTCGTTGCTCGCCGCACAGGCCGTATCGCTCTTGCGCGGCCGCGACGGCGGAACCGGCCCGACTCTGCGCGACCTGTACGAGCACCCGACGGTGCAGGGGTTCGCAGAGCGGATACGCGCCTCGGCGGCCACCATGGCCACCAGTCCGCCCCGCCCGTTCATCCGTCACAGCCGCTGCCGGATCGCGCTCGCCGGACTGGCCCAGGCGGGGGCCTTCTACCTCGTGCTCCTTCTGCTGACGCTGCCTGTGGCCGTCTCGTACACCGCACGCCACGGCCAGGTCTCGGGCGGGGAGGTCGTGCAGCCGACGATCGCCGTCCTGGCCGGCTACCTGGCGGTGCGCTGGATCGTTCCTCTCGCTCTGGCGCGCCTGCTGGAGAACGGCATCGCACCCGGCCGCTACCCACTGTGGGGGCTGACCTATCTGCGCCTGTGGGTGCTGAACCTGCTGCTGGAGATCAGCCCGTTGCGGGTACTCAGCGGCTCTCCCATGATGGCTCCCTACCTTCGGCTGCTCGGTGCACGCGTCGGAGCCCGCGCCACGATCGCCACCGGCCTCATCGGTCTGCCGGCTCTACTGAGGATCGGCAGCGACGCGGCGGTCGGCTACGGCGTTTCACTTCGCCCCTGGAAGGTCGCGGACGGATGGGTCACCGTCGCTCCGATCACGGTGGGCGAGCGGGCCTTCGTCGGTGCCAACGCAGTGCTTGAACCCGGTGCGTGCATGGGGCCGGGGTCCGCGCTCGGTGAGCAGTCCGTGATCGGCCAGGACGCGTCGATGGCGGCCGGAGCGCGCTGGACCGGATCACCGGCGCGCCGGGTCGAGGCCCTCGCCCCGGTTGTCGAGACGATGCTGCGCACACGTGGCGTTGCAGATCACTGGCGGCCGCGACATCTGTTTGCGGCGCTGCTCGGCCTGGTGTTCCTGGAGCTGGCTCCGCTGCTGACGGTCCTGCCCGGCATCGCGTTGTTCTGGTTCGCATGGCTGCGCTGGGGTGCGGGCTCGGGGCTGGCTGCCACCGCGCTGTCCGGCCCGGTCTTCGTGGGTACGGTGTGCTTGGTGGTCGCCGTCGGCAAGCGCGTGGTCCTGCCTGAGGTGCCCGTGGGCATCCACTCGGCGCGCTCCTCGCTCGGCGTGCGCAAGTGGGTCGTGGACAAGCTGATGGAGTACAGCCTCACTTTCACCAACGCTCTCTACGCCACCCTCTACACCGTGCCGTGGCTGCGGCTGCTCGGCGCGCGCGTGGGCCAGGGTGCCGAGGTCTCCACCGTCGCGTACGTCGAGCCGGGCCTGCTGAACCTCAAGGAAAGAAGCTTCGTCGCGGACAATGCGAGCATCGGTGCCGCAGTCTTCGCGGCCGGCCAGGTGGCCATGGGGCCCACCACGGTGGGAAGCCGGGCGTTCGTCGGTAATGCGGCGCTGGTGGCGGCCGGCACGGAGCTGGGTGCGAGCTCCCTGGTCGGCGTGGGTACGGTCCCGCCACCCGACGGTGTGCCCGACGGCACCACATGGCTCGGCTCCCCCGCGTTGCGGCTGCCGGTGCGCCAGAGCAGCGGTTCGTACCCGGAGGAGCTGACGTACCGGCCGACCCGCAGGGCGGTGCTCGTTCGTCTGGGTATCGAGTTCTTCCGTGTCACCATGCCCGCCTCGGTTCTGGCGACCAGTGCCTACCTGTACCTGCTGGCACTGTCCGGCCTCGCCCGTGGTGGCGGCCCGCTGGTCCCGGTGCTGGTGTCGCCCTTCCTGGCCATCGGCGCGGCGTTCGCGGCCATCGCCTACTGCGTGGTGGCCAAGCTCGTCGTCATCGGCAGGTACCGGCCGCGTGTCGAGCCGCTGTGGAGTTTGTTCGTACGGCGTACGGAGTTCGTCACCGGCCTTTTCGAGGCGGCCGCGGTCCCGGCGGGGGTGGGTGTGCTGGTCGGGACTCCGTTCCTGCCGGTGGTACTCCGAATGTTCGGTGCCCACATCGGCCGACGTACCTGGATCGGCACCACCTTCCTCACCGAGTTCGACCTGGTGGAGGTGGGCGACGACGTCGCGGTCGACAGGAACGTCTCACTGCAGACACATTTGTTCGAAGATCGTGTCATGAAGATGTCGACGGTGACTGTTCGGTCCGGTGCGGATATCGGCACCCGGGCCATCGTGCTGTACGACGCGGTGGTGGGCGAGCGTGTCGGGCTCGGGGCGTTGTCCCTGGTCATGAAGGGGGAACACCTGCCGCTGGGGACGAGTTGGCGAGGGCTCCCCGCCGAAGGAGTGACGAGCCGTCCCCGACCGGTTCAGGGGGACCGGTCGTGGTCGACCGCGGTGCGCGACGCATGACCACAACGCGGCGGTGAGGAGGAAGACATGGTTGAGGCCGAGACGCCCGGACCCCGCCCGCTCGCGCTCGTCTACCGGGGACCGGCATCGCTGCCCGGTTGCCCGGAGGCGGTCGCGGACCTGCTCGCCGCCGGCCCGTGGCAACTGGATGTCCGCTTCGCCGGCCCGCGCGAGGCCCTGAAGCTGTCGGCCGAGTCGCTGTCCAGGGCCCTTGTGTACGCCCAGCCGGGTGGCATGTCGCTCCGGCCGGCCTACCGGAAGCTGAGGCGGCAACGTGACGCGATCCGCGGCTTCGTCCATGGCGGCGGACGCTACCTGGGATTCTGCCTGGGCGCCTATCTGGCGGGGGCCACCCCCGGATTCGCCCTGCTGCCCGGCGACACCGACCAGTACATCCGCTCACCGGGATGCACAGTCCACGACACCGGCAACACGCTGGTCGGGGTGATGTGGCGTGGACGGCCCCGCACTGTCTTCTTCCAGGACGGACCGTACTTCGCGCTCGATGCGAACGCGGATGCGATTGTCCTGGCCACCTACGCCAATGGTGCGACCGCTGCGGTCGTGACCCGGTTCGGTGCCGGCCGCGTGGGGGTCACCGGACCGCACCCGGAGGCCGGCGACGACTGGTACACCGACAACCGCCTCCCGGTCCAACACACCCGGGACCTCGCTGTGGACCTCGTGAATGCGGTGATGGAGAGATGACCGCGGTTGAATGCCGTGATGTTGAATGCCGTGATGGAGAGATGACTGCGGTGCCCGCACCGCCAAGCCTCGATCCGACGATCGCGGTGCGACTGTGGCTCGTCCAACAGGTCTGACACGCGGGTTCTCCGTCGACGACGTCGGAACAGGGCCCGTCCCCGCTCAGAACTCGCCGGGCCGGCTGATCGCCGACATCGCGCTCGGCAGGAGCCGCGTCGCGGCGATCGCCGTCCGTCGCCGCTGACTGCGCACGGCGGCCGACCGGGTTCCCCGGCCGACCGCCGTTGCTGCCACCAAGGAGCAGCCGGTGGCTCCGGCTCCTACCTGCCGACCGGGTGGTCGGCGACACGGGAAGTGCGGATCAGGCGCTCACGCGCGTCCTCGATCTCCCTCTCCCGGTCATTCGCGGACCGCCTGTCGTCATCCGGCATCCTGTCCCGGCGCTCCCGCTCGTCACCACGCCGTGCCTGCTCTCGCGTCGTGTCGATCCCGGGTGCATCACGCTCGCCTCGCCGGACCTCATCCCTGTCCCGGCGCCTGTCTCGACTGTCTGTCATGGTTCCTCTCCCTCCTCACCTGCTTGAGGCCTCCAGCGTGTGCTGCGGGCACTGAGAGGACCCTGAGAACCCGCCACGCCCTCAGCGGCTTCTCAGGGGACAGTCCGTACGGTGCGGCACTAGGGTGGATGGAGAGGCTGCCATGCGGATGCTGATCATCGAGGACGAGCGTGGACTTGCCGCGGCGATCGCCGACGGACTCGCTTCGGAGGGCTTCGTCGCCGACACCGCATATGACGGTGTGGACGGGCTCTGGCGGGTTCTCCACGAGCCGCACGATGTCATCGTGCTGGACATCATGCTGCCCGGCCTGTCCGGGTACGAGGTCCTCAAACGGATGCGGGCAGCACATGTGTGGACCCCTGTGCTGATGCTCACGGCGAAGGACGGAGAGTACGACGAGGCGGACGCCCTGGACCTCGGCGCCGACGACTACCTGAGCAAGCCGTTCTCGTACGTGGTACTTGTGGCCCATCTGCGGGCGCTTCTGCGCCGAGGCGCACCACCCCGGCCCGCGGTGCTCGCGGTCAACGACCTCACCCTGGACCCCGCTCGTCGGCGGTGCCGTCGCGGGAGCCATGAGATCGACCTGACTGCAAGGGAGTTCACCCTCCTGGAATTCCTGCTCCGGCGTGCCGGCCAAGTGGTCAGCAAGACAGAGATCCTCACGCACGTGTGGGACGAGAACTTCGACGGCGACACCAACATTGTCGAGGTCTACGTCGGTTACCTGCGGCGCAAGATCGACACCCCGTTCGACCGCCAGACCATCGAGACCGTCCGCGGAGCGGGCTACCGGCTGCGGAGCTGAGGAGGTCAGCGGATGCACGTCGACATCCGGACTTGGTGGTCCCGCCGGTCGCTGCGGTTGCGGCTGACCGTTGCGGCTGCCCTCATGATCGCGTTCGGACTGGCCGGCGCCGCTGTGCTGCTCGTTCTGTGGCTTCAATCAAGTCTCATCAGCGAGCTCGACCAGACCGCACTGCAGGACGCCCAGGTCGTCGCAGCAACCCTTGAGGCCGAACCGCGCGGCACCGAACTGCACAACACCTTCCACGGCGAATCCGCTGTCCAAGTGGTCGACGCCAAGGGAACAGTGCGAGCCAGTTCGGCGAATCTGCGCAACAAACCCCGGTTGTTCGACTTCCCGCCGAACGCATCCGGTACCCCACACGCCCGCACCCTCCACGACGTCCCAGTGGGCGAAAGCGGTGCCTGGCGTGCTGTGGCCGTCCCGGCCGGTACCCACCACGACCCGATGACCGTGTACGTCGCCATGTCCACCGAGGACATCGACCGTGGCCAGGCCAAGCTGACGTTCGGCCTCGCCATCACCGTGCCATCGGTCGTGGCCCTGCTCACCGGCGTCGTATGGCTGCTCACCGGGCGCGCGCTGCGCCCTGTGGATTCCCTGCGCACCCAGACCGCCGAGATCACCGCCTCGGACCTGGGGCGCCGACTCGACGTGCCCCCCGCCGAGGATGCTCTGGGCCGGCTGGCGAAGACCTTCAACGACCTGCTTGGCCGCCTGGAGGCCTCGACCCGGCGGCAGCGAGGTTTCGTCGCCGACGCCGCCCACGAACTGCGCAGCCCTCTGAGTACCCTGCACACACGCCTGGAGGTCGCAGTCAGCCATCCCGAAGCCGCCGACTGGCGATCACTCGCCCCCGCCCTGCTCGAAGAGACCGAACGGCTTTCCCGGCTCGTCGACGATCTTGTACAACTGGCCCGCCTCGACGCTCGCCCACGCCTGCGCAAACGCGCCGTCGACCTGGACGAGATCGTCTTCGCCGAGGTGGGCGAGGCCCGTCAGCGTACTTCACTCGTCATCGACCAGCGCGCCGTCAGCGCCGCACGAGTCCACGGTGACAGGGATGCCCTCGCCCGCGTGGTACGGAACCTGCTGGACAACGCGCTTCGCCATGCCGCCACCCGCATCGACATCCGCCTCTACGTCGTGGACGACACCGCAAACCTGGTCGTGACCGACGACGGGCCCGGCATCCCTGCCGCCGACCGGCAACGCGTCTTCGAGCGCTTCACCCGACTCGACCACGCGCGCGCACGGGACACGGGCGGCAGCGGCCTGGGGCTGGCCATCGTCCGCGACATCGTCACCGCCCATCACGGCAACGCCCACATCGAGGCCAACCACCCAGGTGCTCGGGTCGTCGTGCGGATTCCCGTCGGTGATCGGTAGCGGCCGAGTCAGTGGGGCGCGTCCGTGGATCGTTCGGACGAACTGTGGCTGCTGATCGATCCGTTGTTGCCGCAGCCGCAGCCGCAGCCGCAGCCGCAGCCGCAGCCGGAGCCGGGGCCGAGAGGCCGGAGTGCGGGACCGGCTGCACGTCGTGCTGTCGGCCGGGCTCCGGGGGCATCGGGCGCTGCTCCTGTTGCTCGCCGGGGTAGCCGCAGCCACCTTCCTTGCACGACCCGAGGCATCCGCTTGTCGCGTGACCGCACAGCGGTACCTGGCCGACCGCGGGCCATCCGCGGTCGGCGCGTGGGTCACGGCGCTTGTGCCGCCGATAGCGTTCCTGCCTGCGGCAGGGCTGCGTCGGCTGCCGGGGCTTCGTCAGGAGTTGTGAGGTGAGGGGGCGAGGCCGTACGTGCGAGTTCCTCATCCAGGTCGTCCAGGGCGCGGCGGGCCGTGGCGATGCGCTCGTGAAGTGAGCCGCCGTCCACCGGCCTTGCGGCCACGGAGGGCGATTCCTCCGCTTTTTCCATGTCGCGGGCCTCGTCGAGCGAGGTGATGACCACACCGATCAGGACGTTCACGAGGACGAACGAGGCGAGCAGGACGTACGAGGCGTAGTAGACGATGCTCCAGCGTGAGATCTCCAGGCCCGCGCGAACCGCGTCGCCGATGCCGTCCAGAGTCATCAGGAGGAAGAGCGTGAGCACGGCGCGGCCGATGGAGCCGTAGTGCTCCGGGTCATGGCGGGCGAAGAAGACCCAGCCCACCATCGCGTAGACATACAGCAGCAGTGCTCCGACGAGCAGGAAGCTGAGTGTGCCGGGCAGACTGCGTCCGACCGCCACCAGGACGATCCGCAACTGGGGCAGAAAGCGGGCGGTGCGCAGGACACGGGCCAGGCGCAACAGCCTTAGCACGGTGGTGTTCTCGCGCACGACAGGGAGGAACGCGCTGAGGACGACTGCGAGGTCGAAGAGGTTCCACGGGTCGCGGAAGAAGTCCTTCGGACGGTCCGCGTGGGCAGCCAGGCGCAGCAGGATCTCGACGGTGAAGGCGGCCACGCAGGTGTGCTCGGCCAGGCGTAGCCAGCGCTGCCAGTCGTCGACGACCCCGGTGTACGTCTCGATCCCGAGCAGTGCCGCGTTGGCGAGGATCAGGGTGAACACGGTGACGGCGAACCAGCGCGCCTCCGTGAGGGCGCGGCAGCGCCGCGCCAGGGACAGTCGGGTTGTGGGGATGCCGTCGGTCATCCTGCTCTGTTCCTCCGTGCAGCACACTGCTCCCGGCCAACCGGGCCGGAAGGCGGGCTTGTTGAATGATCACGCTCCAGGAGAGACTTCTACAGCAATGTAGAGGACGATGTGTCACCGGTACGCCGGTCGGCCGCCGTCCGCCCCGGCAGAGAGCAGACCTGATGTTTGGCTTGAGTGAACTTGCCCTGATCCTCCTCGTCGTCGTCGTGGTCCTCGGGATCAAGAAGCTGCCCGAGCTGACGCGTTCGGCGGGCAAGGCGGCCCGGATCTTCAAGAGCGAGACCAAGGCGCTCAAGCGTGACGAGTGACGAGCCGGCCCGCCCGGAGAGGGCGGGCCGGCGCCCGCTGTTGCTCCCGGACACCCTGGCGACTTCGAGGAAGGCCGGGTGAACTGACCCGTGGACGAGGAGACGCAGAAGTTCGGCCCGGCCGACGAGCTTTATGATTCCCGGCATGGCGAAGCGCAAGGTGCGGCGACGGGCACGCGAGATCCTGGGGGAGGATCCCGTGGCTCTGGTCTGGTGCGAGGTCCACAAGCCCATACCCAAGCCGCCTGAGGAGACTCACCGAGCCGCCGGCAAGGGACGGCTCAAGCCGGGACACCACTGGCTGCTGTATGTCGGAGCCGTGGTGTTCTTCTTCGTGGTCGTCCCGGTGATCCTGATCGACAAGCTCGGCGACCGCCTCGTCCGACCGCGGTCGTCGAGGCGGTCGCGGGGACAGCAGCCGGCCGCGGCGGGGACGGCTTCCGGTGCGCGCGGGTCGGCGCGGGGCCACGACCCGGCCATGGATCCGACCAACGGCATCTTCGACGGGAACTGGGACCTGACCGCCGGCCGACTGCTCCTGCGCTGGTACGGGCACTCGCCCAATCCGAAGCGTCTCGTCATGCTGGCCCACGACCGGGTCTGCGTGGCCGCGTCTCCGCGCCGTCGGCTGTCGCCCACGAAAGCGGACGACTTCCGGATCGTCGAGGAATTCCCGTCGCACCAGGTACACGTCGACGGCGAGACCGGTCAGCCACGCGGCTTCGCCACGTTCCGACTGTGCTTCAGCGACGGCTCCTGGCTGGAAGTGGGACGCCTGGCCGAGGCCGAGGACGCCGACCACTTCCTGCGCGCCGTCGGCGCGTGACCCATGCGGGCAGCCGCTGAACACCCGGTGGTGTGCTCAGCCCTCGTCGCCCCCCTCGTCCTCGTCGGCCTCGAAGAAGTCGCCGACCTCGTCGACGACTTCGGCCGCGACCATGCCGCCGACGACACCGACGGCGAGACCCGCCGCACCGGCTGCGACCGCCGTGCCGATGCCCGGGCCCGAGCGGTGGTGGCTGTCGTGATGGTCATGATGGTGTTCTTGGTGGGTGCCGCCGTACGGATCACCGTGTACGTATGCGTCGTGTGTGCCGTACGACGCGCGGTGGTCGATCAACTCGCGGATCCATCCGTCGACTTGGGTGTTCCAGTCGCGGGTGGCGACTTCGTGATGACCGACCGTGAAGCGGGTCAGAGCGTCGTGGCCGGAGGAGAGGAGGCTGCCGCGCTTGTCGGCCTCCAGGACGACCTCCAGGCCGACGGGGGAGGCGAGCAAGGTCAGCTCGATCTCGTTGACCGCGTGCACGTACTGCGCCGACGGGGTCAGCTCGATCTCCTGGTAGAAGGGCAACAGCTGCCCCGTACCACCGATGCGGCCGTATTCGAGGTCGGCCGACTTGAAGCCGAAGCCCAGTTGGCCGAGGGCTTCGAGGATTGCCTCCTGCACGGGCAGGGGGCGCACCGCGAGCGCGTCCAGGTCGCCCTTGTCCTTGGCTCCGGCCACTGCCAGCTCGGTGCGCACGCCGAGCACGATGCCCAGCGGCTGTCCGTACAGCTCGCTGACCGGGGTTTCCCAGGGCAGGGTCACGCTGAACGGGACACTTCGCCGCTCCTCCTCGGCGAGGCGGAAGCCACCACCGACCGTGAACCGTTCGAAGACGACCAAGCCCTCGCTCTCTCCCTCCTCGTGTTCCGCCTCGACCCGGGCGACGAGTTCGAGCGTGATGTGCTCGATCTCCACGGCCGAGGAGCCGCCTTCGAGGTGGACCTGCCCGGACAGCGTGCCGCCGGGCAGCACCGCGCCGCCGGCGAGGACCGTGTCCACCGAGGGGCCGCCTACGCCGATCGCCCCGAGCAGCCGTTTGAACACCATGCTGGTGTCGCTCCTTCACTGATCTGATCACACTGGTTGTTCCGTTGCGGTCGACGCTCGCGCGACCGGCTCCGTCACAACTCCCCGGGCCGGTAAAGAAGTTCCCAAGTCACCTGATCAGGCGAGTATTTTCGGCCACGGGCTGGGAGTCCGGGCGCCCGCTGCGGCGCATGGAGCGCCGGTCTACCGCAGTGGCCGCAGCCCGGCCCGCGCCCGCTCACGGCGCCGGCCCCGAATGTCCTGCCTCGGATAACTGTGGGCATGGTGGGGCTCTGACTTGTGGTGCCTACGGTTGAATGGGACGAGCCCGCTCCTCCTGTTCCGCCGTAGGCAGCTGCCTACGAGGGTGTGCATCGCGAAGGTCCACCGATCGGATCGCCCTGGCTTTCCTGGTGGGGTGAGCCTGCAGGATCGCACTGGGTTCGGGGGCGCCGGTGCGCCGGCCTGAGCCTGCTCGTGCGATCCGGCCCGGCGCACCTGCTGCAGCACCGCCGAGCGCCTGGTGGAGTGTCAGCGCGCCGCGAGGCCGGTCCCTTCCCCCGGGTGCTCAGGAGTGCCGGGGAGTCCGAGATCACCGGATTCGGACTCGGCCGGATGATGCAGCATCCGGGCGGTGATCACCTGCGAGTGACCGGACACGACGACCGGTGCCGGCGGGCGCCCGGACCGGCCGTAGCTGAGCGGGATGCCCACCGGCTGGAACCACGGGTCGCCCCGCGCGAGCTCCGCGATGTCCGCGAGGTGCGTGCTCCGCATCCGGAAAAGAGGCCGTGCGTACGTCTTCACTGAGCTCTGGGGGCGCTGTTACATTCCGGAAAACAAGAATTCATTTCAGTCTGTGACTGGAGGCACCCATGACGGCTGTCCAAGATGCTCCTCACGTGCATGCGCCGGTTCGTCGCGAGTTGCCACCGTCGATGGTCGAGCGGGTGACGCTGATCATGGACGTCTTCGAGGGCCGTACGGCCAGGCTCTCGCTGGAGGAAGTGGCCCGGTCCACGCAGCTGCCCAGGTCGACTGCGCACCGGATTCTCGACCAGCTGGTCCGGCTGCGCTGGCTCGAACACACCGGCCTCGGGTACGGACTCGGGCGCCGCGCCCTCGGCTTCGGCGGAGGGGACGGCGCGCACGGCAGGATCCGCGAGGCCGCGGCGGCCAGGCTGCACCACCTGCAGATCCAGACCGGCCTGGTCGTCCATCTGGCCGTCCTGGACGGGGCGGAGGTGAACTACCTGGACAAGGTCGGCGGCCGCTTCGCCGCGGCCGTCCCCTCCCGGGTCGGCGGCCGGGCCCCCGCCCATTCGACCGCGCTCGGCAAGGCCATGCTGGCCTGGCTCGAACCGGAGGACGTCGAGGCCAGGGCCGCCGAGTCCATCGGCCGCCTGACGCAGCGCACCATCGCCGACGTAGGCACCCTGCACCAGGAACTCAACCGCATCCGGCGCCGCCACGGCCTCGCCTTCGAGCGGGGCGAGTGCTTCCCGGACATCGCCTGCGTCGCCGCCGCCGTCCGCGGGCCCGAGGGGCCGGTCGCCGCGATCTCGCTGGTGGGGGATGCCTGGTCCCCGCTGGAGAAGGTGGCGCCGCTGGTCGTGGACGCGGCGCGGCAGGTGTCCCGCGAGTTGTTCCCCGAGCCGGAGACGCCGGTCAGGGCGGCGCGCCGGCCGGCGGCCGTGCCAGGGGAGACGTGGTCCCCGCAGGCCATGGACCGGCTGCTCGCCGTGGGGCAGTACGGCGACTGGCAGTAGATCCCGCGGAGGAGAGGGGCTCCTGTATACGACCGGGGCCCGCCGCTCCTCACCCCCAGTGGGCGCCCCAGCTCCACGGGTCGACGGGTGCCGCCGGGCTACCGAGGCCGAAGCCGCCGCGGAAGAAGAGCATCGGCTGCCGGTCGGTCACGGTCTCCAGGGCGATGACCCGGCCCACCACCACATCGTGGTCGCCCGCGCCGTGCACGTCGTGGACATCGGCGTGCACCCGGGTCAGGACGCCGGGCAGCGAGGGTGTTCCCCAGCGGGACACCTCCCAGTCCAGCCCCTCGAACTTGCGGCCCTTGCTCGATCCGAACCGGCCGCAGATATCCGCCTGTTCGTCCGTCAGGATGTTCACGGAGAACCGCCCCGACTCCCGGATCCTCGGCCACGCGCGCCCCCGGTGGTCGGCGCAGAACAGCACCAGGGCCGGTTCGAGCGAGACCGAAGCGAACGACTGGCATGCGAAACCGGAAGGGACGCCGTCCCGGCCGATCCCCGTCACCACCGTGACCCCGGACGCGAAGGTGCCCATGGTGCGCCGCATTCGCGCAGGGGTCGGTTCGGTCTCCTCGCACACCTCGGGCGCGGACAGGGACTCTGCGGTCATCGGGTTCACCTCGACGGGGACGGTGCGGTGGTGTGCCCGGGACCGGGCAGGCGGCGAAAGTAGGACAGCGGTCCGAAGCGCCGGGGTCCTGTTCCCGATGAGTGGAACGGTTCCGGGCCGTGGGCCGCCGCAGGCCACCCGTACCCACGTGACCGTACGCATCCCGCTGACCGAGACGTCCGCCGCGAGGCCCGGCGGGCCGTGGCTACGGTCCAGGAACCGATCACACGGCACCCATGGCCGCCCGGAGGGACCACCACCCCGGCCGGCCCACCGGGTCACCAGGTCCACCGGACACCGAGGCCAACCGAGGCAGGGATGATGACGGCGCTGAGCCACGACTCCACACTGCGCGAACTCGCCACTGAACAGGGCGTGCTGCGCTACCACGAGGCCGGAGACGGCCCGCCCCTGCTGCTGTTGCACGGATCCGGGCCCGGGGTCACCGGATGGCGAAACTTCCGGCACAACCTGGGCGCGTTCGCCGAGCACTTCCGCTGTCTCGTCCTGGAGTTCCCCGGATTCGGGGTCAGCGACCCGGCCGACGGTCATCCGATGGTGACGGCGGCCTCGTCCGTGACCCGCTTCCTGGACGGGCTCGGGCTGGACCGGGTCGACATCATCGGCAACTCGATGGGTGGCATCGTCGGCACGCGCTTCGCGCTCGGCCACCCCGACCGGGTGCGCCGCCTCGTGACGATCGGCGGCATCGGCCGCAGCCTGTACAGCCCGAGCCCCGGCGAAGGCATCGAACTGCTCACCGAGTTCACCGACGAGCCGACCCGCGAGGGCCTGGTCCGCTGGCTGAACTCCATGGTGTACGACCGGTCGCTGGTGACCGAGGAGCTCATCGAGGAGCGGTGGAACCACGCCACCGACCCGGAGACGCTCGCCAGTGCCCGCCGGATGTACGGGAGCAAGGCGTTCGCGGCCGGTGCCGCCGCAGCTGCCGCGTCCGACGAGGCGCCGTACTGGGCCATGCTCCACCGGCTCCGCGCGAAGACGCTGCTCACCTGGGGGCGCGACGACCGGGTCAGCCCGGTCGACATGTCGATCGTGCCGATGCGCACCATCCCCGACGCCGAACTGCACGTCTTCCCGGACTGCGGGCACTGGGTGATGATCGAACAGAAGGCCGCCTGGGAGAGCGCGGTTCTCGCCTTCCTCACCCGTGAGGACGCGGCGTGAGCCCCGCGGCCCAGGAGACCTGGGACGAGGAGTTCGACTTCGTCGTGGTCGGCAGTGGCGGAGGCGGCATGGCCGCCGCGCTGACCGCGGCCGACAGCGGCCTGAGCACCGTCGTGGTCGAGAAGGGCCGGAAGTACGGCGGTTCGACCGGCATCTCCGGCGGCGGCATCTGGATCCCCAACAACCCGACGCTGCGGGCCAAGGGACACAACGACAGCCGCGAGTCCGTACGCCGTTACCTCGACCTGCTCACCGAGAACCGGGTACCCGCGGCCCGCCTCGACGCGTACGTCGACCAGGGACCGGCCGCGATGGAACTGCTCGGGAAGAGCCGGTGGATGCGGTTCTACTGGGTCAAGGGTTACGCCGACTACCACCCCGAGTACGACGGGGGACGCCCGCTCGGCCGGTCCATCGAGGCGCTGCCCTTCGATACCCGCAAGCTCGGCGAGGACGAGAAGTACCAGCGGCCCAACAGCCTCAAGGGTCCGCTCGGGCTGTGGATCACCTCGAAGGACTACCGGGACCTCGCCATGGTCAAGCGGACCTGGCGCGGACGCCGGGCCTCCCTGACCGCCGCCTGGCGGGTCTCGTCCAACATGATCCGCCGCCGCCACATGGCGACCGGCGGCCGGGCGCTGGTCGCGCGGATGCGCATGGCGCTGAAGGACGCGGGCATCCCCGTCCGGCTGCGGAGCCCGATGACCGAACTCGTCACCGACGCGAGCGGCAAGGTCACCGGCATCGTCGTGGAACGGGAGGGCAGGACCGTGCGGATCGGCGCCCGGCGCGGTGTGCTCCTTGCCACCGGCGGGTTCGACCACAACCGGGAGATGCGCGAGAAGTACCTGCCCGAGGGCAGTCGCGACGACCACAGCGCCGGAGTCGCCGAGAACGTCGGTGACGGCATCGTCGCCGGTCAGGCACTCGGCGCTGCCCTCGACTTCATGGACGACGCCTGGTGGATGCCGTCCGTGCACCATCCGTCCGGCGCCACCATTCCGCTGGTCTCCGAACGGTGTATCCCACCGTCGGTGATTGTCTCCGGCGACGGCAGGCGCTTCACCAACGAGTCGTCGCCGTACGTGAACTTCGTACACGACCAGATCGAGGGCGGGCACACCACCGCCTGGTTCGTCATGGACGCCAAGGCCCGCGCCCGCTACCCGTTCGCCCAGATCCTGCCCGGCATGCCGTTCCCCAAGGCGTTCTACGAGAACGGCACGGTGCACCGCGCGAAGAGCATCGCGGAACTCGCCCGGAGCATCGGCGTCCCGGCGGACACGCTCACCGAGACCGTCGAACGGTTCAACGGCTTCGCCCGGACCGGCCAGGACACCGACTTCGGGCGCGGCGACAGCGCCTACGACCGGTACTACGGCGACCCCACGATGAAGAACCCCAACCTCGACGAGCTCGTCAAGGCCCCCTACTACGCGATCCGCATCGAGGTCGGCGACCTCGGGACCAAGGGCGGCCTCGTCTGCGACGAGCACAGCCAGGTGCTGCGCGAGGACGGCTCGGTCATCGCGGGACTGTACGCCACCGGCAACACCTCCGCGGCCGTGATGGGCAACGAGTACGCGGGACCGGGGGCCACCATCGGCCCGTCCATCGTGTTCGGCTATGTCGCGGCCCGGCACGCGGCCGCGGCCACCCGCGCCGGGAGCGGGGCCGCCGGAGGCGCACCATGAGCCCGGCGCCGCTGACCGTACGCGTCGTCGAGGTGATCCGGGAGACCGCCGACGCGCACTCGCTCGTCCTGGAGCCGGCGGACGGGGACCGGGCCCGGTTCACCTACCGACCCGGCCAGTTCCTCACCGTCCGGGTGCCCTCCGAGCGCCCCGGCGGGGCGGCCCGCTGTTATTCGCTGTGCAGCTCCCCGGCGCGCGACGAGCACCTGAAGGTGACCGTCAAGCGCACGGCCGGGGGGTACGCCTCCCACTGGATCTGCGACCACATCACCGAGGGCGACACCCTGGAGGTGCTGCGGCCCGCGGGCACCTTCACCCCGGACTCGCTCGACGGCGACTTCCTGCTGTGCGCCGCGGGCAGCGGCATCACCCCGGTGATGTCGATCCTTGTCTCCGCCCTGCACGCGGGGACCGGCGCGGTGACCCTCCTCTACGCCAATCGTGACGAGCAGTCCGTCATCTTCCGCGACGAACTGATCGCCCTGGCACAGGAATACGGAGAACGGCTCACGGTCCTGCACTGGCTGGAGTCCGTCCAGGGCCGGCCCACCGCATCCGGCCTGCGCACCCTCACCGCCGCCTATGCGGGTCGCCCGGCGTTCGTCTGCGGCCCAGGTCCCTTCATGGACCTGACGACCGGAGCGCTCGCCAGGCACGGCGTACCGCCGGACCGGATCACGGTGGAGCGCTTCACCTCACTGACCGGCGACCCGTTCGCGGAACGCGAGCCCGCCCCGGAGCCGGACCGCGCAGGGCCTGTCAGCACGGCCGAGGTGGAGCTGGACGGGGTGCGCCACACCATCGACTGGCCGCGGGACACGCCCCTGCTCGACGTGCTGCTCGCCGCCGGACTGGACGCGCCGTACTCCTGCCGGGAGGGCAGCTGCAGCGCCTGCGCCTGCGTCCTCACCGAGGGCGAGGTGGCCATGGAACACAACGAGGTCCTCGACGCGACCGACCTCGCCGACGGTCTGATCCTCGCCTGCCAGGCACGCCCGCTCAGCGACCGGCTGAAGGCCACCTACGACGGCTGACCCGCCCCTCCCGCACCTGTTCTCCGTTCCCACTCGACCCGGATGAGGTTCGAACCGTGACCAAGGCGACCGCCGCGATCGTCGGATCCGGCAATATCGGCACCGACCTGATGTACAAGCTCCTGCGCTCAGCGGACATCGAGCCGCGCTGGATGATCGGCATCGACGAGCAGAGCCCCGGCCTCAAGCGCGCCGCGGACCACGGCCTGCACACGAGCGCCGACGGTGTCGACGCCCTGCTGGCCGGCCAGGAGCGGCCGGACCTGGTCTTCGAGGCCACGTCCGCGTACGTCCATCGGGCCAACGCCCCCAAGTACGCCGAACTCGGCATCCAGGCCATCGACCTGACCCCCGCCGCGATCGGCCCTGCGGTCGTGCCCGCCGTCAACCTGGGCGACCACCTCGACGCACCGAACGTCTCCCTGATCACCTGCGGCGGCCAGGCCACCATCCCCATGGTGCACGCCGTCTCCCGGGTCACCGAGGTGGCGTACGCGGAGATCGTCGCCAGCGTCGCCTCGCCGTCCGCAGGGCCCGGCACCCGGGCCAACATCGACGAGTTCACGCTCACCACCAGCCGGGGCATCGAGACGATCGGAGGCGCCGCCAAGGGCAAGGCCATCATCATCCTCAACCCGGCCGAGCCGCCGATGCTGATGCAGGACACCGTCTTCTGCGCGATCCCTGCCGACGCCGACCGGGACGCCGTCACCGCGTCCATCCACGAGACCGTCGCCCGGGTCGCCACGTACGTACCCGGCTACCGGCTGCGCACCGAGCCGCAGTTCGACCGGCCGACCGCGGTCAGCGGCGGGCTCGCCCGCGTCGCGGTCTTCATCGAGGTGGAGGGCGCCGGCGACTTCCTGCCGCCGTATTCCGGAAACCTCGACATCATGACCGCCGCCGCCACCAGGGTCGGCGAGGGCTTCGCCCAGCGGATCACCGCCCGCCGCGCCGGCGCCTGACCGCCGCTCACCGAGGAGTACACGAGCCATGCCCTACAGCTCAGAGCTGGACATCCGGGTCACCGATTCGTCCCTCAGAGACGGATCGCATGCCAAGCAGCACCAGTTCACCGTCGCGCACGTCACCTCCGTCGTCGCCGCCCTCGACGACGCGGGCGTGCCCGTCATCGAGGTCACGCACGGCGACGGACTCGGCGGATCGTCCTTCAACTACGGCTTCAGCCACACCCCCGAGCAGGAGCTCATCAAGGCCGCGGTGAAGACCGCCCGCCGGGCGAAGATCGCCTTCTTGATGCTGCCCGGCCTCGGCCTCCAGGACGACATCCGTGAGGCGGCCGGCAACGGCGCCGCGATCTGCCGGATCGCCACCCACTGCACCGAGGCGGACATCTCCGTCCAGCACTTCGGACTGGCCCGCGAACTCGGCCTGGAGACCGTCGGGTTCCTCATGATGTCGCACAGTCAGCCGCCCGAGGTGCTGGCCCGGCAGGCCCGCATCATGGCCGACGCCGGCTGCCAGTGCGTGTACGTCGTCGACTCCGCCGGCGCCCTCGTCATGGAGCAGACCAGCGACCGGATCGCCGCCCTGGTCGCCGAGCTCGGCGAAGACGCCCAGGTCGGTTTCCACGGCCACGAGAACCTCGGCCTCGGCGTCGCCAACTCGGTCCTCGCGGTACGCGCCGGAGCCACACAGATAGACGGATCCACCCGCCGCTTCGGCGCGGGCGCCGGCAACACGCCCGTCGAGGGGTTCGCCGCCGTCGCCGAGAAGCTGGGCATCCGTACCGGCATCGACGTACTGAAGATCATCGACGCGGCCGAGGACGTCGTGCGGCCCGTCATGGACGGCGAGTGCCTGCTCGACCGGCTGTCGCTGACGATGGGCTACGCCGGTGTCTACTCCAGCTTCCTGAAGCACGCCGCCCGTCAGGCCGCCGCCTACCAGGTCTCCGGGGCCGAGATCCTCATGGAGGCCGGCCGCCGCAAGCTCGTCGGCGGCCAGGAGGACCAGCTCATCGAGATCGCGGTCGCCCTTGCGGCGAAGAACCGTTCCGAGAACGCCCAGCACTCCTCGGGGAAGTGAGAACAGCCATGTCCAATCCCGTGCTCGAAGCTGTCGAGGCACGCGCCGACGAGATCCGTGCGCTCGGCCCCGCCAACGAGGCGCTCGGCCGGCTCGACGACCGGGCTGCGCAGATCCTGCGGGACGTCGGGGCGATGCGCATGCTCCAGCCGAAGACGTACGGCGGCCTCGAACTGCATCCGCGCGAGTTCGCCGAGACCGTGATGAGGATCGCGGCCCTGGACGGGGCCAGCGGCTGGGTCACCGGCGTCGTCGGCGTCCACCCGTGGGAGATGGCGATGGCCGACCCACGGGTCCAGGAGGAGATCTGGGGCGAGGACCCCGACACCTGGATCGCCTCCCCGTACGCACCGATGGGCCTGCTGAGACCCGTCGACGGCGGCTACGTCTTCAACGGCCGCTGGCAGTTCTCCTCCGGCACCGACCACTGCCGCTGGATCTTCCTCGGCGGCTTCCTCGCCGACGCCGACGGCAACCGGCTCAATCCGCCGCAGTCCGTTCACGTCATCCTGCCGCGCGCCGACTACGAGATCGTCGACGACTCGTGGGACGTGGTCGGGCTGCGCGGCACCGGCAGCAAGGACGTCATCGTCAAGGACGCCTTCGTGCCGGACTACCGCGTCATCGAGTACAACAAGGTGGTGGACGGTTCCCTGGCCGCGGAGTCCGGGCCGGCCAACCCCGCCTACCGGCTGCCGTTCTCGGCCGCCTTCCCGCTCGGCATCACCGCCGCCGTCATCGGCATCTGCGAGGGCGCACTCGCCCACCACCTCGACTACCAGCGCACCCGGGTG
The DNA here is from genome assembly GCF_900091955.1 of Streptomyces sp. Ncost-T10-10d. Taxonomy (GTDB): domain Bacteria; phylum Actinomycetota; class Actinomycetes; order Streptomycetales; family Streptomycetaceae; genus Streptomyces. The sequence continues at coordinate 36,917 of NZ_FMDF01000049.1, forward strand.
CAGATCACCGGCCAGGCCGTGAAGGACGACCCGTACGTGCTGTACGCCATCAGCGACGCGGCGGCCGAGATCGCGGCCTCCCGCGCGGCGCTGTTGGACAACATCTGCCAGATGTACGACGCGGTCGCCGCCGGCGAGGAGATCAGCTTCGAGCGGCGGGCCGTCGGCCGGCGTACCCAGGCCGCCGCCGCCTGGCGGGCCGTCCGCGCGGTCGACGAGGTCGTCGCCCGCTCCGGTGGCAACGCGATGCGGCTGGACAACCCGATCCAGCGCTTCTGGCGCGACGCGCACGTGGGCCTCACGCACGCCATTCATGTGCCGGGATCCGTCTTCCACGCCTCGGCCCTCACCGAGATCGGTGTCGAGCCGCCGCAGGGCCCGATGCGCTCGATGATCTGAGGCTTTCGTCCGGAGCAGGTTGGTACAGAAAGGAATTCCCATGACGCAGATCCGCGGACTCGGATATCTCCGGGTCCAGACCCGTGACGTCGCCCGCTGGCGCGAACTCACCGTGGACGCACTCGGTTTCGCCGAGGGCTCCGGGCCGGACCCGGACGGCCTGTACCTGCGTATGGACGAGCGCCGCGCCCGGCTCGTCGTCCTGCCCGGAGACAACGACCGGGTGCTGTCGATCGGCTGGGAGGTGCGGGACCAGTTCGCACTCGCCGCCGTCTGCCGCGCCGTGGAGGCATCCGGTACGGCGGTGAAACCGCTCGGTCGGCAGGAGGCCGACGACCGGGGCGTCGAGCAGGGCATCACCTTCGAGGATCCGGCCGGAGTGTCCGTCGAGGTGTTCTTCGCCCCGATCCTCGACCACAGTCCCGTACTGACCAAGCTCGGCCAGCGGTTTGTCACCGGCGGCCAGGGGATGGGACACATCGTCCTGCCCACCACCAGCCCCGACGAGACGATCGCCTTCTACACCGAGGTGCTCGGCTTCCTGCCGCGCGGCTCGATGCGGCTCGGCGGCGGGTCGCCCCGCAGGGTGCGCTTCATGGGCATCAACGAACGCCACCACAGCCTCGCCGTGTGCCCCGCCCCGCACGGCGAGGCGCCCGGCCTCGTGCACCTGATGGTCGAGGTGGACAGCCTGGACGCGGTCGGCCGCGCCCTCGACAACGTGGCCGAGCAGGGCTTCTCGCTCTCCTCCACCCTGGGGCGGCACACCAACGACAAGATGGTGTCGTTCTACGTGCGCGCACCCGGCGGCTGGGACATCGAGTACGGCTACGACGGAATGCGCGTCGACGAAGCGCACTACACCGCCGAGGAGATCACCGCCGACAGCTACTGGGGTCACGACTGGTCCGGCTCCGAACCCCTCGCCGCCTTCACTCCGCCCGGGACGGCCACATGAGAGCGGCCCGGCCGGTGACACCGGTCCCCGCCGGGACCGTCGACCACTACGACGGGGAAACCGATGTGCTGGTCGTCGGCTTCGGATGCGCCGGAGCAGCCGCCGCGTACGAGGCTGCCGCGGCGGGCGCCGACGTCCTCGTCCTGGAGCGGGCCGGCGGCCCCGGCGGGTCCTCCGCCCTGTCCGGCGGCGAACTGTATCTCGGCGGCGGAACCCCGGTGCGGCGCGCCTGCGGCTTCGAGGACAGCGCGGACGACATGTTCGCCTATCTCGACGCCGCGCTCGGGCCGCACGCCGACCAGGAGAAGCTGCGCCTGTACTGCGACGGCAGCACCGAGCACTTCCAGTGGCTCGTGGACCGCGGGCTGACCTTCGAGCCGACCCTGTGGGACGCACCGACCTGGATGCCGACCACCAAGGACGGCCTGATGTGGCTGGGCGAGAACGCCTGGCCGTACAACGAGATCGCCCGCCCCGCGCCGCGCGGCCACCGCTGCGCGACCGACTCGTTCGGCGGCTGGCTGGTGATGGAGAAGCTGATCGCCGCCGCGGAGGGCGCCGGAGCCGTCGTGCACGTCGACACCCGGGCCACGGCACTCGTCGTGGACGACGGCGGACAGGTCGTCGGGGTCGGCGCCCGCCGTCACGGCCAGGACCTCGTCTACCGGGCCCGCAAGGGGGTCGTGCTGACCACCGGCGGGTTCGTCGACAACGAGGAAATGCTCGCCGATCACGCCCCGCACCTCCTCGGCCACGACAAGGTCAGCGACGGACTGGACGACGGCAGCGGCATTCGCATGGCGGCCGCAGTCGGTGCCGCCACCCGGCGGATGGGTGTGGTCGAACTGGCGCTGACCGCGCTGCCCGCGATGGTCACCCGGGGCATGCTGGTCAACGCCCACGGCATGCGCTTCATCAACGAGGACGTCTATCCCGGACTGTTCAGCGTGGCCGCCGTGCTGACCCAGCCCGCCCCCTACTGGGTGATCATCGACGAAGAGGGATACGAGTCGATCCCCGAGCGGGAACGCTGGGGCGTGGTTCCCCGGTTCGTCACGGATACCCTGGCGGAGCTGGAGACCGAACTCGGGATGCCGCAGGGCGCCCTGGAGTCCACGGTCGGCACCTACAACACGCATGCGGCGAGGGGCCAGGACCCGTACTTCCACAAGGACCCGCGCTGGCTCAGGCCGTTGACGGGGCCGTTCGCGGCGGTCGATCCGCGGGCCGGCTTCCACCGGGGCGGCCGTCCCGGTGCGGGAGCCGGAACGGGGGCCGCCGGGTTCACTCTGGGCGGGCTGCACACCACCGTGGACGGTGCGGTGCTCGACGTGTCCGGCCGTCCCGTCCCCGGACTGTTCGCCGCGGGGCGGGCCTCGTCCGGCATCCACGGCGAGGGGTATGTCAGCGGCACGTCCCTCGGGGACGGGACGTTCTTCGGCCGCCGCGCGGGTGTCGTCGCGGCAGGCGGCGCCTGAACCGCACAGCAGAGGCCGGGTACGTGCTGTCGGCGCGTACCCGGCCTCTGCTGTGCGTTGCTGCGTGCCGAGGTCAGGCGCCGCCGCCGTCCACGAGTGCGATCGTGCCCCGCAGCGCGGCCTCGCGGATCGTGTCACGCAGGGATCCGCAGCCCTCGAAGGCCGCACCGGCTCCCTCGCGCTCGGCGCAGAGAGCCACCGCCCTGCCGTTCCACTGCACACTCGTCTGCTGCCAGCTGCTCTTGCGTACCAGCACCTGCGCGGTGCAGCGTTCGCACGCCAGCGGCCGCATCGGCGCTCCGTCGGCGAGCCGGTTGTCGACCCGCATCAGGCCGGCCGGCCCTCGGCGACGGCGGCCCTGCGGGCGAGGTTCGCCTCGACCTCCTTCTGCCATGCCTCGACGGGGCGTGTGGTGTCCAGCTCGAACTCGAAGCGGTCCGTCATCTCCGGCTTCACATCGGCCACGTCCACGTAGAACTGCTCGTACCAGCGCCGCAGTTGGTAGACCGGCCCGTCCTCTTCGCAGAGCAGGGGGTTGTCGATGCGGGCCTTGTTCTGCCAGATCCGGATGTCCTGCTCGAAGCCGAGCTTGATGAACTGGGCCATTCCCGCCGCGAGTTCGTCGGCCTCGCTGCCCGACATCGACGGTGACCGCTTGACGATGATGCCGTACTGGAGCACGAACCTGTCGGCATCGACCGGATAGTGACAGTTGATCAGGACCGCATGCTGGTCACCGGTGTCGAAGTGGTAGGTGAGGTCGTCGATCATGAAGGACGGGCCGTGGTAGGAGGCCAGCGAGTTGCTGCCGGTGGTCTTCGGCTTGTCGCCCTGTTCCTGGGGGCGGGCATCGGGACGGCCGGTCGCGCGCATGTGCTGGGTGGCGGTGTGGCCCTCGAAGACGTTCTTGAAGAACGTCGGGAAGGAGTAGTGGACGTAGAAGAAGTGGGCCATGTCCACGACGTTGTCCACGACTTCGCGGCAGTTGGCGTCGATGGTGGTCTCGTACCAGAGCCAGTCGGTCCACTCGTCGCTCGTCGCGCCCTCGATCCTGGGGATGGCCACGTCGGCGGGCGGAGGATTGCCCTCCGGGTCGTTCCAGACGAAGAGCAGGCCGTCCTGGTCCAGCGTCGTCCAGGATGCCGTGCGGGCCCGCAGCGGCACCCGCTTGGAGTACGGGATCTGCTTGCAGCGGCCGTCACCGCCCCAGCGCCAGTCGTGGAACGGGCAGGCGACCTCATTGCCCTTGACGGTTCCTTGCGAGAGGTCACCGCCCATGTGGCGGCAGTAGGCGTCCAGGACGCTGAGGGTGCCGTCGCCCGCCTGGAACACCACGAGCTTCTGGCCGAACGCCCGGACCGAGTGCGGCTTCCCGTCCCTGTACTTATCCGCGAGCCCCAGGCAGTGCCAGCCGCGCGCGAAACGCGTGGGTGCCGCTGCGGCTTCGATGGCCCTGACCTCGTCGGGTGCTGACTCGACTGCGCTCACGTTCTCTCATCCCCTTAAGGACGCATGGTTTCCAGGTTCCCGGACGGTAGGCCCGCGCGCCGGTGCCGGGCCGGGGGAGTCCCACTGACCGGAACCGGTCCTCCGGGGCCGGTCGAGGGCCCGTCCCGGTCGGTGGGACCGGGGCTTCGCGATGCCGTCGGCCGCGAGTACCGTGCCCCGCCCTGTCCACCGGCAGCCACTGCGAAGGAGCCCGTGATGAACCGATTCGACGGCGTGAAGGTCCTGCTCACCGGGGCAGGATCGGGGATCGGGCGGGCGACAGCGCTGCGCCTCGTGTCCGAGGGGGCGGCCGTGTTCGCCGTGGATCTCGCGCACGGGGGCCTGGCGGACACCGCCGCGGCGGCTGACGGGCCGGGGCGGATCGTGACCCGGGTCGCCGATGTCGCCGACGAGGACGCGGTGGTGGCGAGCGTCCGGGCCGCGGCCGAGAGCCTCGGCGGCCTCGACGTCCTGGTCAATGTGGCGGGAATCCACCGGACGACTCCGACCGCGGCCGACATGGAGCGGCTCTTCGCGGTCAACACGGTGGGCACGGCACTGTTCTGCCGGGAGGCGCTGCCCCATCTGCCGGACGGCTCGGGCGTCATCGTCAACGTCGCGTCGTCGGCCGCAGCCCACGGGAACCCGTACATGACCGCGTACGCCGCCTCCAAGGGGGCGGTCCTCGGCTTCTCGCTGTCCCTGGCCGCCGAGGTCGCGCACCGCGGCATCCGGGTCGTGCCCGTGTCGCCCGGCTCCGTCGCCACCCCGCTGGTGGGGCCGCACGTGCTGCCGCCGGATCTCGACGCCTCGTACTACGCGCGGATCCGCGCACCGTTCGGCGCCGCGCAGCCCGAGCAGATAGCCGGGGTGATCGCCTTCGCGGCGTCCCGGGACGCGGGCCACCTCACCGGGGCGGAGCTCCGGGTCGACGGCGGATCCCACATCTGACGCAGCGACCGGCCCATGGAATCGCCGGGCCACTGAGCGGGACTGACTCTTGCTTGTTTCGAGAATGAATTCTAATTTTCGATTCATCAGTGTCCCGGCCCAACGGGCCCCTCACACCCTTATGGAGAGCCATGACCGAGGCCGTCATCGTCGAAGCCGCGCGCACACCGGTCGGCCGGCGCCGTGGCGTCCTGTCGGGGCTCCACCCGGCAGAACTCCTCGGGCTCGCCCAGAAGGGCCTGCTGGCCCGGGCCGGCATGGCCCCCGACAGCGTGGAGCAGGTCATCGGGGGCTGTGTCACCCAGGCCGGTGAGCAGTCCAACAACGTCACCCGCAACGCCTGGTTGCACGCGGGACTGCCCTGCACCACCGCGTGCACCACCATCGACTGCGCCTGCGGATCGTCCCAGCAGGCCGTGCACCTGGTCGCGGGGCTGATCGCCTCCGGCGCCATCGAGGCCGGCATCGGCTGCGGCGTCGAGTCCATGAGCCGCGTCTTCCTCGGAGCCGCGCTCACCCCCGACAACGGCTCCCCGGCGCCGGACAGCTGGGAACTGGACATGCCCGACCAGTTCACCGCCGCCGAACGCATCGCCCGCAACCGGGGCATCACCAGGGCCGATGCGGACGCCCTCGGCCTCGTCTCCCAGCAGAAGGCCGCCCGCGCCTGGGCCGAGGGCCGGTTCGACGGGCAGATCATCGACGTCCGGGCCCCCGTTCTCGGCCCCGAGGGGCCCACCGGTGAGACCGCCCTCGTCAGCCGCGACCAGGGGCTGCGCGACACCACCCCCGAGGCACTGGCCGCCCTGCGGCCCGTACTTCCCGAAGGCATTCACACCGCCGGCAACTCCTCCCAGATCAGCGACGGCGCCGCCGCCGTCCTGCTCATGAGCCGGGAGCGCGCCGCCCGCGAAGGGCTGCGCCCCCGCGCCCGGATCGTGGCCTCCGCCATGGTCGGCTCCGACCCGTACTACCACCTCGACGGACCCGTCGCCGCCACCGAACGGGTTCTGCGCACCGCCGGGATGACCCTCGCCGACATCGACCTCGTCGAGATCAACGAGGCCTTCGCCTCCGTCGTCCTGTCCTGGGCGCAGGTCCACAAGGCCGACATGGACAAGGTCAACGTCAACGGCGGCGCCATCGCGCTCGGTCACGCCGTCGGCTCCACCGGTGCCCGGCTCATCACCCAGGCCCTGTACGAGTTGGAGCGCACGGGCAGGTCCACCGCGCTGATCACCATGTGCGCCGGCGGGGCGCACGCGACCGCCACCGTCATCGAACGCATCTGAGGGGCGAGCCATGACCATCGGACTCACCCAGGAACACCTGGACCTGCGCGACGCCGTACGCGCCTTCGTCAACCGGCACATCACCGAGGACACCCTCCGCGCGGCGGCCGACGCCGAGAGGGAGACCCTCCCCGCCCACTGGAGCGGCCTCGCCGAACAGGGCGTCCTCGGACTGCACCTGCCGGAGGAGGACGGCGGCGCCGGGTACGGACTCGTCGAACTCGCCGTCGTCACCGAGGAACTGGGCCGAGCCACAGCACCGGGCCCCTTCCTGCCGACGACCCTCGCCTCGGCCGTCCTGCACGCCGCCGGACACCGGACCTACCTCGCCCCGCTCGCCGTCGGCACCACCCTCGGTGCGGTGGGGCTCGCCCCCGGCACCCTCGCCCTGGCCCGTGCCGCCGACGGCGGCGTCACGGTCACCGGCACCTCGGAACTCGTGATCGGAGGACACCTCGCCGACGTGTTCGTGCTGCCCGCGTCCGACAACGGCCGGACCACCTGGCTGGTGCTGCCCCGCGCCGCCGTGGACACCACCGACGTCCGCAGCCACGACCTGACCCGGCGCTCGTCCCGGGTGACCGTGCGGTCGGTGCCGGTTCCCGCCGCCGATCTGCTGGACCTCGACCCGCGGACGCCCGGGGATCTCGCCGCGACGCTGTTCGCCGCCGAAGCCGCCGGGCTCGCCGACCGCTGTGTGACCACCGCCGCGCAATACGCCCGGGTGCGCGAGCAGTTCGGCCGCCGCATCGGCCAGTTCCAGGGCGTCAAGCACCGCTGCGCCCGCATGCTCGCCCAGGCCGAACAGGCCCGCGCCTGCGCCTGGGACGCCGCCCGCGCACACGGCGCCGGGAACCCGGAGGAGGCGACGCTGGCCGCCGCGGTCGCCGCAGCGGTCGGCGTCGACGCCGCGTTCGCCGTCGCCAAGGACTGCATCCAGGTACTCGGCGGCATCGGCTTCACCTGGGAGCACGACGCGCACCTCGCGCTGCGCCGCGCCCAGACGCTCCGGATCGCCCTCGGCCCGGCCGCCGTCTGGCGCCGCCGTGTCGCCCGCCTCGCCCTGGACGGCACCCGCCGCACCCTGGGCGTGGAGCTGCCGCCGGAGGCCGAGACCGTACGCGAGGACATCCGCGCCGAACTGCGTGCGGCCGCCGCCCTGGACGGCAAGGAACGGCTCACCCACCTCGCCGACCACGGCTACACCGCACCGCACCTGCCGGCCCCCTGGGGCAAGGGCGCCGGCCCGGTGGACCAGCTCGTCATCGCCGAGGAGCTGCGGGCCGCGGACCTCACCCCTGTCGACATGATCATCGGCGGCTGGGTGGTGCCCACACTCATCGCCCACGGCGACCCGACCCAGCAGGAACGCTTCCTCGCCCCGAGCCTGCGCGGCGACATCATCTGGTGCCAGCTGTTCAGCGAACCGGGCGCGGGATCCGACCTCGCCGGGCTCACCACCCGCGCCGAGAAGGTGGACGGCGGCTGGCGGATCACCGGGCAGAAGGTGTGGACGTCCATGGCCCGCGACGCCCACTGGGGCGTCCTGCTCGCCCGGACCGACGCGGACGTGCCCAAGCACAAGGGCATCTCCTACTTCCTCCTCGACATGACGAGCCCCGGACTCGACATCCGTCCGCTGCGGCAGATCACCGGGGACGCCGAGTTCAACGAGGTCTTCCTCGACGAGGTGTTCGTCCCCGACGACCTGCTCGTCGGCTCCCCGGGCGCCGGCTGGAAACTCGCCCGGACCACCCTCGCCAACGAACGCGTCGCCCTCTCCCACGACTCGGTCGGCTCCGGTGCCGAAGCCCTGCTGGAGATCGCCGCCGTGTCGGACGGCCTCGACGACGAACAGCTCACCACGCTCGGCGCCCACCTCTGCGACGCCCAGACCGGCGCCGTCCTCGCCCTGCGCACCACCCTGCGCACCGTCTCCGGTCAGCAGCCCGGCGCCGAGGCTTCCGTCTCCAAACTGCTCGGCGTCGAACACCAGCAGCGGGTCTGGGAGACCTGCATGGACTGGCAGGGCGCCGCCGCACTCACCGGCGAGGGCGAACGCCTGGACGCCACCTGGCAGTTCCTCAACGCCCGCTGCCTCTCCATCGCGGGCGGCACGACGGAGGTCCAGCTCAACATCATCGGCGAGCGCATGCTCGGCCTGCCCCGCGACCCCGAGCCCACCGAGAAAGGCTGACCATGCCCATCGACCGCGACAAGGCCCTGACCGCGGACCCGTCCGTCCGCGAGATCCACTGGACCACCCGCGACGTGCTGCTCTACCACCTGAGCCTGGGCGCCGGTGCCGACGCGACCACCGGTCCCGAGCTGCACCTGACCTACGAGAACGGCCTCGGCGTGCTGCCGACCTTCGCCATGGTCGCCGGCGACGGCATCTCCGCCGGCGAGTCCGGCCCACCGGGCTTCCACCTGCCCGGCATCGACATCGACCTGCGGGCCGTGCTCCACGCCGGCCAGGGCCTGCAGGTCCACCGCCCCCTGCCGGCATCGGGCACCGCCACGCTCAGCTCGCGTGTCGCCGAGCTGTGGGACAAGGGCAAAGCCGCACTCATCGTCCTGGAGTCCACGGCCACGGGGCCCGACGGCGAGCAGCTGTGGACGTCCACCACCCGCATCTGGGCGCGCGGCGAGGGCGGCTTCGGCGGCGAGCCGGGCCCGTCGGAGGACTGGACCGCTCCGGACCGTCCCGCCGACACCGTGCTCACCTCCGCCACCACCCCCCAGCAGGCCCTGTGGTACCGGCTCAACGGTGACCTCAACCCGCTCCACGCCGACCCGGCCTTCGCGCGGGCGGCCGGCTTCGACCGGCCGATCCTGCACGGGCTCGCCTCGTACGGCCTCGTCTGCAAGGCCCTCGTCGACGGCGTCCTCGACGGCGACGTCACCCGGCTCACGAGCCTCACCGTGCGCTTCGCCGGACTCCTCGTCCCCGGCGAGTCCCTCGCCACCTCCGTATGGCGCGCGGGACCGGCCGCCGACGGCACGGAGCAACTCGTGCTGCACGCGGCCTGCCCCGAGCGCGAGGGCGCGCCCGTACTCACCCACGCGACGGCGACGGTGACGGCGTGAGCATCCCCTGCGACGAGAGCACCGCAGCGGTCACCGGCCCCCGCCTGGTCGCCGAACCGCACAAGGACGGTGTCGACGCGGCAGTTGCCGCGGCCCGCCGGGTGGTCACCGCCCTGCTGCGCGCCGGCGACGGCACCGGCGCCGATATGAACGAGATCGCCGCCCGGCTCGACGCCGTCGCCGACGGACTCACCGAGAAGGCGTCCTCCATGGAGACACGCCTCGCCGAGATGTGGCGCGGCGAGGGCATCACCCGGCACGACCCCGTCACCGGCCCGGAGAACGCCCTCGCACCGCCGCTGCACCTGCACGGCAAGGAGGACGGCTCCGTCGAAGGAGTCGTCACGCTCGACCTGCCCTACCAGGGTCCGCCCGGTCATGTGCACGGCGGGATCTCGGCGCTGCTCCTCGACCACACGCTGGGTGTGGCCAACCACTGGGGCGGCCCCTCGGGCATGACGGCGGAACTGACCCTGCGCTATCTGCGGCCCACCCCGCTGTTCGAGCCGCTGACGGTCACCGGCCGCCAGATCTCCGTGGATGGTTCGCGGATCCGTACGGTCGGCGAGATCCGGGCCGGCGGCCACGCCTGCGTCACCGCAGCGGGTCTGTTCATCGACAAACAGCTACCCAGGCCGAGTTGAGGGAGGCCGAAACGATGGGAACCCTCGACGGCAAGGTCGCGGTGATCAGCGGTGCCGGACAGGGCATCGGCCAGGGCATCGCTCTGGCCCTCGCCTCCGAAGGAGCCTCGGTGGCCGCACTCGGGCGGACCGCGGCGAAGCTGGAAGCGACCTGCGAGCTGCTGCGCGAGCGGGGGGTGGTGAAGGCCGAGCCGTTCGTTCTCGACGTACTCGACACGGACCGGATCCCCTCCGTCGTGGAGGATGTCGCCGAGCGCTTCGGTGGCATCGACATCCTGGTCAACAACGCCTACACCGGATGCTACGGGCCGCTTCTCTCGCTGAGCGACGAGCAGTTCCAAAGGGGCTTCGACAGCGGCCCGTTCGCGGCGTTCGCCTTCATGAAGGCCGCGCATCCGCACCTGAAGTGCAACGGCGGCGGTTGCGTCATCAACCTCGTCACGTCCGCCATGGTCCGCTGGGACCTGAGCACATACGGGGCTTACGCGGCGGCGAAGTCCGCCCTGCGCTCGCTGACCAGGGCCGCGGCCGACGAATGGGGCCGCGACGGCATCCGGGTCAACGCGATCGCCCCGCACGCAGTGTCACCCGCCTACGCGGGCTGGCAGGCCGCCCATCCGGAGGAGGCCGCCGACTTCTGCGCGTCCATCCCCCTCGGGTACGTCGGCGACTGCGAGCAGGACATCGGCCGCGCCGTGGCGATGCTGTGCGGCCCGGACGCCCGTTACCTGACGGGCGCCACGGTGCCCCTCGACGGCGGCCAGGCCAACTTCGGCTGACCGGGCGGGACAGCCCCCGCCCGGCAGCCCTCCCGGCCAGCGGGACCGTCCGGACCGAGCCGTCCCGCCCGCGGCTAGCGTCGCCACCGGCGCGGCCCGGACCGGATCCGGCCGCGCCGCCGCCTCCGCGACCCCGCGGGCGTCACGTCCGCCATGAACCGCACCGCGGCGGCCACCACCATGAACCGCGCCGCGATCACCACGGGAGCGCCGCGCGATCCGCCCCCGTACCGACACCGGCAGACCCGGCCACCGGGTGAGAGGGACCGACGTTGCCACACGAGACGATTGCCGACCTGCTGCTCGCCCGGACCGAGGACGACCACCCGGGCCTGCTGACCCGTGACAGGTCCTGGACCTGGGGAGAAGTGGTCGAGGAGAGCGCGGCCCGCGCCGCCTGGGCCGGGAAACTGCGTACCGACGGGCCGTTCCACATCGGCGTACTCCTGGAGAACGAACCCGAATACGTCTTCTGGCTGGGGGCCGCCGCCCTCGCCGGCGCGGCCGTCGTCGGTATCAACCCGACCCGCGGCGGCGCCGAACTGGAGCGCGAAGTACGGCACACGGACTGCCAGTTGATCATCACCGACCGGGCGGGACTCACCCTGCTGGAAGGTCTGGACGTGGGGGTGGACCGCGACCGCTTCCTCGTCGTCGGCACTCCGGAGTACGTGTCCGGCATCGCCGCACACGACCGCCTTCCCGTGCGCGCCCCCGACGTCACCGCCGCCACCCGGATGCTGCTGCTCCTGACCTCCGGCACCACCGGCACGTCGAAGGCGGCGATCTGCTCGCAGGGCCGGCTCGCCGCGCTCGGCGTCTCCAACAGCGCCAAGTACGACATCACCCGCAAGGACACCTGCTACTGCCCGATGCCGCTGTTCCACGGAAACGCCCTGATGGCGCTGTGGGCCCCCGCCCTCAGCGCGGGCGCCACCATCGCCCTCACCCCCTCGTTCTCCGCCTCCGGATTCCTCCCGGACGTGCGGTACTTCGGGGCCACCTTCTTCACCTACGTCGGCAAGGCGATCGGCTACGTCCTGGCCCGCCCGGAGACCGCTCAGGACGCCGACAACCGGCTCACCCACGCCTTCGGCACCGAGGCCTCGCCCGAGGACGTGACCCGGTTCCGGGAGCGCTTCGGCTGCCGTCTCATCGAGGGATACGGCTCCAGCGAGGGAGCCGGCATGCTCAAGCGGGTCCCCGACGCGCCCACGGGCGCGCTCGGCATGCCGGCCCGCGACGGCGTCCGCATCGTGCATCCCACGAATCGGACCACCTGCCCGCCCGCCGTACTCGACTCCTACGGCCGGGTGCGCAACCCGGAGGAGGCCATCGGGGAGATCGTCGACACCGAGGGCGCCGCCCGCTTCGAGGGCTACTACAACAACGAGGCGGCGAACGCCGAACGCGTCCGGCACGGCTGGTACTGGACCGGCGACCTCGGATACGTCGACGAGGCCGGCTACTTCTACTTCGCGGGCCGCTCCGGCGACTGGATCCGCGTCGACGGCGAGAACATATCCGCCCTGCTCACCGAACGCATCCTGCGCAGGCACCCCGGGGTCGTCGCCGCCGGAGTCTTCGGTGTACCCGACCCACGCTCGGGCGACCAGGTCATGGCCGCCGTCGAGATCGCCGCCGGTACCCGCTTCGAGGACCTGGACCTGCCCGGCTTCCTGGACCGCCAGGAGGACCTGGGCACCAAGGGAGCCCCCCGCTTCGTCCGCGTCTCGCACGCGCTGCCGACCACCGGCTCCAACAAGCTGCGCAAGAAGGAGATGCAACTCGACGGCTGGCGCACCGACGACCCGGTGTACCGCTGGGCCGGCCGGGGCCGGCCCGCGTACACGCCGATGACCGACGAGGACAAGGCCGCCCTGCGCGGCGAGTTCCTGACCAACGGGCGCGGACGTTTCCTTCCCTGAGGGGACATCAGCACCCTTCCCTGCGACGACCACCGCGGCGACAACCGAGGAGAACCACACATGCAACTGCGCGAGAGCGCCGCGCACCAGGAGCTGCGGCGGGAACTGCGGGCGTACTTCTCGGGCCTGATGCCCGAGGACGAACGCCGTCGCGTCGGCGAGGAGGGCGTGGGCGGTGACCGCTTCCGCGCGGTCGTCAAACGGCTCGGCTCCGACGGCTGGCTGGGCATCGGCTGGCCCACCGAGTACGGCGGCCAGGGCCGTTCGGTCCAGGACCAGTACGTCTTCTTCGACGAGGTCCAACGGGCCGGCCTGCCGTTCCCGTTCGTCACGGTCAACACCGTCGGCCCGACCCTGATGGCGTACGGCTCCGAGGAACACAGGAAGCGGTTCCTGCCCGGCATTCTCTCCGGCGACATCGTGTTCGCGATCGGCTACACGGAGCCCGGAGCCGGCACCGACCTCGCCTCGCTGACCACCCGCGCGGTCCGGGACGGCGACACGTACGTCGTCGACGGCAGCAAGATCTTCACCAGCGGCGCCAACACCGCCGACTACGTGTGGCTCGCCGCCCGCACCGACCCGGATGCCCCCAAGCACAAGGGCATCTCCATCCTGATCGTGCCCACCGCCGACGACGGTTTCTCCTGGAGCCCCATCCGCACCGTCGGCGGCATGGTCGTCACCGCGACGTACTACAGCGGAGTGCGTGTTCCGGCCGCCGACGTGGTCGGCGACGTGGACGGCGGCTGGCGGCTGATCACCGCCCAGCTGAACCACGAACGCATCGGACTCGCCGCCCTCGGCGGCCGGATGATCCAGCTGTGGGAACGGGTCCTGGACTGGGCCAGGGAGAACGGCACGGCCGACATCCCGTGGGTGCGGCAGGAGTTCGCGCGTACGTACGCCCGGCTGGAGGCGATGCGGCTGATGAACTGGAAGATGACATCCGCCGTCGCCCGCGACGCGCTGACCGGCGCCGACGCGGGCGCCGCCAAGGCGTACGGCACCGAGACCCACATCGACGTCCAGCGCGGGCTGACCCAGATCCTCGGTGCCGCAGGCCGTATCCGGCCCGAGTCGCCGGGTGCCGTCCTCGCAGGGCAGGTCGAACAGCTCTCCCGCCAGGGCATCGTGAACACCTTCGGCGGCGGCGTCAACGAGATCCTGCGCGACATGGTCGCCACCCAGGGGCTCGGGCTGCCGCGCAAGGGGCGTGGCGCATGACCGGGCAGGGCAAGCCGTCCCGGCGGGGCGTCGAGGAGCAGCCGCAGGAGGGGTACGAGGAGCGGCTGCGGGCCTTCACCGGGCGCGAACTGCGCGCCTCCACACCGGCACAGGACCCGGTCAATCAGCCGATGATCCGGCACTGGGCCGAGGCGATGGGGGACACCAACCCGGTGTACACCGACGCCGAGGCGGCCCGGGCCACCGGCCGGCGCACAGTGGTGGCACCCGCGTCGATGGTCCAGGCATGGACGATGCGCGGTTACGCCGCCACCGTCGCCCCGCGGACCGGTGGCGCGGACGGCTTCGACGAACTGGTCGCCCTCCTCGACGAGGGTGGCTACACCTCCGTGGTGGCGACCGACTCCGAGTTCACCTTCCTGCGGGAACTGGAACCGGGCGACCACATCGCCGTACGCGAGAGCGTCGAGTCGGTCTCGGCGGAGAAGAGGACCGGCCTCGGCACCGGACGGTTCGTCACCACTCTCAAGACCTACACCGACCAGCACGGCGCGACCGTGGCCACCCAGCGGTGGCGGACACTGAGGTTCCGGCCCGCGCCCGCAGAGGCACCGGCCCCCGCCCCCGCTCTGCGACCGCGCCCCGCGGTCAATCGTGACAACGCGTTCTTCTTCGAGGGCGCGCGGCAGCACCGGCTGCTCATCCAGCGCTGCGCCGCCTGTTCCGTACTGCGTCACCCCCCGGGCCCGTGCTGCCCCGAGTGCGGCTCGCTGGAGTGGGACACCGTCGAGGCGGCCGGCCACGGCCACGTCTACAGCTTCGTCGTGAACCACCATCCGCGGCACCCGGCCTTCGGCTCGCCCTACCTCGTCGCCGTTGTCGCACTCGCCGAAGGCACCCGGCTCATCGCCAACCTGACAGGCGTCGCCCCCGACGAGGTCACCATCGGCATGCCCGTGGTCCTCGACTGGCTCGACGCCGACCCCGATCTGACCCTGCCGGTGTTCCGGCCCGCCCCGATGGAGGCGCCCTGATGGATTTCTCCCTGGGAGAAGAGCTCGAAGCAGTCCGTGACCTGGCGCGCGAGATCCTCACCGACCGCGTCACGCCGGAGCGGCTGCGTGAGGTCGAGACCTCGGAGAGCCGGGTCGACGAACAGCTGTGGGCCGACCTCGCCGCGGCCGGGCTGCTCGCGGCCGTCCTGCCCGAACAGGACGGCGGAGCGGGACTCGGCATGGCCGGGCTCTGCGTCCTCCTGGAGGAACAGGGACGGCGTGTGGCCCCGGTGCCGCTGTGGCCCGCGCTGACCGGTGCGCTCACCGTCGCCGCGTACGGAACCGGAGTGCAGCGGGCGCACCTGCTGCCGGACCTCATGGACGGCACGGCCCGGCTGACCGTCGCCCTGGAGGAGTTCGGCCCCGCAGACCCCCTGACGCCCCGCGCGGCTGCGGTCGCCGACGGACCGGGATGGCGCATCGGTGGGGTCAAGGCCGTGGTGCCCGCGCCCGCCGGTGCGCGCCACGTGTTGGTGACGGCCGCGACCGGTGCCGGGCCCGGCCTCTTCCTGGTCGCCTCGGACGCCACGGGCGTCGGATGGGAGTACGCCGAGACGACGAGCCATGACATGAGTGCCCACCTCACCCTGCATGACGCTCCGGCCGAGCCCGTCGGCACGCCGGGCGACGGGGCCGCCGCGCACCTCGTGCGGAGCGCCTCCGTCGCTCTGGCCGCCGTCCAGGCCGGCGTGGCCGACGGGGCGCTGGGCCACGCGGCGGGGCACCTGCGCGAGCGCGAGCAGTTCGGCCGCCCGCTCGCCACCTTCCAGGCCGTGCAGCACCAGCTCGCCGACTGCTACATCGACATCGAGGCGATGCGGGTCACGCTGTGGCAGGCGGTGGACGCACTGTCGGAGCCCTTCGACGAGGGGGAAGCCGACCGGGCCGCGCTGGTCGCCAAGTGGTGGGCGACCGAAGGAGGCCTGAACACCGTGCACCGGGTCCAGCATGTGCACGGCGGCATCGGCGTCGACACCGACTACCCGGTGCACCGCCACTTCCTGTGGGGCAAGCAGATCTCCACCACCCTGGGCGGCGCGGGCGCCGACCTCGAACGCCTCGGAACCCTTCTGACCGGTGCGGCGGAGGCCTCATGACCCCGCACCGGGGCACCCTCCCGCCGTCCCGCACCTACGACTCGGTCGCCGTCGGCGACGTACTTCCCGAGCTGCCGATCCCCGTCACCCGCACCCTGATCGTCGCCACCGCCCTCGCGAGCCGCGACTACCAGGACGTGCACCACGACCCCGCACTGGCCCGGGAACGCGGCTCCGAGGACATCTTCATGAACATCCTGACCAGCAACGGCCTCGTCGACCGGTACATCACCGGCTGGGCCGGACCCGCATCCGTTGTCAAGGCCATCCGGATCCGGCTCGGCGCCCCCAACCACCCCGGCGACACCATGGTCCTCACCGGCACGGTCACCGCGAAGTCCGACGCCGATCGCCGCGTCGACATCGCCGTCAAGGGCACCAACGGCCTGGGTGCCCACGTCGTCGGGACTGTGTCGGTACAACTGCCCGGGGAGGCCCGATGAGTACGGCGACCACGCGAAACCGACCGCTGTCGGGGGCCGCGGCCGTGGTCGGTATCGGCGCCACCGAATTCTCCAAGAACTCCGGGCGCAGCGAACTCCAGCTCGCCTGCGAGGCCGTGCTCGCCGCCCTCGCGGACGCGGGACTGAAGCCCTCCGACGTCGACGGGCTGGTCACCTTCGCCGCGGAGACCAACGCCGAGATCCACGTGGCCCGCAACACCGGAATGGGCGAGCTCACGTTCTTCTCCCGTATCGGGTACGGCGGCGGAGCCGGCTGCGCCACCGTGCAGCAGGCGGCCATGGCCGTGGCCACCGGGATCGCCGACGTGGTCGTCTGCTACCGGGCGTTCAACGAGCGCTCCGGCGAGCGGTACGGGCTCGGGCAGGCGGCCCGCCCCATGGACACCACCGCCGACCGGGCGGCGTACGCCTGGATGACCCCCTTCGGGCTGAGCACCCCCGCCCAGTGGGTGGCCATGTTCGCCCGACGCTATCTGCACGAATACGGCGCCACCACGGACGACTTCGGCAGGGTCGCCGTCGTGGACCGCAAGCACGCCGCGAACAACCCGGCCGCCTGGTTCCACGGCCGTCCCATCACACTCCAGGACCACCGCGACTCCCGCTGGATCGCCGAGCCGCTGAGGCTGCTGGACTGCTGCCAGGAGACCGACGGCGGCCAGGCCCTGGTGATCGTCTCCGCCGAACGCGCCCGCGATCTGCCGCACCCGCCCGCGGTGATCCGCTCGGCGGCCCAGGGACTCGGCGCCGACCAGCACATGATGACCAGCTACTACCGGCCGACGATCACCGGGATCCCCGAAATGGGTTTGGTCGGACGGCAGTTGTACGGGCAGAGTGGTCTCGGCCCCGACGACATCGACGCGGCCGTCCTCTACGACCACTTCACCCCGCTGGTCCTTCCGCAACTGGAGGAACTGGGCTTCTGCGGGCCCGGTGAGGCGAAGGACTTCATCGCCGACGGCCACCTGGAGCTCGGCGGCCGGCTCCCCTTCAACACCCACGGCGGGCAGCTCGGTGAGGCGTATCTGCACGGCATGAACGGCATCGCCGAGGGGGTCCGGCTGGTCCGCGGCACGTCGGTGAACCAGCCGGACAAGGCCGACCACGTGATGGTCACCGCCGGCACCGGAGTGCCCACCAGCGGACTGATCCTGGGAACCGACCGATGACCATGTCCCCGTGGCAGGGCCGCGAACTCGGCACCCGCACCGTCTCCTGGACCGAGCGGGACGCGATCCTGTACGCGCTCGCGGTCGGCGCCCCGGCCGACCGGCTCGACCTCGTGTACGAGGAGCGGCTGCGGGTACTGCCCACCTTCGCACTGACCCTGGCCCAGTGGGCGCCCGACGCGCTCGGAGCACTCGGCGCCTTCGACGTCACCACGGCCGTTCACGGAAGCCAACGCCTGCTCGTGCGAGGCCCGTTGGAGCCGAGCGGTGAGCTGACCACCACGGCACGGGTCTCCGCGGTCCGGGACAAGGGTGCCGCCGCCGTTTTCGACGTCGAGGTGTCCTGCGACCGTTTCACGGCCACCTGGTCGGTCTTCGCGCCGGGCTGCGGAGGATTCGGCGGCGAACGCGGCCCGTCCGTCCCGCGCCGACCGGACCGGCCGGCCGAACACGCCCTGACCGTGGCCACGCACGCCCGGCAGGCGGCCTTCTACCGGCTGCTCGGCGACCGGCACGCCATGCACATCGACCCGGAGGCGGCGAAGGCGGCGGGGATGGACCGGCCTTTCCTGCACGGGCTGTGCACGCTCGCCGCGAGCCTGCTGCCCCTGGCCGGGGTCCTCGGCGTGCACCCGGCCGAACTGGTGGAGCTGGAGGCCCGGTTCGCCGCACCGGCGTTCCCCGGCGACCGCCTCGGCCTGGCCGGCTGGGCCGAGGCCCCCGGCCCGGACAACCCCGGTGACCCGGCAGTGCGCTTCGAGGCATCGGCCGACGACGGCCGTGCGGTGCTCACCGGCGGCCGGGCCCGATTCCGCACCACCCCCGACCGGACGGAGAACACCGATGCTTGAACCCGAGCAGCGCGCCGAGGCCGCCGCGGCACTGTGGACCGCTCAGCAGGACCGCAGTCCGCTGGAGCCGCTCACCGCGACCTGGCCGGGTGTCGACGCCGACGACGCCTACGAGATCCAGCTGATCAACATCCGCCGACAGCTGGCCCAGGGCCGCACCGTCCACGGACACAAGGTCGGTCTTTCCTCGAAGGTCATGCAGCAGATGATGGGCGTCGACGAGCCGGACTACGGCCATCTGCTCTCCGACATGGTGCTGCCCGAGGGGGCACCCGTCGAGGCCGACCGCTACTGCTGCCCCCGGATCGAGGTCGAGATCGGATACGTACTCGGCCGGAGCCTGCCGGGGGAGGGGTGCACCACCGAGGACGTCCTCGCGGCGACCGAGTACATCGTCCCGAGCCTCGAACTCATCGACAGCCGGATCAAGGACTGGCGCATCGGGCTCGCCGACACCATCGCCGACAACGCGTCGTCCGCCGGGGTGATCATCGGCTCGGCCCGGGTGCGGCCCGGTGGGCTGAGCCCGGCCGACATCGACGCCGTCCTGTACCGGGACGGTGCGGAGATCGCCCGGGGCAACACCAGCGCGGTGCTCGGCGACCCCACCGAGGCCGTCGCGTGGCTGGCCCGCAAGGTCGCATCCTTCGGGGTGCGGCTGGAGGCCGGACACGTGATCCTGCCGGGTTCGTGCACCAAGGCCGTCGACGTGAGGCCCGGGGAGACCTACCGGGCCGAATTCGCGGGTCTCGGATCCGTCTCCGTCGGCTTCGTCCACTCAACGGGACAGCGCCCGGTCAAAAACTGAAATCAATACTAGTTTCGTGTGCGTGGCGCACCCCGGCGACAACCCCCGGGGTGCGCACGTGTATCCAGCGGATCGACGCAACACGGAATGAGGCAGCATGAGCGCGACGCACACCCCCTCGGAGAAGACCCTGGAGGGGCGCACCGCCGTCGTCACCGGTGCCGGAGCGGGTCTGGGCCGCGCCGAGGCACTGGCACTCGCGGCGCTCGGCGCCAACGTGGTGGTGAACGACATCGGCCCGGCGGCCGACGACGTGGCCGCCGAGATCAAGGCCCTCGGCGGCGGGGCCCTGGCGGTGACCGGTGACGTCGGCGACTGGTCCATGGGCGACAGGCTGGTGCAGGCCGCAGTGGAGAGCTTCGGCGGCCTGGACATCGTCGTCAACAACGCGGGCGTCCTCCGCGACAAGATGCTGTTCAACCTCACGGAGTCCGACTGGGACGACGTCATCCGGATCCACCTCAAGGGCCACGCCGCCGTGTCCCGCGCCGCGGCCGTGCACTGGCGCGCGACGAGCAAGGCAACCGGCGCTCCGGTCTACGGCCGCGTCGTCAACACCTCCTCCGAGGCATTCCTGTTCGGCTCGGCCGGCCAGCCGAACTACTCCGCGGCCAAGGCCGGAATCACCGCGCTGACCCTGGCCACCGCGCAGGGCCTGGGCCGCTACGGAGTGCGCGCCAACGCGATCTGCCCCCGGGCCCGCACCGCCATGACCGCCGACGCCTTCGGCGAGGGCGCGACCGCGCCGGGCGGCCTCGACATCATGGCTCCAGAGCGCGTCGCCACCCTGGTCGGGCACCTGGCGTCACCGGCCGCCGACGAGATCAACGGGCAGGTCTTCGTCGTCTACGGCGACATGGTCGCCCTGCTTGCCCCGCCCACCGTGGAGAAGAAGTTCACGGCCGCGGACGGCACCTTCACCCCGGCGGAGCTCGACGAGCAGCTGACGGGGTACTTCCGCGGCCGCGACCCGCACCGCACCTACGCCGCGTACAGCATCGCAGCACTCGACACGACGGGGACGCAGCAGACCCCCTGAACCGGCTGCCGACCCGGCCGGTGCACGGACATCGGCCGGGTCAGCCGGCGTCCGGCCCGGGCGCGAGCAGCAAGTGGCAGGCGGTGTGCAGATCGCCCTCGGCCTTCTGCGGGCTGAGCCGCTCGTTGAGCCGGGACTGCAGGACCCCGTACCACAGAAGGATCAGCAGCCGCAGCCGGGCGATGTGGTGTTCCGTGGGCTGCTCCACCTCCCAGGCCCGCAGCAGCAGATCCAGGAAACCCGAATCGATCCGGGCCAGGTCCGGCACGGTCGAGGCGCGCGCGGTGTTCGCCGAGTGGATCATCGCGGTGGCCAGCGCGGGCCGGCGCAGCAGATTACGGGTGGCGCTCCGCAGGGTCTCGAAGACGGCGTCCTCGGGCGAGGTGCCTGCCGCGCGTTCGGGCACCCGGGCCGCGAACTCCTCGATCTGGTCGGCCATCAGCGCGGTGAACAGATGGGTCTTGGACGGGAAATACCGGTACAGCGTCCCGAGCGCCACCCCCGCGGACTTGGCCACCTCCTGCATCTGGACCCGCTCCAGCCCGGCCACGGCGGCTGCGTCCGCGGCAACCTTCAGGATGCTCTGACGGCGCGCGCGCTGCCGGGGCGAACTCGGCTCGGCCCCCGGCCTGGCCTCGGCGATTCTGGGCACGCGCTCCCTCCCGGAACTCGATGGTGGCGACAACTGCTGCAGACAATACGCCGGGACCGGCCGCACGTCAGGCGTCACCCACGCCCTGTACCGGTCAGCGGGACCGGGCCCGCCGCGGCCGCCCCGCGCGGGGTCTGCTGGGACCACACACCACCGAGCGGCAGGAGGAGCACCCCATGCGGGACGGCCGGCAGGACTGGGACGCCACCCACGACGTGATCGTCGTGGGGTCCGGAGCGGGAGCGATGACCGGGGCTCTGGCGGCCGCCGGGGACGGACTCGACACCGTCGTGCTGGAACGGACGAAGCTGCTCGGCGGTACCTCCGCCTACTCCGGGGCGGCCGTCTGGCTGCCCGGCACCCAGGTTCAGGAACGCGCCGGCCTCGACGACTCCGCCGAAACGGCCGGGAACTATCTGCGGGCCCTGACCGGTGACGCAGAGGCCGAACGCCGGGAAGCGTTCCTGCGCCACGCCCCCGAGCTGGTAGCCCGGCTGGAGGCCGACCCGGCCATCGAGTTCGAATGGCGCCCCTTCCCCGATTACGTCGCCGCTCCCGGCCGCATGGACGCCGGCCGCTCCTTCGTACCGCTGGAACTGGCACCGGCGCTCCTCGGCGATCTGCTGCCGCTGGTACGCCCCGCGATCGACCGGGACCGTCTTGGCAAGGGGCACCCCGACGCTCCGCTGAGCCAGGGCCGCGCCTTGATCGGCCGCCTCCTGCTCGCCCTCACCCGCACCAGGAACGCGCTGGTCCGCATCGAGCACCAGGTCATTGGGCTGGTCAGCGAGGACGGCCGGATCACCGGAGTCGAGGTCCTGGCCCCGCACGGCAAGGTCCGGATGCGGGCCAGGCGCGGTGTGCTGCTGGCCGCGGGCGGCTTCGAGGGCGACGAGGCCCTGCGCGCCGGACACCAGGTGCCGGGCAGGGCCGCCTGGAGCATGGCACCGCGAGGGACCAACACCGGAGAGGTCCTGGAGGCCGCCGTCGCCGCGGGCGCCGCGACCGGTCTGATGGACGAGGCGTGGTGGTGCCCCGGCACCGAACTGGCCGACGGTTCGGCCGCGTTCACCCTCGGTCTGCGCGGCGGCCTCGCCGTGGACGGTTCGGGACGGCGCTTCGCCAACGAGTCACTGCCCTACGACCGCATGGGCCGGGCCATCGCCGCCGCCGGGGGAGCGGATGCGTCCTTCCACTTGATCTTCGACTCCCGCGAGGGCGGCGCCCTGCCGGCCATCACCGTGCCTCCCGCCGATCCGGCGGACCACCTGGCGGCCGGCACGTGGGTGCGGGCGGACACACTGCCGGAGCTCGCCGCGCTCATAGGCGTACCCGCCGAAACCCTGACCGAGACCGTCGCCCGGTTCAACGGCTTCGCCGCCGATGGCGAGGACATCGACCACCACCGGGGCGAGGACCCCTACGACCTGTTCTTCGCCGGCACCGAGAACGCCCCGGGGCCCAACCCCTGCCTGATCCCACTCGACCGGCCCCCGTACTACGCGGCCCGGCTGGTCCTCTCGGACCTCGGCACCAAGGGCGGACTCCGCACCGACGTCCATGCCCGCGTCCTCGACGCACAGGGGCGCCCGCTGCCGGGCCTGTACGCGGCGGGAAACACCAGCGCGTCCTTCACGGGCCGGGTCTATCCGGGCCCGGGCGTCCCCCTCGGCACGGCGATGGTCTTCGCCTCGCTGGCCGTCCGGCACATGGCACAGGGGTCCGGCGAAGCAGGCTGACCACGGCCCGGCCGGGACATCCCGGCCAGTGGGATCCCCCGGGGCGCCGCCCCGGGGGCGCGTTCTACGGTCACGGCACCGCCGGCCGGAACGAGGAGAGGCATCCGATGCTGGACAAGAATCTGTACGGGCCGTGGGCGGTCGTCGCCGGAGGGTCGGAGGGGGTCGGCGCCTCGTTCGCCCACCAGCTCGCGGACGCCGGGATCAACCTGGTCCTGATCGCCCGCAGACCCGGCCCGCTGAAGGAGACCGCCGACCTGGTGCGCGCCAAGGGCGTCGAGGTCCGCACTCTCGAACTCGACCTGCTCGCCCCCGGCGCCCTCGGCTCGGTCCGGGCCGTCACCGACGGTCTTGAGGTCGGTCTGCTGATCTTCAACGCGGGAGCCAACAGCTACGGCCACGAGTTCGTGACCGGCGAACTGGCCCGGGTCCAGGGCGTCCTGGACCTGAACATCACCGCGCAACTGGCCCTCACCCACCACTTCGGGGCCCTGATGAAGGACCGGGGCCGGGGCGGCATCATGCTCGTCGGCTCGCTCTCCGGCTACCTGGGCCAGGCGCAGATCAGCGTCTACTCGGCGGCCAAGGCGTTCAGCCGGGTGTTCGCCGAGGGGCTGTGGCTGGAACTGCGTCCGTACGGCGTGCACGTCCTGGAACTGGTCCTCGGTGTGACGAGGACCCCCGCCATGGAGCGGGCCGGGCTGCGATTGGACTTGCCGGGGCTGCGGGTCGCCGAGCCGGACGACGTCGCCCGGGAGGGGCTGGAACGCCTCGCCGACGGACCCGTGTTCGTCGCCGGCGGCAACGCCGGAGCGGCGGAGAAGCGCAGCGGCTTCCCCCGCGCCGAACTGGCCCTCGCGGCCCACGAGGCATCGCGGCGGCTCCTGCCGCCGTCGTCCTGACCGACCGCCGATGTCCGGCCCGTCCCCGGGATCCCGGGGACGGGCCCTCCCCTCCCGGAGAACAGATGAGCGAGAACGAGCACCCTCTCACCATTCCCCGCGCCCTCGACCTCGCCGCACGCCGGTACCCCGGCCGGGAGGCCGTCGTGGACGGCGATGTCCGGCTGAGCTGGGCGCAGTTGTGCGAGCGGGTGCACGCGGCCGTGAAGTCGCTGATCGCCCTCGGTGTCCGGCCCGGCGACCGGATCGCCGTCTGGGCGCCCAACGGCCACCGCTGGGTGATCGCCGCGCTCGCCGCCACCTCGGCGGGGGCCGTGCTGGTCCCCGTCAACACCCGCTACAAGGGCGCCGAGGCACGCTGGCTCCTGGAACGGGGCGGGGTGCGGCTGCTGTTCGTCGACAACGGCTTCCTGGGCAAGGACTATCTCGCCATGCTGGGCGCGGGCGGGGAGCCCGGCGGGGACGGCCCGCCGGTGCCCGGACTTCCCGCCCTGGAAAGCGTGGTGACCCTGGACGGCGCCGAGCGCCCCGGCATCCTGCCGTGGGACGGCTTCCTGCACTGCGGGGCACACCTGCCGGACACCGAGGCGACCTCCCGGACCGGGGCCGTGGACCCGGACGACCCCTGCGACCTGCTCTTCACCTCGGGCACGACCGGCCGCCCCAAGGGCGCCCTGACGACGCACCGGCAGAACCTCCGTACGTACTGGGCGTGGAGCGGGCGGACCGGGGTGATCGGTGACGACCGCTACCTGGTCATCAATCCGATGTTCCACTGCTTCGGCTACAAGGCCGGTGTGCTGGCGTGCCTGCTGCGCGGCGCCACGATGGTGCTGCAACCGGTGTTCGACGTGGACCGTGCCATGCGCGCCGTCGAGGCCGAGCGCATCACCGTGCTGCCGGGGCCGCCCACGATCTACTCCGAACTGCTGGACGCTCCGGGCAGGGACGGGTTCGACCTGTCGTCGCTCAGACTCGCGGTGACCGGGGCCGCCGTCGTGCCCGTCGCGCTCGTACGGCGGATGCGGGCCGAGCTCTTCCCCGAGGTGCTGACCGCCTACGGGCTGACCGAGACCTGTGGCACGGTCACCGTCTGCTCGGCGGACGACGACGCCGAGACGGTCGCCCTGACCGCCGGCCGCCCCCTCGACGGCACCGAGGTCCGGGTGGCCGACGACAGGGGGCGTGCGCTGCCCGCCGGGCAGGACGGCAGGATCCTGGTGCGCGGCTATCACGTGATGCTCGGCTACCTGGACGATCCGGCGGCCAGCGCAGCCGCCGTCGACGCCGAAGGCCGGCTGGACACCGGGGACGTCGGCCACTTCGACGCGCGCGGCAACCTGGTGATCACCGGACGCTCCAAGGACATGTTCGTGGTCGGCGGCTTCAACGTCTATCCGGCCGAGGTCGAGCAGGTGCTCACCGCGCACGACGCCGTCGCCGAGGCCGCCGTGGTCGGCGTCCCGGACGCCCGTCTCGGTGAAGTCGGGCGCGCGTACGTGACGGTACGGCCGGGCGCCGGGACGGGGCCGGACGATCTCGTCGGTCACTGCCGTGAGCGGCTCGCCAACTTCAAGGTCCCCCGCGAGGTGGTGGTCCTGGAGACCCTTCCGCGCAGCGCCACCGGCAAGGTGGACAAGGCCGTTCTGCGGACGACCTGACCGGCACGCTTCACCCCGCACAACGGAACGTATGGAGGACGGACCATGGGCAACGAGGTTCTGGAGTCGGTGCGCGCCCTGCTGCCGGCCATCGAGGAGCGGGCCGTCGCCACGGACGAGCGACGGCGCATCCCGGAAGCCACGGTCGGTGAGCTGGCCGCGGCGGGAGTGTTCCGGATGCTGCAGCCCGCCCGGTACGGCGGGCTGGAGGCGGATCCGGTCGACTTCTACCAGGTGGTGCGGGAGATCTCCGCGGTGTGCTGCTCCACGGGCTGGGTGGCATCCGTCCTGGGTGTGCACGCCTGGCAGTTGGGTCTGTTACCGAAGCAGGCGCAGGAGGACGTATGGGGTGAGGACCAGGACACCCGGATCTCCTCGGCGTACGCCCCGGTGGGCCGGCTGACCCCGGTGGACGGCGGCTACCGGCTCACCGGCCGGTGGAGCTTCTCCTCGGGCTGCGAGCACGCCTCGTGGGCTCTGCTCGGCGCCCTCGTTGTCGGGGCGCAGGGGCGGCCGGTCGACTTCCTCACCGTCCTGGTGCCCCGGTCCGACTACGGCATCGAGGACATGTGGGACGTCGTCGGGCTCCGCGGCACCGCCAGCAACGACGTCCTCGTCGAGTCGGCTTTCGTGCCCGCCCACCGAGTGCTCCGCAACTATGAGCAGGCGCAGTTGAAGGTACCGGGACAGCAGGTCAATCCAGGGCCGCTGTACCGGCTGCCGTTCGGCGCGATCTTCACCAGCGCCGTCACCGCACCGGTGGTCGGGGCCGTCTGTGGCGGTTACGCGTCGTACGTGTCGCGGATGAAGGAAAGGGTGCGGCTCAGCCTGGGAGGCGGCAGCTTCACCGACGACCCGTTCGCCCAGGTCGCCATCGCCCGCGCCGCCTCCGACATCGACGCGACCGTGCTCCAGATGGACCGGAACCTGCGCGAACTGTCCGCACTCGCCGCCGCCGGGCGGGAGATACCGATGGAGCTGCGGCTGCGCGCCCGGCGCGACCAGGTCCGGGGCACCGAACGCGCCGTCGCCGCGATCGACCTGCTCTTCAAGACCGCCGGCGGCAACGCACTGCGTCGCGGCAACCCCGTCGAACGTGCCTGGCGCGACGCCCACGCGGGCAGCGTCCACGTCGCCAACGACGTGGAACGCGCCCTCGCCATGTACGGCCGTGGAGCCTTCGGCCTGACGGTCGAGGACAACCTCGTCTGACCTCGCCGCCCGGGACGGGGCAGCCCTTCCGGGTGCGGAGCGCCGCCCACGCCGGGAAGGTGACGGCGAGCGGGACAGCCCTTGGGCCTGGTCCCGCCCATGCCGGTGATCTCCGTGCCGCCGAGGCGGACGGTGCCCGCCGACGCCCGGTCGAGGCCGGCGGCGCACTGCGGGAATGCGGACCTGCCGGAGCCGGACCGGCCCATGACGGCGGTGAACGTGCCGCGCGGCAGGGTCGGGCCGATGCCCGCGAGGGCGTGCACGGTGCCGCCGCCGCGGCCACGCACGCCGCGCAGTTCGACGGCGGGACCGGACGCGCCCGGCATCCCCGGCCGGTCGCCCTTCTGCTTTCCTTCACCGCCGCGCAGCCTCGTACGTCCCCTCGTGGTCCTTCGAGCCGATGGCGTCGAACGGATCACGGTGTTGACGGACCATGGCGGCTGCCGGCGGATCCGGGGTGGGGACACCCTGGGGCCGGGCAGCCGCCGATCGTCAGGTCCCGCCGTCCGCTGCGGCCCTCACCCGGGCCCGCCGGCCTCTTTCGATGCCAGATAGCGGGCGGGGAACTCCCCGCCGCCGTGCACCGCGAGGTCCGCGCCGTTGAGGTATCCGGCCAGGCCGCCGGCGAGGAACAGGCAGGCACGCGCCACGTCGTCGGGTACCGCCATCCGCGCCATCGGAATGACGCCCGCCACGGCCGCACCGCCGTCCGGGCCGTAGACCGGCGCCGCGCTCTCGGTGCGGACGAGCCCGGTGGTGATGTGGTTGACCCGGACCGCCGGTGCCCACTCCAGGGCCAGCGCCTTGGTGAGGGCCAGCAGCCCGGCCTTTGCGGCCGTGTAGGCCGCGGTACCCGGCTGCGGGTCCTGGCCGGACACGCTGCCGATGTTGATGACCGAGCCGCCACCGTCCTGGGCCCGCATGACGCGATGGGCCGCCTGCGCCACATAGAACGGCGCGAGCAGGTTGAGCGCGACGATCTTCTCCACGAAGCGCGGCGAGACGGTGGCCGCGTCGGCGTCGGGGGAGCCGCCCGCGTTGTTGACGAGTACGTCGAGCCGGCCGAAGCGCTCCACCGCGGCGTCCACCAGCGAGGACGCCGCGGCCGGATCGCGTACGTCGGCGGGGACGAAGACCGCCTCCCGGCCCCCTGCCGCGGGCAGGGTGTCCGGGGCGTTGCGTCCGCAGACCACCACGCCCGCCCCGGCGCCGAGGAAGGCCCCGGCGATGGCGGCACCGATGCCCTTGGTGCCCCCGGTGACCAGGACCACGTGCCCCGTGAAGTCCAACGGGTCGCCGATGTCCATGTGTTGCGTCCCCTTCACCCTCTGTTGGATTCCGCTCATCGGGCGGCCATGCCGAGCCCGGCGGCGAGCCGCGCCCGATGGCGGGAGGGCGGCCCGAACAGCTCACCCGCCCCGTGCGCCCGCTTGAAGTAGCGGTGCGCATCGTGCTCCCAGGTGATCCCGATCCCGCCGTGCAGCTGGATCATCTCGCCGGCCACCGCCGAGAACGCCTCGGAGCAGACGGACTTCGCGACGGCGGCGGCCCGCGGCAGCGCACCCGGGTCCTCGTCGGCGGCGAAAGCGGCACCGAGCGCCGCCGAGCGCGCCGACTCCACCAGGACGTAGGCGTCCGCCAGCCGGTGCTTGACCGCCTGGAACGAGCCGATGGGACGGCCGAACTGGACCCGGTTCCTGGCATATTCCACGGTGAGCTCCAGACAGCGCTCGGCCGCGCCCACCTGTTCCGCGGCGAGTGCCGCACAGGCCAGATCCCGCACGTGCTCCAGGTACCGTCCGCCGTCGCCGTCCACACCCACCAGGCGCCCCTCGGCGCCGTCGAGCACCCATCGGGCCTGGGCCCGGGTCCCGTCCATGGTCACGACGGGCTCCCGGCGCACCCCGGTGGCGTCGGGAGCCACCTCGAAGAGCGACACCCCGTGTGCCGTACGGGCCGCGACGAGCAGCACGTCGACGCTGTCGCCCGGCCGGTCCAGCACGTGCTCCTTGGTCCCGGTGATCAGCACGCCGCCATCGGGGGCCCGCACCGCATCGGCGCGGATCGCGTCCTGGTCCCAGGAACCCTGCTCGGCCCAGGCCAAGGTGCCCACCGAAGTGCCCTCGGCGAGTCCCGGAAGCAGCCGTTCGCAGGCATCCTTGTCGCCGGAGGCCAGCAACGCCCCCACCGTGAGCACCGCGGATCCCAGATACGGCAGCGGGCTCAGGCTGCGGCCCAGCTCCTCCATCAGCACATGGACATCGCGGGCGCCGCCCCCGCTCCGCCGTAGCCCTCGGGCACGGCCAGACCGGCCGCGCCGATCTGCTCGGTCAACGGCGCCCAGGCCGCCTCGGCCTGATGCTGCGTCAGCAACGATCGTAGTGCCGATCGCAGCTCTTCCTGCTCCTGCGTCAGTCTCATCGGGCTGCTCCCTCGGCGTACGGTCAGACGGCCATGACGCGGGCCCGGCAGTCGGCCGGGGTGCCCCACGCGTCGCGCAGGGGACGGGCCTTGCGGATCCACAGGGAAAGGTCGAGCTCGTCGGTGTAGCCCACGGCACCGTGCAACTGGAGGGCCGTGCGCGCTGCCCCGTACGCGGCTTCGCCCGCGGTGACCTTGGCGGCGGCGATGTCCCGGCCCGACCCTTCGTCGCCGGCGGCGAGCGCGAGCGCGGCGCCGTGCACCAGCGGCTCGGCGAACTCCAGGGCCAGCAGGGTGTCGGCCAGCCGGTGCTTGACCGCCTGGAAGGAGCCGATCGCCACGCCGAACTGGGTGCGCTGCGTGACGTATTCGACCGTACGGGCCAGCAGGGTCCTGCCGACCCCGAGTGCCTGGGCCGCCGTGGCGAGCGCGGCCACATCGGCTGCGTGTCCGACGGCGGCGGCCACCGCGGGGCCCCGGGCGAGGACCGTGCCCTCCAGCGGCCGCGAAAGCCGCCGCCCGGGGTCGGCCGAAGGCTGCACGGGCCCCGGCCCGGCGGCGACGCGCAGGGTGTCACCGTTCACCACGAACACCGTGTCGGCCGCGTCGGCGTCCAGGGCGTACGGGCCGAGGGCCGTCAGGCAGAGGGAGACGACCGACGAGCCCGAGGCGATGCCGGGCAGCCCTTCGGCGGCGATCCGGTCGTCGCCGAGCCGCTCCAGCAGGGCCGCCGCGGCAACCGTCTCGACCAGCGGACCCGGGACGGCGTGCCGCCCCAGTGCCTCGAAGGCGAGGACGAGTTCGAGCGGAAGCGGGCCGAGTCCGTCGTACTTCTCCGGTACGGCGAGTGCGAACACCCCTGCCTCGCCCAGCCGCGCCCAGGCGGCCCTTCCCGGGCCGTGGTCGCCGGCCGCCCAGGACCGTATCGCGGCCGGGGTGTCGCAGGAGCTGAGCAGCCCGTCGAGGGAGCGGGCGAAGTCCCGCTGCTCGGCGTCCAGGAGGAAACGCATCAGCGGCGTCCCTTCGGCAGGCCGAGCAGGCGCTCGGCGATGATGTCGCGCTGGATCTCGTTGGTGCCCGCGTACACGGGACCGGCCAGCGAGAAGGTGTACCCCTCGGACCAGCTTCCGTGGTCCGGCGATTCCGCCGCGTGGTCGGCGAGTTCGCCGTACGGGCCGAGCAGGTCCAGCGCCGTCTCGTGCAGCGCGATGTCCAGCTCGGACCAGTAGATCTTGTTGAGGCTGGAGGTGGGCCCGGCGGGCCCACCTCCGCCGTGCAGGACCTGGGAGGCGCCCGCGTAGGAGAACAGCCGGTAGGCGCGGGCCCCGATCACCGCGTCGGCGACCCGGTCGCGCAGCGCCGTGTCGGCCGGGTCGCCGTATTCGTGCCACAGGGTGGTGAGGCGGTTGGCGGCGGCCGTGAAGCGGCCCGGACTGCGCAGGGTGAGCCCGCGCTCGTTGCCGGTGGTGCTCATTGCGACCCGCCAGCCCTGGCCGGGCTCGCCGATGACGTCCTCGTCGGGCACGAACACCTCGTCCAGGAAGAGTTCCGCGAAGGCGGGCTTCCCGTCGAGCCGCCCGATGGGCCGTACGGTGACGCCCTCGGCGTCCAGCGGGAACATCAGATACGTGAGCCCCCGGTGCGGCCGGTCCGCGTCCGGGTCGCTGCGGAACAGTCCGAAGGCCCGGTCGGCGAAGGCCGCCCGGGAGGACCAGGTCTTCTGGCCGCTGAGCAGCCAGCCGCCCTCGGTCCGTACGGCCCTCGACTTCAGCGAGGCCAGGTCGGAGCCCGACTCCGGCTCGGACCAGGCCTGTGCCCAGATGACCTCACCGCGTGCCATGGCGGGCAGGATCCTGGCCCGTTGCTCGGCGGTGCCGTTCTCGAAGAGGGTCGGTGCCAGGAGACTGATGCCGTTCTGGCTGACCCGGCCGGGAGCGCCGGCGGCGTAGTACTCCTCCTCGAAGACCATCCAGTGCAGCAGGGAACTCCCGCGCCCGCCGAACTCCTCGGGCCAGGAGATCACCGACCAGCGGTCGGCGGAGAGGGTGGCCTCCCACTCCCGGTGGGCGGCGAAGCCTTTGGCGGTCTCCAGGGACGGCAGGGGAGCTGCTGGGACGTGAGCGGCCAGCCAGTCGCGTACCTCGGTACGGAACGCCTCGTCGGCGGCGTCGAAATCGAGGTCCATCAGGCGCCCGCCTGCTTCATCGCCCGGATGTCCATGCCGCCGAGCGCGTCCGGTGCGGTCTCGGCGTTGTGCGCGTGCGCCAGATGGTGCAGGCCGAACACCGAGTCCATCCCGGTGTGCATGCCCTGCAGATCCTCGGCCTGGTTGACCGCGCGCTTCGTCAGCGCCAGCCCCATGCGCGGCATCTCCGCGATGCGCAGCGCCAACTCCTGGGTACGATCGGCCAGTTCCTCCCGGGGGACGACCCGGTTGACCATGCCGACCTCGTATGCGCGCTGTGCGCTCATCCGGTCACCGGTGTAGAGGAACTCCTTGGCGATCCGGGGCGGCATCACCCACGGGTGGGCGAAGTACTCGACGCCGGGTATGCCCATGCGGACCACGGGGTCGGCGAAGAAGGCGTCCTCCGAGGCGACGATCAGGTCGCACACCCAGGCCAGCATCAGACCGCCCGCCACGCAGGCGCCCTGAACGGACGCGATGACCGGCTTGGGCAGTTCCCGCCAGCGGCGGCACATTCCCAGATACACCTCGGACTCGCGGGCGAAGCGGCTCTCCGCACCCTTCTTGTCCGAGTGGTCCCACCACAGTCCCGCCCGGCGCTCGAACGGCAGATGCGCGTCCCGCTCGGGGGTTCCGATGTCATGGCCGGCGGAGAAGTGCTTGCCCGCCCCGGCCAGGACGACGGTCTTCACCTCGTTGTCCTCGGCCGCGCGGTAGAACGCCCGGTCCAGGGCGTAGGTCATCGCGGAGTTCTGCGCGTTGCGGTAGTCGGGCCGGTTCATGGTCACGGTCGCGACCGGGCCCCGCTTCTCGTAGCGCACCGGTTCGTCATGGGCAGCGGACATCAGCCCCTCCTTCCCTAACAAGTGTTTGGTAGATTAACGTACCCCCATGAGCAGCGTCGAGGAGTTCCGCACCGAGATCCGCGGCTGGCTGGCCGCCAACCTCACCGGCGCCTTCGCGGGCCTGCGTGGCCGCGGCGGACCCGGACGTGAGCACGAGGCCTTCGCCGAACGGCTCGCCTGGGAACGGCACATGGCGGCCGAGGGCTGGACCTGCGTGGGCTGGCCCGTGGAGCACGGAGGCCGGGGCGCGACCATCGAGCAACAGGTCGCCTTCCATGAGGAGTACGCCCTGGCCGACGCCCCCGCCCGGGTCAACCACATCGGCGAGCAGCTGCTCGGCCCGACCCTGGTGGCCTTCGGCACGCCCGAGCAGCAGGCCCGCTTCCTGCCGCCGATCGTCGCCGTCCAGGAGCTGTGGTGCCAGGGCTACAGCGAGCCGGACGCCGGGTCCGACCTGGCGAACGTACGGACCAGGGCCGAGCGGGACGGCGAGGACTGGGTGGTCACCGGGCAGAAGACCTGGACATCACTCGCCCACGACGCCCAGTGGTGCTTCGTCGTCGCCCGCACCGAGGCCGGCTCCACCCGCCATGCCGGCCTGTCCTACCTCCTGGTCCCGCTCGATCAGCCCGGTGTGGAGGTCCGGCCCATCCAGCAGCTGACCGGCACCTCCGAATTCAACGAGGTCTTCTTCGACGGCGCCCGCACCCGCGACGCACACATCGTCGGCGAACCCGGCGACGGCTGGCGGGTGGCCATGGCCACCCTCGGCTTCGAACGCGGCGTCTCCACCCTCGGCCAGCAGGTCGGCTTCCGGCGCGAACTGGAAACCCTGATCGACCTGGCGCGGCGCAACGGCGCCGCCGACGACCCGCTGATCCGCGACCGGCTCGCCCGCGCCTGGACGGGCCTGGAGACCATCCGGTGCAACGCCCTGCGCATGCTCGACGGCGTGGCGGCCGGTGCCCCCGGTCCCGAGGCGTCCATCGGGAAGATCTTCTGGGCCACTTGGCACCGGGAACTCGGCGAGCTGGCCATGAGCGTCCTGGGCGCCGGCGGCATGGCCGCCCCCGAAGCGCCCTACGAACTCGACGACTGGCAGCGGCTGTTCCTCTTCTCCCGCTCCGACACCATCTACGCCGGATCCAACGAGATCCAGCGCAACATCATCGCCGAGCGCGTCCTCGGCCTGCCCAAGGAGATCCGCCCGTGACCCCGCAGCCGCCCTATGTACCGGGCCACTCCCTCCTGGCCGGACGCACCGCGGTGATCACCGCGGCCGCCGGCGCCGGCATCGGTGGAGCGACAGCCCGCAAGTTCCTGGAAGAGGGCGCCCGGATCGTCATCGGCGACGCCCACGAACGCCGCCTGAAGGGGAGCGCCGCCACCCTCGCAGAGGAGTTCGGCGCGGACAAGGTCGCCGCACTGCCCTGCGACGTCACCGACCAGCAGCAGGTCGACGCCCTGTTCGCGCTTGCCGCCGAACGCCACGGCGGCCTCGACATCGTCGTCAACAACGCCGGACTCGGCGGCACCGCCGATCTCGTCGACATGACCGACGACCAGTGGTCCAAGGTCCTCGACGTCACCCTGAACGGCACCTTCCGCTGTACCCGCACGGCTCTGCGGCACTTCAAGGAGCAGGACACCGGCGGCATCGTCGTCAACAACGCCTCCGTCATCGGCTGGCGCGCCCAGCGCGGCCAGGCTCACTATGCCGCTGCCAAGGCCGGTGTGATGGCTCTCACCCGGTGTGCCGCCCTGGAGGCCTCGGACTTCGGTGTGCGCGTCAACGCCGTCGCCCCGAGCCTGGCCATGCACCCGCACCTGGTGAAGGTCACCACCCCGGAACTCCTCGCCGAGCTCACCGAGCGTGAGGCCTTCGGCCGGTACGCCGAGCCGTGGGAGATCGCCAACGTCATCGTCTTCCTGGCCAGCGGCTACTCCTCGTACATGACCGGGGAGACCATCTCCGTCAGCAGCCAGAGGGCGTGACGGCGATCACCCCGAACCCCAACGCCGAGCGACGCGCCGAACTCCTCGCAACCGCCGCAGGGGTGTTCGCCGACCAGGGCTACGACGCCACCACCGTCCGCCGCATCGCGGACACCGCCGGAATGCTCGCGGGCAGCCTCTACTACCACTTCGACTCCAAGGAGTCGATGCTGGACGAGATCCTCTCGGCTTTCCTGGACGAACTGTGGACGTGCTACGACACCGTCCTGGCCGCCGGGCTCGGGCCCCGGGAGACCATCGCGGCACTCGTCACCCAGTCCTTCCGGCAGATCGACCGGCACGGCCCGGCCGTCGCCATCTACCAGCGAGAGTCCAGGCACCTCTCCGCCCAGGCGCGCTTCGCCTATCTCGCCGACTCCCAGCTGAAGTTCGAGAACGCCTGGCTGCGCACGCTCGAACGCGGCGTCGCCCAGGAGGACTTCCGCAGCGACCTGGACGTCCGGCTCGTCTACCGGTTCGTCCGCGACACCGTCTGGGTGGCCGCCTCCTGGTACCGCCCCGGCGGTACCCACAGTCCGGAGGAGATCGCCCGCCAATACCTGTCCATGGTCCTCGCCGGCATCACCACGCGGACCTGACACCCGGAACACCACCCCAACCAAGGAGCAGTCATGGCCGAGGCCTACATCGTCGAAGCGGTACGCACCCCGGTCGGTCGGCGCAAGGGCGGGCTGTCGGCCGTCCACCCCGCCGACCTCGGGGCCCATGTCATCAAGGCGCTGGTCGAGCGCACCGGGGTCGACCCGGCCGCGGTGGAGGATGTCGTCTTCGGCTGCCTGGACACCGTCGGCCCGCAGGCCGGGGACATCGCCCGCACCGCCTGGCTCGCCGCGGGCCTTCCCGAGGAGGTGCCCGGCACCACCGTCGACCGGCAGTGCGGCTCCTCCCAGCAGGCCGTCCACTTCGCCGCCCAGGGCGTCCTGTCCGGCACTCAGGACCTGGTCGTCGCCGGCGGCACCCAGAACATGTCGATGATCCCGATCGCCTTTGCCAGCCGCCAGGCCGCCGAACCCCTCGGCCTCACCGACGGCCCGTACGCGGGCTCCGTCGGCTGGCGCGCCCGTTACGGCGACGCGCCCGTCAACCAGTTCCACGGCGCCGAACTCATCGCCGAGAAGTGGGGCATCTCCCGTGAGGACATGGAGCACTTCGCACTCCGCTCGCACCAGCGGGCGCTGCGCGCCATCGACGAGGGCAGGTTCGCCCGCGAGACCGTCGCGTACGGCGAGGTGACGGTGGACGAGGGACCGCGCCGGGACACCTCGCTGGAGAAGATGGCCGGCCTCAAGCCGGTCGTCGAGGGCGGCCGGCTGACTGCCGGGGTCTCCTCGCAGGTCTCGGACGGCGCCTCCGCGATCCTCGTCGCCTCCGAGCGGGCCGTCGCCGAGCACGGTCTCACGCCTCGGGCCCGCATCCACCACCTCTCGGTGCGCGGCGAGGACCCGATCCGGATGCTGTCGGCGCCGATCCCGGCGACGGCTTACGCGCTGAAGAAGACCGGCATGTCCATCGACGACATGGACCTGGTCGAGATCAACGAGGCCTTCGCCCCGGTGGTCCTGGCCTGGCTGAAGGAGACCGGCGCCGACCCGGGCAAGGTCAACGTCAACGGCGGCGCCATCGCGCTCGGCCACCCGCTCGGCGCCACCGGCACCAAGCTGATGACGACGCTCCTCCACGAGCTGGAGCGCACCGGGGGCCGTTACGGCCTCCAGACCATGTGCGAGGGCGGCGGCCAGGCCAACGTCACCATCATCGAACGCCTCTGAGCGCGGGGCCCGGAGGCTGACCCGGTGGCCCCGCAATCGGGCGGGTCACCGGGACCGGTGCCGAAACCCGCTCCCCGTGTCACCGCCCGCCCCGGCCCCGGTCCGTCGGGGGAGTCCGGGCAGCCGTCGGTTCGTCAGGAGAAGGCGGCACCGGCCACTTCACCGGGCCGGGACCAGGACCCCGGCCCGGTGAAGTGGCCGGTGCCGCTGTACTCGGTGGAGTCGGAGATGACGACGACCAGGTCGGCCTCGGGGCCTTGGCGGCGTAGGAGGCGACCTGGCCGATGCCGGCGCAGATCCGTCGCCCGTTCTCCGAGCACCAAAAGCAGCTGCCGAGCGCGGTGTCCCTGGTGACGTCGGCGGTGGGGTCACCCGTGATGCCGTGTGCGGCGGACACCGCGTCGACGGTCCACACGCCCGTCAGGCCCTGACCGCTGGAGCAGGGATCGATGCCGGTGACGGCCGCCCACTTCGTGGCCGCCGCGGTGTGGAAGGCGTCCTGCCGGCCGGCGGTGTGACCGTCGGCGACCATCACCACGTCGAGCCGGCCGGCCGAGGGGCCGGGCAGCTCGACGGTGACGCGAGGGTTCTGGGCGGGTTCCGGGTGCCGTCGTGGGCGCGTCCCTGGGGGTCAGTCCGCCCCGGGCAGGGACTTCAGCGCCGCCCGCGCCTCGTCCATGATCCGCTCGACCAGCTCCGAGCAGGACGGCAGGTCCTCGATCAGGCCCGCCACCTGGCCCGAGGCCATCACCCCGATGTCCGTACGCCCCTCGACCAGCGAGGCCTTCAGGAGCATCGGTGTGTTGGCGGCCAGCAGTACCTGGCTCCAGGTCAGTTCCTTGCCGTGCTTCATCGCCAGCCCGTCGCGGACCAGCCGGCGCCAGCTCGCACCGGACTCCTTCCGGAAGGCCGAGGCGTGCCGCAGCGCCCGCAGCAAGGAGGTGGCGCGGCCGGAACGCTCCAGCGAATCGACCATGGCGGTACGCAGCATGCGGTGCGGCAGACCGTCCACTCGGGTGGTGACTGTGACGTCCTTGACGGTGGCGGCCAGGTACTTCGCCTTCACCGCGTCGGGGACGGTGCTGTCCGAGGTGAGCAGGAAGCGCGTGCCCATGCCGATCCCGGCCGCCCCGTAGGCGAGTGCGGCGACCAGGCCGCGCCCGTCGTGGAAGCCGCCCGCCGCGATCACCGGAATGCCGACGGCGTCCACCACCTGGGGGAGCAGCACGGTGGTGGCCACGTCGCCCGTGTGGCCGCCGCCCTCGCCGCCCTGCACCATCACCGCGTCGGCTCCCCACGCGGCGACCTTCTCCGCGTGCCGACGGGCGCCGATGGAGGGGATGACGACGACGCCGGCGTCCTTGAGCCGGGCGATCAGGTCCTTGGAGGGAGCCAGTGCGAAGGACGCCACCCGCACCTCCTCGTCGATGATGATCCGCACCCGCTCGCCCGCGTCGCCCGCGTCCGCCCGCAGATTGACGCCGAACGGCGCGTCCGTACGGGACTTGACCTCGCGGACCGCCGCGCGGAGTTGCTCGACCGTCATCGTCGCGGAGGCCAGGATGCCGAGCGCCCCCGCGTTCGCGGAGGCCGACACCAGCCGGGGACCGGCCACCCAGCCCATTCCGGTCTGCACGATCGGGTACCGCACCCCGGTCAGCTCGGTGAGTGCGGTGGGGAACGGCGCGGGGCCGGTCATGCCGGGACCTCGTGTTCGCGGAGCCCCTTGGGGTCGATGACCTCGCGGATGAGGCGGAGTTCGGCCTCCGTGGGTTCCCGGGTGAACGGCACCTCGTCAGGCACGGTGAGGGCGAAACCGGTGGCCTCGGTGACCTGCTCGACGCTCACGCCGGGGTGCAGGGAGCGCAGCCGCATCGTGCGGTCGGGGGTCTCGAAGTCGAAGACACCCAGATTGCTGACGACTTCGGGGATGCGGTGGTAGCGGGTCGCGGAGGGGCCGGCCTCGGCCGCCCGGTCGTACCCGACCCCGCTGACCATGTCGACGTGCTCCACGAACACGCGCGACGAATGCTTGGGCACCCAGTAACTGGTCCGGTTGTTGAGGGTGTTGACCGGGGCGCCGCGCACCCCGAGCAGCTGACGCGTGGGCCTGGCCCAGTCGCCGATGCAGGAGATGTTCTGGTTGCCGTACCGGTCGATCTGGCTGGCGCCCATCATCACGTGCCGGCGGCCCGTGGCGGTGAGTGCCAGGTGCTGGCGGAACGGCAGCCAGCCCTCGATGCTCCCCGGCTTCACTCCCACCGCCGGAGTGTCGGCCATCATCAGCGCCTCCCCGTCGGTCAGCAGCAGTTCGGGGGAGAAGGTCAGCCTCGCCAGACGTGCGCCGATGGCGGGGACGGTGCCCATGGGGCTGGCGAGGATCTCACCCGCGTCCCGCCAGGCCTCGGCGCAGGCCACCACGCAGTACTCGGCGCGGCTCGCCGTCCTGATGCCGGTGGTCTCGGTGCCGCTCATGCTTCCTCCTGGTGGAACGCGGCGACGGCGGCCTGGTAGGCGGCCTCGTCCCCGGACAGGAACCGTTCGACGAAGGCGGGCCAGGCCTCGGGGGCGCGGGCCGCCCGGACGTAGGCGCGCTGGAAGGCCTCGTCCCGGTCGTGGTCGGGCACACAGGAAGTGAAGTGCGCGCCGTTCGGTGTCTCGACGACTCCGTCCACGAACATCCGCTTGATCAGCAGTGTCTGCGGCCCGTGCTCCTTCAGCAGGTCCGCCGTCTCCACGATGCGCTCGCAGGAGACGAACCCTTGGTCGGCGGCCTCGCAGAACAGGTCGTCGAAGTACGGGTCGGGGCCCAGGTACTGGCCGTTGCCCTGCGCATCGGAACGGTTGAGGTGGACCAGGGCCGCGTCCAGGCGCAGCGCCGGGGCCGCGACCAGCTTCTCCCCGTCCTCGTACGGAGAAGTGACCGTACGCAGCGCGGGGTTGACCTCCATCAGGTCCGAGCCCAGACCGGCACGTACCGGCATGAACGGCAACCGCTGCGCGCCCGCCGTCAGGCCCCACATCATCATTGCCTCGTCCATCTCGACCATCTCGAAGGCGCCGCGCTGCCGGGCCGCCGTGAAGTGCGGCTCCAGCGGTATCGAGTCGAGCGTCCCGAAGGCCGCGACCAGCTTGCGGATCTTTCCCGCCGCCGCGAGCAGGCCCACGTCGGGGCCGCCGTACGACACCACGGTCAGGTCGGTGATGTCCGAGCGCAGTAGCGCCCGCACCAGAGCCATCGGCTTGCGGCGCGAACCCCAGCCGCCGATGCCGATCGTCATGCCGCTCTCCAGCCGGCGAACGACGTCCTCGGCCGTCATCGTCTTGTCCTGTGTCACGTCTATTGCTCCTTGTCCGTGCCGAAGGTGCCGCGCACACGGTCGGCGACGCCACTGAGGTTGGCCTCGAAGGTGAAGCCCTGCTCGAAGCGGTAGCTGCGGCGTACGTCGACGGGGTCGATGCCGTTGATGGCGGCCTTGGCCAGCCGGATGAGACAGCCGTCCTTGGCGGCGATCTCCCCGGCCAGTTCCAGGGCGGCCCCCGTCAGCCGCTCACGCGGCACGACGTCGAACACCGAGCCGTGCCGGTGCAGTTCCTCGGCCGACACGGTGCGTGAGGTGTAGTACAGGGTCCGCATCAGGTGCTGCGGGACGAGCCGGGCCAGGTGCGTGGCCGCGCCGAGCGCGCCGCGGTCGAGCTCCGGCAGGCCGAAGGACGCGTCGTCGGAGGCCACGATCGCGTCCGCGTTGCCCGCCAGGCCGATGCCGCCGCCGAGGCAGAAGCCGTGCACAGCGGCTACCACCGGGACCTCGCACTCGTAGACCGCGGCGAACGCCTCGAAGCAGCCCCGGTTGGCGCCGATCAGCGCCTCTGGTCCGTCGGCGCGCTGCATCTCCTTGATGTCCACGCCCGCGTTGAAACCGCGCCCCTCGGCGGTGAGCACCACGCAGCGGATGCCCGGGTCGGCCCCGGCGGCGCGTACCGCCGCGGCCAGGTCGTACCAGCCCTGCACGGGCAGAGCGTTGACCGGGGGGTAGTCCACGGTGACGACGGCGACGCCCTCGCGTGGGGCGGAGGTGGAGACACCCATGAGCAGATCAGCTACCTTTCCACCAAACGTTTGTTAGGCCCAAAAGGTAGCAGCGATACGGACGCCGCGGGAGGTGTCGTGCCACTCAGCGGAACCGGCGCCCTGTTCTCCGCGCATCGCAGGTCGGATGTCCCACGTCGTACGCCGTTCCTTGCTCGTCGTTGTCGCCCGTCGAAAGGACACTCGTCATGACCTCACCGACCGCCCTGTGTGCCGGACGCGTCGCCGTCGTCACCGGCGCCGGCCGTGGACTCGGCCGCGCCCATGCCCTGGCCCTCGCTGCCGAGGGCGCGAAAGTCGTCGTCAACGACCTGGGTGTGGGGCTCGACGGCTCCGGCTCGGGCACCGGACCGGCCCAGCAGGTCGTGAAGGAGATCCGCGCGGCCGGGGGCGAAGCGGTCGCCAACAACGGTGACATCGCCACGTCCGAGGGCGCGGCCTCTCTCGTCGCCACCGCACTCGACTCCTTCGGCCGGCTCGACACGCTCGTCAACAACGCCGGATTCCTCCGCGACAGGATGCTGGTCAACCTGGACGAGGACGACTGGGACACCGTGATGCGCGTCCACCTCAAGGGGCACTTCCTGCCGCTCAAGCACGCGGCGGCGCACTGGCGCGCCGAGGCGAAGGCCGGCCGGACGCCCGCGGCCCGGGTCGTCAACACCACCTCCGGCGCCGGGCTGCTGGGCAGTGTCGGCCAGGGCAACTACGCGGCCGCCAAGGCCGGCATCGTCGGCCTGACCCTGGTGGCCGCCGCCGAGATGGGCCGCTACGGGGTCCAGATCAACGCGATCGCCCCGGCAGCCCGGACCCGGATGACCGAGGCGACGTTCGCCGAGACGATGGCGGCGCCCGGCGAGGGGGCCTTCGACGCGATGGCCCCGGAGAACGTCTCGCCGCTGGTCGTCTGGCTGGGCTCCGCCGCATCCGCCGGGGTGAGCGGCCGGGTCTTCGAGACCGAGGCCGGACGGATCACCGTGATGGAGGGCTGGCGGCCCGGCCCCACCGCCGACAAGGGCGCCCGCTGGACTCCGGCCGAGGCCGGAGCGGCGGTGACCGGTCTGCTGGCGGCGGCCGAGACCCCGCAGCCGGTGTACGGCGCCTCCTGACCCGCCGCCGCACGGGGTGGTGATCAGGCGTCACCACCCCGTGTCGCAAAGGCTGTTCAGGCTCCGGCCGGCTCGCCCCGTACCCCGGCCACCAGCAGCGCGGGGGACTCCGCGCGGCCGTCCAGGATGCGATTGGTCCGGGTGACCACCTCCCACCCCGATGGCATGCGGCGCAGCCGCCAGTGGTTGGCCGTCGCCCGGCGCACCACGTAACGGCCCGCCTCGTGCACCACCATCAGCGAATGGCACACCGCCACGGCCTCGTCGCCCTCCACCGTGATGTGCGGCGGGCCCACGACATGGGCACAGCCCTGCCGGATCCAGCCCTGGTGCGCGGGGGAACGGACCATCTCACGGATCTGCTCCCGGCCCGCGAGGAAGATCTCGTCGATGTCGTACACCCCGTCCGGTGCCCAGAGCGCGGCCACCGCCCCCGCGTCGCCTCCGTCCACCAGCGGCCCGTACGAAGCCATCGTGCGCGCGATGTCGCGCTCGTCCTCCAGCAGCGCGAGCCGTGCCTCGACCGCGGCGAGGCGATCCTCGCTCATGCTCGTGCCTCCGCGGCCGTCGTGATGCCCGCGATCGCGGCGAGGGCCTCCACCTGCTCGACGTAATGGCCGGCCGAACCGGCAGTCAGGGACACGCTGACCAACGTGGCACCGGCCTCGGACACCTTCCGTAGCGCCTCGGCGGCGCCGTCCGGGTCGCCTGACGGGTCGAGCGGACGGCCGGCGCTCAGCACCACTTCGAAGCCGTCGGGGAGCGAGGCGTCGCGGACCATCTCGCGGAGCCGGTCGAGCGGCAGGCCGAACGGCACCCAGCCGTCGCCATGTGCCAGTGCCCGGCGCAGCGAACGCGGTGTCCGGCCACCGATCCACAACGGCACCCGGTCCTGCACGGCGTGCGGCTCCACCACGAGACCCTCGTAGTCGAAGTGCTCGCCGCGGTAGGCGGGTTCACGCCGGGACAGGGATGCCCGCAGGGCCGCGAGGGCGTCGTCGGCGATCGCGCCCCGGCCCTCGAAGGCGGCGTCGAGCAGCCGGAACTCCTCCTCCAGGCTGCCCACACCGAGGCCCAGGACGACCCGCCCGCCCGAGATGCGGTCCAGGGTTCCGTAGCGCTTCGCGATCTCCAGCGGGTGGTGGTAGCCGAGCACCAGGACCTGGGTGGCGAACCGGATCCGACGGGTGCGGGCAGCCAGATAGCCGAAGGTGGACAGCGGATCCCAGTAGGTGCCGCCGCGCTGCCCGGCGATCTTCACGGGCACCGCCACATGTTCCGAGCAGGTCAGATGGTGGAAGC
The DNA here is from genome assembly GCF_900091955.1 of Streptomyces sp. Ncost-T10-10d. Lineage (GTDB taxonomy): Bacteria > Actinomycetota > Actinomycetes > Streptomycetales > Streptomycetaceae > Streptomyces. The sequence goes on from NZ_FMDF01000049.1 coordinate 79,504, forward strand.
CGAACCGGTCCGCGGCCTCGGCGACCGCTCCCAGCTCCTCGATACCGGCGGTGCGTTCCCAGGGGGAATGGACGCCGGGGACGGCTGTGACGACGGGACTGTTGATGCCGAGCCGCATGGGGCACCTCTCTCGGGCAGAACGGGATGGGACGGAACGGAAGAGGCCATCCAAGTGCCCCGCCCCAGCTCGCGTCGGCCGTGTCCCGGTGGGCGGGAAGCCGGCCCGGCGACGGCCTCGGGACGGATCCCACTCAACGGAACGGAGCGCACGTGCCCGTGCGGGACACGAGATCATCGGCGGCCGGCGGAAGGACGTCCGGCGACTGCTCGCAGCGGTGCCGCGCGGACGGGACCGGCCCCCACGCGTCAGCAGCACCGACCCACCCGAGGAGCACTCATGCCGCGCAACGTCGTCGTCACCGGATCCAGTTCGGGGATCGGTGCCGCCCTCACCGCCCTGTTCCGCGCCCAGGGAGACCGCGTGATCGGCGTGGACCTCCGCGGCGGCGAGGTCGAGGCCGACCTGTCCACGCCCGAAGGCCGCTCCGCCGCCGCGGCGGCGGCCGTCGACGTCGCAGGCGGGGTGGTGGATGCGGTCGTCACCTGCGCCGGCGTCGCAGAACCGGGAACCGCGATGGTGACGGTCAACTACTTCGGCACCACCGAGTTCCTGACGGCGCTGCGACCGGCTCTTGCCGCGGCCGAACGGCCCCGTGTCGTGGCCATCGGCTCGATCTCCGGCACCCAGACCCACGACCCGGAGGTCGTCGACGCCTGCCTGGCGGGCAACGAGGCCACGGCCCTGGAACACGCCGAGCGGGCCGTGGCCGACGGCCGCGCCCGTCAGCTGTACCCCTCGTCCAAGGCGGCGCTCGCGCAGTGGGCGCGGCGCACCGCCGCCTCCGAGGGCTGGGCCGATGCCGGGATCCCCGTGAACGTCGTCGCGCCCGGCATCGTCCTCACCCCGATGAGCGCGGGACTCTTCGACGACCCGGAGATGAAGAAGATCATGGACGCGGCGGTCCCCATGCCGCTCAACGGCTATCTGGAGCCCGAGGACGTCGCGCGGGCCGTACTCTTCCTGGTCTCCGACGAGAACAGCCACATCACCGGGCAGGTGGTGTACGTCGACGGAGGCGCCGAGGCGACCCTGCGCGGGCCCGCCCATTTCTGAGCCGTCGCAGGAAGGTGCCCCGGCCGCGTCACGCGGCCGGGGCACCTTCGCCTGTGCGCCGGGGGAGCGGGCGTCAGACACGCACCTCGGTCCGGATCACCTTGCCGGTCGCATTGCGCGGCAGCGCGTCGGCGGTCAGCCGCCACTGCTTGGGCACCTTGAAGTACGCCAGTTCGGCAGCCGCGTACTCCCGCAGCGCCTCCTCGGTGACGGTCGAGCCCGCCGCGAGCACCACGACCGCGGCTACCTCCTGGCCGAGGTCGGGATGCGGCACCCCCAGCACGAGGCATTCACGGACGTCCGGGTGATCGACGAGCACCGTCTCGATCTCGGCCGGGTAGATGTTCTCGCCACCGCGAATGATCAGGTCCGAGCGGCGGCTGCTGAGATACAGCCGTCCCTCGCGCAACTGTCCCAGGTCCCCGGTGCGCAGCCAGCGGTCCGCGCCGATGGCGCCGGCGGTGGCCGCGGAGTCACGCCAGTAGCCCAGCATGTTGAACTGACTGCGGACCCAGACCTCGCCCTCCTCACCCTCGCCGAGCACCTCGCCGGCGGGGTCGCGAATCTCCAGACGCACGCCGGTGACGGGCCGGCCGAGAGTGCCGGGAGCTTCCGCCAGGTCCTGCGGGTTCGCGGCCGCGACAGCCGTACACGTCTCGGTCAGCCCGTAGCTGTCCACCAGCGAGTTCTTCGCGAACGGCAGGCCTTCGCGCAGCCGTTCCTTGAAGGCGATCGACGACGGTGCGGAGGCCAGGGCGAAGGACGTCAGCGAGGACGTGTCGTACCGGTGGGCCCCGCCGTGTTCGAGCATCCGGTGGGCCATGGTCGGCACCGCGCCCCAGTTGGTGACCCGCTCCCGCTCGACCATGCCGAGCACGGCGTCCACGTCGAACGCGCCCTGGTGCAGGGCGATCCGGCTGCCGGTGGCGAGCCGCGGCACGGCCAGGTTGTGCAGGCTGGCGATGTGGAACAGCGGCAGCGTCAGCAGATAGACGCGGTCCTGCGGGCGCAGCGGGTCGCCGAATATCTGGAGCAGCGCGTCGTTCAGACGGTGGTACTCGACGACGGCGAGCAGATTGCGGTGTGTGTGTACGGCCCCCTTGGGACGGCCCGAGGTGCCGGAGGTGTAGAGGATGACGGCCGGGTCGTCCTCGGCGACGTCCGCGGACGGCAACGGCGCATCGGGGTGGGCCGTGACGAAGCGGCTGATGTCGTCCTCCACGGACAGCACCGGAACCGGGCAGTCGGCCAGTTTCGCCGACTGCCTGGCATCGGCCACCACCAGCGCGGGTTCGGCGTTGTCGATGCCGTGTGCCATCTCGCGCGGCGACCACCAGGCGTTGAACCCGACCGCCACCGCGCCGATCGACACCGTGGCCCAGAACGTCGTGATCCACTCGGGGCAGTTCGCGGCGGCGATGGCCACTCGGTCACCCTTGGCGACGCCGTACTGCTCACGCAGCACCTGGGCCAGTGACGCGACCTGCGCCGCGTGCTCGGCGAAGGTGATCCGGCGGTCCGCCGTGACCACGAAGTCGCGGTCGGCGTGGGCGACGGACGCGTGCAGCACCTCGTGCAGGGCCCGCTGCCGGTGGGTGAACACCGGCAGCGGGGTACCCAGAACGTCGTCGTCGGCAAGCTCGAACCGGCCGCCCGGGCCGGTGAGCGCGGCTGCCTGGACGAGGGCTGCTGCGCGGTGATCCGTTTCGCTGGGCATCGGGGACTCCTGGGCGTCGTGAACTCCACTGGGATGGCGGTCGACGCAAGTGTCGGCAGTCCGGGCCCCTCATCCACCGGATGTTTCCGGTCACTGGGACACCGTGGCACAGGCGGCAGGAACAGGGAACACCGCGGCGGCGACCGTGGGGACGGGACGTCAGCGGGCTCCCGGTGAGTGGGATACGTCACGTCGGCCGGATTTCGTCGGTCATAGCGTCCCTCCACCTGCTCCGGCCCCGGGCCTTCTGCCCCGGTGCCACCTGCCTTCCGGCACCCGTTTTCCCACCTTCCGGCGCCGGTCCGACCGGCCTCGGGCTCATGGAGGACGAAATGACGCGAGCACCACGGCACAGAGCCCGCTTTGCCGCCACCCTGGCCGTCGCGGTGACGCTCACCTCCGCGTGCGTATCGTCCGACGCCGGGGAAACCGGCAGCGGCAAGACGCAGAAGGCCGAACGAGGCCGCTACACCTTCGGCCTCGTCGGCGCACAGCCCGACGGCGGATCGCCCGTCGAAGGCGGCACGCTGCACATCGCCGACTACGGCGAGGCCCGCAGCCTCAGCCCCGCCGTCACCTACGCCACCGGAGCCTCCGGCGGATCCGCGCTCGCTGCCGTGTACGACGTACTGATGCGGTACGACACCGCCGCGAAGAAGTACGAACCCCAGCTGGCCAAGTCGCTGCGCAGCAGCGACGACCTGAAGACCTGGACGCTGCAGCTCCGTGACGGGCCGGCGCTGACCGTGGCCCTTGCCGAACTCGCCATGTTCACCCGGGTACTGCGCGGCGACCTGATTGTGACCCTGCGGGAGGACTACATCCTCGCCGCCCGCGCCAAGGGCATGAACCCGCTGCGCATCCTGTTCACCGACGCCCTGCGCCCCTCCTCCTTCTCCCTGGTCACCCTGCTCGGCCTCAGCCTCGGGCGGCTCATCGGCAGCACCGTCGTCGTCGAGTACCTCTTCTCGCTGCCCGGCATGGGAACCGTCGTCGTCGACGCCGCCGGCCAGGGTGACTACCCGATGGTTCAGGGCGCCGTACTCACCATTGCCTTGATCTACGTGGTGATCAACGCCGCCATCGACCTCTCCTACGGCTACCTCGACCCGAGGACGCGACGTGTCCATGTCTGACATCGCCCCGCGCACGCGGGCCGCCTCCCCGCCGCCCCTGCTCACCGCCCTGACCCTCACCGTCGTCGGCCTCGTCCTGCTGGGGTTCGGCGCGACGACACCCCAACTCGTGACGCCCGCCAAGGCAGCCCTCGTCCTCCTCGGCCTCGGCATGACGTTCGCCGGAGCCCCCAGGCTCGGCAAGCGCTGGGCCGGCCCCGGCTTCGACCTGGTGTTCTGGTTCGGCGCGGGCTGGCTCATCCTGCTCGGCCTCGCGATCCTGCTCGCCCCGTGGCTGCCGATCGGCGAGGACCGCGACGTGGCGAGCACCGTCCTCGAACCGGTCTTCGCCACCCCGACCTTCACCGGGGACGACCCGCTCGGCACCAACGCCTTCGGCCTCGACCTGCTCGCCCGGTCCCTGTACGGCGCCCGGTCCTCGCTGATCATCTCGCTGTCCGCGGTCGGCGTCGGCACCGTCGTCGGCGGTGCGATCGGCATGGTGGCCGGCTACTTCCGCAAGAGCGTCGACCGCGCGGTGGGCCTCGCCACCAACTCTCTGCTCGCCGTGCCCCCGCTGATCCTGCTCATCGCACTCGCCACCGTGCTCGAACCGCGTCTGCGCAACGTCGCCCTCTCGCTGGCCCTGCTCACCATCCCCGGCATGGTGCGCCTCGCCCGCGCCACGACCATGGCCTGTGCCAACCGGGAGTTCGTCGTCGCGGCCCGCGCCATGGGTGCGACCCGCTCCCGGGTCCTGCTGCCCAACGTGCTGCTGCCCCTGCTGTCCCTGGCCGTCGTGATGATCTCGGTCCTCATCGTCGCCGAGGCATCTCTCAGCTTCCTCGGACTCGGTATCCAGCCGCCCGAACCCACCTGGGGAAACATGATCGCCGAGGGCGAGGGCCGGGTCTTCGAGGAGCACCCGCACATCATGCTCGTGCCCGGCGCATTTCTCTTCCTCACCGTCTTCGCCTTCAGCATCGTCGGCGAGAAGGCTCGCGGGCGATGGGACTCCCGGAGCGTGAAACTGTGACCACCGGACCACTCCCCCAGGCAATCGAACCCACCACGGGCGCGCCCGCGCTGCTGACCGCCACCGACATACGCACCGTCTTCCACACCTCCCGTGGCCCGGTGCGGGCGGTCGACGGCGTCAGCCTGTCGCTGTCCGAGGGCGAGACCCTCGGCATCGTCGGCGAGTCCGGATCGGGCAAGTCCGTGCTCGGCCGCACCCTCATGGGCCTGATCACCGACGGACCGGGCACCACCGTCTCCGGAACCGTCCTGCTCGGCGGCCGGGACGTCCACGCCCTGAGCCCCGCGTTGCGGCGCTCCCTGTGGGGCACCGAGGTCGCCATGGTCTTCCAGGACCCGATGACCTCCTTGAACCCGGTCAAGAAGGTCGGCGCGCATCTGTCCGAGAGCGTGCGCCTGCACCAGGGCCTGAACCGCGCCAAGGCCCGGGAACGGACCGTCGACCTGCTCCGGCAGGTCGGCATCCCCGAACCGTCCCGGCGCGCACGCCAGTACCCGCACGAACTCTCGGGCGGAATGCGGCAGCGCGTCGTCATCGCCATGGCCCTCGCCTGCGAGCCACGGCTGCTCATCGCCGACGAACCCACCACCGCGCTCGACGTCACCGTACAGAAGCAGATCCTCGACCTGCTCCAGTCGCTGGCGCGGGACCTGCGCATGGCCACCGTCCTGATCAGCCACGATCTCGCCACCGTCGCCGGCCGTACGGACCGGGTCGCGGTCATGTACTCCGGCAGCCTCGTCGAGTACGCTCCGTCCGCTTCCGTCTTCGACCGCCCCCGACACCCGTACAGCAGCGCCCTGATCGCCTCCGTCCCCCGGCTCGACCTGCCGCCGCACACGCTGCTCCCGACGATCGAGGGCCGGCCGCCCAACCTGCTGAACCCGCCCCCCGGTTGCCGGTTCTCTCCCCGCTGCGGCACGGCGACCGACCGCTGTACCACCGAATCGCCCCAACTCGCCGGATACGCCGGCGAGCGCGACTCCGGCGGCGGCCTCGTCGCCTGTCACCACCCCCTGGGCGCAGCCGAGGAGACCGCCGTATGACGACGACCCGCACCACCGGCCGGGACGCGCGGCCGCCCGCACTGAGCGCGCGGAACCTCGTCGTGGAGTTCCCGGCCGGCCGCGGCCGGAAGGTGCACGCCGTCTCCGGAGTCTCACTGGACGTCGCGGAGGGCGAGACGCTGGGCATTCTCGGCGAGTCCGGCTGCGGCAAGTCCACCGTCGGCCGCTCCTTGATCCAGCTGCCGCCCCCGGACTCGGGCACCGTACGCCTCGCCGATGTGACCCTCACCGGCCTCGCCCCGGAGGAACTGCGCCGCGCCCGCGCGAGGATACAGATCATCATGCAGGACCCGATCGCCGCCCTGAATCCCCGCCGCAGGGTCAAGGACCTGCTGTGGGAGGGGCCGTCGATCTGGGGGAGCGGCGACGACACCCACGGCAAGGACGCCCGGATCGACGAGGCGCTGCGCGACATCGGCCTCGACCCGGCGACCGTACGGGACCGCAGACCGCACGAACTCTCCGGCGGCCAGTGCCAGCGGGTCTGCATCGCCCGCGCCCTGCTCCTCGACCCAGCGGTGCTGATCTGCGACGAGCCCGTCTCCAGCCTCGACGTGTCCGTGCAGGCGCAGATCCTCAACCTCCTGGAGGCGACGAAGCGTCGACGCGGACTGAGCATGGTCTTCATCGCCCACGACGTCTCCGTGGTGAAGAACATCAGCGACCGCGTCATGGTGATGTACCTCGGCAAGGTCTGCGAGGTCCTGCCCTCCGACGGGATGCACCACGAGGCCGTCCACCCCTACACACGGCTGCTGCTCGCTTCTCTCCCCGAGCCCCGGCGCAGCCCCGACACCGGCCTCTCCGACGGCGGGGAGCCCCTCGCACCCGCCGGTCCGGCCGCCGATCTCCCGTCCCCGCTGAACCCGCCGTCGGGCTGCCGCTTCCGTACCCGCTGCCCGTTGGCCACCGCACAGTGCTCCGACGAGGAGCCCCCGCTCAGAGACATCCGGCCGGGACACCTGGTCGCTTGTCACCACGTCGAACCGAGGAGGAACCACCCGTGACCGCCACCGAGACCCCGGACGTTCTCGCCCCCGCCCAACTGGGCCCGGTCAAGCTCCGCAACCGCGTCATCAAGGCCGCGACCTACGAGGGGCTCAGCCACAAGTCCCTGGTGACCAAGGACCTCGTCGACTTCCACGTCGCCTATGCCCGGGGCGGCGTCGGCATGACGACCGTCGCCTACTGCGCCGTCGCCAAGGAAGGGCGGACCGACCGGCACCAGATCTACTGGACCGACGAGGCGATGCCAGGGCTGCGGACCCTCACCGAAGCCGTGCACGCCGAGGGCGCCGCGGTCGCCGCCCAGATAGGCCACGGCGGCCCCGTCGCCAGCCCCAAGGCGAACGGAGCCCCGGCCCTCGCCCCGTCCAAGCACTTCCACGCCACCGCGATGAGCTGGGCCCACGAGACGTCCGTCGCCGACATCGGGCGCATCACCGAGGCCCACGCCGAGGCCGCCCGCCGCGCCGCATCCGCAGGCTTCGACGCCGTGGAGGTCCACCTGGGCCACAACTACCTGGCCAGTTCCTTCCTCAGCCCCCGCATCAACCACCGCACCGACGAGTACGGCGGCAGCCTGGAGAACCGGGCCAGGTTCGCCCGGGACATCATGCGGGCCGTCCACGACGCGGTCGGCGGCCGGATCGCCGTCGTCGCCAAGATGAACATGGACGACGGAGTGCCCGGCGGGTTCTGGCTCGATGAGGCCATCCCAGTGGTGCAGTGGCTTGAACAGGACGGCACTGTCGACGCCCTGGAGATGACCGCGGGCAGCTCCCTGCTCAACCCGATGTACCTCTTCAAGGGCGACGCCCCGCTCAAGGAGTTCGCCGACGTCATGCCGCAGCCGATCAAGCTCGGCGTGAAGATGGTCGGCAAGCGGTTCCTGCACAGCTACCCCTACCGGGACGCCTACCTCCTCGAGGACGCCCGGCAGATCCGCGCCGCCGTGAAGCTCCCGATGATCCTGCTCGGCGGCATCACCGGCAAATCCGTCATGGACCTCGCAATGCGTGAGGGCTTCGAGTACGTGGCCATGGCCCGGGCCCTGCTGCGCGAGCCGGACCTGATCAACCGCCTGCGCGACGACGAAGCCACTCCATCCCTGTGCATCCACTGCAACAAGTGCATGCCGACCAACTTCACCGGCACCCGCTGCGTGCTGGTCGACCGCACCACCACCCGCCACGCGACGTGGGGCACATCCGCCGGATACGTGGGATGAGGGGTCCCGACGCCGTCGCCACGGCCGCGGCCGTCAGAAGCGGCGAGACCGACGCCCGCACGGTCACCGCGGAGGCGATCGCCCGTGTCGAGCGGCTCGATCCCGCCCTCGGTGCGGTGGTCGGCACCCGGTTCGCGCAGGCTCACGCCGAGGTCGCGCCGGGTCTGCCCGACGGGCCGCTGCACGGTGTCCCGCTGCTCGTCAAAGATCTGGGCACCGACGTTGCGGGCCTGCCGGCGACGGGCGGCAGCCGCCTCTTCGCCGACGGGACCGCACGGCACGACAGCGACCCCTTCGGAGGGTGCTGCGTAGGCTTGTGCAGTCGTCGCGGTGGGGTCCAGGAGGGCGGAGGGAGTCCCCCTGTAATTGCCCGACGATGCGTCAGAAAAGTCAGCAAGTGGTCAGCATGAGTCCTGAAAAACCTGGGGAATGCTGCCCGGACATGCGACTCGTTGTAGGGTAGGAAAACCGCCCTTGACCTGCAAAAACGCAGGCAGGGAGCCTATGTCCAGGAGTACCTCGATGATGCGTACCATGTTCAAATCCAAGATCCACCGCGCCACCGTGACCCAGGCCGACCTGCACTACGTCGGCTCGGTCACCGTCGATGCCGAGCTGATGGAAGCCGCGGATCTACTGCCCGGCGAGCTGGTGCACATCGTCGACATCGACAACGGCGCCCGCCTGGAGACGTACGTCATCGAGGGCGAACGCGGCTCCGGCGTCATTGGTATCAACGGCGCCGCCGCCCACCTCGTCCACCCCGGTGACCTGGTCATCCTGATCAGCTACGCCCAGGTCGACGACGCCGAGGCCCGTGGACTGACCCCGCGCATCGTGCACGTCGACGCCGGCAACCGCATCGTCGCGCTCGGCGCCGACGCCTCCGCGCCCGTGCCGGGCACCGCCACCGAGCGGAGCCCGCACGCAGTCCCCGCGGCGCGCTGAACCGGCTCGACCATCGAGGGAGCACCCGTCATGGCAGAACAGACCGACCCGATCGAGTTCGACATCCGCGACGACCGCGCGAGCGGCAACCTGCTCGCGTACGAGAACGGCAAGGCCGTCGGAGTCATCGCGTACTTCGTGATGGACGGCGACCCCGCGGCCCTCGTGGCCGTGCACACCGTCGTCGAACCCGGCCACGAGGGCAGGGGCATCGCAGGCGCCCTCGTTCAGGAGTTCTACGCCATGGCGGGCCTTGAGGGTGTCCCCGTCGTCCCGCTCTGCCCGTATGCCGCGAAGTGGGCGCAGCGCCATCCCGAACAGGCTCCCGAAGCCCCGGTCGAACTGGTGGAGCAGGCGAAGGTCCAGCTCAAGTCCCATCCCGAACTCTAGTGATCCCACCGGCCGGGAGGTGTACCGTTCGGCCGATGGTCCTCGCCCTGTTGCACACCTCCCCGGTCCATGTCCCGGTCTTCGACGCGCTCCGGGACACGGACCATCCCGGACTCGGGCTGCGTCATCTCGTGTACGAGGACCTGCTCACCCGGGCGAGGGAATCGGGCCCGGAGGCGGTGTCGGGCGAGATCAGGGCGCTGCTCGCGGGCGCCGTCGCCGAGGGTGCTTCCGCAGTGCTCTGTACCTGTTCGACGATCGGCGGGGTCGCGGAGTCGGCCGCGGCGACGATCGGCGTTCCCGTGCTGCGTGTCGACCGCCCGATGGCAGCCGCTGCTGCGGAACGGGACCGCCTGGTGGTACTCGCGACCCAGTCCGCGACCCTGGGGCCGACCCTCGCGCTGCTCGCCGAAGAGGCGGGGGACCGGCCCGTGGAGGTCCGTACCGTGCTGGTCGACGGTGCCTGGGCGCGCTTCGAGGCCGGTGACCGTGACGGCTATCTGGACCTGGTCGCGGCCGCGGTCGATGCGGTGACGGACGCCGATGTGATCGTGCTGGCGCAGGCGTCCATGGCCGATGCGGTCACCCGTACGGCCACTCGGATCCCGGTGCTCTCCAGCCCCCGGCCGGGCCTCGCCGCCGCGGCTGCCGCCGCGCGCTGACCTGCCGTTCGGGTTCCGGACCTGCGCGGATCATTCGGAACCTGTACGTATGGACTCACCAGGCGAGGGCAGCCGCTCCGAGGGACGGTGGAAGGAGATCCACCCCGAACCGCTCGGAGGCCCCCGATGACCAACCCGTACCCCGACCCCGTGGCACCGGCGCCCACCCCGGGACCGATGCCGGGGCCTCCGGCGCCGCTGCCGGAGCCACCGCCCCCGCCGCCGGGCCCCGTCCCGCCCGGCCCGTCCCCGGATCCGATTCCGCAGCCGCCCACACCCGAGCCGGCGCCGGCGCCGGAACCGTCACCCCGGTCGGCCGGATGACCGCTGCCAGGTGCGCTGCGCGGGCTCTGTCCCCTCGGGCGGTACGCCTCAGGCCCCGGCCAGGACGGCGTTCGCCCGCGCGGTGACCTCGGTGAGTACGCGGCCTGCCGCTGCCAGGTCCTCGGCCGGCAGATCCGCGTACAGCCGGGCCGTGATGTCCGCGATGCCGGTGCTGTTCGCATGCCGGCGGTCACGGCCTGCGGGCGTGAGGCCGACGCGGGCTGTGTTGCCCGGGACCTCCTCCAGCAGCCCCGCGGCGGACAGCTCGGCCAATGTCGCTTCGGCGGCCTCCGCGTCGATCTTCAGCGTTCCGGTCATACGGTCGACGAGCCGGACGCGTTCGATCGTCTCGCCGCTGTCCGCGATGACGTTCAGTGCCACCGACTGATGGAACGTGGTTCCGGTGGTCGCCAGCAGCCGTTCGAGAACGGCCCGGGTGGCGTAGTGGGCCTGGCCGATGACCTGGCCGTTCACGGTCGGTGTGACAGACATGGCTACTCCTTGATCGATGTGGTGGATGTGGTCGATGAACGTGGAATCGTGGGAATCGGTGCGTCGAGAAGAGCTGTCAACGTGCGGGTGAATGCCTCGGTGTCCGCACCGTCCAGGCCGCCCAGCGGGGCCAGTTGCTGATCGAGGAGTTCTCGTACGACATCGACCGCGCGGAGCGTGACCGCGTGCCCCTCATCGGTCAGTGAGAGCTGGACGGCCCGGGTGTCGCCGGGATCGGTGGTGCGCTCGATGAGGCCGGCGGTCTCCAGGGTGCGGGCCAGCTTCGACACGTAGAGGGGTTCGAGTCCGGTGTGGTCAGCGAGCCGGCGCTGGCTGGGCCGCAGCCCCGACTGCTGCATCCCCAGCAGGGATCCGAGCAGTGAGTACTGCGCATGTGTCAGGCCGAGCGGCCCGATCGCCCGGTCCACGGCCACCCGCCACTTCATCGACAGGCGCCAGACCAGGAAGCCGGGGGTCGGTCCCTGAGGTGCGTTGCTCATGAACAGATAGAGTACATGGCTACTATGTACATGGCTATTGTTTTCATCACTGCTGAACTGCGCTCGCGGGAATGGTGATTGTGTGGGAAACGAGCTCCTTGGCGTGGCGGCCGCGTGGCGATGAGGACTGCGCCATGCCTTTCTTCACTGCCCCTGGCGGCACCGGCGCTCGTCTACCGCGTCGTGGGTGAGGGCGAGCCGCTGCTCCGCCTTCCCGGTGGGCCCATGCGTGCCGGTGCCTACCGCGGTGATCTCGGTGCACTGTCGAAGCGGCGCCGGCTGATCACGCTCGACCTGCGGGGCACCGGTGACTCCTCCGCTCCCGCCGGCCCGGCCGCGTACCGCTGCGATCGACAGGTCGTCGACGCCGAGCACTCCGTGATCATCTCGGTCTCGGCCGCGTCGACGTGCTCGCGCATTCGGCGGGCGGCGATCTCGCCCTTCTGCATGCGGCTCGGCACCCGCGGCGCCCCCGCACCCTGACCCCGATCACCGCCCGTGCGTGAGCCCTCGATGCCGACTTCACCCACGAGCACCGCCGGGAGGCGGCTGCCCTGCGCAAGGCCGAGCCGTGGTTCGGGCCGCACGCGACGCCTACGAACGAATCCGGACCGGCGCCGACTCCCCCCTGGCTCGACGCCCCCGCCGATTCCCCCACCGTAGAGGCGTTCCTCACTCATGGGTGCGGCGGGCAGGCGGTCCGACTCGACCGGACGGAACTCAGGCGGTGGACGGCCGAACCGGCGCCGGTCCCAGTGTGGTGCTGCCGGGAGAGGCCCGATGCCCGAGCCCGGTCCGGTACGCGTCCATCGCCGCCTCGGTCCGCCCCAGGCGTCGTAGCAGATCGCCCAGGAGCCGGCAGATGTCCGCGAGATCACCTGCGGCGCCCGCCCGCTCCAGCATGGCCAGCGCGGTGACGTAGTGCTCCTCGGCGGAATCGAGGTTGCCCTGCTCCTCGTGGATGAGGCCGAGAAGCCGGTGCGCGCCGCCGGCGTGGACCGATCCCCGGTCGGGGTGCAGTTCGCCCAGGAGCCGATGCAGCAACTCCTGGGCCTGGGAGGCCTTGCCGCGCCTGCGCAGTACGTCCGCCAGCTCCACCTCGACCTGCGCCGTGTACAGGGGGGCCCGTTTCGACGCCAGCATGTCGCGGGCGGCGCGCAGCTCGGTCTCGGCGCCGGACAGGTCGCCGTCCTGTGCGTGGACGTAGCCCCGCATCCAGTGGCAGTGCGCCAACTCCGTGCGGATCTGCAGCTGTTGGTAGATCTCGGCCGCCTTGGCGAGGGAAGCGTCGGCTTCCGTGGTGCGGCCCGCTGCGATGAGCGTGCGCGCGACGCTCCGGTGCAGTCCGGCGACCAGCTCCGGATCGGACACCTGCGGTGCGAGAGCCAGTGCCAGCTCGCCCGCCTGTGCGGCGCGGGCATGGGCGCCCATGTCCATGTACGGCGCGATCACGGCCGTGTACAGCAGCAGGAGTGCGCCGGGGTCCTGCAGGCCGGAGGCGTTGAGCTCGTCGATGGCACTCTCCAGCAGGTAGCAGGCGTACCGGAGTTCACCTGCCAGTAGATGGGCGACCGCCCGGCCGCGGACGGCCGGGGCGCGCAGGGGGAGCGGTGCGTCGGCGAGCAGCCTCTCCGCGGCCTCGAAGTGGCCGCGGGCCGCGGGCAGATCGCCCGTCTCCAGGGCGCACTGGCCGAGCCCGAGCAGGGCTGCGGCGTGTTCGCTGTCGAGTCCGTGTCCATCGGCCTCGGCGAGCAGCCGGGTGTAGGTGGCGGCGGCGTCCTCGGCGGCCCCGGTGGCCAGTGTTCGTTGGGCCTCGACGAGCTTCAGCCGCAGCTCGGTGGCGAGATGGGCGGGGCGTCCGGTCGCCATTTCCTCGTACGTCACGCCCAGCCGGTCCGCGAGGTGGCGTACGGCCGCCTCCGACGGGCGGACCCGGCCCGCCTCCAGGGTGGAGATATAGGCGGGGGTGTAGGAAGGCTCGGCGAGCTGTCGCTGGGTCAGTCCGCGTTCGGCACGCAGCCGTTGTACGCGCCGACCGATGGCTCCGGGGTCGTCGTAGCCCGGGCCGTGCGCGTCGTCCGGCCCGTGGCCGGAGCCCGCTCCGGTGCCTCGTCCCGTTGTGCGCTTCTCGTTCATCGCGCCGCCCCTTCTGCCTCGCACGGCCTCGAAATGCGGCCCATACATCGTAAATGCCCGGTTACGAGCCTCAACCACGCGACTCCTGGGCCTTGTTCGGAGCCCCGCACCCTTCTAGGTTAAGCATCGCATTAAATCCATTTAACCAGTGAGTTACATGCTGGTCGTGTCCCGGAAGTGCCCCGGAAATCACAGGAGTCGTCCATGCGTATACGCCCCCACACGCGCCGAACAGCAGTATCGGTGTCGGGACTTGCTCTCGTCGGCCTTCTGGCGGCGACCGCCGCCACCACCCCCGCGTCAGCCGCCCCCACGGGCACTGATGGTGGCCGGCGCGTCGAGGCCGAGTACTTCCCCGACCCCGGCGGCCCGGGCAGGACCGTGGAGGTCCCCGTCGCCTCCCCCACGCAGAGGGGCAGAGGCGCCGCCGCCCCGCTGAGCACCGCCGAGGCCGCACTCGACGGCACGGTGGGCAAGCAGGCCGTGACCGGTCCCACCGACGACCGCCTGGACATCGTGATCATCGGCGATGGCTACACGGCCGGCCAGCAGGACGACTTCCACGCGGACGCCACCGCCAAGTGGGCCGACATCGCCGCCCTGGAGCCGTACAAGAGCTACCAGGGTCTGTTCAATGTCTGGACCGTCGATGCCGTCTCCAACGAGTCCGGCGTCAGCGGAGACCCCGGAGCGGACACCGTCAAGGACACCGCACTCGGCAGCTACTTCTGGTGCTCGGACACCGAGCGGCTGATCTGCACCGACATCGACAAGGTGGCCGCCTACGCCGCCAAGGCCCCGGCCGCGGACCTCGTGGTCGTCATCGCCAACTCCACCAAGTACGGCGGCGCGGGCTACTCCGGACTCCAGGCCGAGGGTTACCCCTTCAACGGAGTCTCCACGCTCTCCTCCGACCACGCCTCGTCCAGCCTGATCGCCGCGCATGAGATCGGGCACTCGGTGGGCCTGCTCGACGACGAGTACACCTACGAGGCGTACGGCACCTGGACCGGAGGCGAGCCGGGCGGAATCAACTCCACCACCTATACGCCCGCGCAACTCACCGAGAAGCGAGCCAAGTGGTACCGCTGGCTGGGGCAGAGCGACCCGGCGGGCGGTACCGTCGGCACGTACGAGGGCAGCGCCTACTACCCGTTCGGCATCTACCGCCCGACTGCCTCATCGATCATGCGCGAGCTGAGCAACACCGCGTTCAACCTGCCGGGACGCGAGGCGATGATCGCCGGGTTCTACCGCGGGGGCAACGCACTGAGCAGCACCGTCGACACGGACGACACCGTCGGACCGGGCCGCCGTATCGCGGTGACCCTGGCGGACCTCACCACCGTCGGCGTCGAGCCCCACACGCACGGGCGCCCCGATGCCACCACCGGACTCGCCAGGACCGATCTGCGCTGGTACGTCGACGGCGTCGAGAAGGTCGCAGCCCGGGGACGTACTTCTGTCACCCCGGCCTCGCTCGGAGTTCACGCGGACGGTCGCAGCCACAGGGTGACCGCCGAGGCCGTGGACCGTACGGACGCCATCCGCGACCCCGCCGTCCGTGCCCTGGCCACCGACACCCTCACCTGGCGCGTCAGGCCGACCGGACACCGGTAGCGGTTCCTCAGGCGATGATCGGGACGACGGCCTCGGGCGTCAGCATCCGGAAGGTGAACGCCTGGTGGAAGTAGAGCCGGATGGTGGTCGCGTCGTGGTCCTGATAGCCGATCGACAGATCCTGGCCCAGGCACAGTTCGAAGTCGCCGCCACGGGTGGACAGAAGTACACCACCCGCGACGGCGGGCGCCCAGAGGATCTGGTCGTCGAGCAGCCGGGCCAGATGGGTCGCCACCGGATATCCGTGGTCGGAGGTCTCGGTCGCCTCGGTGAAGGCGTCGGCACCGAGCAGCAGCCGGTACGGCCCGTCGACACCGGCCAGCCGCAGTTGGGTGAGTGCCTGGCTGACGGCGGCCGGGTAGTCGCGGGCGTCGGCCGGCAGCGGCAGCGGGGAGTGCGAGGAGCCGTCCCGAAGTCCGGTGATGCCGGCCGACGCGTACCCGTCGATGATCGCCATGTCCTCGGCGAACGCACAGGTGCGGGCCGCGTCCTTGACGGGTTGCCAGTCGCTGTCGTCGGAACCGCGCTCGACGTCGTCCACGGCCGACCGGGTCACCGTGAACGGCACCCGCCAGTCGATGACGGGCACCGAGGTGCGGGCCCGGGCGATCACGTCCGGCGTGGGGGGATCGATGTTGCGTAGATGACCGTCGCTGATGGCCGCCAGCTCGGGGCCGTCCGGGCCGGTCACATCGACGACACGGCGGCCCGCCACATGGCGGCTGAAGGTGCGCCGGGCCTCTTCTTCGATCTGGTCCCAGGCGGCTTCCGTGACAGGGGCGAGTTCGCGGTGGAGGTTGTTCATCACTGGGCGCTTTCTTGCAGGCTGCCGATGTGCAGCGAACCGTCGTCCGAACGGACCGGGGCCGGGTCCTGCGCCACCGCCGGCGCGGACGCCGGCTCCGGCAGGGCCTCGGTCGCGGTCACCGCGGGCGACGGCGGCGGGGCGTCGAAGAAGTCGGCGCTGGGGACGTAGAAGAGCGTGCCGGTGACCGCCGTCGAGAAGTCGAGGATGCGGTCGTACGTGCCGGTCGGATTGCCGAGGAACATATTGCGGAGCATCTGTTCGGTCACGCCCGGGTCGGCGGCATATCCGATGAAATACGTGCCGAACTCGCCCTGTTCGAAGCTGCCGAACGGCATGTTGGCCCGCAGGATCTCGCGTTCCGTGCCGTCCGGGTCGGTGATCGTATTGAGGGCGACATGCGAGTCGGTGGGCTTGACGTCGTCGGACAGCTCGATGTCGGCGAACTTCGTACGGCCGATGACCTGCTCCTGCGCCTCGGTGCTCAGCGTGTTCCAGGACGCGAGGTCGTGCAGATACTTCTGCACGATGACATAACTGCCACCCGCAAACCCCGGATCCTCGGCGCCGACCAGGGCCGCCGACCGCGCACCCGCCCCCACGGGGTTCTCGGTGCCGTCGACGAAGCCGAGCAGATCCCGGTGGTCGAAGTAGCGGAACCCCTGCGTCTCGTCGACGACCTTCACCCCGCCTCCGAGCCGGTCGAGGAACTGCGCCGCCCACTCGTAACACACGTCCATCCGCTCGGCCCGGATATGGAGCAGCAGGTCCCCCGGAGTGGCGGGGGCATGATGCCGGGCACCGTGCAGCTCCTGGAACGGGTGCAGCCTCGCAGGGCGCGGCCCCGCGAACAGCCGGTCCCAGGCGTGGGAACCGAAGCCGATCACAGAGACCAGGTCGGTGCCCGGGAACCGGAACCCGATGGAGCGGGCGATCGCCGCCAGATCCGGCAGCACCTTGCGCACGACGGCCTCACCACCGGGCTCGATCGTGGCAACCAGGATCAGGGCCGCGGTGGTCAGCGGCGTGACGACGGGCTGGGCCGCGACCGGTTCCGGCGTGGCGTCGGGCATACGGGGGCTCCATGGGGCGTCAGCGATGCGGAACGACAGCGGGCCAGCCGCGCGGGGGCGACAAATGGGCCCGCTGCTACTTACGCACACGCACGGCGACGCCGCACCCCGGGGCACGCCGACCGGGCGACCGTGCGCGGGGACCTGGGATCGCCCTGGTCTCCGCCGTGCTTCCGGCTCCGCTCGCGGCGCAACTGCTGAAGAAGCCGGCCTGACGAGGGGCGCCCGCACCTTCGGGGTGCACGGCGGCACAGCCAGGGCATGGAGGCCGGCGGTCTTGGATCCGGGCGAGGCCATCTCGAAGGCCGTTCGCGAGCCGTGGTCGTGGAGCGCGCACCGGCGCCCCTCGCATCAGCCCGCTTCGATCTCGGAGCGATCGCCGCCCCAGAGCGTGTGGAAGGAGCCCTCGCGGTCGGTGCGCCGATAGGTGTGCGCGCCGAAGAAGTCCCGCTGCCCCTGGGTGAGCGCCGCGGGCAGCCGGCCCGCGCGCAGCCCGTCGTAGTACGAGAGCGCGGCCGCGAACCCGGGCGTCGGCACCCCCTGCCGCACCGCCTCGGCGACGACCGCGCGCCAGTCGTCCTGCGCCCCGCCGATCTCCTGGGCGAACTGTTCGTCGGAGAGCAGACTCAGCAGGTCGGGGCGGGTGTCGTAGGCCGCCCTGATCCGGTCCAGGAACGCGGCCCGGATGATGCACCCGGCCCGCCAGATCGCCGCCACGGCGCCGAGGTCGATGTTCCAGTCGTACGTCTCGCTGCCCGCCCGGATCTGGTGGAACCCCTGCGTGTACGAGACGATCTTGGACGCGTACAGCGCCTGCTCCACCCGGTCGGCGAAGGCGGCGGCCTCCGTCTCGCCGAGCGCCGTGGCCGACGGGCCCGCCAGACCCTTCGCCGCCTGGCGCAGATCCGCGTGGCCGGACAGCGAGCGGGCGAAGACGGCCTCCGCGATACCGGAGACGGGCACCCCCAGATCCAGCGCGATCTGCACCGTCCAGCGGCCCGTGCCCTTCTGCTCCGCCCGGTCCTGCACGATGTCGACGAAGGGCTTCGAGGTCGCCGCGTCGGTATGGGCGAGGACCTCTGCCGTGATCTCGATCAGATACGAGTCGAGACGCCCGGTGTTCCAGCTGCGGAAGGTCTCGGCGATCTTCGCGGGGGAGTAGCCCGCCACCGTACGCAGCAGGTCGTACGCCTCCGCGATCAGCTGCATGTCGGCGTATTCGATGCCGTTGTGGACCATCTTCACGAAGTGCCCGGCACCGTCGGGACCGATGTGAGTGGTGCACGGGGAACCGTCCTTGGCTTTGGCGGCGATCTTCTCCAGCAGCGGCCCCAGCGATTCGTACGACCGGGACGAGCCGCCCGGCATGATGCTCGGCCCGTTCAGCGCGCCCTCCTCGCCGCCCGAGATGCCGACGCCCACGAAGTGGATGCCGCGCTCGCGCAGCTGCTTCTCACGGCGACGGGTGTCCTCGAAGTGCGCATTGCCGCCGTCGATGATGACGTCGCCCTCCTCCAGGAGCGGGGCGAACTCCTGGATCACGGCATCCGTCGGATCACCCGCCTTCACCATGATGATCAGCCGACGCGGACGTTCCAGCGCCGCGACGAACTCCTCCGGCGCACGCGCGGCCACGAAGGAGCCCTCGTCGCCGAACTCCTCGATCAGGGCGTCCGTCTTCGAGGCAGTCCGGTTGTGCACGGCGACCGTGAAGCCGTTGCGGGCGAAGTTACGAGCGAGATTGCGGCCCATGACCGCGAGTCCTGTGACGCCGATCTGCGCAGTGCCGCTCATCTGTGTGCTCTGCAATCTGTCGGGAATGACGGGATCTCCAGTATGGATTCGGGGCGCGGGGACGGCCTGTTCGGGATGGGCCGTATGGGCGCCCCGCGAGCGACGCCGGAACGTTGCGTGGCCTGTTGTCGGGCACCGAGATCGGCAAGAGCGGGATCACCGCGCTCGCCCGGTGCGTCGGGATGAGCCCGGCCGGCCGTCTGTGGGTGCGGTCGGTCCTCGGCCGCGCCGCCACGCGCCAGGCAACTCTCCTCCGGCGAAGGCCGGATGACCGGCGCAGTCGTCAGCCCTCGTACCCGATGCACGGTACGAGGGCTGACGAGTGCACCGGCCACGGACCTCGGGCGGCGGTGTCCCCTGGGCCGTCCGTGACGGGTGAGCCGCTGTCGCTCCCTTGTCATCGGCCTTTGTCTGCCCATAAGTTGGGCGCTTGCGACGTGTCCTACTGCCAGTGGGGGAGCCAAGTCATGGCCGCAAACGGACGGCACCGCAGATATCAGCCCAGCCGGCTCAACCGTGCCTCGCTCACGGTGACCGCCGGCGGTGCGGGCATTGCCCTCCCGCTCATCGCAGCCGCCTCGGCAGGCGCCGCTTCGACGGATGTCTGGGAGAAGGTGGCCGCCTGTGAGTCCACCGGCGACTGGCACATCAACAGTGGCAACGGCTACTTCGGTGGTCTTCAGTTCACCCGGTCGACGTGGGCGGCCTACGGCGGCACGGTCTACGCCCCGCGCGCCGATCTGGCCACCAAGGACCAGCAGATAGCCATCGCCGAGAAGGTGCTCGAAGGGCAGGGACCCGGCGCCTGGCCGGGCTGCTCGACACGGGCGGGGCTGACCAGTGGCGGGGAAGCCCCCGGCATCAACCCGCAGTCGGAGCGGACCAGCCACTTACAGGCGCCCGGGAAGGCTGCTGCCGGGAAGCCGGAGACGAAGCGGACGTCCACGCCCGCCAAGCCGACCACTGTCCCCGGCAAGCGCGAGTCGTACACCGTGGCCCATGGTGACTCGCTCTCCGCGATCGCTGCGACCGAGCATGTCCGGGGCGGCTGGCAGCACCTGTACGCGGCGAACCGCACGGTCGTGGGGGACGATCCGGATCTCATCCTTCCCGGACAGCGCCTGAGCCTGGATGTGGCCCAGGCGCCGAAGGCGGGTTCCAGGACGGGCTCGACATCCGCCGCGCAGCCGAAGACCGCACCGAGCCAGAAGGCGAAGCCGCGGCACCGGACCGCCGAGCCGAAGCAGCAACCGGCCACGTCGCACCATCAAGCCACGAAGCCGCAGCACCGGACGACCGAGCCGAAGCAGCACCCGAAGAAGGCCGAGAGCCACAAGCCGCAGCGGGCGGAGAAGCACTCCTACACTCTCGTCGCCCCGGTTGCGGCAGGTATCGGTACCCCGTACCACCGGGCCGGTTCCTGGGCCAGTGGCTATCACACCGGTGTCGACTTCCCCGTCCCGACCGGCACTTCGGTGAAGGCGGTCGGCTCCGGCACCGTCGTCTCGGCGGGCTGGGCGGGGGCGTACGGATACCAGATCGTCATCCGGCACAGCGACGGCAAGTACAGCCAGTACGCGCATCTGTCCGCGCTTCATGTGCGTGAGGGCCGGCATGTCTCCGCAGGCCAGCGGATTGCGCGCTCGGGCTCCACCGGGAACGTCACCGGCCCGCACCTGCACTTCGAGATCCGTACCGGCCCCGGTTACGGCTCGGACATCGACCCGCTGGGCTACCTCAGGGCGGGCGGCGTCAGCGTCTGAACGACCCTCTGGGTCCCGGCTGCGTCAGCCGGCGCGGCAGGCTCCGCGGACACACCGCCCCGCCGTGCTGGGGTGCCGGTGCGCGACGACCGCCCGGGCCCGAACTCCACCTGCCCGAGACGACGCTCCAGAGGCATCATCAGAGGCATCACAGGGGCTGCCGAGAACGTTTCCGCGATCGTCTCGACGGCTGTGGCGGGCGTCGGCGGTGCGGGCTCGGGAAGAATGACGACCTTCTGCGTCTCAGCCGGCAGGGCCGGAGCCGGCTCCACTGCCGGTTCCGCAATACCCTCGGTGCCGGGTTCCGCGTCCGCCCTGTGCCCCGGAGCATCCGGGTATTCGCTCCCGGCCGGCTGCCCGGCGCGGTGCTCCGCGCCCAGCCGCTCCGTCGTGAGGAGTATCAGCCCGCCCGCGGCGACCACCCCGCAGGCCAGCGCGAGCGTGGTGCCCGCCGTACCGTGCCGGAACTGCTCATCGAACATGGTGATGCCGACAACCGCAGCTATCACCGGGTTCACCACGGTCACCGTGGCCAGCGGCGCGGTCAGCCCGGCGCCCCGGTACGCGGCCTGGGAGAGCAGCAGCCCGGCGCCCGCGAACGTGCCTATCGCCAGCAGCGCCGGCATTCCGGCCCCTGCCGCACCGGAGGTCCACTGCACGGCCACCGTCTTCGTGAACACGGAGGCGATCCCGAAAGCGACGCCCGCGGCCCCGGCCAGGATCACGCTGCGTACCACCGGCCGGTGCAAGCCCCTGGAGATCAGGAACAGCGCTGCGACCGCACCGAGCGTCACGCCGGCGACGGTCAGCTGATCCTGGCCGCTCAGGGTGTGCGACTCGGCGTTCCCGGTGAGCGCGAGCAGACCCGCCAGACCGACGGTCGCCATGATCGCGCCGCGCCATGCGATGGCACCTGCCCGGCGGCGTACGAAGAGCGCCGCCATGGGCAGGGCGAAGACGATGGTCAGCGCACCGAGCGGCTGGACGAGACTGAGCGGACCGTAGGCCAGCGCCACGACATGCAGCACCGCGCCCAGGCCGTTCAGCGCCACGGCGGCCCACCAGACACGGTTGCGCAAGGGTGCGAGCGAGCGGCCGTCTCCAGCCGTGGCCACGCGCTCCTGGACGATCGCCCCGGCCGCGTAGGCGACCGCGGAGACCAGGGACAGAAGCACGGACAGCGCAAGGGAACTCATGTACACCACGATGTCCTTTCAAAGCCGCTGCGTCGTCGTCCTTGAGGCGGCAATCCTGCGTACTGCTTTGGTAGTACGTGAGTACTCTCAGTGTCCTCCTACGGACGGTAGTCCTTCCTCCGCGGAGCCCCGGAGCGATCACCCCGAGGGGTTACGGTGAACGGTGGGTCGCGGTACTCCGGGTGCCCGCGATGTCACCGGTGGCGGCCGGGGGGCCGAGAAGGAGCAGGGCGATGGACGAGTCGGCAGCGGCCTCTGTGGGCGGATTCTTCACACTGCGTACCGCTTCCCCGCCTGACGGAGCGCACCGTCCGCTGGCACTGTTGTACGCGGGGGAGTCCGCACCGCTCACGGCCCGTATCGACACGGTCGCCACCCGGCTCCGTACCCCTGAGCGCAGAGTCGCCGCCTCCGTCGCACACCTGGGGCTGGCCTCCCGCCTCTGGTCGATCGCACTCGGCCCGGCGGCCCTGACCGGCCGTTTCCCCGATCTCTCGCCCGATTCCCTGTACTGGGACCCACAGCACACCACCCCCGACGACCTGTGGCTGAGCACCGCCGAATCGCTGCCCGCCACCGCCGCCCGGATCCGGGAAGCCGTGCAGTACGACCATCTCGTGCCCCTCGCCGAGGCGATCCACCGCGACGGCCCCCTGTCGAACGGGCTGCTGTGGGGCAACGCGGGGTCGGCGCTGGCGGGAGCCCTGCGCGAACTGGTCACCTGGGCCCGTACGCACCGCCGCCCCGACGTGTCGGGCCGGGCCCGCGCCCTGGCCGCCGAACTGCTCGACCACCCGGACCTCCGGAACACCGGTGCCCCGCACGACCCGGCGTTCCGCCGCCGCAGTTGCTGCCTGTACTACCGCTGCCCGGCCGGTGGCCTGTGCGGTGACTGCGTCTTCGTCCGACGCCCGGACGCGCCGGAGCCGGGCGCGGGGCCGGGTCACCCGCCGGGCACCACCTCGACGGAGCCGATGTACTCCTGGGTCTCCTCGTCGGGGAGCCGCACGGCCTGGGCCCAGAAGTAGATCACCAGGCTGAACGCGGCGATGAGCACGATGTCCCACCACAGCGGCACGGCATCGGTCGCACCGCAGGACGCCGACGACGCCGGGCCGGTGCTGCAGAAGCCGCCCTGCCACGAGATCAGCCCCATGCCCACGAGGTACACCGGCAGCCACTGCGCGGACCGCCAGTCCATGTGCGGAACCTTTGGGTTGAGCTTGAGCAGCGCGGAGCCGCCCAGCAGCAGATAGCCGAGCACGATGGCCACACCCAGCCGCCACAGGGTGTCCCAGCCCGCCCAGTAGATGATCAGGTTCGCGACGATGAAGGCCACGGGCGCCCAGAACATCCCGCCGGGCAGCCGGTACGGTCGAGGCCGGTCCGGGTCCTGCTTGCGCAGGCACCCGAAGGCGAGCGGCGCCCCCGCGTACATGAGCACACTCGCGGACGTGACGAAGCCGACCAGCTTCTGCCACGTGGGGAACGGCAGGAACACGATGAGGCCGGCCACGAACGCGAAGAGCAGGCTGAACCACGGGACGCCGCGCTTGGTGGTGCGCTCGAAGACCGCAGGGACGTAGCCGTTGCGGGACAGGCCGTAGGAGACCCGAGAGGTGGCGGTGGTGTAGATCAGGCCCGTACCGGACGGTGACACGACCGCGTCGATGTACAACAGCGTGGCGAGCCAGCCGAGTCCGACGGAGGCGGCGAGCCCGGCGAACGGGCCCGCCTTTCCGCTGAAGGAGAGATTGGCCCAGCCGTGGGCGAACGCGCTGTGCGGCAGGGCGGCGATGAAGACGACCTGAAGCGCCGCATAGACGAGGACGCCGATGAGGATGGAACCGATCACCGCCCGAGGGATGTCCCTGGCCGGGTTACGGCTCTCGCCCGCGAGCTGGTCGGCCTGCTCGAAGCCGAGGAGCGCGAAGATGATGCCGCTGGTGCTGATGGCGGAGAGCACGCCCCTGGCGCCGAAGGGGGCGAAGCCCTGGTAGCCGAAGTTGCCGCTGTGAAAGGTGGTGGTGGCGAGCACGATGATGGTGAAAACGGGGACGGCCACTTTCCACCACGTCGCCACGCTGTTGGTATGGGCGAGCCATTTGATGCCGAGAAAGTTGACGACGACGAAGAACGCCATGAACGCGACAGCCAGCCCGTACCCCGCGGGTGTCAGCTGATTCTTGCCGGTCTGGACCCAGGGGGCGTGGACGCTGAGATAGTTGAGCGACGCCATGACCTCGATCGGCGCCACGGTGACGGCCTGCAGCCACGAGAACCACCCGAAGGACGCGCCGGCGGCACTGCCGAAGGCATAGTGCGGGAAGCGGGCGGTGCCGCCCGCCACCGGGTACATGGCCCCCAGTTCGGCGTGGACGAACGCCAGCACAATGATGGCGAGTGCCCCGATTCCCCAGGAAATGAGCGCCGCCGTGCCGGCTGCCTGCGCGGCGAGCAGGGCGCCGAACAGCCAGCCGGACCCGATGATGGACCCCTCCGAGGTCCAGATGAGACCGATCAGCCCGATTTCCCGCTTGAGGCCCGGATTCGTGGGCGCCGCGGGTACGACCGGCTTGGACATCCGCATGCTGCATGCACCCCTTGTTCCGGTGGGGATGAGGCGTGGGGTGTAGGTCTGCGTCCAGGAGGACCTCAACAGGATGCCCCGATCTTCGTGAATCGTTCCCGGAGCACGCGGAAGTTGCGCCAGTCGGTTCCCACCTGAGGCCGTCGCCCGATGGTGGATTCGAACGGCCCGGAGGGGATGTCTCAGTCGTTGTGCGGCGTGGACGGCACCGATCCGTCGATGCGGCCGGTCTGGATGACCGGCCCGTACTGGACGCCACCGCTAATCACGTTGTGCACGGGTGACGCCTGGTTCCGGGGCGGTTCACCGAGCGAGCCGAGCAGCGAGCGGAGTTCCGCGCGCGCCGATGGATCGGCGCGCAGGAGGGTGTGGAGCCTGTCCCGCCACTCGGCGTCGACACAAGATGCTGTCCTGCGCCCCTCGACGACCCGCACGACCGGAATCCCGCACTCGAACGCCTCAAGGATTTCCCGGCGAAGGGTGGTGTTGCCCGTTTCCCGTTCCGAAGGCAACCGGATGCGGACCCGCTTGTCGAGAGCGCCTCCATAGGACCCGAACACCGGTGCGGGACCGGTTGCGGAGGGGAATTCGGACGCCTGAATCAGCTCGGGGTCAGGGCGCGCCAAGGGCCGGCGCGGCGGCCGGTCCGGTGGGTGCGGTGTCTGTGGATCTCGGCGGGCGGGGCGGGCCTTTCGGGGTTTGTCATGCACCTGGACACCAGAGCGGGTGTCGTGCTGTCATGCCAACTGCCATTCCTTCCAACGTTGTACATCCTGTTGCAACGAGCCGCCACCCTTCCTCAGCAAGGAGGATCCGTGCGCATCAGAAAGAAACTGGTTCTACTTCTCGCTGCCGTTCTCGGTACCGCCGGTCTGTCCGCCATGCCCGCCGCTTCGGCCGCCCCGGCCCCCGGGAACGCCGACGAAGTGCATGGTCTGAAGGGCGAGTACTACACCCAGTCCGCCCCCGGGGCCTTCGACTTCGGGCAGCTCAAGGCCACCGGATTCGACCAGGCCATCGACTTCCCGACGCTCGAGTCCCGGCTGAGTTCGGCCACCGGACAGAGCGACGACGTCAGCGTCCGATGGACCGGGAAGATCGTGCCGGAGAAGACCGGCGCCCATGTCTTCTCGATGATCGGGGACAACGGGTTCCGTCTCTGGATCGACGGGAAGCCGGTCATCGACCACTGGGTCGACGACTGGGAGAAGGAGCAGACGTCGCAGCCGGTCGAGTTGACCGCGGGCAGGGCGTACGACCTCAAGGTCGAGTTCTTCGAGCACTGGGGAGGCTCCAACCTCCATCTGAAGTGGACCGAACCCGGCGGAAGCAAGGTGCCGGTACCGCAGTCCGCCTTCCGGCTGCCGGACGACTTCGCGTACGACGGAGCCATCGCCGCCACCGTGCTCGCCGATGGTCGTTCCCTCAAGCTGGACTTCGCGCAGAAGCTCGCGCCCCTGCCTGCCGGGCTCGTGAATCATCTCGACGCAGTCATCGGCGGTGCCAAGTGGCCGCTCGGCGCCGTCAAGGCCGACCCCGCCGACCCGCGCAGCCTCACCGTCGCGCTCAAGGAACCCGTCGTCGGCAACAAGGGCGGGGACGCCGGGGGGCTCGCCGATGTCCGGTACGACGGTGCGGGGGCGCTGGCCGGGGAGGACGGGAAGGCGGTGGGGGCCTTCTGGTCCAGCGGGCCCAACCGCTCCACGTACGAGCTCCGTACGAAGTGGGCCGATGAGGTGGGTCCGCGCAACGCGCTGCCCGCGTACCCGCGACCCCAGCTCACCCGTGACAACTGGCAGAACCTCAACGGCTCCTGGGAGTTCGCCGCGGCGAAGGCGGGGGAGCAGCCCCCGGTCGGCAAGAAGCTCGGTGAGAAGATTCTCGTACCGTATCCGGTCGAGTCGCAGCTCTCCGGGGTCGAGCGGCACGAGGACCGGATGTGGTACCGCCGCACCTTCACCGTTCCCAAGGACTGGAAGGTCGGTTCCGGCAAGCGTCTGCGGCTGAACTTCGGGGCCGTCGACTGGCAGTCCGAGGTATACGTCAACGGCAAGAAGGTCGTTGAACACAAGGGCGGATACGACAAGTTCAGTGCCGACATCACCGATGCGCTCAAGCCCGGACGCACCCAGGAGCTGATCGTCGGCGTCTACGATCCGACCGACGCGGCGAACGGCGAGAATCCGCCGATGGGCAAGCAGCGCCTCGACCCGAGCGGCATCTGGTACACCCCGTCCTCCGGGATCTGGCAGACGGTGTGGATGGAGCCCGTCGCCGCCGACCACGCAGACTCGCTGAAGCTCACCCCCGACGTCCAGGGCCAGAAGCTCGCCGTCGAGGTGCGCGGCGTACGGGACGGGGTTCCGGTCACGGCGACCGCGTACGACGGGAAGCGCAAGGTCGGGAGTGTCAGCGGACACACGGGGGCCGTGCTGAACCTGCGTGTGCCGGATCCGCATCTGTGGTCCGCGAAAGATCCGCATCTGTACAAGTTGAAGGTCGGCGTCGGATCGGACCGGGTCGGCAGCTACTTCGGGATGCGCTCCGTCGCCGTCGAAAAGGTGAACGGCACCCCGCGCACCGTCCTCAACGGCAAGCCGGTCTTCATGATGGCCACCCTCGACCAGGGCTTCTGGCCCGACGGGCTGCACACCGCGCCCACCGACGAAGCCCTCGCGTACGACCTGAAGATGCACAAGGCGATGGGGTTCAACTCCGTCCGCAAGCACATCAAGGTCGAGCCCGATCGCTGGTTCTACTGGGCCGACAAGCTGGGCCTGCTGGTCTGGCAGGACATGCCGGCGATGAACACCGTCAACCCGTCCACGGCCGCCCGGGCCGAGTACGAGCGCGAGATGAAGGAGATGATCGACGAACACTCCAGCCATCCGTCCGTCGTCATGTGGGTCACCTTCAACGAGGGCTGGGGTCAGTACGACCAGGCGCGCATCGCCGACCAGGCCAAGTCATGGGACCCGACCCGGCTGGTCAACAACATGAGCGGCCTCAACTGCTGCGGCGCGGTGGACGGCGGCAACGGTGACATCGCCGACGCGCACGGCTACCCGAGCCCCGCGCTTCCGCGGCCCGACGGGAAACGCGCCCTGGTCAGCGGGGAGTACGGGGGGCTCGGGCTGGCCGTGCCGGGGCATGCCTGGGCCGTACAGCAGTCGTACATCGCGGTCGACCCGGCCACGTACACCGACGACTATCTGGCCAAGCTCGACGAGGTGCACAAGCTCGCCTGCAAGGGCGGCAACGGCGCCGTCTACACCCAGATCTCGGACGTCGAGGGGGAGTTGAACGGGCTCCTCACGTACGACCGCCGGATCGTGAAGCCCGACGTCGAGCGGATCAAGGCAGCACAGGACGCGCTCGTCCGCGATGCGTCGAACCCGGTCGTGGCCGGGTGCCCCACCGCCTGACCTGTCACGGCGCTCCGGCCCGTCCCGCCCGGGACGGGCCGGAGCGTGTCCGTCCGAACCCTTGACGCGCATCACCCGGGAACCAAGAATGATCGCGCTCTGACAACGTTGTCCAAGGAGGATTGCCCCATGCACCGGACCCCACGGCCGCGACTTCGCGGCCCGGCGGCCGTACTCGCCGCCGCAGCGCTCCTCGGCGGTTTCCTCACCACCGGGGCCACGGCCCAGGCCGCGCCCCGCGCCGACGAACAACTGACCGACCTGGTCAACCCGTTCATCGGCACCCAGAACGAGGGCAACACCTACCCCGGCGCCTCCGTGCCGTTCGGCATGGTGCAGTTCTCCCCGGACACCGGCCACAACACCGGCTACGACTACGGCGAGAACCACATACGCGGCTTCTCCGCCATCCATCTCTCCGGTGTCGGCTGCGGCCTGGGCGGCGATCTGCCGACCCTGCCCACCACCGGAGACGTCACACAGACCGACTACGCCAAGTACGCGGCGGAGTTCAGCCACGACGACGAGAAGGCGAGCCCCGGCTACTACAAGGTCGGGCTGAAGACCGGGATCGACGCCGAACTCACCGCGAGCAAGCGCACCGGCGTACAGCGCTACACGTTCCCGGCCACCGACAAGGCCAACGTCCTGCTCAACGCGGGCCAGTCGCTGCACCGGACACTCTCGTCCGAGGTCGAGATCCTCGACAACCGGACGGTACGGACCGCGATCACCGGCAGCGGCTTCTGCCAGGACACCAAGCCGTACACGCTCTACACGATCACCCGCTTCGACCGGCCGTTCACCACCTCCGGCACCTGGAACGGCGACACCGTCACCGAGGGATCCAAGGAGTCCTCGGCCGCCGGCGCCCGCAACGGCGCCTGGCTGCGCTTCGACACCACGAAGGACCGCACCGTCGAGGCCACCACCGCCCTGAGCTACGTCGACGCCAAGGGCGCCGCCCTCAACCTCCGTACCGAGGGCGGCCGCAGCTTCGACCGGGTCGAGCGCGCCGCTCAGCAGGCATGGGAGGAGCGGCTCGAAGGCGTGAAGGCGCAGGGCGGCAGCGAGCAGCTCCGCCGCACCTTCTACTCCTCCCTCTACCGGTCCTTCCTCGCCCCCAACATCGGCAGTGACGTCGACGGCCGCTACACCGGCTGGGACCAGAAGACCCACCGCGCCGTCGCTGCCGACGGAGCCTTCACCTACTACCAGAACTGGTCTCTCTGGGACACCTACCGCACCCAGGCCCAGCTCCTTTCGCTCCTCGCCCCGCGCGAATCACGCGACATGGCGATCTCGGTCCTGCGTATCGACGCCGAGAGCGGCTGGCTCCCCAAGTGGGGCTACGGCACGGTCGAGACGAACATCATGACGGGCGACCCCGTCACCCCGTTCCTCACCAACGCCTATCAGCAGGGGCTGCTGAAGGGGCACGAGGAAGAGGCGTACCGGGCCCTGAAGAAGAACGCCGACGGCGTCCCGCCCACCGACTCCGCGCCCGTCGGCCGCGAGGCCAACGTGCAGTATCTGAAGGACGGGTTCGCCCCGTACATCAAGGACCGTCAGCACGCCAAGCCCGGTGACTCGGACTTCGACCACGGCGCCTCCGCCACCCTCGAGTACGCGCTCTCCGACGCGATGCTCGGCGAGATGGCCCGCGATCTCGGCCACGACGCCGATGCGAAGCGGTACGAGGACCGAGCTCAGAACTACCGGAAGATCTTCGACCCGTCGACCGGCTTCTTCCGCGCCCGCGACGCCGCCGGGGCCTTCACCGGACCCGCAGACCCGGCCCGGAGCGAGGGGTTCCACGAGGGCACGTCCTGGCAGTACCAGTGGCTCGTCCCGCACGACCTGCCCGGCATGGTCGGACTGATCGGCGGGAAGGACGCCGCCAACCAGCGGCTCGACTCCTTCTTCGCGTACGACAAGCTGCTCGCCGACCCGGCGAAGACCGCCCGTGAGGTGTGGGTCAACGGCCCGTACGCGTACTACAACGCAGACAAGTACAACCCGCAGAACGAGCCCGACCTCATCGCCCCGTACACCTATCTCTCCACCGGCCAGCCGTGGAAGACCACCGATGTGGTGCACGCGGCCCTGACCCTGTTCACCGACACCCCGACCGGCATGACGGGCAACGACGACCTCGGCACCATGTCCGCATGGATGGTGCTCTCCTCCATCGGTGTCTTCCCGGTCCAGCCGGGCACCGACACCTGGGGTCTGTCCACGCCCGCCTTCGAGCGCGTCGACATCGAGCTCGACCGCCGCTACTACCCGCGTGGATCGCTCACGGTCAGCGCACCCGGCACCTCGGACACCGACCGCTACATCCGGTCCGCCCGGCTCGACGGGGCCGCGCAGTCCCGCACCTACCTCACCACCGACGACATCCGCTCGGCGCGTTCGCTCTCCTTCACGGTGGGCAGCGAGCCGTCGGACTGGGGCACTTCGGCCGCGGACGCGCCGCCCGCACTGGGCTGACCGTGGCCGTGGGGCGGGCGGCGTCCCGCCCGCCCCACGGCTCAGCTGCTCAGCTCGAACTCGGCCCGGATACGCTTGCCCACCGGCACGCGCTCGGCGGTCAGCCGGTCGCACAGCGCCACCACGATCTCCATGCCGTGGCCGCCGGGGCGCGTCGGGTCGGGTGAGTAGAACAGCGGCAGGGCCGTGCTGCTGTCGTACACCGTGACGCTGACGCGTTCCGCGGTGCCCTCCAGCTCCAGCAGATACGGGCCCTGGCTGTAGCGGTCCGCATTGGTGACCAGCTCGCTCACGGCCAGCATGAGATCGCTGCGGGTGTGCTCGCCGAGCACCGCGAGCCACTCCGCGGCCAGCCGGACCAGAAAGCGGTCGGCCAGGGCCCGCGCCTGCGCGATGCAGCCGGGCTCGCCGTCGAACACCTCGGCGCTGTGCAGAACGTCCGTGAGCCGGTCTCCGCCGGGGCGGCCGGCCGGTCGCGAGGTGACCTGTTCGTTCATGTGCTCCAGCCAGGGCGACGCAGGGGTGTTCGATGACAGCTGTTCGACGTTCGCCTACCCACGACGAACGGTCCCACTCCGGGGAAAACGGGGCAGATCTCAGCCATGGCCGGCCCGTCCGACGACGGATTCCGCGACGAGTGGTTCAACAGGGGTGTGCGCGGGCCCGGCGGGGGCGACCGGCAGCGTGAAGCGGATGCAGGTGCCTTCGGCGGCCTCCGGCTCCAGCCAGATCCGGCCTCCGTGGAACTCCACGATCTTCCGGCACAGGGCCAGACCGATGCCCGTTCCCTCGTACTGCTCCCTGCCGTGCAGACGCTGGAAGATGACGAACACCTTCTGGGAGAACTCCGGCGCGATACCTATCCCGTTGTCCGCAACGGAGAAGTGCCAGTCGTCGCCGTCCCGTACACAGCCGACCGTGACCCGGCACGGTACGTCGGGGCGGCGGAACTTCACCGCGTTGCCGATCAGGTTCTGCCAGACCATGGAGAGCGCCGTCGCGTCCCCGGCCGGTTCGGGCAGCGGGCCCTCCCGGACGACCGTCGCACC
Organism: Streptomyces sp. Ncost-T10-10d; assembly: GCF_900091955.1. GTDB lineage: Bacteria > Actinomycetota > Actinomycetes > Streptomycetales > Streptomycetaceae > Streptomyces. Next base: position 111,106 of record NZ_FMDF01000049.1, read on the forward strand.
GGACTCCTCGACGACCAGCGCGAGATTGGCCAGGGCACGGTCGAGGGCGCCGTCGAGGTCGACCGGCTTCCACTTGTCGTGCACCCGCCCCATACGGGAGAAGGTGAGCAGATCGTTGATCAGCACCTGCATCCGCTTGGCGCCGTCGACCGCGTAGTCGATGTACTGCCGCGCCCGGTCGTCGAGCTCGGCGGCGTACCGCTGCTCCAGAAGCCGGCAGAACGAGGCGACCTTGCGCAGCGGTTCCTGCAGATCGTGCGAGGCGACATAGGCGAACTGCTCCAGTTCGGCATTGGACCGGCGCAGCTCCTGTGCCTGTTCCGCCAGCAGCGTCCCGCGCTCCTGGGATTCGGCGAGCTCCTCGACGATGCGGCGGCGCATGTCCTCCACAGCCGCCGCGACCGCCCGCACATCGGATGGTCCGTCGACCTCGATCCGGTTACGGAATGCCCCCGAGCTGACCGTGTCCGAGGCGGCGGTCAGCCGGCGCAGCGGCCGGCCCACCATCCGGTTCAGCAGCAGACTCAGCGAGACGACCGCCAGCAGAAAGCCCACGACCAGCGAGATGAGTACCTGGTCACGGGTGATGCGGGCCGCGCTCAGTTCGGCGCGGGCCCGGTCGCGTGCCACATCGAGATGCGCCTGCTGTGCCGTGTACAGCCGCCGCAGAGTGTCGAACTCGCCCTTGCTCCGCCGGATCGGGGCCGAGGACTCGGACGCCGGGCCGTCCCGGCGGACCGCGGCGACCAGCGGCTCGGCGTGCCGGCTGCGCCACTCCCGCGCGGCTGCGGCGATCCGGTCGAGATCGCGGGCGAAGGGCTGCTCGTCCCCGACGAGCGCACGCACCTTGGCCAGCCGCAGCTTCTCGTCCCGCATCCCCGCCTCGTACGGCCGCAGGAAGGTCGAGTCACCGGTGAGCGCGTATCCGCGGACCCCGGTCTCCTGGTCGAGCAGGGCGTTCTGCAACTGGAAGGACGATGAGCGGGCGGGCTGGATGCGGTCCACCAGCTCGGTGGTGCGGTCGGATATCCGGGCCAGCACCATGCCCCCGAGGGTCAGCCCGGCGCAGACGACCAGAACGAAGACGGCGAGAATCAGATGGACCCAGTTCTGGACCGACAAGCGTGAAGCGAGGCCGCGCCGACGGGTCGGCGATGCGTCCCGGCCGCTCATCGCGGCTCCCCCCGTCCCCAGCCCAGATGGAGCACGGCCACGTCGTCGGCGAGACCGCCGTACGGGGCCGCGGCCCCGGCGGCCTCGTCGACCAGGGTGTCCACAAAGGCACGGGCCGCCAGGGCCCCGTGCCTTCGGGCCATGGCGAGCAGCCCGTCCTCGCCCAGCCGGGAACCAGGCCCCGTGCGCCCCTCGAAGAGGCCGTCCGTGAAGAGGACGATCCGGCCGTCCCTGGGCAGGGACAGCTCCGAGGTGCTCCACCGTCCTGCCCCCGGGAGCAGCCCCAGGGCCGTCCCGGGCTCGGGCTCGACCCAGCTCACCCGGGCACCGCTGCGCAGCAGCAGCCCGGGGTGACCGGCCCGCACCACCTGCACCCGACGGCGGTCCGGCGCGCAGGACAGTGCCGTGAGGGTGGCGAAGACATGCGGATCGGAGCGTTCGGCGACCAGGATCTCCTCCAGCAACCTGACGCGTTCGAGCTGGCCGGTGGCGCACAACACCGCGCTGCGCCAGGCCACCCGCAGACAGACACCCAGCGCCGCCTCCGCCGCCCCGTGCCCCGACACATCGCCGATCACCGCGTGCACCGTGCCGTCGGACGTCTGCACCACGTCGTAGAAGTCACCGCTGAGCAGGGCGTGCGCCCGGCCCGGTGCGTATCGCGCCACCGCTTCGAAGGAGTCGTCGCGCAGCAGGGGTACGGGCAGCAGCCCGCGTTCGAGGCGGGCGTTCTCCTGCGCCATCAGCCGGTTGGCACGCAGCGCCGCGGCGGCCCGCTCGACCTGCTTGCGCTGGAGCGCGTACCGGACCGAGCGACCCAGCGCCTCCGGATCCAGCCGCCCCTTGACCAGATAATCCTGGGCGCCGGTCGCCACGGCCGACAGGCCCGTATCGGCCTCGGCCCTGCCGGTCAGCACCACAATGGCCGCATCCGGCGCCGACTCGACGATCTGGGTGACGACGTCCAGGCCGTACACATCGGACAGGTGCAGATCGAGCAGTACGCAGCACGGGGTCCGGCAGTCGGCCAGGAACCGTCGCGCCTCCGCGAGCGTCCGGCACCAGGTCAGTGCGGAGTCCAGCTCGCTGTCCGCGAGCATCTCCTCGACGAGGAGCGCATCACCGGCGTCGTCCTCGACCAGCAGGATCACGGCATCGACGTCCCACACCGAATCGTTGCCGACCGGCGCGAGTCTGTTCTGTTCGGGGATGAGGGCCGGGCGCACAGGCTGCGCCGGAGAGCCGCCCGCAGGGAGTTCAGCCACGTTCCACCCCCTTGTAAGGACGGCACAGCTCAACCCTGGCCGTATCGCAGGGAAGCATATGTGACCGACCCGTGGAGGAGCCGTCGGGGCGGAGGGGCGCAGCCATGCACACACGCGCCCGCGAACTGCGGTGAACCCCGGCGAAGTCACGCGAACGGAGCAGCATCCGGTGCATGGCAGACTTGATCGGGGCGTTCGGCCCGGCAGGACCATGTAGCGCGGTCGGCGCCACGAGTGACAAGCGACAGAGGAACGGCAATGACGGTGACAGAGGACAGCCCGGAGCTCGCTCCCGGTACTGAGGAGTTCGGTCCCGGTATCGACCCGGAGCGGCTGGCCGTCTGCCTGAGCGTGCTCGACGAACTCGACACCATCGAGGTCGACCACCCCGACGCCATCGCCGTGCGCCGCGCCACGGCCGGGATCTACCGGACCGTGAAGCAGCGCCGCCGTCAGGAGCGCCGCGCCGCCAAGACCGCGCACGACAAGGCCGTCACCGAGGCCACCGCGACCGGCTCGGCCGACCGCATCGACGACGAGACCCAGGGGGTCCTGCCGTCGTCCTCGGCCCGTGCCGAGATCGCGGGCGTCCTCCAGCGGCCCCGGTCCTGCTACATCTGCAAGACCAGGTACGTCGAGGTGGACGCGTTCTACCACCAGCTCTGCCAGCAGTGCGCCAAGGAGAACCGCTCGCGCCGCGACGCACGGACCGACCTCACCGGCCGTCGCGCGCTCCTCACCGGCGGTCGCGCGAAGATTGGCATGTACATCGCTCTGCGGCTGTTGCGCGACGGCGCGCACACCACCATCACCACCCGTTTCCCCAACGATGCGATCCGTCGTTTCAAGGCGATGCCGGACAGTGACGAGTGGATCCACCGGCTGAAGATCGTCGGCATCGATCTGCGCGACCCCGCCCAGGTCGTCGCGCTCGCCGACTCGGTCGCGGCCGAGGGCCCGCTGGACATTCTGATCAACAACGCGGCGCAGACCGTGCGCCGCTCCGCGAACGCGTACAGCGAACTGGTCAACGCCGAATCCGCCCCGCTTCCCGCGGGTGAGCTGCCCGCCGCCGAGGTCATCGGCACCTTCGGCAGCGGCACCGTCGACCGTGTCGCGGCCCTCCCGGCCGCCCGCAAGGAGGGCCTGAGCGCGCAGGACGTCACCGAGCTCGCCCTGGTCACCGGGTCCGCCTCCCTGGAGCGGATCGCCGCCGGAACGGCGATCGACGCGGGCGGTCTCGTACCCGACCTGCATGACACCAACAGCTGGATCCAGACCGTCGAAGAGGTCGAACCGATCGAGCTGCTGGAAGTCCAGCTCTGCAACTCCACCGCGCCGTTCATCCTGATCAGCAGGCTCCGCCCGGCGATGGCGGCGACCGCCGCCAAGCGCGCCTACGTGGTCAATGTCTCCGCCATGGAGGGCGTGTTCAGCCGTGGCTACAAGGGCGCGGGCCACCCGCACACCAACATGGCCAAGGCCGCGCTGAACATGCTCACCCGCACCAGCGCCCAGGAGATGTTCGAGAAGGACGGCATCCTGATGACCGCCGTCGACACCGGCTGGATCACCGACGAGCGCCCGCACCCCGACAAGATCCGCCTTGCCGAAGAGGGCTTCCACGCTCCGCTCGACCTGGTCGACGGCGCTGCTCGCGTCTACGACCCGATCGTGCGCGGCGAGGACGGCGAGGACCTGTACGGCTGCTTCCTCAAGGACTACGCGCCCGCCAACTGGTAGTCGACCGGTGGCGCAGGGTTCGGGCGGCGCCGTGGACCCGGCCCGGGACTCGTTCCCGGCCGGGTCTTTTCCGTACTCGATGGCCGAAAGTGGCCCAATGCGCACATTCCATCGAGCGGGATCGCGCTCATTTGGTTAATCTGATCCGAACGGACGTCATCGAGGAGTTCACAAAACCTCCTCGACCGTCCTGGGACAGACTTGTCAACCAAGTCGCCGTCCCGCCCCGTACCCGGCGCCACCGCGACCGAACCATTCTTGCCCCCTGCCCCTCGCGGGTGGTCGACTCCCGGTAATGAGGCCGGGGTGTCGGCGATGCCCGGGGTTACGCGACACAAAGGAGTGCGCGGTGACGACACCAGAACTGACGAAGCGCGAGAAGCAACCGGCCGAACGACAAGGAGAGCGGGCCCGCGGGCCCGAGAAGCTCCGAAACATCGAGGTCTGGGCCAGGTCCGCGCCGATCCGGCTGGCCGGCTACGAGGACGACCTCGCCGAGCCGCACATCCTGCCCAGCGTCGACTGACCGCTTCACACCTTCATACCCGAGCTCCGGTCCACACCCCGCAAGGGGTGGGCCGGAGCTCGGGTGTTCGGGGGCGTCCCCGGTCAGAAGGCCGCATCGGCCACCGCTGCCCCGGTGAACGACGGCCCGCCCCCCCGACGACGCTGAGCGGCAGACAGTCGGCCGCCCTTCCAAGCCGGCGAGCCGATGTGAGGGACAGCAGCTCGTAGGAGAACGTCGACCAGGTCGACAACGCGCCGTTTCGACTGCGACGACTTCATCCCGCGGTTCCGCGCCGAACGCTTCGACCCGTGCTCCTGGGCGGAGCTGTTCCGGGACGCGGGTGCGCGGCACCACGTCCTCACCTCGAAGCACCATGAGGGCTTCGCGCTCCGGGACACCAAGCTCTCCGACCGCAACGCGGCCGGCCGCTCAGCCGGCGTACCCACGGGCGGCTCGCTGGTGATCGACGTACCGGCGGCGGCCCGCAGGACCGGGAAGCACGCCTGGGTGTTCAAGATCGCCTGGTCGGGCTGAGCCAGGAGGGACCGAGCGACACGGGGGGCATGAAATCCCGCACGTAGGTGCGGTGCCACCAGCGTCCCGTGGCCCGCAGTTCGCGCCAGGTCGTGTACCGGTAGTGGTACAGCCTGGCGCGGACATGTGTGGGCGGGGTCTCGGGGAACGGGTTGTGGCGCAGCAGCCGCAGCGTGTCCCGGTCGTTCTCCAGCAGCCGCTCCACGAACTGGCCGAACCAGGGGCCCGCGTACGCGGGGGAGAGCGCCGCGAACCACATCAGCCAGTCGAGCCGCAGATGGTAAGGAGCGAACTGGCGGGGCAGTCGGCGCGGATCGCCCGGCTTGCCGCGGAAGCCGTACTCCTGCCAGACCGTGCCGTCGTGGAGCTCCTGCTCGTCGGTGCCTTCGACCACCACCTCCAGCCGGACCCGGCTGATGCTGCCGAACGCGCCGTAGGTATTGACCAGATGCAGTGGGTCGAACGAGCGGTTCATCACCTGGCGGCGGGAGATCAGATTGCGCGCCGGGCGGTAGCTGAGGAACACGACCAGCGCGGTGACCACGATGACGACGATCTCGTACCAGAGCGGCGGCGCGGACTGGGCGGGTGGCTCGGTGAACAGGGACCAGTCGACGGCGGACAGGGCGAGAGTGATCGTCACCCAGTTCAGCCAGGCGAAATTCCCCGAGACAACCAGCCACAGCTGGGTGACGATCATCAGTCCCGCGGCCGCGCTCGCCACCGGCTGCGGAGTGAAGAGGAGCACCGGCACCAGGAGTTGAGTGACATGGTTGGCCGCCACCTCGGCCCGGTGGACGGGCCTCGGCAACCGGTGGAAGAACCAGCTCAGCGGTCCCGGCATCGGCTGGGTCTCGTGGTGGAAGTACAGACACGTCAGGTTGCGCCAGCACTCGTCGCCGCGGATCTTGATCAGCCCGGCGCCGAACTCCACCCGGAACAGCACCCAACGCAGCAGCCACAGCACCAGCACGGGCGGCGCCGTGTCGGCGTTGCCGAGAAAGACGGCGAGGAAGCCGGTCTCCAGCAGCAGGGACTCCCAGCCGAAGCCGTACCAGGTCTGGCCGACTTGGACGATCGACAGATAGAGCGCCCACGGCAGTGCCCAGAGCAGCATCGCCGCCCAGAGCGGAACATAGGAGTCCACGCCTGCGATCAGTGCGACGGCGATCGCGCAGCCGGTCCAGCAGACGAGGGCGAAGAAGCGGTCGGAATAGTGGAGCCGGAAGAGGCCGGGCGTGCTGCGCCAGTCCGTACGCCGCAGGAAATCCGGTACGGGCAGCATGCCGCGTTCGCCGATCAGCGCCCGGAACTGAAGCGCGGCGGTGAGAAACGCGACCAGATAGAGGCCGGCCAGAGCCCGCTGGAAGATCAGCCGGCTGAGCCAGTATCCGTCTGCGGTGAACCACTCCATCGTTTCCAGTATCGGTCCGGTGACGCGGCTCGGCCCTTCAGACCCGCGCTCGCCGGCCTTCGGTGACGAGCCGGCGCAGCGTGGTGCCGAGCCGGCGGGCGTACCACCGCTGGATCAGCGGTACGACGGGCCCCGCGAGCCGGGTGTGCCAGGCGGCCGGGCGGCTGAACGCCATGACGGTGAACCACACCGCCCCGTCGTCCGCCAGCTCCACCACGAATGACTCCTCGCCGCACTCGGGGTGCCGGACCAGCGTCCCGTAGGCGAATCCGATGCGGTCCTTCTCGTACGCGGCCCAGACGACCCGGCAGGGTGCGGTGAACCGGAACGGGCCGATGCCCAGCGACACCCGGACCGAGACCCCGGCTTCGGCGCGGGGCGCCGAGGCGTGGACCTCGGCTCCGCTGGTGCGATGCATGCGCCATTCGGTGACCGTCGCGCCCGCTGCCTCGAAGTCGCCCCGGCCGTGCCCGACCCGGGTCCGGTGGTGGAGGTGGTTGTAGCCGTCGGGGAGCGGGCCGAGGCGAGTGGCTCCGACCTCGGGGTACGTGAAGGTGCTCATGCGGTCCTGCCTTCGTGATCGGTGTGGTTCCGGAGCCTGCTCCAGGCAAGCACGGAGCAGAGTGCGAAGCCGAGTGCGTTGCCGAGACCGTGGGTGGCGGCCATCCATGTCGCCGTGGGGTGAGGGAGCCCGGTGGCCTCTCCCAGTGCCCAGCTCAGCGCGAGCACCATGGTGACCACGAGCACGGCGGACGAGGTGGCGAGCAGCAGCCGGGCGATCCGGTCCCGTTGCCTGCCGCGGATCGATCGCCAGGTGAGCAGGGCGACGGTCCACATGCCCGCTGTCAGCACGACTGCCCCGGCCAGCTCGGCCCGGTCCCCGATGAAATAGCCGATGAGGACGAGCAGGGTGCCCAGCGGCACGCTCAGCGCAGCGAACCTTCCTGCGGCGCTGTCGGCGACCCGGCAGACCAGTCCCGAGACCAGTGCGGCGGCGAATCCGGCGAAGTGGAAGTGCGGCACGGTCAGTGCCAGGATGCCGAGCCCGAAGCCGAAGAGCGTGTGCCCCGAGCGTTCGGCGACCAGCGCGATGGCGGCGATCGAAGGGGTGATCAGGGCGGTGAGCAGGGCGATCTCGGTGGGCGCCACGGCGGAGGTTCTGGACGCTGCGAGGTTACGGAGCAGCCGTGGCGGGGCGTGGAGAGCGAGGAGTACGGCACCGAGCGCGTAGCAGGCCGCCAGGATGGTGGCGGGTCCGCCTCGTGGCAGCCAGAGTGCGACGGCGCCCGGCACGGCGAAGAGCGGCCACAGACGGCGCATCCGTTCCAGCTCGGGCGCACCGGCCAGTCGTAGCCCCATCGGAACCACCACCAGCATGCCCAGCATCACGACCAGACCGACCAGTACTGACATGACCACCCCCCGACTTGAACGTGTTCAAGTGTGCTCGGTGATGACTCTACGGCCCCTCTTGAACGTGTTCAAGAGGGGCCGTGGGGTGGGGGCCGGGAAGCCAGGGTCCGGTCACGGTGCAGGATGCCCGGTGTGTCCGTGGAGCCCGTACACCTACTCCTGCGGCGGGTGACAGCCCCCGAAGGGCCTCACAGCACTCCCCGGCGCCACTCCCGCACCAGCAGCCAGCCGAGGTACACACCCCCGATGGCCATCGTGTAGATACCCACGGGCAGGTTCTCGAACAGCGGCAGTTGCTGGGCGCAGAGATCCGCGATCACCAGCAGCAGTGCGCCGGTCAGCGTCGACAGCAACAGGTGCGGGCCGGAGACCCGGGTGATCCGCTTCGCGATCTGCGGAGCCGTCAGCGAGATGAACGTGATGGGCCCGGCGACGCCGACGGCGCCCGCCGAGAGCACGATCGCCAGCACGATGGCGACCGTCTTCGTGCCGCGGGGTTCGGATCCGAGTGCGCCCGCGATGTCGTCGCCCATCTCCCCGATGTCCAGCCGCCGTGCGATCAGGGCGGTGAGCGGGGCCACGACCAGCAGCACGAGCCAGATCGTGGTGGCGTCGTCCCAGGACCGCGCCGACAGGCTGCCGTTGACGTAGGCGGTGAGGACGGCGGCCCGGTCCCGCTCCATGGCGTAGACGACGTACTGGGTGACCGCCGTGCCGATCGCGGCGACACCGATCCCGGCGATGACGAGCCGTGCGGGGTTACGGAACCCGGTGCCGGTCGACAGATAGACCAGCACCATCGCGAGGACGGCACCGAGCAGTGCGCCGAGGGCCACCGGCACGGTGTCCGGGAACATCAGCGCGCTGATCGCGGCGCCCGCGCCGGCGCCGGACGCCAGCCCGATCACATCCGGGCTGCCGAGCGGATTGCGGGTGACGGACTGGAACAGTGCCCCGGAAAGACCGAGGGCTCCGCCGGTGCCCATGGCGACCACCAGACGCGGGCCGCGCAGGCGTTCCAGGACGAAGGCGTTCTTGCCCTCGGCCCCGCCCGTCACCGCCTTGGTGAGATCGGCGAGCGGAATGCCCAGCCGCCCGAGCGACAGCGTGGCGACAGCGGCCACGACGAGCAGCACGAACAGCACGAGCGCCGTCAGCACGGACACTCGCCGGAACGGCAACGCCACCGTCCTGCCGATCGTCAGGAACCCCTTGGGCGAGGCGGTGCGGAAGCCGGCCTGATGCGACGTCATGCGTTGCCCCTCATCCTGCGTACGGCGATGAGCAGCGCGGGCGCTCCGATGAACGCTGTCACGACACCGACCATCAGTTCCTGCGGGCGCATGACCACCCGCCCCACGACATCCGCGAGGAGCAGCAGCGAGGGACCGGCCAGCGCAGAGAAAAGGATCTGCACACGGAAGTCGACACCGACCAGGGCCCGCACCACATGCGGAACGGCCAGGCCGACGAAGGCGATCGGGCCGACGGCCGCAGTCGCCGCGGCGCTCAGCAGCGTTGCCGAGAGCAGCCCGCCGGCCCGGACCAGGGCCGGATTCGCCCCGAGGGACGCCGCGGTCGAGTCACCGAGTGCGAGCGTGTTGAGGCCGGGCCCCAGCACCGCGGCCACCACCAGTCCGACCACAGCGAACGGCAGAACCGACAGGAAGACGTCGAAGTCCCGGCCGCCGAGCGCGCCGACGACCCAGTACCGGTAGCTGTCGAACACCTGCGGCCGGCTCAGGGTCACTGCCTGGATGAACGCCATCAGCACGGCGGAGAGCACCGCACCGGCGAGCACGAGCCGCACCAGTCCGCTGCCCGAACCCGCCGATCCGATCGCATGGACGAGCAGACCGGCGATCAGCGCACCGGGCAGCGCCCACCACATGGTGTCCGTACTGCCCGACGCCCCCAGGAAGGCCGTCGCGGCGACGATGCTCGCCGAGGCGCCCGCGTTGATCCCCAGAAGACCGGGATCGGCCAGCGGATTACGGGTCACCCCCTGCATGAGTGTGCCCGCGACGGCCAGACAGAGACCGGCGAGTACACCGAGCGCGGTCCTCGGCCAGCGGCTTTCGATGATGGTGGTGACATTCGGATCGGCGGTGCCGGACAGGACGTGCAGCACATCGCCGAACGAGGTGGTCCGGCTGCCGAACATGACGCTCGCGAACACGGCGAGCACGAGAACGACGAGTGCGATGACGAGGGAATACACCCGCCGAGCGGTGCCGGTCCGTGAGGTGCCGGCACCGCTCGGCGGTGCGTGCGTGGTGGTGGCCATGTGGGTGGTGGCCGGCCTCAGCCGTTGTCGGCGGCCTTGATGGCCTTGTCGATCAGCGGCAGGTATCGGTCGATCACCCACGGCACGGTGAGCGGGTTGATGATCGAGGAGGCGGTGACGAAGGAGTTGTCCTTGCTGTACACCATGGCGCCGCTCTTGACCGCGGGCATCGCCGCGTACAGCGGCTGAGCCTCGATCTCCTTGCGGGACTTGTCATCCATGTAGAAGGTGAAGAGCAGATCGCTGTCCTTCAGCTTCTCGGCGTTCTCCAGACCGATGAGCGCCGAGTCGGTGCCCTTGGTCTCCTTGAAGGTGTTGACCACCGGGTCGACGGTGAGGCCGAGCGAGGAGAGCATCTTCACGCGCTGCTCCTCGGGCTTGAACACGCCGAGGGTGCCGGGACCGGTGTTGTAGATGTACGAGAACTTGTAGTTCTTGTAGTTCGGCCGGGTCGCCGCCGCATCGGACAGCTGCTTCTCGATCGTCGAGACGAGGCCCTTCGCCTCGTCCGTCTGTCCCAGCGCCTTGCCGATGATGTCGATCTGCTGGTCCCAGTCCGTGCTCCACGCCAGATCGGGGTAGGCGACGGTGGGGGCGATGTCCTTGAGGATGTCGTAATCCTTCTGCGTGATCCCGGACCACGGCGCGAGGATGACATCCGGCTCCAGCTCGGTGATGGCCTCGAAGTCGATGTCCTCACCACCCGTGAACTGGGTCGGCAGCTTGTCGCCGGACTTCTTCACCGCCTCGTGGATCCAGGGCAGATAGCCGGTCTTGTCGCTGCCCCACTCGTACTTCTCCATGCCCACCGGGGTGTGTCCGAGCGCGATGGCGGTCTCGGCCGAGCCCTGGCCGAGGGTGACGATCCGTTCGGGCCGCTCCTTGATCTCGGCCGTGCCGAGCGCGCTCTTGATCGAGACGGGGAACGCTCCGTCGCTCTTCCCGGATGCGCCGGAGGTCTCCTTGCCGTCGTCGCTCGACGAACAACCACCGAGGACGAGAACGAGCGCTGCGGCGGTGGCAGTTGCGGCGAGCGTCCGGCGACGCACGCGGGTGAACCGGGACATGGATGTTCCTCATGGGTTGGTGGACGGAGCGGTTGGATCCCGTGCGGACTGCGCGGATTTAGGTAAGCCTAAGCTAAGTCGTCTTCCGCCTACAACCTGCCTCCGGTTATCGGCATCCGCCTTCGATTCGGACCCATCGGTGAAGGGTCTGGATCAACCTGCGTGGGGTGCATCGTGGCGCGCGGGGCCTCGAGGTGAACGCCTGTCAGGGTGTTTGCCAGGGGCATGCCAATAATGCGGAGACGGCCTATGTCACCGGTGGGAGCATCAGGTGCGGCTCGATCCGGGGCGCCGGGTGTGGCGTCAGCAGTCGGGGCCCCGTATCACCGGCGTGATGGTGCGGGGCCTCCCCGTCGCCTCTGGCCACACCCACATCGCCAGGTCGTAGGGATTCCGCCCACCTGGGACGGATCGCCTACGTGATATGTGCCGCCGACCAGGACGAGAAAGCGGAGGCCAGTGCGCCCAACACCGTTCGGGGCGCCCCGGTGAGGCAGGACTCAACTCCTGCTCACTGCCGGGGAGCGGCGGACGTTCGGGGACAATGTCCGGGCGCTGCAGGGCCGTTGAGTGAAATCGCGGGCCGGGCAGCTCCGCCGAGGTGGGCGGAGCTGCCCTTCCGGCCGTACGGACCGTACGGTCAGAAACGTCCGTACCGTCAGCGGCGGGGCTCGGAAGCGTCCAGCATGGCGTCGCGCTCCACGACCTTGATCCTCTCGCGCCCCTGCTCCGCGCCCAGGGCCTGCTCGTGCGCGTCCAGGCGGTACCAGCCCTCGCGGGTGGTGTAGCGGACGCCGCGCTCCTCCAGGAAGGCGGTGACGGCCTCCGGCTCGGGCTGTGCCGGGGTGGCCAGTCGGCCGGTGGCATGGTCGTCCAGGAGGCAGGCGACCGTCTCGTTGGCATCGCCCTTGGTGTGGCCGATCAGACCGATCGGGCCGCGCTTGATCCACCCCGTGACGTACACCGACGGCATGGGCGCCTCGCCGTCGACGACACGCCCCGCGGCGTGCGGGACGGTGCCGGAGGTCACGTCGAACGGGAGCTTGGGGAGCTCCTGCGAGTAGTAGCCGACCGCGCGATAGACGCTCTGCACGTCCCAGTCGGTGAAGCGTCCGGTGCCCTTGACGTTCCCGGTGCCGTCCAACTCTGTCCGCTCGGTGCGCAGACCGACGACCCGGCCGTCCTCGCCGAGGATCTCGGCCGGGGACTCGAAGAAGTGCAGGAACAGCTTGTGCGGCCGGTCGCCCACGTCGCGGATGGCCCAGTTCTCCAGCGTGGAGGCGACCATGTTGGCCTGCTTGTTGCCGCGCCGGGTCTCGATCGAACCCTGGTCGTACTCGATGTCCTCGGGGTTGACGATGACCTCGATGTTCGGCGAGTGGTCCAGCTCGCGCAGCTCCATGGGGCTGAACTTGGCCTGCGCGGGACCGCGACGCCCGAAGACATGCACTTCCAGGGCCTTGTTGGCCTTGAGGCCCTCGTAGACGTTCGCGGGTATCTCGGTCGGCAGCAGTTCGTCCGCCGTCTTGGCGAGCATGCGGGCCACGTCCAGCGCCACATTGCCCACTCCGAGCACGGCGACCTTCTCCGCGTCCAGGGGCCAGGTGCGGGCCACATCGGGGTGTCCGTCGTACCAGGAGACGAAGTCGGCCGCGCCGTGGGAACCGTCCAGGGAGCCGCCGGGGATGTCGAGCGCGCGGTCCGCGTCGGCACCGGTGGAGAAGATCACCGCGTCGTAGAAGGACCGCAGATCGTCCAGGTCGATGTCGGCGGGGTAGTCGACGTTGCCGAAAAGCCGCAACTGCGGCTTGTCGAGCACCTGGTGCAGTGCCTGGACGATGCCCTTGATCCGCGGGTGATCAGGGGCCACTCCGTAGCGGATCAGGCCGAAGGGGGCGGGCATCCGCTCGAACAGGTCGATCGAAACACCCGGGTCCTGGGCGGCCTCGGATTTCAGCAGCGCGTCCGCTGCGTAGATTCCGGCGGGGCCGGCTCCGACTATGGCGACGCGGACGGGGCGGGTCATGGAGTGCAGGTCCTTAGAACGGGCTGACGCGGGCAGTGCGGCGCAGGGTAGAAGTAAGGATGGGCTTACCGTGCTCCACGGGACACGGTATCCGCTGCTGACCTGCGGCCTCCGGGCGGGCGGCCCTCCGGACGGTCCAAGGCGCTGCGGCCCGGTGCCCGGTGGGGGTCGGGGGAGGCGCTCCGACCGCGCGACACCGGATTCCCCGCCGGTGTGGGGTTCGCTCGAAGAATCGGACAAATGGTGGCAGAGTGACCCGCATGGATGGTCGGGTAGCGGGTGCCCTGTCACTCCCGGACGACTGGCCCGCCCACCCGGATCTCAGTCTCGCCCTGAACCGTATGGGCAGCTTCGACTGGGACCTCGACAGCGGCCTCATGCACATGGACCGGCCCGCACTCGATGTGTTCGACATGCGGGCCGGGGAATACGACGACCGGCCGGAGTCGCTCGCGCCGCGGGTGCCGCCGGACGAGGGTGTCCGGCTCGACGCGATGGTCGCGCAGGCCCTCAAGAGCGGGCAGAGAAACTACGGCGCGTATTTCAGGATCCTGAGGCGTGACGGCACCCTGCGCTGGACCCATACCCAGGGCTTCATCCAACGCGACGGGACCGGCCGCCCCCGTCGCATCATCGGCATCGTCCGCGACGCCACCCAGGAGCTGGCCGACTCCACGGCCCGCCGTGAACTGGACATGGAGCGGCAGCGCCGCACCAGCCTGGTGGAGGGCACCACGGCCGCGCTGGCCCACGCCCGGACGGTCCGCGACGTCATCGACGTGCTGAAGAACTCGCAGGGCCTGGCGCATCTCGGTGCGACCAGCCTGGTCGTGGGCCTGATGGAGGCGGGACGCATCCATCTGGTGGCGGACGGCCCGGAGGGCTCCTTCGTACCCGGTACCCGTTACACCCGGACGGACGAGCCGTACCCGATGAGCGAAGTGGTGACTACGCTCTCGCCCCGCTTCATCGAGTCCGCCACGGATTTCGCCACCTCGTACCCGATTCTGTGGCCCCACATCAGCCATCTCGGCATCACGTCCGCCGCCTATCTGCCGCTGATCGCCCAGGCCCGGCCCATCGGCGCACTCGGACTGCTCTACAGCGAGAAGGACGGCTTCACCGGCGACGAACGCAACCTGCTCGTCGCGCTCGGCAGCTCCATCGCCCAGAGTCTGCAGCGGGCCATGCTGTACGAGCAGGAGCACGATCTCGCCGAGGGCCTCCAGCAGGCCATGCTGCCGCGCCGGATCCCGGACGTGCCGGGCGCGCAGGTCGCCGTGCGGTACCGGTCGGCCCGGCTGGGCCGGGACATCGGAGGCGACTGGTACGACGTCATCCCGCTGCCCGGCGGCCGGGTCGGTGCCGTCATCGGGGACGTGCAGGGCCATGACACGCATGCCGCGGCAGTCATGGGGCAGCTGCGCATCGTGCTGCGCGCCTATGCGGCGGAGGGACACAGCCCCGCCACGGTGATGGCCCGGGCCTCCGTGTTCCTCCATGAGCTGGACACCGACCGCTTCGCAACCTGCTCCTACGCCGAGGCCGACCTGACGACGGGAGTGGTGCAGCTGGTCCGGGCCGGCCATGTCGATCCGCTGGTGCGCGACACCGACGGCAGCTGCCGCAGGCTGCCCGTGGAGGGCGGGCTGCCGCTGGGGCTGTCGGCCGAGTTCGGGCGGCTCGAATACCCGGTCAGCACGGTCGAGCTGGACCCCGGTCAGACGCTGGTGCTGTTCACCGACGGTCTCGTGGAGCTGCCCGGAGCCGATCTCGACGAGGGCATGCAGCTGCTGAGGTCCATGGTGCGCAACGGTCCGCAGGACCTTCAGCGGCTGGCCGACCAGCTCTGCGAGGAGGTCGACGAGCGGGGCGGCGAGGACGATGTGGCGGTCCTGCTGCTGCGCCGACAGGCCGCTCACGCACCGCGGCCGGGCGGCCGGCTCCAGCAGCATGTCGGGCAGGGCGACCCGGAGGCGCTGAGCTCCGCGCGGCACATGATCCGTGCGGCGGTGCGGGCCTGGGGTGCCAGGACGCGGGCCGACGAGGTCGAGCTGGCCGCCGACGAGCTGATCACCAACGCGCTGATGCACACCGACGGCGGGGCGATCGTCACGATCCGAGTGCTCACCGGGCCCGAGCGGCGGCTGCGGGTCGACGTCGAGGATCGTTCCAGCGCGCTGCCCCGGCGCCGGGACGCGGGGCAGTCCGGGGTGTCCGGTCGAGGGCTGATGCTGGTGGACCGGCTGGCGGACCTGTGGGGTGTGGAGTCGCGGGGCAGCGGTAAGTGCGTGTGGTGCGAATTCGTCATTCCGGAACGCGAATGGCGGCAATGTTGAGTACTACCCGACAGTAACAGAACGTAATATGTATGTGCTTGACCGTAACCGACCGCGAACGATTGACTGCGACTCCGTCAGTCTTTGTCTCCGATGACATGAGGACCCGTTGGGCACTGAGCTACTGGCACCTCTCGATCTGGCCTTCTGGCACCTCGAATCCGATGCCCACCCCATGCACCTCGGCGCGCTCGCCGTCTTCTCCCCTCCGCCCGACCCGGCGCACGGCGCCGGCCCGGAGGGCGTGCTGGAGCTGCTGGGCGCCCGCGCCGCCGCGATTCCCCGGCTGCGGATGCGGGTCAGGGACGTACTGCTGCCGGTCGGCGGTGCGGCCTGGTTCGTGGACAAGGACTTCGATGTGCACCGACACATCGAGCGGGTGCGGCTGACCGAGGCTGAGTCGCGGGGCGAGGACGGCGGATTCATGGCAGGCGCCACCCGGCTCGCCGGCGAACTGATGGAGCGGCCGCTCGAACGGGGTCTGCCGCCCTGGCAGATGTATGTGATCGGCGGCGCCGAGGGGGGCCCCTTCGCGGTGCTCGTCAAGCTCCACCATGCACTCGCCGACGGAATGCGCGCGGTCGCCATCGGAGCCGGGATCTTCGACGAGATCGCCTCCGCCGCCGGACGAGGCCGCAGCGGCATGCCCGCCCGCCGGGCGCGCACGGTTGCGCCCCGCTCCTGGATGCCGGGCCCGCGCCAGGTCGCCGGCCTCGCGCTGGACCGGATCGAGGATCTCGGGCGGGCGTTCGGGGTCGGCGCCTCCATGGTGCGGGCCAGCCGCCTCGATCTGCGCGGCGCGCCCGCACTCACCGCGAGCTCCAGCGGCACCCGGCGGCTGGTCACCGCGGACCTGGATCTCGACGCCGTCCAGCGGATCCGGCGGGCCGCCGGGGGCACGACCAACGATGTCCTGCTCGCAGTCGTCGCCGGAGCGTTGCGCCGCTGGATGCTGGAGCGCGGCGAACCGCTGCCCGCCGAGGACCCGCGCGCCCTGGTGCCGGTCTCCCGCCGCAGACCGGGTCAGGCCGCCGCGAGCGGGAACAAGCTCTCCGCCTATCTGCTCGGGCTCCCCGTCTCCGAGCCCGACCCGTGGAAGCGGCTCCGTACGGTCCGCACGGCCATGGACCGCAACAAGGCTGCGGGTCCCTTCCGCGGCGCCGGTGCGGTGGCCGTACTCGCCGATCAACTGCCCTCGCTGGCCCATCGCTTCGGCGCACCGATCGCCGGGAACGCGGCCAGGATGCTCTTCGACGTCCTGGTCACCAGCGTGCCCCTGCCGCGTTCGGCGCTCTCGCTCGGCGGCTGCCCGCTGCGCGCCGTCTACCCCATGGCGCCGCTGGCCCGCGGCCAGTCCCTGGCCATCGCCCTGTCCACATACGGCGGCCGGGTGCAGGTCGGGCTGGTGGCCGACGGCAAGGCGCTGCCCGATCTGGAGCGGCTGGCGGGCTGCGCCGACGACGAGGTGGAGGAACTGCTCGCCCTGCTGCCCGCTCGGTGAACGGTCTGCGCCGCGATCGGCCATAGATCGGACAGATTTTTGGGAATGTGCCGCGGTTCATGGTGTCTGAGGTGTTGACGTGCCCAAGTGGTCCGATGAATATTCGCTGTATGCAGGAAGCGATCACCGGGGAGGGCGGCGGAACCATGAGGCGCAACAGGCTGGGAAGCAGCGCGGTCGAGATCACCGAGCTGTCCTTCGGAGCGGCTGCCATCGGTAACCTGTTCACCGCCGTCGACCCCGCGCAGGCGGCGGCCGCCGTCGACGCCGCATGGGACGAGGGCGTCCGCTACTTCGACACCGCGCCGCACTACGGACTCGGCCTCTCCGAACGACGGCTCGGCGAGGCCCTGCGCGCCAGGCCCCGCGACTCGTATGTGCTGTCCACCAAGGTGGGAAGGGTGCTCGACCCGCTGCCCGCCGACACCGGTACGGCCTGCGAGAACATGTCCGACGGTCTCTCCGAGGGATTCGCCGTACGGGCCACGCACCGCCGCCGCTGGGACTTCAGCGCCGAAGGCGTACGCCGCAGCATCGAGGACAGCCTGGAACGGCTCGGCCTCGACCGCCTCGACATCGCGTACCTGCACGACCCGGACGACCACGCGGAGGCCGCGTTCGACGAGGCATACCCCGAACTGGAGAAGCTGCGTGCACAGGGCGTCATCGGTGCGATCGGCGCGGGCATGAACCAGACCGCGATGCTCACCCGCTTCGTGCGCGACACCGATGTCGACGTCGTGCTCTGCGCGGGCAGATACACCCTTCTCGACCAGTCCGCCCTGACCGAACTGCTGCCCGAGGCTGCCGCCCGCGGCCGCAGCGTCGTCGTCGGCGGTGTCTTCAACTCCGGGCTGCTCGCCGACCCGCGCCCCGGTGCCCCATACGACTACGCGGCCGCGCCCCTGGCCCTCCTGGACCGGGCGCTGCGCATCAAAGCCGTCACCGAGGGCCACGGCGTCCCGCTGCGGGCCGCGGCCCTGCACTACCCGCTCGCGCACCCTGCCGTCGCCGGAGTACTCGTCGGCACCCGCTCCCCGGACGAGGTGCGCGACGCCGCCGCCCTGCTCCGCCGCGAGATCCCGGACGCCCTCTGGGACGACCTGCGCGCCGAGGGCCTGCTGACCGAGGACGGACACTGACATGAGAATCGCCCTGCACACCAAGGTCCGCGCCGACCGCATCGAGGAGTACGAGGCCGCGCACCGCGAAGTCCCCGCGGAGCTGACCACCGCGATCCGCGCAGCGGGTGCCACGTCCTGGACGATCTGGCGCAGCGGCACCGACCTCTTCCATGTCATCGACTGCGAGGACTACGCCGCACTCCTCGCCGAGCTGGAGAAGCTCCCCGTCAACGTCGCCTGGCAGGCGAGGATGGACGAGCTCCTCGACGTCGCGCACGACTACTCGTCGAGCGGCGCCGAAGCCGGTCTTCCGGTCGCCTGGGAGCTGTGACATGACCGGTCAGCAACGGATCGTGGACGCCCACCACCATGTGTGGGATCTGTCGGTGCGCGACCAGGACTGGATCACCGGCGACGAGCTCGCCCCGCTCCGGCGTACGTTCACCCTCGCCGACCTGGAGCCCGAGGCGCGCGCCGTCGGGGTGTGCGCCACCGTTCTCGTCCAGACCGTCACCGTCCCGGAGGAGACGCCCGAGTTCCTGGCCCTCGCCCACGACAACGACCTCGTCGCCGGCGTCGTCGGCTGGTGCGACCTCACGGCGCCGGACGTCGCCGACACCCTTGCCGCGCTGCGTGAACTCCCCGGCGGCAACCGGCTCGTCGGTATCCGCCACCAGGTCCAGGGCGAACCCGACCCCGAATGGCTGCTGCGCCCCGACGTCCGGCGCGGGCTGCATGCCGTCGCCGACGCAGGGCTCGTCTACGATCTCGTCATCCAGGCCCACCAGCTGCCCGCCACCGTCGAGGCCGCAGCCCTGCTGCCCGGGCTGACCTTCGTACTCGACCACGCCGGCAAGCCGCCCGTCGCCACCGGTGAACTGCACCCCTGGGCCGACGACCTCCGGGCCCTCGCCGCCCGCCCCAACACCGTGTGCAAACTCTCCGGCCTGGTCACCGAGGCCGATGCGCGCTCCTGGACCGTGAACGATCTGCGCCCGTACGCCGACACCGTCCTGGACGCCTTCGGCCCCGGCCGGCTGATGTTCGGCTCGGACTGGCCGGTGTGCCGGCTCGCCGCGACGTACGGGGAGGTCGTCGCAGCGGCACACACCCTGACCGACGCCCTCACCGAGGACGAGCGGGCTCGCGTCCTCGCCACCACGGCCGAGCGTGTGTACGGCCTCTGACAGGCATCGGGCCGACGGCTCCCGAAGTCCGGTCCGCCCCCGCCCACCGCTGCGCCACCGTCGCACCCGACCCGCCGGCCACCGCGAACGGACCGCCCGCAGCCAGGACCACCGCGGCCGCCACCAGCACGATCCGCCACCGCCGGCTCCGGCGCCGCCGCACCCACCGCACGACGCAACAACCCGGGGCTTACCCGCTCCACCGGACCAACCCCCGGCGGTGTCGGCCGGGCGTACCGCTCAAGCACGGCCGCCACCCCGGCGAACTCCGCCGTCATGAGCCGGCACCGGGCACACTCCGCCAGATGCTCCTCGAATCGGAAGGCATCGGCGGCGCCGAGTACACCCGGCGCACGGGCGCCGGCATCACGACGAGGTTCCAGGGTGCGCATGCTGTCCGGTACGGAAAGAAGCGGTGAATCACTCAGCGCGGAACCCCCGTGAACGCCCTAAACTCCGCCCCATGCTGCGCGTACTCGCCGTCGACGACGAAGAACCCGCCCTGGAGGAACTCCTCTACCTCCTGCGCGCCGATCCCCGCATCCGCAGAGCCGAGGGCGCCACCGGGGCAACCGAGGCGCTGCGCCGCATCGGCAGCGCCGTCGAGGCGGGCCCCGACGACCCGTCCGCCATCGACGTCGTCTTCCTCGACATCCACATGGCGGGCCTCACCGGTCTCGACGTCGCCCAGCTGCTGGCCGGATTCGCCGCGCCCCCGCTCATCGTCTTCGTCACCGCGCACGAGGGCTTCGCCGTCCATGCCTTCGACCTGAAAGCCGTCGACTACGTCCTCAAGCCGGTCCGCCGCGAACGCCTCGCCGAAGCGGTTCGGCGCGTGGCCGAACAGGTCGGCGACCGTTCCGCACCCGCACCCGCACTCGACACGGCGAACGACCAGATACCGGTGGAGCGCGGCGGAGTGATCCGGTTCATCCCGATCGACGACATCGCCTACGCCGAGGCCCAGGGCGACTACGCCCGGCTGCACACCGACAACGGCAGCCACCTCGTCCGCGTCCCCCTCACCACCCTGGAGGAACGCTGGCGCTCGCGCGGCTTCGTACGCATCCACCGCCGCCATCTCGTCGCGCTGGGGCGGATCGACGAACTCCGCCTCGACGCGGGCAGCATGAGCGTGCGCATCGGCACTGCGGAGCTCGCCGTGAGCCGTCGCCACGCCCGCGCGCTGCGCGATCTGCTGATGCGCCAGACCGGCCGCTGACCAGGCCCTGCCCGGGCTCGAACCCCTTCCCACGACCGTCCGGTGCTGCGTACACTCCGGGCCCATGTCCGCAGAGTCAACGCCCCGGCGTGAAGTGGTGACGGGGGAGCCCCGGCGGGTGCGCCCGCTGCCGCGCTACCGCACCCAGTCGGAGATCGACGAGCAGACCGCACTCGGGGGCGCCTACGTCCGCTCGCTGATGCGCAGCCAACTGCGGGCCGGACTCACCGCGTTCACCGTCCTCGCCGTGGTCGTCGGCACGCTGCCGCTGGTCTTCGAAGCCCTGCACAGCGCCGCGCTCGTCTGGGCGGTCCTGGGCTTCGCCGTCTATCCACCACTGACCCTGGCCGCCTGGTGGTACGTGCGACGGGCCGAGCGCAACGAACGCGACTTCGCCCGGCTCGTGGAAGGCCGCCCCGCACAGTGAGCCGTACGTACGCGGTGGCGGCCGTCGCTGCCGTCGTCGTCGCGACCGTCCTTGTGGGCGGTTTCGGCCTGCGCATCTCCCGTACCACCTCCGACTTCTACGTTGCCTCACGCACCGTACGGCCCCGGCTCAACGCCGCAGCGATCAGCGGCGAGTACCTCTCCGCCGCCTCCTTCCTCGGCATCGCCGGCCTGGTGTTGGTGCACGGCCCGGACATGCTCTGGTACCCGGTCGGATACACCGCGGGCTATCTGGTGCTGCTGGTGTTCGTCGCCGCACCGCTGCGCCGCTCGGGGGCGTACACCCTGCCCGACTTCGCCGAGGGGCGGCTGGAATCGCGGCAGGTGCGCAGGCTGGTGAGCGTCTTCGTCGTCGCGGCGGGCTGGCTCTATCTCGTACCGCAGCTCCAGGGCGCGGGACTGACGCTCAAGATCCTGACCGGGGCGCCCGGCTGGCTCGGCGATGTGCTCGTGGCCTCCGTCGTCGTCATCGCCGTCGCCGCGGGCGGCATGCGGTCCATCACCTTCGTACAGGTCTTCCAGTACTGGCTGAAGCTGACCGCGCTCCTCGTCCCCGCGATCTTCCTGGTGTTCGCCTGGCAGGGCGACGGGCAGCCCCGCGTCCACTTCGACGAGCAGCTCTCCGTGTTCCGCGCCGACCATCCGCTGTACGCCACCTACGGGCTGATCGTCGCGACATTCCTCGGCACCATGGGCCTCCCGCATGTCGTCGTCCGCTTCTACACCAGCCCCAACGGCCGCGACGCCCGGCGCACGACGGTCGCTGTCCTCGCCCTCATCGGCCTGTTCTATCTGCTGCCGCCCGTGTACGGCGCACTGGGCAGGCTGTACGCTCCCGAGCTGATCCACGGCGGGGACGCGGACGCCGCCGTGCTGCTGCTGCCCGAACGCGTCATCGGCGGGCTCGGCGGGGATCTGCTCGGAGCGCTCATCGCGGGCGGCGCCTTCGCCGCGTTCCTGTCGACCGCCTCCGGCCTCACGATGGCCGTCGCCGGAGTCATCACCCAGGACGTGCTCCCGTCGCGCGGGGTACGGCACTTCCGGCTGGCCACAGTCCTCGCCATGTGTGTACCGCTGGGCGGTTCGCTGATGGTGAGCCGGGTGCCGGTGGCCGACTCGGTGGGGATGGCGTTCGCCGTCTCCGCGTCCTCCTTCTGCCCGCTGCTGGTCCTCGGCATCTGGTGGCGGCGGCTCACCCCGCCCGGCGCGATCGCCGGCCTGCTGCTGGGCGGCGGCTCCGCGTTCCTGGCCGTCGCCATCACCGTCAGCGGCGCGGTACGCCCGCCCGGCTGGCCGCATGCCCTGCTCGCCTGGCCCGCCGTCTGGTCGGTGCCGGTCGGCTTCCTCGCCATGGTCCTGGTGTCCCTCGCCACGCCCGGCCGCATACCTCCCGGTACGAATGCCGCCATGACCCGCTTCCACCTGCCGGAAGCGCTCCTGACCTCGAGGAGACACCGATGACCGGGGCCGGACACGCCGTACTCGCCCTGCTCGTCCTCCTGCTGCTCGGCGTGGGATTCCTGCTCGGCCGCCGCACCGCCCGCCCGGCCCGTTCCAGCGACGTCGGAACCCCCGTCGAGCACGCCACCTTCGAGACCCTGCACACCGCCTCGCTCGCCGCGCCCCCACTGCGCGCCGGACTCACCGAGGAGAGCGCCCGCAAATCCGCTCGCAGGCTCCGTTCCCTGCTCGGCACGGACGCCCTCTGCCTCACCGACCGCGACCGGGTGCTCGTCTGGGACGGCGAGGGCGAACACCACGGCCGACACGTGATGGACCAGGTGCGAGACCTCCTCGCCAGCGGCCGGGACACCGCCTTCCACAGCGACTGCGACGACCTCGACTGCACGCTGCGCTGGGCCGTCGCCGTGCCGCTCACCGTCGACCACCGGGTCCTCGGCACCCTCATCGCCTACGCCCCGCGCGAATCCGCGGTGCTGGCGAGAGCGGCCGGAGAGGTGGCCCGCTGGGTCTGCGTACAGCTGGAACTCGCCGAGCTCGACCGCTCCCGCACCCAGCTCATCGAGGCCGAGATCAGGGCGCTGCGGGCCCAGATCTCCCCGCACTTCATCTTCAACTCACTGGCCGCCATCGCCTCGTTCGTCCGCACCGACCCCGAGCAGGCCCGTGAACTCCTGCTGGAATTCGCAGACTTCACCCGCTACTCGTTCCGCAGCCACGGCGACTTCACCACTCTCGCCGACGAACTCCACTCCATCGACCAGTACCTGGCACTGGTGCGGGCCCGCTTCGGGGAGCGACTCTCGGTCACCCTCCAGGTCGCCCCCGAAGTGCTGCCCGTCGCCCTGCCGTTCCTCTGCCTCCAGCCCCTGGTCGAGAACGCCGTCAAACACGGCCTCGAAGGAGCCGTCACCCATCCCCGAGCTCCCGACTCCGTTCGAGCAGGGGAGAATCCGACCCGCATCACCATCCGCGCACTCGACGCCGGTTCGGAGGCCGAGGTCGTCATCGAGGACGACGGCACCGGCATGGATCCGGAACGCCTGCGCCACATCCTGCGCGGCGAGGGCGGCAAGTCGACCGGAATCGGGCTCCTCAACGTCGACGAGCGGCTGCGCCAGGTGTACGGGGACGACTACGGACTCGTCATCGAGACGGGCATCGGCGCAGGAATGAAGGTCACGGTGAGGCTGCCGAAGTACCGTGCGGGGGTGCACGGTTCCTGACCACCCGATGGGGCGGCGCGCTCAGTGCAGATGGATCGCCAGATGCCCCAGCGGCAGCCCCAGCTGCCAGGCCGGCGTCCACACCTGGGCCGCCTCCTCCGCATCCGCTCCGTCGCTCATCGGTTCCCAGGGCGGCGGACCGATCGTATCGAGGTCGGCCGCGAGCAGTTCGGTCTCCTCCAGCCACCGCCAGGCCGCGCGGGCCAGTACCAGATCAGGATCCGTGTCGCCGGGAGCGAGCCCCGGGGCCGCCTCAAGTGCGTCGAGCCGCTCACAGACCCAGCCGCGCCAGGCCGCCCCGTATGCGGTCAACAGTCGCAGCTCGTCCATCCGGGCCGCGGGCAGAGCATCGGGCACCCCACCGTCGGAGAGGAAGACGGTGAGCGCGAGCGCGTCCCGCCCCGCGCGGTACTCCAGGGTGGACGGCTCCATCAGATCGCCGGTCCGCAGCAGGTCGTCGGCGAGGTACTCGGCGTACATCCAGGCCATCGGGACCAGCAGCCCGCCCCCACTGGTCCCATCCTGACGTTCCGGGCGCATCCCGTCTCGCCTCTTTCTCTTCTCGGCACCGGGCTTCACGGAGCATTGAACCGGGGGAGCGCGCCCTACGTGGCCAGAAAGACAGGATCCGTCATGACCGGATCCGTTCACGACACGAGGATGCGATGACCGCCGATCACGGAGAGGGCGCGCACGTGCGGCAGTCGCTCGGCGCCTATGTTCTCGATGCGCTCACGGCCGGTGAGACCCGCACGGTCTCCCGCCATCTGCAGTCCTGCGACCGCTGCGCCGCCGACTACATGGAGGTCGCGGAGGCCGTGTCGCTGCTCGCCCTGATCACCGTGGAGGACCTGCTGGAGTAGCCCGGCAGGTTACGGGAGAGCTGACGCAGCGCGTAGTGGGACCGGGACTTGACCGTGCCGGCCGGGATACCGAGAGTCCGGGCCGTCTCGCCCACGCTCAGCCCACGGAAATATATCTGGACGAGCACCGCACGGTGTTCCGGGCTGAGGGTGCGTACCGCATCGCGTACGTCGAGGGCCGAGACCGTGGACTCGGCGGTGTCCTCCCCGCCCGCGGCAGCTTCCAGCACGATGTCGCTGACCTCGGTCGGCCGGGCCTGCCTGGAGCGGCGCGCATCGATCGCGAGGCGCCGGGCCACGGTGAAGAGCCAGGGCCGCATCGAGTCGTACGGAGCGTCGAAGGCCTCGGGGTTCTGCCAGGCCCGCACCAGCGTCTCCTGGAGCAGATCCTCGGCCCGCTGCCGGTCGCCGAAGGTCAGCCCGAGCAGGAAAGTGAGAACGGCGGGGCCGTGGTCCCGCTGGAGATCCGCCAGGGCCCGCTCATCGGTCGTCGTGGTGGTCATCGTGAACGCCCTTCCCCGCAGTGGCCACTTGCCGCTTCGCTGCCGACTGGCGTATACGAACGCATCGGGGCGCCGAGGAACAGGCGACGGGCGGCTCCGTGCGGCGAGCGGTCGCACAGTGCGGCGAATGGTGCGGTGAACGGTCGGGCGGCGGTCGACCGGGTGGTCTCACAGGCGATGGATCAATCCGTACCCGTACTCGCCCCCGTACCCGTCTCCGGTGTCTTCGCCATCTCCGACTTCCGGTACGAGTAGCCGAAGTAGATCACCAGGCCGATCAGGAACCACACCGCGAACCGTACCCACGTATGCCACTGCAGAAAGGTGATCAGCCAGATGGAGAACACCACACCCAGGGCCGGCACGAACGGCATGCCGGGAGTGCGGAACGTACGCGGCAGATCGGGCTGCTTGTAACGCAGAACGATCACCGCGATGCACACCACCACGAACGCGAGCAGAATGCCGATGTTCGTCAGCTCGGCAGCCTCGCCGATCGGCAGGAACCCGGCGATCACGGCCGAGGCCGCGCCGACGATCCAGGTCACCCGGGTCGGTACGTGCCGGGTCGGGTGGGTCTTGGCGAACCACTTCGGGAGCAACCCGTCGCGGCTCATCGAGAACCACACCCGGGTCACGCCGAGCATGAAGGTGAACATCACCGTGAGGATGCCGATGATCGCGCCCACCGCGATCACATCGGCGAGTCTGCTGAGCCCCACCGACTTGAAGGCCGTGGAGAATCCGGACTCCGGATCGATGTCCTTGTAGCTCTGCATCCCGGTCAGCACCAGACAAGCCGCCACATAGAGGACCATGGAGATTCCCAGGGAGTACAGGATCGCCTTCGGCATGTGCTGCTGGGCATCCTTGGACTCCTCGGCCGCCGTCGACATGGCGTCGTACCCGAACACCGCGAAGAACACCGTGGCCGCACCGGTGAAGGCACCGCTCACCCCGAACGGGAAGAACGGGTGGTAGTTGGCGGTGTTGATGTGGAACACGCCGACGCCGATGACCAGCAGGACGACCAGGACCTTCAGGACCACCACGACCGTTTCGAAGCGGGCCGCGTTCTTGATGCCGAGGGTCAGAAGGTACGCCACGAGCAGGCAGAGCAGCGCGGCGAACAGGTCCACGCGATGGCCCGGCCCGGTGCCGGGCGCACCCAGCATCCACTTCGGCAGTTCGAGCCCCATCTCCCCGAGCAGAAAGCTGAAGTAGCCGGAGATGCCGATCGCGACCACGGCCACGATCGCCGTGTACTCCAGCAGCAGGTCCCAGCCGATGAACCAGCCCACCAGCTCGCCGAGTACCGCGTATCCGTAGGTGTAGGCGGAGCCGGCCTTCGGGATGAGGCCGGCGAACTCCGCGTAGCTGAAGGCGGCCGCCGCGCTCGCCACACCCGCGATCAGGAAGGAGATCAGGACCGCGGGCCCGGCCGTGCCGTTCGCCACCGTGCCGGCGAGGGTGAAGATACCCGCGCCGATGATGCCGCCCACGCCGATCGCCGTGAGCTGCCACAACCCGAGCGTTCTGGTGAGCTGAGTGGTGGCATCCGCCGCAGGCCCTTTCTCGTCGATCTGCTCGATCGGCTTGCGGCGCAGTACACCCTCTCCCACTCGGAGCCTTGCCATGAGTCACCCTCTCCACTGACGGCTGTCCCTGACGGGCGCTCATGATGGCCCAGGTGGGACCGGTGCGAAAGACAGCGTGCCGTCCGACCGAGGCGAGGATTCCGCGACGGTTACGGCACCACCGTGACGGGCCAACGGCCCGCCTTCACCAGCCGGACCGCCACCGATCCGATGAACCGGTGACCGGCCGACTCCGACGCACCCACCACGACGGCATCGGCCTTCAGCTCGTCCGCCGCTGTGACGAGCCCGTTGTAGGGATCACCGCGGAAGGTATGGAACTCCCAGCGCACATCCCATATGTCCTTCATCCGCTCCGTCGCCTCCCGGATCTCGTTCACCAGCCCCTCCGCGACCTCTCCGGTCGTATCGGCGATCGGTGCACCGAGCGCGGCCCCCGCGGGCAGCACGGGCTGGACATAGACGAGGGCGAGCATGGCCCCCTGACGACGGGCGAGCCCCGCCGCGTACGCCGCGGCATGCATGGAGGAATCGGACCCGTCGAGGCCTGCGACGATCACTCTCGGGCCGTCTGTGCCACGTTCGAACTGGTGGGGCTGTTGGTCTGTCACGGCAGTGAGGCTATCCGGTCCATGCACCGACCCCGGCCCGGGCTGCGGCAATGTCCCGGACAGGGCCGCCGCCGGGTACTTCGGGGGCTGCCCGATGGACGCCGACCGACGTGGCGGCGGCCGGCCGGGGAGGACCCAGGGAGAAGTCCGCGCCGTTCTGCATCCATGCCAGGCCGGTGAGCAGCACCAGGGTGAGGGCGCCCCACGGCGAGTGCCTGGTCCGTTCGACGTGCCAGTTGTCCGGGCCCATGATTCTCCCTTCGTCGCGACGCTTGGAACGCTAAGCGCGGGACGCCCGGGCGGCGATCAGTGAAGGGCGAACGGGTGATGCCGGCCCGATACGCCCGTCGCCCCGAGCCCTGTCGGAGGGCGTCGGGGCG
>NZ_FMDF01000108.1 GCF_900091955.1 Streptomyces sp. Ncost-T10-10d
GATGGTCGACACGCTCTCCGCGTTCGCCTCCGAGGTGACACGCGTGGCCCGCGAGGTGGGCAGCGAGGGGCAGCTGGGCGGCCAGGCCCGGGTGGAGGGCGTCTACGGGACATGGAAGGGCCTGACCACCAGCGTCAATGAGCTGGCGCTGAACCTGACCACTCAGGTGCGCGCGATCGCCGAGGTCGCCAGCGCCGTCACGCAGGGCGACATGTCCGGCTCCATCTCGGTGGAGGCCCAGGGCGAGGTCGCCGCCCTGAAGAACAACGTCAACCTCATGGTGGCGAACCTCCGTGAGACCACCCGCGCCAAGGACTGGCTGGAGTCGAACCTGACCCGTATCGCCGGACTCATGCAGGGCCACCGCGACCTGGTCGAGGTCGCCGACCTGATCCTGCGCGAGCTGACCCCACTGGTCAACGCCCAGTACGGCGCGTTCTTCCTGGCCGGGGCGGGTGCGGCACCCGGCGAGGCCCTTGAGCTCCTGGCCGGTTACGGCACCGGCCAGCCCGCA
This sequence comes from Streptomyces sp. Ncost-T10-10d, assembly GCF_900091955.1. GTDB lineage: Bacteria > Actinomycetota > Actinomycetes > Streptomycetales > Streptomycetaceae > Streptomyces. Next base: position 515 of record NZ_FMDF01000108.1, read on the forward strand.
GGCCGCAGGCGTACGAGTCTCAGCCTCGACACCCCCGGCTGGGGTCTGATCACCCAGGCCGCCACGGAGAAACGGCGGATCCTCATCGAGGCGGTCCCGACGGAATACATCACCATCAGTTCCGGCCTCGGCGCCGCGCCCCCGGCCAGCGTCGTCATCCTGCCGATCCTCTTCGAGGACCGGGTGCTCGGAGTCATCGAACTGGCCTCGTTCAGCCGCTTCAGCGAGGTCCACCTCGCCTTTGTCGACCAGTTCGTGAACACCATCGGTGTCTCCATCAACACCATCATCGCCAACTCCCGTACCGAGTCGCTCCTCTCGGAGTCCCAGCGCCTCACCGCCGAACTGCGCAAGCGCTCCGACGAGTTGCAGCTCACCAACGCCGAGCTGGAGGAGAAGGCAGCACTGCTGGCGACGTCCTCCCAGTACAAGTCGGAATTCCTGGCCAACATGTCGCACGAGTTGCGCACCCCTCTCAACTCGCTCCTCGTGCTGTCCCGGCTGCTCGCCGACAACCCCGAGGACCACCTCTCCCCACAGGAGGTGGAGTTCGCCGTCACCATCCACCGGGCGGGCTCCGACCTGCTGCAACTGATCAACGACATCCTCGATCTGTCGAAGATCGAAGCGGGCCGGATGGATGTGCATCCCAAGACGCTGCCGCTGATCAAGCTGCTCGACTACGTACGGGCGACGTTCCAGCCGCTCTCCCGGGACCGCGGTCTGTCGTTCGACATCGAGGTCGGCGACGACGTCCCCCTCGAACTCTTCTCCGACGAGCAGCGTCTCCAGCAGATCCTCCGCAACCTCCTCTCCAACGCGATGAAGTTCACCTCGTCCGGCGGAGTGCAACTGCTCGTCGAACGCGTGCCGGCCTCGGACTTCGAGGAGGAGACGCTGCGCAACGCCGACGCCGTCATCGCTCTGAGCGTCAAGGACACCGGAATCGGTATCCCGCCGGAGAAACTCGACGCGATCTTCGAGGCGTTCCAGCAGTCCGACGGCACCACCAACCGCAAGTACGGCGGCACCGGGCTCGGCCTCTCCATCAGCCGGGAGATGGCGGGCCTGCTCGGCGGCCGGATCATCGCCGAGAGCGAGCCGGGCGTCGGCTCCACCTTCACCCTCTTCGTCCCCGCGCACTACACGAGTCCGCCCTCCGAATCCGTCCCCGCGGTCGAACCGCGCCCCGCGAGCGGCGCCACCCGAGCCATCGCCGGACCCACCGGCCTGACCGGCCGGCCCGCGGCCCGGCCCGGAGCCGCGCAGGCCGATGCGCTCAGCACCCAGGATTCCTTGTCCCGCACCGGGACCCGGCCCGACGACGGCGACGGCGTCAGCTGGCCGGAGACGACCCGGCTCAAGGACTGGCTGACCGGCCGCGCCGCCGGCGTGCTGGCCGACCGTCGCATCCTCATCGTCGACGACGACATCCGGAACGTCTTCGCACTGACGCATGTGCTGGGCCGCGTCGGCATCAGCGTCAAGTACGCGGAGAACGGCCGCGAGGGCCTTGAGGTCCTCGATCGGACACCTGACGTATCACTGGTGCTGATGGACATCATGATGCCCGAAATGGATGGATACGAGATGATCGCAGCGATCCGCCGCACACCTCGTTTCGCGGACCTGCCGATCATCGCGCTCACCGCGAAGGCCATGCCCGGTGACCGCGAGAAAGCCATCGAGAGCGGCGCGGACGACTACGTCCCCAAGCCGGTGGACGTCGACCGCCTGCTGTCCGTGATCTGCCGGCTCCTCGACCCGCAGTGCGCTGCGCCGGTGCCGCAGTCCGATCCCTCCGACAACACCCGCTCCACGGAACGGGACCGGAGCGACACCCTGCCGCACCGGGACGACGACGGCGCCCTCGCCGACGGAAACGACGACAACGACGCAACAGGGCGGCCATCATGACGGCGACGCGGGAAACAGCATCGGAGACCTCCAGCATCCTCATCGTCGACGACATGGAGGAGAATCTGGTCGCTCTCGAAGCCGTACTCGGCTCGCTGGCCCAAGTGGTCCGCGCACAATCGGGCGAGGAAGCCCTCAAGGCGATGCTGCGCCAGGAGTTCGCGGTCGTGCTCATCGACGTGATGATGCCGGGCATGAACGGCTTCGAGACCGCCGCCAACATCAAGGGACTCGACCAGACGAAGGACGTCCCGATCATCCTTCTGACCGGTGCCGCAGTCGATCCGAACTACGCCTACCGCGGCTATACGGTCGGCGCCGCCGATTTCCTGATCAAGCCGTTCGACCCCTGGCTGCTGCGGACCAAGGTCAACGTCTTCCTCGACCTGCACCGCAAGAACCGTCAACTCATCGACCAGGCGGAACAGTTGAAGCGTCTCCTGACGGCCGACGGCGGCCACCCCGGGATCCCGTCGGCCGCCCCCGACCCGGCTCGCGCAACGGACCACACGGACTCCGCGGAACACCTGGCACCCCCAAAAGCGCCCGACCGGCTCGCCGAGGTCGCCGGCCAACTCGCCCAGGCGGAACTCCTGCTACGGGATGCCGACGGCCCTGGCCGGGCGGACCTCGCCGACCGCATCGTCGAACTGGAACAGGCCGTGGAACGGCTGATGGCGGCCCGCGAAACATAGGAACGCACCCGGACGTGATTCATCACGCGTGATCCATCACGGCTGGGGCGACGGCGTGTCCTGAAGGATGTTCTCCCTTCCCCACGCGCCGAGCGGCCCCAGCGCCGCGTTGAGTCCGACACCCAGCGGGGTCAGCGAATACTCGACGCGCGGCGGCACCTCCGCATGCACCTCGCGGTGCACGATGCCGTCCTCCTCCAGCTCCCGCAGATGCGACGTGAGCACCTTCTCCGTCACCCCCGGGACCATCCTGCGCAACTCACCGAAGCGGCACACCTGTTCATTGAGCGCCCAGAGGATCAGTACCTTCCACTTGCCGCCGATCACATCCATCGCCGCGTCGATCCCGCAGACGTACGCCCCCGGCCTCCGCACGGTACCCATGGTCCGTCCCTCCCACCTGCTCACTCACCCGGCGGTAACCACCCACTTCGAAGTGCGTACTTGATCACTGCCGGGCCTGCGACAAGCCTAATCGGCATGACCGACAACGCCATTGAGAAGTCGCCGCTCACTCTCCTCGGGCTCGGTGCCATGGGTACCGCGCTCGCCCGCACCTGGCTCGCCGCCGGGCATCCGCTCACCGTCTGGAACCGCAGCCCCGGCAGGGCCGAGCCGCTCGCCGCCGAAGGGGCGGCCGTCGCCGGGGCCGTCGCCGAGGCGGTGGCGGCGAGCAGGCTGGTCGTGGTCTGCCTGCTCGACGACGCCTCGGTCGACGAGGCCCTGACCGGCGTCGACCTGGCCGGCAAGGACCTGGTCGACCTCACCACCTCCACGCCCGGCCAGGCCCGCGCCCGCGCCGTCCGGGCCCGCGAGCGCGGGGCCCGCTTCCTGGACGGCGGGATCATGGCGGTCCCACCGATGATCGGCGCCCCGGGCTCCGGCGCGTACGTCTTCTACAGCGGCTCCCGCACCCTTTTCGACGCCCACCACGACGTCTTGGCCGTACCGGCCGGCGCCTCCTACGTCGGCGAGGACGCCGGCTTCGCCGCCCTGCACGACGTGGCGCTGCTGAGTGCGATGAGCGGGATGTTCGCCGGGGTCTCGCACGCGTTCGCCCTGATCCGCAAGGAGAACATCGAGCCGACGGCCTTCGCCCCGCTGCTCGCCGACTGGCTCGTCGCCATGACGTCCTCCGTGCACGCGACCGCCGCCCAACTGGCCGACGGGGACTACACGCGCGGGGTGGTGTCCAACCTCGCCATGCAGGTCGCGGGCAACGCCACCTTGCTGCGCACGGCCGAGGAGCAGGGGGTCGGCGCCGAACTGCTGACTCCGTACCTGGCCCTGATGGAACGTCTCCTCGCGGACGGGCGCGGCAACGAGAGCACGACGGGTGTGGTCGACCTGCTGGCACTGTGACCCACCCGATTGCGTACGGTCGGCGCATGACATCCGACCGCCAGGCCGACCACGGCCACCGCACCGCCCCCGGCCTCGACCTCGGCGCCTATCTCGCCCGCATCGGCTGGACCGGGGAGCGCCGGCCCACCGCGGAGGTGCTGCGCTCCGTGCACCGTGCCCATGCCCTGGGCATCCCGTTCGAGAACCTGGACCCCGTTCTGGGCAAGGCGCCCTCGCTCGCACTCGCGGACCTGGAGGCGAAGCTCGTACGGGGTGGGCGCGGCGGGTACTGCTACGAGCAGAACACCCTGCTCGCCGCCGCGCTGACCGCGCTCGGGTTCAGGATCACGCTGCTCTGCGCACGGGTCGTGCTGGGGGCCGGACCCGGGGACGTACGGCCGCGCACCCACATGCTGATGCGGGCCGAGGTGCCGGGCGAGCCGACCCCGTATCTGGCCGACGTCGGCTTCGGCGCCGCCGGCTCGCTGCTGGAACCGATCCCCCTGGTCGCGGACGCGGAGCTGCACGACACCCCGCGCCGCCACCAGCTCGTGAACACCCCGCACGACGGGCCGCTGGACCGGTGGGAGCTCCGGGCGCAGACCACCGACGGGAGGTGGGAGGCCCAGTACGCCTTCACGCTGGAACCGTTCGAGGCGCCGGACTACGAGGTCATCAACTGGCACATCGCAACCAACCCGCGCTCGCCGTTCCAGCACCAGGTGTACGTCCAGCGCACCACCCCGGACACCCACCTGTCCCTCACCGGCCGCACACTCGTGGTCACGGCGAACGACGGCACCCGCGAGGAACGGGAGCTGGCGGACGGCGCCGAGGTGCTGCGGGTACTGGCAGCCGACTTCGGCATCCACCTCCCCCGAGGCACACGACTGCCGGAGTGACGGGAGGGAAGCGCCCTCGCGCCCCCGACGCCCCGCCCCCGCGCCGCTCACGCCCCGAACACTGTCGCTCACGTGGCGCATCTCACCCGTTCGCGTCCGTCACGCCCCCATTCCGGCCCATTCCAAGCCCCGCCCCGCCCCGGACCGGCGTTCCCACGGTCCGGGGGCGGTGGGCGCATGGCTATGGAAGACGGAGCGGGGCGCCGGGGTTACCCGGGTGGGGCAACCGGAGGGGGAAGCCCGGGCGGCGCGTGAAACGCAGTCGTAAGCTCCCAGACATGCAGGTCATCCAGTCCACGAAGCTCGCCAATGTCTGTTACGAGATCCGGGGCCCCGTGCTCGAGGAGGCGATGCGGCTGGAAGCAGCCGGTCACCGCATCCTCAAGCTGAACACCGGCAACCCTGCCGCGTTCGGGTTCGAGTGCCCGCCCGAGATTCTCGAGGACATACTGCGCAACCTCTCCGGGGCGCACGGTTACGGCGATGCGAAGGGGCTGCTGTCCGCGCGGCGGGCGGTGATGCAGCATTACCAGACCAAGGGGATCGACCTCGACGTCGAGGACATCTACCTGGGCAACGGCGTCTCCGAGCTGATCCAGATGTCGATGCAGGCACTGCTCGACGACGGCGACGAGGTCCTCGTACCGGCTCCGGACTATCCGCTGTGGACCGCCTCGGTGTCGCTGGCCGGCGGTACGGCCGTGCACTACCGGTGCGATGAGCAGGCCGACTGGATGCCGGACCTCGCCGACATCGAGCGGAAGATCACCGACCGCACCAAGGCGATCGTGATCATCAACCCGAACAATCCGACGGGTGCGGTGTACGACGACGAGATGCTGCGCGGGCTGACGGAGATCGCCCGGCGCCACAATCTGGTCGTCTGCTCCGACGAGATCTACGACCGGATCCTGTACGACGGAGCGACCCACACCCCGACCGCGACGATCGCGCCCGATCTGATGGTGCTCACCTTCAACGGACTCTCCAAGAACTACCGGGTGGCCGGATACCGCTCGGGGTGGATGGCGGTCTGCGGCCCGAAGGCGCACGCCTCCTCGTACATCGAGGGGCTGACGATCCTCGCCAATATGCGGCTGTGCGCCAATATGCCGTCGCAGCACGCCGTGGCCAGCGCGCTCGGCGGGCGGCAGTCGATCAACGATCTGGTGCTGCCGGGCGGGCGGATCCTGGAGCAGCGGGATGTCGCATACGACCTGCTGACCCAGATCCCCGGCGTGACCTGTGTGAAGCCGAAGGGGGCGCTGTATCTCTTCCCGCGCCTCGACCCCAAGGTCTACAAGATCAAGGACGACCGGCAGATGGTCCTCGACCTGCTGCGGGCCGAGAAGATCATGGTCGTGCACGGTACCGGGTTCAACTGGCCGGAGCCCGATCACTTCCGCGTCGTGACGCTGCCCTCGACCGAGGACCTGACGGATGCGGTGACCCGGATCGCGCACTTTCTGGACGGATACGGCCAGCCTTAGCGGGCGGCCGTCCAGCTCCCTCCACTACGACATCGATTGCAGATAACTTTAGACTAAATCCAATGTAGGATGGTTCCACAGCAACACCAGGAGGCCATCCATGTACGAACCGATCCGCACCAAATCGGTCCACACACCGGCCGACCACGCCGCCGACTTCCCGCACCGTTCCCGCGAGGAAGAGCTGGACATCCAGCTCGCCGGACACCTGGCCGCACTTCTCGCGGTCACCGACGAGCTGGACCTCGGCGCGGCGGGCGACCGCATCGCCGAGCAGGTGGCCAGGCTGCGCGGCGCGCCGCCCGCCCGGCACGCCGGTCGAACCGATGCACCCGCACTCGCGCTGCACCGCCGCGCCCATGCCCTCGCGGGCCGCGCACTGGTGGTGGCCGCGTCCCGCGCCGACACGGCCGTCGCGATTCTCGCGGCCGAGCGCATGGACGCCCACACGGCGGCGGTCACCGCTGCCACCGCCCCCGCCGCCCCCTCGCATCTGGTCGGCGCCCGCTGACGGCCCCGGTCCACGGGCCGCCGAGGCGCGTGGACCGGGTGCCACCCATGACTAGTTGCGGACCCGTACCGTCGCCGACGCCGTCGCTGCGCTGTGCAGGTCGTCACCCGAGTAGCCGACCTCGTACGTCACCTGGCCGGCGACCCGGGGCAGGTCGTTGACCGTGAAGGTGCCGTCGGGCGCGACTGCTGCCGATGTCAGCGTGCCGGTGCCCTTTCTGTCGGTGCGCTGCACGGACAGGGTGATCCCGGCGGGGAGCGGACGTCCCTGACCGGTCAGGGTGCCGGTGATCGTCAGGCCCGCGCTCTTCGTCGCCTCCGCGGGAGCCGTGAGCGTGATGGCGGTCGGGGCCTTGGCGACCGCGACGGCGAGCGTGATGTCCTCGGCCGGACGGTGGGTGAGGTCACCGGTGAAGGAGACGGTGTAGGTGGCGTCGCCGACCAGCGACGGGACGTCGAGAACGGTGAACGAACCGTCGGCGTCGACCTCGACGGGGGCCAGCTTGCGGTCGCCGTTCGCGTCGTGGCGTACCGCGGTCACCCTGACCGGCTCGGCGGGCGCGGGCCCGTCCAGCTCCAACCGGCCCCGGATGCCGAGGGGTTCACCGACCACGGGCTTCCCCGGGGTGGTGGAGAGCGCGCCGGTGAAGCGGGAGTCGTACTGGGCGGCCGGGGGCTGGATGATGTGCAGCCAGTACTCGTTGCCGTACGTGTTGGTGGCGACGGCGAACAGGCGCGCCCCGTCCTTCGACCAGCCGAGCCCGCGCGGTGCGATCCGGTCCCCGTCGAGCGCGCCCTCGAAGGCGAACTCCAGCGGAGCCGTACCGTCCGCCGGGTCCGCGGGCTGCACCAGCAGGTCGGCCGTGGACCCGGTCGCGGCGGCGCCCCGTGCGATGTACTTGCCGTCGCCGCTGAAGGCGACCGCGGACGCCTTGGCCCCTTCGGGCAGCGGTTGGTACGCGGTCGCCGCGTCGGACAGGTCGGCGGCGTCCAGGAGCCGGGTGCCGGCGCCGTAGGCGGCGTCGGCGACGGCGATCCGCCGGCCGTCGGGGGACTGCGCCACGTCCTTCATGTCGAGGGCGCCTCGGCCCTCGGCATCCGCGAACCGGCGCTCCGGGCCGCGTACGAGCGTGTCGCCGCGGGCGTCGAGCGTGGTGAGGAAGGGGTTGGCCTCGCCGGTGCTGCGGCTCTGCGCCATCACGATGCGGTCCGGGACCTCGGGGCCGCTCGTCAGCCGCAGCCGGCCCGCAGCGTTCCATCCGGTGGTGGTGCTCCGGTTGCCCGTCGTGCCGTACAGCCAGGTCTGGCGGTTGTCGCATTCGGTGGTGAGGTACGGGGTCTCGGTGTGCCACTGCTTGCCGCCCGCGAAGGCGACATCGCGCGGGCAGGGCACGTCGTACGCGGGGTACGTGATACCGGTGTACTCCTGCGTGACGGTGTCGAACGCGAGGATGCCCGAGGACTGCGAGACGTAGAGCGTGCCGCTGTCCGTACTCAGGGCCATCCCGGACGGCGCGGAGGCGGTGGGCAGCGAACCCACCTTCTGGCCCTGGAAGTTATAGACGTGAACCTGGTTCGCGTACTGGTTCCGGCGGTCGTCCGTGACGTAGACCCGCTCGTGCACCGAGTCGACGACCATGGCCGAGTACGACGAGATCGGCAGCTTGGCCACGGTGTCGCCGGCCACGGGGCCGTCGGCCGCTTGGGCGGCGGGCGGGGCGAGAGCGGTGAGTCCCGCGGTGCTGAGTGTCAGCGCGGCCAGCGTCGCCGCGATGCGTCCATGGTGCCGGATCCTGTTCAACTGAGTCCCCCACAGGCTCGGTTGGCCCCCCGGTCGGCTCGGCCGGAGGCGATGTGAAGGAACATCGAAGTGCTGTGGAGGTGTTGTGCGCAAGGATATGGCGATGCCTGGACGTTCTTTATAAAAGGGGCGGGAAAGAGCGGCCCCCGGAACCGTAAGGGGATTCCGGGGGCCGTACCGCGGCGGGCCATTGACCCCACAGGTCAGGGCGGATGTCCGGAGACCCGGCCGCGGGGTGTGTGGGGGCGCACCCGCGCGGGGTGCGCCCGGGGGCGTCAGCCCAGGCGCTGGACCAGCGCGCGGTACTCGTCCCACAGTTCCTTCGGCGTGTGGTCACCGAAGGTGTTGAGGTGCTCGGGGATCAGCGCCGCCTCCTCGCGCCAGACCTCCTTGTCGACGTCGAGCAGGAAGTCCAGGTCGGAGTCGGAGAGGTCCAGGCCGTCGGTGTCCAGGGCACCCTTGGCGGGCAGGACGCCGATCGGCGTCTCGACGCCCTCGGCCTTGCCGTCCAGCCGCTCGACGATCCACTTCAGGACGCGGCTGTTCTCGCCGAAGCCGGGCCACACGAACTTGCCCGCGTCGTTCTTGCGGAACCAGTTCACGTAGTAGATCTTCGGGAGCTTCGACTGGTCCGGCTTGTCCGCGCCGACCTTGATCCAGTGGTTCATGTAGTCGCCCATGTTGTAGCCGCAGAACGGCAGCATGGCGAACGGGTCGCGGCGCAGCTCGCCGACCTTGCCCTCGGCGGCGGCGGTCTTCTCGGAGGCGACGTTGGCTCCGAGGAAGACGCCGTGCTGCCAGTCGAAGGACTCGGTGACCAGCGGTACGGCCGAGGCGCGGCGGCCACCGAAGAGGATGGCCGAGATCGGCACGCCCTTCGGGTCCTCCCACTCGGGCGCGATGATCGGGCACTGGCCGGCCGGGACGGTGAAGCGGGCGTTGGGGTGGGCGGCGGGCGTGTCGGACGCGGGCGTCCAGTCGTTGCCCTTCCAGTCCGTGAGGTGGGCGGGGGCCGTCTCGGTCATGCCCTCCCACCACACGTCGCCGTCGTCGGTGAGCGCGACGTTGGTGAAGACGGAGTTGCCCCACATGGTCTTCATGGCGTTGGCGTTGGTGTGCTCGCCGGTGCCGGGCGCGACGCCGAAGAAACCGGCCTCGGGGTTGATCGCGTAGAGACGGCCGTCCTCGCCGAACCGCATCCAGGCGATGTCGTCGCCGATGGTCTCGACGGTCCAGCCGGAGATCGTGGGCTCCAGCATGGCGAGGTTGGTCTTGCCGCAGGCGCTCGGGAACGCGGCGGCGACGTATTTCGCCTCACCCTGCGGCGGCGTGAGCTTGAGGATCAGCATGTGCTCGGCGAGCCAGCCCTCGTCACGGGCCATGACCGAGGCGATGCGCAGCGCGTAGCACTTCTTGCCGAGCAGGGCGTTGCCGCCGTAGCCGGAGCCGTACGACCAGATCTCGCGGTCCTCGGGGAAGTGCGAGATGTACTTGGTGGTGTTGCACGGCCACGGAACGTCCTCCTGGCCCTCCTCCAGGGGCGCGCCCAGCGTGTGGACGGCCTTGACGAAGAAGCCGTCGGTGCCGAGCTCGTCGAGGACGGCCTGTCCCATGCGCGTCATGGTGCGCATCGAGACGGCGACGTACGCGGAGTCGGTGATCTCGACGCCGATCGCGGAGAGCGGGGAGCCGACGGGGCCCATGCAGAACGGGACGACGTACATCGTGCGACCGCGCATGGAGCCGCGGAAGACACCCTTCTCACCGGTGAAGATCTCCCGCATCTCGGCGGGGGCCTTCCAGTGGTTCGTCGGGCCCGCGTCCTCCTCCTTCTCGGAGCAGATGAAGGTGCGGTCCTCGACGCGCGCGACGTCACTGGGGTCGGACGCGGCGTAGTAGGAGTTCGGGCGCTTGATCTCGTCCAGCTTCGTGAACGTGCCCTTGGCCACGAGCTCCCCGCACAGGCGCTCGTACTCGGCCTCGGAGCCGTCGCACCAGACCACCCGGTCCGGCTCGGTGATGGCTGCGATCTCATTCACCCAGGAAACGAGCTCCTGGTGGTCGGTGGGGGCAGTGAGGGGAGCCGCGATGTCGCGCGCCACGATCGCTCCTTGGTGAGGGTGTCTGTTTGGTAGTTGCCCCGTGGGGGCCGCGACCCGGATGCTTCGTAGCCGCTCATCCGGTGCCGAACGCACTCATTTGATCATCCGACCGTTTCGCCCATATGTCCAGGGGGCCGCCCACGTGAGCATTGCCACTCGCATTCGTTACCTACGGTTGCGTAGGTACGATGCGGGAATGACTGCTGCCGCCGCCGCGCCCGAGCCAGCCGGGCTGGAAACAGCCGAGTCCGACACCGTCCCGGTGAAACCACGGATGCGTGGCTGGCTGCACGCCGGAATGTTTCCCGCCGTGATCGTCGCGGGGGTCGTGCTGATCGCGCTGACGGACAGCGTCCGCGGCCGGATCGCCTGCGGCATCTACGTTCTGACCGCGTGCCTGCTGTTCGGCGTGAGCGCGCTCTACCACCGCGGCACCTGGGGTCCGCGCGGCGAGGCGGTGCTCCGCCGGCTCGACCACGCCAATATTTTCCTGATCATCGCGGGCACCTACACACCGCTGACCCTGCTCCTGCTCCCCGAGTCGACCGGAACCCCGCTCCTGTGGGCGGTCTGGGCGGCGGCGACCGCGGGCATCGCCTTCCGGGTGTTCTGGGTCGGCGCCCCGCGCTGGCTGTACACGCCCTGCTACATAGCGATGGGCTGGGCCGCGGTCTTCTTCCTGCCGGACTTCATGCGGACCGGCGGGATCGCGGTGCTGGTACTGGTCGTCGTCGGCGGGCTGCTCTACAGCGCCGGTGGTGTCATCTACGGCATCAAGCGGCCCAACCCGTCACCGCGATGGTTCGGCTTCCACGAGGTCTTCCATTCGCTGACCCTGGCGGCCTTCGTCGTGCACTACGTCGGTATCTCGCTGGTGGCCTACAACCACAGCTGAGCACCCCCTTCCACCCCCCTCTCCCGCAATGGCCGTGGCTTGAAAGCCGCGGCCATTCGCCATGCCAGGGCCCCGGCGCGCCAAAAACATTGACACTCATCATCTTTTGATAGTTACTGTCATTTGACCGTGACTCTCGAAGGAGTGTTTCCATGAACCGACGCTGGTGGGCCCTGGGCGCGCTGGTCGCGAGCATGCTCGTCCTCGGATTCGACATGACGATCCTCAACGTGGCGCTGCCGACCATGGCCGAACAGCTCGGCGCGACCACCGGCGAGCAGCAGTGGATGGCCGACGCATACGTCGTGGTCTTCGCCGCTCTGATGCTCCCGGCCGGGCTGCTCGGTGACCGGTTCGGCCGTCGTCGGATGCTCATCACCGGCCTCGGCATCTTTCTGATCGGCTCGCTCATCGGCTCGCTGGCCGACGCCGTGCCCGCCGTCGTGACCGCCCGCTGTGTGATGGGCATCGGCGCGGCGCTCGTCATGCCGCTCGCGCTGGCCGTGCTGCCCTCGCTGTTCGGCGCGCCCGAGGACCGGGTCAAGGCCATCGGTATCGTCTCGGCCGCCTCCGCGCTGGGGCTGCCGCTCGGCCCGATCCTCGGCGGCTGGCTGCTGGACCACTTCTGGTGGGGCTCGATCTTCCTGATCAACATCCCGATGGTGGCGATCGGCATCACTGCCTGCGTGTACCTGCTCCCGGAGACCAGCGACCCGGCCTCCCCGAAGGTCGATGCCGTCTCCACCGCCCTGACCGCGACCGGTCTCGGCACGCTGATCTACGCGATCATCGAGGCGCCCGGGCGCGGCTGGGGCGACCCGCTGGTGCTGGGCATGCTGGCCGCCGGTGTCGTGCTGATCGCCGCGCTCGTCGTACGGGAACACGGCGCCGAGCGCCCGATGCTCGACATGTCCCTGCTGCGGCAGCGTCCGTTCCTGCTGAGCGCGCTCGCCGCGACGCTGGTGATGTTCGTGATGTCGGGACTGATGTTCATCCTGCCCGGCTACCTCCAGGCGGTCCTGGGCCACGACGCCTTCGGCACAGGGGTACGGATGCTGCCGATGATGGGCGGGCTGATCGTCGCCGCGAAGACGGGCGCCCCCGTCACCCAGCGGTTCGGGGCGCGCGCCACGATGACGGCGGGCCTGGTCGTGCTCGCCTTCGCCGCGCTCCTCGGCAGCCGAACGACGGTCGACAGCGGATACGGCTTCACGGCGCTGTGGCTCTCCGTCGCCGGGGTCGGCTTCGGCTTCGCCGTCGTCCCCGCGATGGACGCCGCGCTGGCCGCCCTGCCCGCGGACCGTGCGGGCAGCGGGTCGGGGCTGCTGATGACCGTACGGCAGACGGGCAGCGCCCTCGGGATCGCGCTGCTCGGCAGCCTTCTCGCCGGTGCATACAGCGGCCGGCTCGACACCACCGGTGTACCGGCCGCCGCCGCGGACACGGCAGGTGACTCGGTCGTCGCCGCCCATGTCGTCGCGGCGAAGTTCGGCGCGCAGCGGCTGGCCGACTCCGCGGACGCGGCGTATCTCCACGGCATGAGCGTGGTGCTGCTCGTCATCGCTGTCACGGCCCTGGTGTCGGCGCTGCTGGTCGGGGCGTTCCTGACGAACCTCCCCACCCCGTCGCAGGAGCGGACGGACGTGGCCCCGGCACCCGCCGATGCCTGACAATGGCGACCATGGCCGCCACCTCTCGTCCCCCTTCCGTTTCCGCCCCCGGAACGCCGCCCCCACTGGGGTTGCGCGAGCGGAAGAAGCTCAAGACCAGGATCGCGATCCGTCGGGCGACCTATCGGCTGATCTCCGAGCAGGGGTACGACGCCACGACGATCGAGCAGATCGCGGAGGCTGCCGAGGTGTCGCCGAGCACCGTCTTCCGGTACTTCGCGGCCAAGGAGGACATCGTCCTCACCGACGAGTACGACCCGATCATGGAGGCCGAGCTGCGCAAGCGGCCGGCCGAGGAACCGCCGCTGGAGTCGCTGCGGTTCATCATGGCCAAGGCGCTGACGGCGTTCCTCGCGAGCGAGGAGGAGGAACTGCGGCAGCGCACCCGGCTGATGGTGGAGGTCCCCGCCATCCGGGCGCGGATGACGGAGACCATGTCGGACACGGCAAAGGTGCTCGCCCAGGTACTCGCCGACCGCAGCGGCCGCAGCCCCGACGACCTGGAGGTCAGGGTGTTCATCGCGGCAGTGCTGGGGGCGCTGCGCGAGGTGACGCTGTACTGGGGCGAGCACGGCCAGGAGGGCGACCTGATCATGTTGATCAACCAGGCGCTGGACACGCTCGAAGGCGGGCTGACGCTGTGACAGCCGGCAGCGCGGCCGAACTGCCGGCACGGCCGAGCCACCCCGCAGCCGCATACCCGGGCGTAGCGGCGTATGTACTTGACCGTCAGAGGCCCGAGCGAGCACAATGAGCTGAGTCCGGGGCGATATTCGTACCTTGACACCACTTTCCACAGAACATTGCCACCGCTGCTCTGTTTCCAGAGCGGCACCGTGAAACAACGGTCGTTGGTGCGGCAAGTCGCGAGTAGGCCTCGCCTCTTGACCGGGATTCGTCCGGCTCCGCCGGGCGTCCTGGTACCGCCTCCGTCCTCTGCCTGCTGGCGATGGATCATTACGCAGCAGAAAGCCACCGAATCTTCGGCTTTCTGGTGCGTTCTCATCCAGCCAAGTGCAGAGGAGTTCGCCATCATGGATGTGTTTTCCCATCAGGCCGACCGTTACCGGCCTCCCACGCCGCCGCCGCTCGACGCAGTCTTCATGGAACTGACCCGGGTCGTGCAGAGTCTGGAGAGCAGCGGGCGCTCCACCCGCTCCGCCGGTATCAAACCGCGGCTCGGCCACAGCCTGGGCGCCCTCTCCTTCGACGAGTCGCAGTACGGTTTCGTCAGCTTCCGCCAGTTCCTGGAAGCCGCTCAGCAGGCCGGGCACATCGTTCTGACCCAGGCCTCCTCGGGTCCCGATCTCAATGTGGGCCTACCCGGCCGTCCCGTCATCGAGCCGACCGTGCCGTCGGCCCAGCCCGACCGAATCAGGGCCGATCTCTGGTCCACGTTCATGGACTGGACCACCGAGGTCCAGCGGGTCTACGACCGTGAGCGCCAGATCGCCTTCCGGCTCCGCAAGCCCGCCGAAGCGTACGACCCCGATGTCCGGCGCCTGGTCCAGGAGCTCGCCGAGGACCCTTCCCGGTACGTGCCCATCGAGCCGGTCAGCATGGCCACCCAGACCCAGTGGGCACGGGATTTCTCCGCCGCGCAGCCGACGGGTGCGGAACGGGAGATGCTGCTGCGCACCCTCGACGCCGAACGGCCACTCCAGGAATTCACCTATGTCGTCAGGACGTTGCCGGCGCGACGTGACTGGCAGACGTACCGCAATGTACGGGTGATCGACACCATCAAGGAGTGGGCGGCCCGGAACGCGGTGTCCGTCGACCCGGCGGGGACGCAGTACGTCATGGCCGTACCCCCACCCGGCGCCCTGCCGCTCAGCCGAGGACCGGTCCCCCAGGGCGTGCCCGGCCCGCTCCCCCTTGCACCGGGTGCCGCAACAGCACCGGCGCATCCGCGGGTTCCCGCACAGCCGCAGTCCGCGGGCCCGGCGGCCTCTCCCGGAACAGAGCTCGCCACACTCCGGGCCCGGGTGCACGACCTCGTCGACCACATGACGACGGAAGAGCTTCTCGCTCTCCCGTTCACCCTGGGTCAGCTGTACCGGCGGTGACGACGTGTCGCCTCGACGCGGCAGAAGCCCGGGCCCGAGCCGCAACACCCAGCTGGGCGACCTCCGACTGAGCGGTGTGCTCGACGAGACTCCGGTCCCGTTGCTCACCTTTCCGTCCGGGACGGAGCCCTTCACCCCGGAAACAGAAAAGGCACTCGCCAGGGCGGCATACAACGGGGACATCCCCACCCTGATCCGTCCACTTCTCGGCGCCGCCGCGGACGGCCACCAGGCTATCCGCGCCATCGTGGCGACGGCGCCCGCGGAGCTGCGCGATGCGGCCCTCACCATGCTTCTCTCTCCGCGGCGCGCCGTCCCGCTGCCGGAGGGCGCCTGGTGGGTGAGCTGCACGGTCTTGACGGACGGCGACTGCGAGCCGTCGATCGCCACTGGCTACATCTTCCCGGACGGGGCGGACCGCGTGACGATCATGGTCGAATGCCGCCCACGGGACGGCGTGCGCGAGCAGCTGGCCGAGGAACTGACCCAGCTGGCCCAGGACACCGACTGGCGTCCACGGGTCGACAGGGGACAACGGCTTCATCTGGTGTCGTGCGCACACGCCGGGTGTGTTCCACAGGACATCAACCCGCACGAGCTGGCGGCCCGCGCCGCGGTGGACGGTCTGTTCCTGACCGTCCACGACCGGATACGCGCCGGTGCCGGTACCGGGCCCTGGCAGAACCTCCGGGTTCGGATCCTGCAGCTGGAGGGGAGGTTGCTGACCGGGTGCGAAGGACACCGCGGGGGCGGAGCCGCCATGGTGCAGTCGGTACGCAGACAGCAGCAGGACCGAGAGATCCTCGCCCTTCCGCTCACCAGCAGCGGCGCCGAGGCCGCGGGCATCCCGCAGTGGCTGATCGACGAGTTGACGCCCCGGCCGGCTGCCGCCGGCCGGCCCGCCGTACCGATCCCCGCCCAGCGCAAGCGCCCCATACCCGACTACGAGGAGAAGGTCGCCTATCTCGCGAAGAGTGGCAACGGCCGGGTCGACCTGTTCACCGGACGGGCCACTTCGTGCGGCCATGAGAGGTGGGAGCTGATGCGGCGGTCCGGCAAGGCCCCCAAGAAGGTCAAGGGGGTCGAGCAGCACGTGGAGAAGCACTACCCGGGCGCGACGCAGATCAAGGCGTACCGGTGCCCGAAGGGAAGCTGCCATGTGGCCAAGGCGGTGTTCAAAATCCCCAGGCAGCCGGGAGACCGGCCCGCGGGCGGCTGGCAGGCACCGCCCGGACAGTCGTACCGGCACCGGGGTGAGGGCCCGTCACCACCTTCTCAGCCGCCGAGCCTGCGCCCCAGCTCATCCGCCTCGGTCGTCGGCGCATCGCAGACGAAGCGCCTGCACACATACGCCGTCGGCGCCCCGTCCACCATCGGCCGGTCCGCCAGCAGCGGGAACTCCGTCCCGGCCGTCTCCCCCGCCGCCACCACCGCACCGGGCGCTCGCCCCAGGAGCGCCGTACGGTGCAGCTCGCCGCCGACCGGCCCGGCGACCGCGACCTCGCGCGGCCCGTCGAGCAGCGCCTCGGCTACGGCGAGCCCCCAGCCGATGAACCGCGGAACCCTCGGGCCGAGCGTCTTCACCACGCCCAACGCCCCCTCCGCGGCGGTGCGATGGGCCTCCGAGCCGGTGTGAGCGGCGTACGAGAGCAGCGCACCGGCCGCCGCCGTCCAGCCCGCCGGGGTCGCGCTGTCGGTGGGGTCCTGCGGGCGGCGGATGAGTTTCTCGGCATCGTCCGCCGTGTCGTACAGCTGCCCTCCCTCGCCGGTGAAGTGCTGGAGCACGATGTCGAGCAGGAAGCCGGCGAACTCCAGCCAGACGCCCTCGCCGGTGACCGCGGCCAGGGCGAGGAAACCCTCCGCGACATCGCCGTAGTCCTCCAGGACCCCGGCGTGCCCGCCGGTCCGTCCGTCCTTCGACGTACGGGTCAGCCGGGCCACGTCGCCCATGTGCACCCGTACCAGCAGATCCGCCGCCTCGGTGGCGCGCTCGATCAGATCGGGCCGGTCGAAGTACGCCCCCGTCTCGGCGAGCGCGGCGATCGCCAGGCCGTTCCAGGCGGCGACCACCTTGTCGTCCCGCCCGGGACGCGGGCGCAGCTCACGGGCGGCCAGCAGCCTGGCCCGTACGCCGGCGGCCCGGTCCGCGTCCACCACGGTGCCCGTCCGCGCGAGCCGGAGGACCGAGGCACCCTCCTCGAACGTGCCCTGCTCCGTCACCCCGAAGTGCTCGGCGGCGAAGGCCGCGTCCTGATCGCCCAGGACCTCCCTCAGCTGCTCGGGCGTCCATACGTAGAACGCGCCCTCGACATGCCGGCCGGCCCCGTCCTCGCTGTCGGCGTCGAGAGCGGAGGCGAAACCGCCCTCCGGCGTGCGCAGCTCGCGCACCATGAAGTCGGCGGTCTCCAGAGCGACCCGGCGGGCCAGGTCCGAGCCCGTCGACCGCCACAGGTGTGCGTACGCCCGGCAGAGCAGCGCGTTGTCGTAGAGCATCTTCTCGAAGTGCGGTACGACCCACTCCCGGTCCACCGAGTAGCGGGCGAAACCCCCGCCGAGCTGGTCGTACATCCCGCCCATGGCCATCGCCGCGCAGGTGTCGGCGGCCATGTCGAGGGCGCCTTCCGCCCCGGTGCGGGCGTGGTGGCGCAGCAGGAACTCGATGATCATGGACGGCGGGAACTTGGGCGCGCCGCCGAACCCGCCGTGCTTCTCGTCGTACTCGCGGGTGAGCCCGAGGAGCGCCTGTGCCAGTTCGGGTTCGCCCGGCAGGCCTTCGCCGCCGTGTACGAGGGAGCGCTGGGTGAGGTCGTGGACGATGCGTCCGGCGACCTCCGCGACCTCGTCGGGCCGGTCGGACCAGGCGGCCGCGACACCTTCGAGCACCTGGTGGAAGGAGGGCATGCCGTGGCGCGGCTCGGGCGGGAAGTACGTGCCGAAGTAGAAGGGTTCGGCGTCGGCGGTCAGGAAGACGGTCATCGGCCAGCCGCCCTGGCCGGTCGCCGCCTGCACCGCCTCCATGTACACGGCGTCGACGTCGGGCCGCTCCTCGCGGTCGACCTTCACCGGGACGAAGTGTTCGTTCAGATAGGCCGCGACCCGGTCGTCCTCGAACGATTCGTGCGCCATCACATGACACCAGTGGCAACTCGCGTAGCCGACGCTGAGCAGCACCGGCACATTCCGCCTGCGTGCCTCCTCGAAAGCCTCGGGCGACCAGGGCCACCAGTCGACCGGATTGTCGGCATGTTGGAGGAGGTACGGGGAAGTCTCACGGTCCAGGCGATTCGGCATACCCACATCCTCTCTCAGGCCCGGTTGATCGCATCGCTCTCTCGCGCTGACGCGCCGTACCCAGCACACTGGGCGGCGATGACAGCAGGGGCAGTTGCCATCGTCGTATCCGGAGGGGGACGCACATGCGGGACAGCCATCGGGCCGAAGCCGAACGGCTGTTGGTACGCGCCGTCGAGGAGGAGGTACGGAGGTCGGGCGGCCGGGCGGACGCCGGTGCGCTGACGGCACGCGGGCGGGCCGCGCTCGACTCCCTGGCGGCCGGGGCGGCCGACGAGTACGCCGCGTATCTCCAGGCGCTGGACGCGGCGGAGGCCGGACAGCAGCCGCTGTCGCAGCGGTTCAGCCGGTCGGCCATGGGAACTCCACTGCTGGTCACCGGAGTTGCCGCGGTCGCCGCCTTCGGTGCGGACGTCGCGTTCGGTACGGCGGCGGGGCCGGCCCTCGGCGCGGGCGCCGTCGTCGCGGTCGCGGGGGCCACGGCGACCGTCGCCAAGATCACCGCGTCGCACTGGCCCGCCGCCCACCGGCGCGCAGGTGCGCTCGGGCAGCCCGGCGGCGCCGAACAGCTGCGGCTGCAGTGGCTTGCGGCGCTGGAGGTACGGGGCATCCGTCCGTTCCTCGACCAGCAGCGGATGCTCAACCCCTCGTCGCGCGCATCGGCGAAGAAGGTCCCCGCGCAGTCGCGCACCGCCCCGTCGCTGCGCGGCGGGGACCGCAGCGCAGCGGCCCGTATGCGCGCGATCCTTGAGCAGTCGTTCGGCCATCTGCCCGCAACCGAGGGGCCGTTCGCCGGGCGGCGGGCCGAGCTGGCGCAGATCGCGCAGTGGGTGCGGGAGGCCCGTGCGTCGACGGAGACCAAGCCGACCGTCGTCGTCCTGCACGGTGCGCCCGGCGCCGGGCGCACCACGCTCGCGGTACGGGCGGCGCACAGCCTGAAGGACCAGTTCCGGGGCGCCTGCGTGGTGGACCTGCGCGGCGACGTGGCCGGGGAGGCGCCGCTGCCGACGCGTGACGCGCTGCTGCATCTGCTGAACCGGCTGGGCGCGCCCCGCGAGCAGCTGCTGTTCCGGGAGGGGGCCTCCCCCGGTCGAGCGGAGCCGGGAACCCGTGGAAGGGCCTCTGCCGAGCAGCAGGTGCGGCGGCTGAGCGAGCTGTACCACCAGCATCTGACCGGCACCCCGGTCACGATCGTCCTCGACGACGCCAGCGACGCGGCCCAGGTCCGCACGCTGCTGCCCGAGCGTTCCGACAGCCTCGTCCTCGTCACCGCCCGCGAGCCCCTGGAGCTGCCCGCCGACATCCCGGCCCGGGTCCATCAGCTGCCGGTCGGCGCACTGGACGCGGCGGGCGCGGAGGAGCTGCTGCGCGAGGCGGCCGAGGCGGAGGAGCAGGGGCCGTACGACTCCCAGTCGACGGACACGGTCGTCGAGCTGTGCGGCGGGCTGCCGCTGGCGCTGCGCATAGCGGGCTCCTCGCTCGGTCCGCGTACCCGGAGCGCGCTCGCCACCGATCTCGCCGCGTACGGCCCGGTCGCACCGGTCGAGCGGGCGCTGTGGCTGCGCTACACCGACCAGTCCGAGCAGGCGCG
>NZ_FMDF01000121.1 GCF_900091955.1 Streptomyces sp. Ncost-T10-10d
AAAACCGCATGCAGTTCGGGAGTCAGATCCAGGCCGACCTGGTCTCCGTGCCAGCGGGCGACGGCCGGCCGCGACCGGTCGGCGGGCAGCTGGAGAAGCTCCGGCAGGTCGGACAACTGCCTCTTCCAATAATCGAGTTGCTTGGCAAACCGACTCCCCGGATCGGCGGCGTCACCGAGCAGATCGCGCTGCCACAGCGTGTAGTCGGCGTATTGCACCGGCAGGACCGGCCAGCTCGGTGTGCGACCCTCGCGCCGAGCCGCGTAGGCCGCGGCAAGGTCGCGGGCCAGCGGGCCGGTGGACCAGCCGTCACCGGCGATGTGGTGCATGACCACCAGCA
Organism: Streptomyces sp. Ncost-T10-10d; assembly: GCF_900091955.1. Taxonomy (GTDB): domain Bacteria; phylum Actinomycetota; class Actinomycetes; order Streptomycetales; family Streptomycetaceae; genus Streptomyces. The sequence continues at coordinate 341 of NZ_FMDF01000121.1, forward strand.
GCACATGCTCCTGCGGTGCGAGCGCGAACAGCTCCGCCCGCAACGGCATTTCCACCGCAAGGTCGAAAGGCTGCCGGGCGAACTCGGCGAGCCGCTCCGGCAGTTCGGCCTGCGACACCTCGGTCGACCGAACCCGGGGCCGGGTCGCTCCTGGATCCAGGACACGCTGGCACGGTACGCCGTCGACCTCCGGGAACACCGTCCGCAGGCTCTCGTGCCGGGCCACCACGTCGGCGAGCGCCTCGTTCAGCGCCGTTGTGTCCAGCGTCCCGGTCAGCCGAAGCGCCAGCGGAATGTGGTAGGTCGCGGCGGTGCCGTCCATGCGGTGCAGGAACCAGAGCCGGCGCTGGGCGAAAGAAAGCGGTACCGCTTCCGGCCGTACGTGCGCCGTCAGCGCCGGGCGAGCGCGCCCGGCCTCGGCCAACGCTTCGGCCACTCCCGCCGCAGTGGGCGCCTGGAAGAGCGCGCGCAACCCCAGCTCCACGCCAAGCACCGAGCGAATCCGTGCGACCAGCCGGGTGGCGAGCAGGGAGTGCCCGCCCAGGTCGAAGAAGTCGTCGTCGACCCCGACCCGCGACGCGCCCAGCACCTCGGCGAACAACTCGCACAGGATCTGCTCCTGCGGTGTGCGCGGCGCGCGGCTGCCCCCGACCGTCCCCGGTTCGGGCGCGGGCAGCGCTGCACGGTCCAGCTTCCCGTTCACCGTCAGCGGCAGCACATCCAGCAACACGAACGCCGACGGCACCAGGTAGTCCGGCACGCGGTCGCGCAGATACGCCGTCAGCTCCGCCGGCCGTACGACAGCGTCGGGACGCGCTGCCACGTAGCCGACGAGCCGGTCGTCCTGTGCGAGGACGGCGGCATGGGCGACTGCGGGGTGCTCGGCCAGGGCTGCCTCGATCTCGCCGAGCTCGACGCGGAAGCCGCGCACCTTCACCTGGTCGTCGGCGCGGCCGACGTACTCCAGCTCACCGTCGGCGCACCGGCGCACCAGGTCGCCCGTGCGGTACATGCGTTCACCTGCCGTGCCGAACGGGCAGGCGACGAACCGTCCGGCCGTCAGCCCCGCCCGGTTCAGGTACCCACGCGCCAGGCCCGCCCCCGCGACGTACAACTCCGCCACCACACCCGGCGGCACGATGCGCATCCGCTCGTCCAGCACATATGCCCGGAAACCCGCGACCGGTCTGCCGATCGGTGGCACATCCGACCCCGGGGACAGCGGGTCGCTCATCGTCGCGCACACCGTCGTCTCCGTCGGACCGTACGCGTTGATCATCCGGCGCGCCGGCGCCCACCGGGCCACCAGCTCCGGCGGGCAGGCCTCACCCGCCACCACCAGGGTGGCAGCCGTGACGTCGGCGCCGTCCATCGCCGCCAGGGCCGAGGGCGGCAGCGTCACATGGGTGACGTCGAGCCGGCGGTCCGTCAGGGCCTCCAGCGGGGCCTCGGACGGGGCCAGGACGAGGGCGGCACCGGTGAGCAGGGCGCTGCACAGGTCCCAGAACGATGCGTCGAAGCTGGGCGAGGCGAACTGGAGCACCCGGCTGCCCGCCGTCACGCCGAGCCTCTCGACCTGCGCCGCCACCATGCCCGG
>NZ_FMDF01000047.1 GCF_900091955.1 Streptomyces sp. Ncost-T10-10d
GTCAACGGGCGCGACCGCGTCCACGTACACCGCCCCGGCGTCGCTGCTCGGCAAGAAGGTCACGGTCACCGTCACGGCCCGTCGCACCGGTCACGCCGACGGCTCCGCGACGACCGCCTCGGTGAAGATCGCCACAGGCAGCGCGCCCAAGGCCACCAAGCAGCCCACGATCTCCGGCACGGCGAAGGTGGGCCGCACGCTCAAGGCCGCCCACGGCACCTGGACGCCCGCCCCGACCTCGTACGCCTACCAGTGGTACGAGAACGGCAAGGCGATCAAGGGGGCGACCAAGTCCTCGCTGACGCTCAAGTCCGCCCAGCGCGGCAAGAAGATCACCGTGAAGGTGACCGCCCGCCGCACGGGCCACGCCAACGGTTCCGCCACCAGCAAGGCGACGAAGGCGGTCGCCCGCTGACATCGGCAGTGTGATCGAAAGGGCCGGGCCCCTCACTGGGAGTGAGGAGCCCGGCCCGCTGCTTGGTCACTTCACCGTGACGGCGTCGCCGGTGGAGACGACCTTCATGGTCGTGGTCGTACCGAGGAACGCCCAGCGCCAACTGCCCGAAGCGGTGGCCTTCACCGTCGTGCGGAGGTGGCCCTTGCTGTCGGTGGTCGCCGTCTTCACGGTGCTGTACGTGCCGCCGGGCTTCTTGTACTGCAGCTTCACCACCTGCTTGGTGTACGCGTGGTACTTGAGATCCGTCCAGTTGGCCCGCGACAGCTTTCCTGTGACGGTCAGCGTGCCCCCCTTCCTGACCGGCTCGGGCGTGGCGTCCGTGGTCAGGGTCGCGGCGCGCTTCACCTTGAACAGGGCGATGCGGTCGGAGATCCAGTAGTCGCGGTCATTGGCCTGGACCGTGGCGTTGACCTGCCAGGTCCCCGCGACCGAGTTGGCGTCCCAGCCCTCGTTGCCGCTTCCGTAGAAGTCGATCCACGTCGGGTCGATCTGCATCGTCGCGGTGCACACGGACGTCGTCGTGCTGACCTTCTTGCACGTCGTGCCGAGATGGTCGACCGGCCCATGGCCATTGGTCGCGTTGAACGCGGACACATCGGCGACCCCCTTCACCCCCGAGTTGTCCTTGATCGTCATGGTGATCAGGAAACGCTTGACGTTCTTGACCCCGACGATCACATTGCTGCCACCGTTCACGACGGTCTTGGTGACCCGGATGTCACCCCGCCCCTCCGCGTGAGCGGCCGGCGCCACCACGATCCCGGTGGCCACTGCCGCCACCACAGCAGCCGCGGCCATTCTTCTGCGCATGTCCCACCCCTGTTCTCCCCGCCTCGTGGCAGGGGGAGAACAGGGTAGCGACCACCCAGACCCGCCTTACGCGTAAAGGACGTGAGGCGGTCGGCCGTCAGATCTCCGACAAGAGCACCGGCAGCTTGCGCATGTCGTCGAAGACCACGGTGTCCGGGCCCTCCAGCCAGTGCACCGGGGTCAGCCCGCCCGCGTAGCCGAGTGACCGCATTCCGGCCGAACGGGCGGCCTGTACCCCGTACTTGCTGTCCTCGACGACGACGCAGGCCGAGGGATCCACGCCCATCCGCCGGGCCGCGTGGAGGAAGAGGTCGGGGGCGGGCTTGCCGTGCGCGACCTCACTGGCGCTGAAGATGCGGCCCTCGAAGTGGGAGTGGAGTCCGGTGTGGCCGAGGGTGTGGCGCATCTTGTCGTGGCTGCCGCTCGATGCCACACAGGTGGGGAGCGTGAGGGTGGCCAGCGCCTCGTGGATGCCGTCGACCGCGACGAGTTCGGAGTCCACGGCGGCACGGTGGAGGTCCTCGAAGCGCTGCTGCCAGACGGCGGACTTGCCGGGCAGGTGGGCTTCGATCAGCGCACCGATGGACTTGTTCGACCGGCCCACGAACTTCTCGATGACCTCGTCCGCCGTCAGCGACCACCCCAGTTCGGCGCCCACTTCGACCTGGATGCGCACGGCGATGCGTTCGCTGTCGACGAGTACGCCGTCGCAGTCGAATATGACGAGTTCAGGAGGAGTGCTCATCCGGCCAGGATAAGGAAACCTGTACTTCAACGGATGCGGGGGAACAGCCCGGCGGCCCGGACGTGGTGATCCGGAGGACAGGCGGCGAGCCGGGCCGGAGCGGACCCTAGTGGGGGACGAAGCGGTCGACCAGGAGCGCGAGGCGGTCGGGAACCCGGTCGGCGGGCAGGCGTCCGGCGCGGGTGAGGGTGACCAGTCCGTGCAGCGCGGCCCAGAACGTCTCGACGAACAACCCCGGTTCATCGGGGTGTGCGTGGTCGACAAGCGGGTCCACCAGGGCCTGGAACGCCTCGCGCAATGGAGCGGGCGTGGCGTCGTCGGCGAAGGGGAGGCCGTTGTCGAGGCTGAACATCGCGTCGTACAGGGCGGGATTGCGTGCGGCGAAGTCGGTGTAGGCGCGGGCCAGTGCGGCCATCGCCTCCCGGTCGGCGGGCCCGTCCGGCACCGCGGCGCGCAGCGCGGTCGTCAGCTCGGTGAACCCCTCCAGTGCGACCGCTGCCACGATCTCGTTCTTGCCCCGGAAGTGGCTGTAGAGCACGGGCTGGCTGTACTCGATCCGCTCGGCGAGCCGGCGTGTGGTGACGGCGTCCCAGCCGTGGGCCTCGGCCAGTTCGCGGGCCGTGGAGACGATCAGCCTGTGGCGGTTGGCCCGCTCGCGTTCCTTGCGTTCGTGTACTGACATGACTCGATGCTAGCACCGCTAGACAATAGAGCGATGGCATGCCTAGCATTGCATCAGAACCTAGCGCCGCTAGGGCAGCCTTTGGAGGGGTCATGCAGGACGTACTGGCCGTCGTCACGGTCGTTGTGGTCGGGCTGATGGTGGGCGTGGAGTTCGCGGTGGCGGTGTTCGTGAACCCGATCCTCGACCGGCTTCCGAACGACGGCGGGGTCGAAGCCCGCAGCGACGGGGCGCGCGTCCTGGGCCGGGTCATGCCGTTCTGGTACATCGGCTCGGTCGTCCTCGGCGCGGTGTGGTCCACGCTGACGTGGGGCGACGCGGGCGCGTCGCTCGTCGCCGCGGGCGCAGCGCTGCTCGTGGTGAGCGTGGTGATGTCGATCCTGCTGCTCGTGCCGATCAACTCACGCGTCGCGACCTGGTCACAGGAAGGCGTGCCCGCGGACTGGAAGCAGCAGGTGGGGCGTTGGGACCGGTTCCACTACGTCCGCGTGGGCGTCATCGTGCTCGCCTTCACGCTGTTCGCGGTGGCCCTCGTCTAGGGCCTGTCCGGCGGATCCCGCCGGACAGGCCCCTGGTCCCGAGGAGGGCTCAGCGCTTGAGCGTGAAGGTGAAGTCGCCGGAGAGCTTGCCGCTCAGCCGGACTGCCGAAACGAGTTTGCCCTCCGTGATCAGTCTCTCGGCCTCGGCCCGCGAAAGACCGCAACCTTCAGCGATCAGTCGCACCGGCCGGACGGGGATCCGCGCCGCAAAGCGGACCGAGACGTCGATCACCTCGCGGTCCAGGTGATCCGACCCGCCGGTGTCGAGGCGCCAGGCGTTGTCCCAGTCGAGGGCGATGCGATTACGGCGCCGCACGACCGGATCCTGGAGCAGTTCAGCTGTCAGGCCAGGGTCGTTGTCATGCAGCCGGTCCAGCAGCTCAGGTCGTATGGAGCGCACATTCATCCGCTCCAGGACCGTGAGCTTTACAGTTTCCCCGCAAGCGGTACAGAGCGCGAGGAGCCAGGCGTCGATGAGCTTGTGGTTTGCGTTGACGCGAAATTTACCGCTCGCCCGGAAGCGCTCGGACGCGCACGCGTGGCAACGGCGGAGAACGAGCGGCAGGCGGGTGGGCACGACCACCCAGTTTTTGAGCACAGAAGTACACCGGTTTCAGTGAGAAGTCCGCAGCAAAAAGGAGCGCGGCGCACATGTGCGACGCGCGACGATTCAGCGCTCGGGAGGTCTCACAGGGTGTACAACGGCGTGTCCTTGGTCAGACGACTTGGTTCGGCAGCACGGTAATGGCGCACAGCGGCGCTGTTCCACTGGATTTCGAGCGCATCACCGCCAGGTGCTGTCCGGCGGATCACGGACGAAGCCAGAGCCGGATCGCGGCGACGGTGTGGTCTGGTTGCGCGGCGGAAACGTGTTCATGTTGCGCCTTGCTCTCGCCCGCAGCGGCGCTGACGCGGCGCTGACCGCGCTGCTGCGACGGGAAGCGGTGGTCTATGCCGGATCCGGCGCCGGCGCGGGCGTGCTCGCGCCCACCTGCGCGGACTGGACTACTGCGACGACCCGCAGGTGGTCCCCGGCACCTATGGCGAGCCGGTGGCCTGGGAAGGCCTGGGCATCCTCGACCATGCCGTGGTGCCGCACGTCGACTCTCCCGGCCACCCCGAGACGGAGGCTCTCGGTGTCGTCGCCGTCAACTACCGTGCGGATGGCACCCCGCACCTCACCCTGCGCGATGGGCAGGCTCTCGTGATCGATGGCGAGGACACGCGCATCTACTGACCGGCACCTTGCCGACAACAGGCGACACCTTGCCGACGAACGCCCCGATCACGGTGCTTCCGATGGCCGCCATCAGCAGGTCTCCTTCGTGGCCTGGGCGTGGCCCTGTGGTGGCTGGTGTGGCGACTATAGCGTTCACTCTCAATTCATTGCAACACTTTACATGGTGAAGTGTTGCGTTATGCGCAAGGTCATTGCATCAACTTTGCTGCATCTACCTGCAATGATGGGATTTTGACGCAACGCATCTGTTGCCTGATCTATGAATGCAACGTAGCTTTTCCTCTAACGGAAAGAGCGGGCCGAAGGGGCGCGCGATACCGGAGAAGGAGAGCATGATGCAGAAGTTCGACACGCCCGCAGCCGTCCAGGCCGTCCTCGACATCCCCGCCGGACGCATCCAGTTCATCGCCGCCGACCGTACCGACACCACCGTCGAGGTCCTGCCCGCCGACGCCGCCAAGAGCCGCGACGTCAAGGCCGCCGAACAGACCGAAGTCGCCTACGCCGACGGCGTCCTGCGGATCCAGGCCCCGCAAGCGAAGAACCGGATCCTTGGCAACTCCGGATCCGTCGAGGTCACCGTCCAGTTGCCCGCCGGCTCCCGTGTCGAGGCGAAGGCGGCCGCCGCCGAGTTCCGCGGCGTGGGACGGCTCGGCGACGTCGCCTTCGACGGCGGCTACGGCTCGGTCAAGCTGGATGAGGCCACCAGCGCCCGCCTCACCGGACTCGACGCCCACATCACAGTCGGCCGCCTGAACGGTCCCGGCGAGATCAGCACCCAGCGGGGCAATGTGAACATCACCGAGGCCATGTGCGGGCAGCTCACGCTGAACACCCAGCAGGGCGACATCACCGTCGGCGCGGCTCGCGGCGTCTCCGCCTCCCTGGACGCCGGCACCGGCTACGGCCGGATCGACAACGCGCTGAAGAACAGCGACGGCACGCCCGGTCTGACCATCAAGGCGACCACCTCCCAGGGTGACATCGCCGCCCGCAGCCTCTGAATCCTGCAGCCTTTGAAGGAGCTCTCCTCATGACCGACTTGGCTATCGCAGCGCACGGGTTGCGCAAGTCCTACGGTGACAAGACCGTCCTCGACGGGATCGACCTGACCGTCCCGGAAGGCACGGTCTTCTCTCTGCTCGGCCCGAACGGCGCCGGCAAGACCACCGCCGTGAAGATCCTGTCCACCCTCGTCTCCGCCGACGCCGGCGACCTGCACGTCGGCGGTCACGACTTGGCCGCCGAACCGCAGGCCGTACGTGCCGCGATCGGTGTCACGGGGCAGTTCTCCGCCGTCGACGGCTTGATCACCGGCGAGGAGAACATGCTCCTCATGGCGGACCTGCACCACCTCTCCCGCAGCGAGGGCCGCCGAGTGGCCACCGAGTTGCTGGAGCGCTTCGACCTGGTCGAGGCGGCGAAGAAGCCGGCCTCCACCTACTCCGGCGGCATGAAACGCCGCCTCGACATCGCCATGACACTGGTGGGCAGCCCGCGGATCATCTTCCTGGACGAGCCGACGACCGGCCTCGACCCGCGCTCGCGGCACAACATGTGGGGCATCATCCGCGAACTGGTCACCGATGGTGTCACCGTCTTCCTCACCACCCAGTACCTGGAAGAGGCCGACGAACTCGCGGACCGGATCGCTGTGTTGAACGACGGGAAGATCGCCGCGGAGGGCACGGCCGAGGAGCTGAAGCGGCTCATCCCCGGCGGACACGTCCGCCTGCGCTTCATCGACCCCGCCGCCTACCAGAACGCAGCCGGCACCCTCAACAAGGCGACCCGCAACGACGAGGCGCTGTCGCTGCAGATCCCCAGCGACGGCAGCCAGCGCGAACTGCGTTCCATCCTCGACCGGCTGGACTCGGCCGGCATCGAGGCCGACGAGCTGACCGTGCACACCCCCGACCTCGACGACGTCTTCTTCGCCCTCACCGCCACCACCGTGCCCACCCAGCCCAAGGAGACTGTCCGATGAGCTCCCTCTCCCTCGCCGTGCGCGACTCGTCCACGATGCTGCGCCGCAACCTCCTGCACGCCCGCCGCTATCCCTCGCTCACCCTGAACCTGCTGCTGACCCCGGTCATGCTGCTACTGCTGTTCGTCTACATCTTCGGCGACACCATGAGCGGGGGCACGGGCCGCTCCGCCTACATCGCCTACATCGTCCCGGGCATCCTGCTGATGACCATCGGATCCACCACCATCGGCACCGCCGTCTCGGTCTCCACCGACATGAACGAAGGCATCATCGCCCGCTTCCGCACCATGGCCATCCACCGCAGCTCCATCCTCTTCGGCCACGTCGTCGGCAGCGTCCTGCAGACCATCATCAGCGTGATCCTCGTCGGCGCCATCGGTGTGGCCATGGGCTTCCGCTCCACCGATGCCACCGTCCTGGAATGGCTGGCAGCCTTCGGCCTGCTCGCCTTCTTCGCCCTGGCCTTCACCTGGATCGCGGTCGGCATGGGCTTGGGCAGCCCCAACGCGGAGGCGGCCAGCAACAACGCCATGCCGCTGATCCTGCTGCCCCTCATCTCCAGCGCCTTCGTCCCCCTGAACAGCATGCCGGGCTGGTTCCAGCCGATCGCCGAGTACCAGCCCTTCACCCCCGCCATCGAAACCCTGCGCGGACTTCTCCTCGGGACCGAGATCGGCAACAACTGGTGGATCGCCCTCGCCTGGTGCCTGGCCCTGACCATCCTCGGCTACCGCTGGTCCAAGGCACAGTTCAACCGCGACCCCAAGTAACCGCCATGACAGCGCGGGCCACCCCCGCCACCCGAACCACTCCAGGGCGGCGTACACCGACACCGCGTCGGTCGTGCGCCGCCCCTTTCATGTCCACGAACGACGTGGATGCACCCCTGGCCATTGACGCCTACCTGCGCAATCGCCGAAGCCGCCTTCGGTGAACACGGCCAAGGCCAACGAGAACAGCGGCTCCTGCCGTCGGACCGGGGTGGGATGTCCGAGGCCGAGCGCCGTTCCGGTCGTCTCTCACGCGCCCGGGTCGGATCCCCCTTGAACCTGGGCGTTCAGAACAGCTTTGCCTGTGAGCCGTCGCTCAGCCTGCCGTTGGACGACGGCCGACGAGTCCGAGCAGCCGCTCCAGGTCGGGAGAGCTCGCGGAGATCTCGACCGCCGGGGCGAACGCAGCCCTTGGCCGGTCGCCGGACGGTGCTCCGGTCGGGATCAGCGCCGCGACCTCGAGTGAGTAGTGGACGAGGTCGGCGCCCGGATCGAAGGCGACACCGATGGTCTGAGCGATGTCCCAGCCGTGGACTACGCAGTCGAGCACATGCATACCGAGCGCGACCCGGCCGGGAAAGAACCCGAACTCCCTGATCTGGAGCGAATGGTCCAGGACATCCTCGGCGAACGCCTTGGTCATGGTGTCTGCCGAGTCGAGGTAGGCCTGGTAAGGATCCCCGCCCAAGTCGCCCTGGTCCCAGACCAGGAGGTCACCGGTGACGCCTGCTGCGGCGGCTGCGAAGCCGAGGTTCTCGCTCACTTGGTGGCGGAGCAGGCCGTGCAGTGTCCAGTCGGCACACGGCGTTGGAAGACGAAGATGATCCGGGCCAATCTGCGCGATAACCGCTCCCAAGGTGGCGAGGGCACGGCGGTCCAGTTCTCTGATATCCACGGCCGCGATGTTAGCCGTGCCGCCGTCCGTCATCACGCGACCGTGGTGGTCGCAGCCATCAACGAATGGCTGTGGCCGGCGGGGCCACGGCAACCCCTGCTGGCCGGCTGCGGCTCATCGGAATATCAATCCAAGCCCGCCTTCCAGCGGCGTTGACGCTCGAGCCAGTGCACGTAGCGCGGTGAGGCCTCTCGGAGATCGATGCTGAGTGGGTACGGGTCGAACTCGTCAACGAGCAGCTTGCGGAGGAATTCGACCATGCCGCAGGGGAACAGGGTGAAGTCGTCTTGGGTGTGGCGGCCGCAAACCAGGACACGCCACCGGTCAGGGTCGGGATCGGTAGTCAGCCAGCAGAGGATGTCTGGTCCAGAGGTGACGCCCCAGGCGAGGATATGGTCCGGGTTGATGTCCAGGCCTTCCTGGCCGCCCAGCATCTCCCAGGTGTAGCGGGCGTTCTCCGTCTCCTCCTCGAACGTCCCGGGATCCCACTGGATGTACTCCTTCGGCAGGGGCATGAGGATGCAGACTTCCGCGAACGAGCCGGCACCGTACACGGACATGAAGGCCATGTAGTCCCGCGGGAGCCGCGTACCCCACCGCGCTTCCGCGGCCGACCAGTCGATCTCTTCGTCAGCGCCGAGATCTGGAGGAAGGATCTCGGCCAGTGCTGTGATGCCTGTGGGGTCTTCCATGGCAATCCCTTCAATCGGATCACCGAGAGCCTACGAAAATGCACTGACAACCAGCGCAGCGGATTCAGACGTTCTTGTCGGCCGCGACCAGCACTTTCGCAACAGGCCCTGGTCGAGCACGGCGGCGACGGCTTCGATCTCTACGAGCTGGTCGTCGTAGCCGAGCACGGTGACTCCGATCAGTGTGCTGGGGACATCGTGGTCACCGAACGCGTCCCGGGCCACCTCCCAGGCAGAGGATGGGGAGCTGCCGCGGGTCCTCGGCTGCGGTCGGGCATGCGCGGATGCGGCCGACGGGACAGACAGGACCTGCAACTCAGCGAAGGCGCGAGGAGGACAGGATCGAGGCCAGGTGAGCCACGACCATGACCCACGTGATGGCCGCGATCGCCAGCACTGTCACCTGGGTCGCCTCGATGCTGCCCATGAACAGGTCGACCACGGCGACCGCGAGCAGGACGAGGGACGCCTCGATGCCGTTGGTGATCCGGTGGATCTTGAAGGCCGAGGCCAGCCGTCGCGCCGAGGCGAGCCCCGCCGAACGCGGCCGGGTCGCCTCGTCGTCGGCGAGCGGCAGACCGCGGCGGTAGCGCGCGACATCCACCAGGTCCGTGGACGCCTTCAGCAGGACGACTCCGAGCGCCGCCGCGAGCCCCACCGACACCCAGAGGTCCGAAGCGCCGCGCGCCGCCCGGAAGCCGGCCCCGATCATGAGCGCCGCATCCGCCAAGTAGGCCCCGAGTCGGTCGACGTAGATGCCCGTCGCACTGTTCTGCCCCTTCCAGCGCGCCACTTCGCCGTCCACGCAGTCGAAGAGCAGGAACAGCTGGAAGAGCACCGCCGCGAGCACGGCCCCCGTCAGGCCGGGTATGAGGAGCGCGAAGCCGGAGGCCACCCCGCACACCACCATCGTCCAGGTGAGCTGATCGGGCGTCACTCGCGTACGCACCAGCTGCCGGGTGGTCCGCAGGGAGATCCGCCGCATGTACAGGCGGCCCGCCCAGTGCTCCCCGTTACGGCTCTGAAGCTTCGCGTTCGGCTGACAGACCTCACGCAGCTCTGCCAATGCCGGAGCACTCGTCATGACGTTCCTTCACCCACCTGTCCCGTGGCCCAGCAGTGATCACCACAGGGTAGAGACCCCACTTGTTCAGGCCGACAGGAGGTGCGGTTCGTCGGCTGTGCAGTCGTGGCAGTGGCCGGGGGTGAGGGAACGGAAGGCGCGGTCGCAGCGGTCGCAGTTCTGGAGCGGGGCGGCCTGGTAGGTGGGAGTGGCCGGGGGTGGGAGGAGGGCGATGAGGCGGTGCCTCAAGAATTTGGCCGGGAATCTGAGGGGCTGGGGGAGGTCGCTGGTGAGGGCCTGGCGGACGGCAGCGGGCGTGGTGCCGCGTTCGAACCAGGTGGCGACGGCGGGGGCGAGGTGGTGGATGTCGCGCTCGGTGAGGGTGATGTGGGGTGTGCGGCGGTGGAGGTCGGTGAGGAGCGCGGTGGCGGCCTGGAGGAGCTGGGGGAGGGGGTTGGCGGGTTGGGGGAGCGGCGGGGGCGGGGGCTTGGACGCGGTGGGGGCGGGGACGTAGGGGGATGCGGGGCGCGGTGGAGGTGTGGGGGTTACGGCTGTGGTGGCCGGCGGTGCGGGTGCCTCGGGTGCCTCGGGGGTCGGTGGTGCGGGAGTGGCGACCGGGGCCAGGGCGGGGGCCGGGGCAGCGACCGGGGCTGGGTGAATGGGTTTGGGGCGTCGTCCGGGGGCCGGGACGGGGTGGGCGTCGGTGGAGCCCGGTTGGTTGTACGAGCAGGTGCGGGTGACGACGCGGCCGTTGGGGAGGCGTTCGCGGGTGCGGCGCAGGTAGCCGTGGACTTCCAGTTCGCGCAGTGCGGCGGCGATGCGGGCCTCGCTGTCCGGGAAGCGTTCGGCGAGGGGCTTGATCCCGATCTTCGTCCCGGCGGGGAGTGACTGGATGTGGGTGGCGAGGCCGATCGCGAGGAGGGAGAGCACGCGGTGCTGGGCCAGGTGGTTGCCGACGACCGTGAAGTGGCTGCTGTGGCGGGAATTGATGTGTACGACACCGGATGACGGCGTGGCGTCCCCGGGAACGGGAGACGGGGCGCGCGAGGGCGCGCTAACCTGCTGGGTATCCATCGGGAAGCCTTTACTTCCTCGGTGGTCAGGCCCTCGATCGGGATTCGCTCTCCCGGCCGGGGGCCGACGCATGTTTGCGGTTGCCGCGGCGAGCATATGCCAGCCAACCGCTGTGAAATCCAGCTCAGTTGGCAAACCTCACCCGTGTGAGTGACGGGCCTCAGGTTGAGGCCGGGGGAGGGGTTGGGTTGGGAAGTTCCTTCTTCCCAAAGGCTTTAAAGCCTTTACGTCGGGGGCCGCCGCATCGCGGTCGACCGGGTCGTGGCGCACCGGGTCGCGGCTGTCGCGATCCGGTGCGGGACCAGGTGTGCCAGGCGGATCGGGCCGCGCTCAGCCCTGGCGCGCGTACGAGACGAAGGCGGACCAGGTGGCGGGGGTGACGTCGAGGTGGGGGCCCTGGACGTTCTTGGAGTCGCGGATGTGGATGGTGGTGGGGCAGGTGGCGACCTCGACGCATTCGCCGCCCTCTCCGCTGCTGTGACTGGACTTGCGCCAGTCGTAGGCGACCTCGACGCAGGTTCCACCTTCGCCGCCGCTGTAGCTGCTCTTGAACCAGTGCAGTTGCTCGGTGTTCATAGCTCTCCCAGCATCTTCTCGATCAGCGTCAGGGACTCCGCGGGGGTGAGAGCCCGCGAGCGGATGATCCCATAGCGCTCGCTGAACACCCGGACTTCCTCTGGGTCAGTGATCAGCCGCGCATGACCGTATGTCTCCGTGTACGCCGCTTCCTGGCGGCCCTTGGGCGTGAGGAGTGTGAACGAGGCATCCAGGCTGGGGTGTTCCTCCCGGTCGGTTGTCATGACCTGAAGTTCCACAGTTCGCATGCGGCCAGCACTCAAGAGCCTCTGCAACTGTTGTCTGTGCACGGCTTGCCCGCCGATCGGACGTTCCAGGATGGCTTCCTCCAGCACATAGCTGAATGTTGGCGCGGGCCAGCGGTCGAAGATCCGCTGGCGGTCCATTCGGTCCGCCACCCGCTTCTCGATCGTCTGCTCATCCAGTAGTGGCCGTCGCTGTGTAAAGACTGCACGTGCGTAGTCCTCGGTTTGGAGAAGGCCCGGCACGGCCTGCGTGCTGTAGATGTGCAACGCAACTGCATCCGCCTCCACACGCGCGTAGTCCCGGAACCAGTCCGGGTGCCGCGTCCGTGTCCGCGACAACGCCTCCCGTACCTCGTCGACCGCCGCTCGCAGCACGCCGCCCGCGTCCAGCACTTGGTCCGCGCGCCCCAGGAAGTCCGGCTGTGGCGTCCGCACGCCCCGCTCCATCGCGGAGATCAGGTCCTCCCCGCAATGCGCAGCGAGCCCCAGATCCTTCTGGCTCAGGCCCGCGCGTTCCCGCAGCACCTTGATCTGCTTGCCCAGCGCCCTGAACAGGTGCGCCGTCCCGTCCGACTCGGCCGGTCGCTCCGGTCGTTCCTCGCGTTCCGCGTTCGTCATCTACCCCGCACCGCTCTCTGTCTGCCCGGTCACGGCCGACGCCCCGTACAGCCGACCGGGCGCGCCCGTACAGCTCCTCGGAGTCGTGGTGTCACTCCTGGTCAGCGTACGAGCGACCGGACACGCTGAGTCACATGAACGCCGAAATCACCCTTGTGGGCGCCGAGTTCGTCCAGCGGTTCAGCGCCACCCGCCGAGGCGCGCGGCTCGCCCGTCGGCTCGCTGTGCATCAACTCGACGAGTGGGGTGTGCCGTACGGGAGCGAGCTCTCGGACGATGCCGCCGTGATCGTGTCCGAGCTGGCTGCCAACGCGGTGCTGCACGGGCTCGTAGCGGGGCGGGACTTCGAACTGAGGCTCGTCGTCCTCGCGGGCACGCTCCGGATCGAGGTGTCGGACGCGCGGGGAGAGCGGGGGCCGGAGCCTCAACCGAACCGGCCCGGCGCGGAGTCGGGGTACGGCCTGCATCTGGTCGAGGCGCTGGCGACGTCGTGGGGCGTGAAGGACCGGGGCGTGGGCAAGACGGTCTGGGCCGAGTTGGCCACGACCCCGTGACGGTCAGCCGATGCGGCCGAGGTGAATCACGATAATGGTGACCTGGGCTTCTGCGGTCTCGTACAGCACTCGGTAGCGTCCGACGTGCACGCGTCGCAGCGTGGGGGAGCCGTACGGCGCAGATCCTTGTGGCAGAGGGTTGTCGGCGAGCAGGTCGATGGCATCCGTCAACTGGCGCAAGCCGTCTGGATCGTCCTTGAGGAACCGGGCAGCCTGGTCGATGGCGTGCTCGTCCCACGTGATCAGAAACGTCAACGCTGCTCCAGGCCAAGTCGTGCACGGACCTGGTCATGCGGAACGGTTTCCACGGTGCCGGCGGCCTGGCGTGCCCGGTACTGGGCGAGGGCCAGGGCATCCTCCAGTTCGGCCAGTTCCTGAGGATTGATCAGTATGGCCGCCGGCTGACCGTGGTCGGTGATCGTGATGCGTTCTCGTGCATTCGAGGCTCTGCGGACGAGCGAGCCGAAGCGGGCGCGGGCTTCAGCGATCGGCAATGTGTCACTCATGCACAGAAGTGTGCACTTGGTGCATCTTGTGTCCAGTGTGGGCGGCGGTATCGGGCCCTCGGTGCCGGCGGGCGTACCGCCATCCGTATCAGGGCGGGGGTGTTGTTGTTCCCCGCGGTGCGGTTGGTGTTGAGCTTGCCGCAGGTCAGGCACCACCCGGTCCGCACAACGTGACACCACCCCCTTCACATGTCACGTTCGTTCTCGACCACGCCCGCGCCGCGCGGCTTGGACGCCGGGCCTGGCAGGTTGCCGCCGCCTGCACCGCCGCTACGCATGCAAGCCTGAGCGCTTCCTCGCCTTCGTCGGTATCCCGGCCGCCCTCATCTGTCACCGCCGTCTCGCCACAGCCTGATCGGCGAGAGCACCGTTAGCCTCGGCCGCGTGATCTCTCCTGGTTGTCCCCTGGATCGCCTGTACGCGTTGTGGCCGAGTGCTCGCGCGTGCGCACAATCAGGAGCCGTGGGGTGACCTGTCCTACCTTGCAAGGCACTATGTGCTGTTCGTTCCCGGGCGGAGCACGTCGACGGCACTGTTCGCTCCCGACTCGGCCCGGGGCGCCTTGACGGAGTTGCGCGTGTCCTGCGTCCGGACACAGGCGCCCGTTTCGGCAGCCGTACGACCGTCATCAGAAACGCTGTCCTGAGCGAGCGGCTTGACCCGACCCGGATGCGCGAGACGGCGCGTACCACCCTCGGCGCCCGGTCGCCGTCGTCATCACGGCGGTGACCGGGCGCCCCCTTGTCAGAGTGCGAGCAACGCTCGTACGGGGATGGCGGTGTCCGACAGCGGGCGTACCGCCATCCGCATCAGGGCGAGGGCGTTGTCGTCCCCCGCGATGCGGTTGGCGCTCAGCTCGCCGCAGGTCAGGCACTCGTGGATGATCGCCCACTCCCCGTCCTGCCGGACGGACAGACTGAGCGCCGTCATCCGCCCCCGGCAGTCGGCGGCCCGGTCTCCCGGTATCCGCAGATCGACGTGGAGGCTGGTCAGGCAGTGCGGGCAGTGGTTGCGATGCCCGGTGCCCGGTGCGTTCAGCGGTACGTCGAGTCGGCAGCCCACGCAGCGGAACGCGTCGCCGTGGGCGCCGCCCGGTCCGTGCAGGACGTCCTTGCGCCGCTGCGGTCGGTGGGCCGGTCGGCGGGGTCTACGTCGTGGCACGGTGGGACCTCCGTCCTGTCCTCGGTCGTCGTCGGTGGGTCACAGGGCACCGAACGCTTCGAGAGGGAACGGCGGTTGGGCCAGCGGCCGCACGGCCATCCGCATCAGGATCAGCTGGTTGTCGTCCCCGCAGACCGGGTTCGAGGCCAGCTCGTCGCAGCGGGTGCAGCGGTGGATGACCATCCAGTCGCCGGTGCGGAGCACCGCGATCGAGATCGGGGTCATGCGTGCCCCGCAGTCGGACGGACCGCCCTCCACGTGGTCGAGGCAGTGCTGCGAGTGCAGGCAGCTGGGGCAGTGGTTGCGGCGGCTGCCGTCGGGCGCGAGCGTGGCGACGGTCAGCCCGCACCGCAGACAGGTGAAGGTGTCGGTCCTCAGATAGGCGCTGGCGCCGTTGGCGGAGGACTTGGTCGGACGGTTGTGGGGGTTGTCGGTGGACACCCGGTTTTCTCCTTGCCGAAGAGGATGAGCAATGCAGCAGGGAAGTACCGAGCGGCCCTCGGGGGCATGGGCCGGAGAGGCGTGCGTCGTCAGCCGGAGATCACGTACTGACGGGGCGAAAACGCGTACCGGTCAGGGAACGCGGGTCAGCGCGATGCCGCGGGCGTGCGCATGCACGCAGCTCCGGTCGCCCCGGCGCGGTTGGAGGCGCGACGAGGGAGGCTCGGAACCACTGGCCGGGGCATACATCAACTTCTTTCCAGGGCAAGCGCCCATCGGTCACCGACGGTCGACACCGCGGTCGGGGTCCGAGCACGGTAACAACGCCCCGAGTCCGGGGCCAGCGATTAATCGACCGGCCGTGCGCCGACACGCGTACGGGCCGGGCGCCGCATCCGTGGTGGGGTGCCCGGCCCGTACGGGTACGGAACCGCCGCAGGCGCCGGGGCTACCGGCAGCGCCGGGTCAGCGCTTGATCTCCTTGATCTTGAGCATGCGCGTGATGACCTTGTCCAGCTCGTCGTCGTCGAAGACGTTCTTCCAGTCGTCGCGGACGATCGACTCGCGGCCGTAGTCCATCGCGATGAGGCACGCGTCGGAGAACGGGTTCGAGCCCTTGAGGGTGTTGGCCAGCGCCACCTGGGTGTGGCCCAGCAGCATCGCGCGGGCCGCCTTCTCCGGGACACCCACCGTGTGGACGGTCTCGTGCAGGGCTTCGGTCAGCAGGGCGCCGACCATGCAGGCGATCGTCTCGACGAGCGTCGGCTCCAGGACCGCGAGCTGCTTGACGGTCACCCAGTGGACCTCGACGACCGGGGCGTACATCGTGGAGATGACCGCCTCGGCCAGTTCCTGGGCCTTCGGGTCGGCGGCCTCGGCGGCGGGCTCGAAGGAGGCGACGACCTCCTGCGGGGCGGCGATGCCGCCGAAGGTGTCGGCCCACTCCTCCTTCGTCGTGCGCTCCAGGAACACCGACGGGTGGCAGGGGTGCGCCACCGCGTTGTGCACGTCCGCACGGCGGGTCAGTAGACCGGCGTACGCGGCGGCCGGGTCCAGGGTCAGCAGGATGGCGCCCGGCTTCATGACCGGGACGAGCTGCTCGGAGACCTTGCCGAGGACGACGTCCGGCACGGCGAGGATCACGACGTCGGCCTGTGCGGCGGCCTCGGCGCCGTCGGTCAGCTCGCGGCCGAGCTCGCGGATCAGCTCCTGGCCCTTCGGCGAGTTCTCGGCGAAGAGGGTGGTGAAGTCGCTCTTGACCAGGTTGTTGGAGACGCGCTGGCCCATCTTGCCGGCGGCCCCGATGACGGCAACGGTGGTGGATGCGGTCGTGGTTTCGGTGGCCATTACTTGCTCCTCATAAGGGTGTTGATGCTGTGCCGGGTCCACTGGTCCTCCAGGCGGGCGGTCTCGGTGAAATCGCCCTGCCAGGGGAGCCAGTGCTCCACGATCTGGTTGATGCCCTTCTCGGACGGCCGGACCTGGTCGATCATGTGGTCGTAGTCGAGGAGGCCCTCGCCGAGAAGACAGCCGGCGAAGGTGAAGCCGACCCAGCCGTCACGGCGGGAGAACGAGAAGTCCTTGACGTGGATGTTCACCACGTAGGGGGCGGTGGCGTCGATGACGTCCGCCGGACGTTCGAGCCGGGCGACGCTGTTGCCCGGGTCGAGGACGACGCCCAGGTGCGGGCTGCCGACGCCGCGTACGACGGCCAGCAGGTCGTCGGTGGAGACCTGTTCGTACGTCTCCAGGCCGAGGGTCACGCCCGCTGCCGCGTAGGCCGGAACGGCCTCGCGGAGCAGGGCGGTCGCCTCCGGTACGGACGGCTGGTGGCCGGCCGTGTTCAGCATCGAGCGGACCAGGGTGACACCCAGACGCCGCGCGATACGGAGGTAGTCGGTCAGATGCTCCGTGTGTACGCCACGGGTGCCCAGCTCCAGCGTGATGCCGTACTCGGCCGCCGTGGCGCGTACCGCGTCCAGCTGCGCGTCGTCGAATGTCTCGATCAGCGGGTAGTCGCAGATCTGGAAGACCTCGCCGCCCAAGTCCCGGGTCTGCGCGAGCATTTCGTGGACGGTGAGCGGCTGCGGGGCCTTTTCGGAAATCCGCCAGAAGAAGGCGTACGTGCTCAGTCCGTAGGCCATCAGACCGCCCCTTCCGGGGAGTTGGCGGGGGCGGTAGCGGGGGCGTGCAGGGTCATCGCCTCGTCGAGGATCTGCTCCACCGCCGCCGGGTCGTGGGCGAAGCGGCCCAGGAACAGTCCGCCGACGCCCTTGCCCAGCTCGGTCAGAAGGCCGGGGCCCGCGCTGCCGCCGTAGATCACCCGGCTGCCGGTGAGGGCGGGCTGCGTGGCCAGCCAGGCCGTCAGGGCCTCGCAGACCGTGCGGATGTGCTCGGGGGACGCCGGTTCGGGGGCGCCGATCGCCCACTGCGGTTCGTACGCGATGACGACCGGGGCCGGGGCACTGTCGTGGGACGCCGTGGCCAGGATGCGCTGCGCCTCGGCGACCGTACGGGCGGCGGCCTCGGCCGGGGCGACCGGGTCGAGCTCGCCGACACAGAGGACCGGCGTGAGGCCGTTGCGCAGGGCGGCTGCCGTCTTGGCGGCCACCACCGTGTCGCCCTCGCCGAAGAGGCGGCGGCGCTCGGCGTGCCCGACCTCGGCGTAGCTCGCACCGATCTCCTTCAGGTGGGCTCCGCTGACCTCCCCCGTGTACGGGCCGGTGTCCTCGGCCGCGAGGTCCTGTGCCCCGGTCCGTACGTCCGTTCCGGCGAGGATGCCGGCCACCGGGACGATCGCGGGGAACGCGGGCAGCACGAACAGCTCGGCGGTACCGCTCGTCACGGCGGGGTGGCGGGCGGCCGTGTCGGCGATCCGGCGCGCCCAGTTCAGGGTCTGATGGTGGCCGAAGTACATCTTCAGGCTCACCCCGATCGTGACCCGGGGGTGGTTCTTCGAAGCGGCGGACATCAGGCTGCGGCTTCCTGCTGGTTCTCGTAGTCGTTCATCAGGGCGACCTTGGCGGCCGACGCCGACGTCTCGTCGAAGCGGTACGTCAGCCACTCGGCGGCCAGTCGGCGGGCCAGCTCCAGGCCGACGACCCGCTGGCCGAAGGTGAGGACCTGGGCGTTGTTGGAGAGGACCGCGCGCTCGACGGAGAACGAGTCATGGGCGGTGACGGCCCGGATGCCCTTGACCTTGTTGGCGGCGATGGCAACGCCGAGACCGGTGCCGCAGACCAGCAGGGCGCGGTCCGCCTCGCCGCGCGCGACCATTTCCGCGGCGGCGATGGCGACCTTCGGATACGCGGTGTGCCCGTCGGCGTCGACACCCACATCGGTGACGGTGGCGACGAGGTCGCTGGCCTCCAGGTCCTTCTTGAGTGCTTCCTTGTAGGCGTGACCGGCGTCGTCGGAACCGACGACGATGCGGAGCCTGTCGGACAGCGGCTGGTCGGACATCAGTGCTTCTCCAGAGTCGTTGCGAGAACGGGGTGGACTGCGCGGACGATCAGGGCCAGGGAGTGGGCTCCGGCGTCCGGGGTGCCGAGGCTCTTCTCGGCGTGCGGGCGGGCCCGGCCCATCCGGGGGAGCAGACCGGCGGTGGCTGCCGCGGCGGCCACCGCGGTGCTCGCGGCCGTGTCCCATGCGGCAGGCAGGGACTGCCCCTCGCCGGTGGCGGTGGTCAGGGCGGCGGCGAACGGGACGAGGACGTCGACCATCGTCTTGTCGCCGACCTCGGCCCCGCCCAGCCGCATGACGCCCGCCGACGCCTGCGCGACCCCGGCGGCGACCACGGGGGCCGTGGGCCGGTCGGTGTCGCCGAGCGCCGTGCCGAGCGCCCGCAGGACGACGCCCCACAGGGCGCCGGAGGTGCCGCCGGCCCTGTCGGCCCAGGCGTCGGCGGCCCGGGAGAGGAGGGTGCCTGCACCCGCCCCCGACTCCGCGGCGTGGACCGCGGCCTCGTACGCGCCCCTGGAGCCCCGCTGCATGCCGATGCCGTGGTCGCCGTCGCCGGCGGCCGCGTCGATCCGGCCCAGCTCGTCGGCGTGCGTGTCGACGGTGTCCTTGAGGACGCGGAGGGCGGCGAGGACGGTACGGGCCGCCTCGCGGGATTCGTGCGTCGCGGCCGGGATGGTGTCGTCGGCGGCCTGCTCCTCGATGTCCCCGGTCGTGAGCTCGGTGGTCTCGACGGCGCCCTTGCGGTACGCGGGGGCGTCCGCCGGGGCCGTCCACAGAGGTTCGAGCTCGTCGGTCAGCCAGCACAGGGTGAGCGAGACGCCCGCCATGTCGAAGCTGGTCACCAGCTCGCCGACCTCGGGGTCGACGGTCTGGACCCCGGCTTCGTGAAGCAATTGGGCGACCCGGCGGTAGACGACGAACAGCTCCTCGTACTTCACCGAGCCGAGCCCGTTGAGGATGACGGCCGCGCGCTGTCCGCGCGGGCTGTCCACACCCTCGGGGAGCTCGCCGAGCACGGTCCTCACCAGCAGCTCGGCCGCCCCGTCGGCGGTCGGGACGGACTGTTCGCCCATGCCGGGCTCACCGTGGATGCCGAGGCCGACGGCCATCCGGCCGTCGGGGACGGTGAACAGAGGGTGGTCGGCGCCCGGCAGCGTGCAGCCGGAGAACGCGACACCGAACGAGCGGGTGCGGGCATTGGCCAGCTCGGCGATACGGGTCACCTCGGCCAGGTCGTGCCCGGCCTCGGCGGCGGCCGCGGCCGCCTTGAAGACGACCAGATCACCGGCGACCCCGCGGCGCTTGTGGGCCTCGGCGGGGGAGGCGCTGGAGATGTCGTCGGTGACGCCGAGAGTGCGGGTGGGTATGCCCTCGGCGGTCAGCTGCTCGGCGGCCTGCCCGAAGTGGAGGACGTCGCCCGCGTAGTTTCCGTACGCGAGGAGGACACCGCCACCGGTCTGCGCCGCCTTCGCGACCTGCCGCACCTGGTGGGCGGAGGGCGAGGCGAAGACGTTGCCGACCGCGGCGCCGTGCGCGAGGCCCTGGCCGACCAGGCCGGAGAAGGCCGGGTAGTGGCCGGAGCCGCCGCCGATGACGACCACGACCTGGCCCGGTGCGGTGCGGGTGGCGCGGACCACGCCGCCGGGGACCCGCCGGACCCGGCGCGGGTGCGCGGCGACGAAGCCTTCGAGCGCCTCGTCGGCGAAGGCGGCAGGATCGTTGAACAGGCGGGTCATCAGTGGGCCTCCACGAGGGACCGGCCCTGGCCCGCGGCCTGGCCCTTGGACCGGTTCGCGAGCCACAGCATCAGCGCGGCGGACATGAGCATGAAGGCGCCGACCAGGAACAGCGGCAGGTAGTAGTCGCCGCTGAAGTCCTTCAGCCAGCCGGTGACGTATCCGGCGGCGAAGCCGGCCACGTTGCCCGCGGTGTTGATCAGAGCGATACCGGCCGCTGCGGCGGCGCCGGTGAGGAACTGCGAGGGCACCGACCAGAAGACCGGCAGCGCGGCGAAGATCGCACACGCGGTGACCGTGATGACCGCGACGGTGGCGGCGGGCGAGCCCATGTAGAGGGCGATCGGGATCGAGACACCGCCGACGACGGCCGGGCCCGCGATGTGCCACTTGCCGACGCCGTGCCGGGTGGCGTGACGGGACCAGAAGTAGAGGACGATCGCGGCCGGAAGGTACGGGATGGCCGTGATCAGGGCCTTGTCCATGACGCTGAACGAGGTGTCGAACTGGTCCTGGAAGCCGTTGATGATCGTCGGCAGGAAGAACGCGAGGGCGTACAGGCCGTAGATGAAGCCGAAGTAGATCAGCGCCAGGGTCCAGACGCGGCTGTTGGTGAAGGCGGCCTTCAGAGCCTCGCGGCCGTGGTTCGTCTTCTCGTCCGCGCCCGTCTTCGTGGCGTTCTCGGCGGCCAGTTCGGCGGTCAGCCACTCCTTCTCGGGGGCCGTCAGCCACTTCGCGTCGGCCGGCCGGTCGATCAGATAGAACCAGGCGATGATCCCGAGCAGGATCGCCGGGATGGACACGCCGAGGAACATCACGCGCCAGCCCTCCAGGCCGAAGAGCCCGTGCTGGTTGATGAACCAGCCGGCCAGCGGGGCGCCGATCACGGTGGTCAGCGGCTGGGCGAGGTAGAAGAGGCCGAGGACCTTCGTACGGTGCCGGGAGGGCACCCACTGGCTCAGGAAGAGGATCGCGCCGGGGAAGAAACCGGCCTCCGCGACACCGAGCAGGAACCGCAGCGTGTAGAGCTGCCCGCTGTTCTGCACCCAGGTGAACAGCAGCGCGACGATGCCCCAGGACACCATGATCCGGGCCAGCCAGCGGCGGGCGCCGAACTTGTGCAGTGCCATGTTGCTGGGCACTTCGAGAATGATGTAGCCGATGAAGAAGATGCCCGAGGCAAAGCCGAACTGTGCCGCGGAGAGCGCCAGGTCCTGGCCCATCCCGTTCGGCTCGGCGAAGGACACGGCCGTCCGGTCCAGATAGTTCACGAAGAACATCAGGGCCACGAACGGGACGAGCCGGATCGAGACCTTCTTGATCGTCGATCTCTCGATGGCCGATCTCTCGACTGAATGCGCAGTGGCGCCCATGGAGACTCCTCGATTCCCGGACCGCTTTGTCCGGCTCTATGTCACATGTCGGCAAAAGTGGGGAACGCCGGGAACGCCCATGTCCGACCCGCTGACAGTGCTCACGCTAGCCCTGAAATGAAAATTGGTCACCAATTAACCAAAGTGACGTACGTCGCTAGGACGAGCGGGTTGATCTGGCCGATGAGCGGCGCTACCGTGCTCCCGGCCCAGCTGGATGCGGCGCCGTCTGATGTACTTGGCGACGTGTCCATGCAGCCCGAAGAGCCCGATCTGACGTCACTTCTGCGCCCTGTCGTGCGGGAGTCCTCGGTCAGCGAGGTGGCCAAGCGGCTCCTCGACCACCTCTCCGAGGGCAACCTGAAGCCGGGTACGCGGCTGCCCGCCGAGCGGCAGCTCGCCGACGCGCTCGGGGTCGCGCGCTCCAGCGTGCGCGGGGCGCTCTCCGCGCTGGACGTGCTGGGCATCATCGAGATCCGGCCGGGGTCGGGTTCCTATGTGCGCGAGGGGACTTCGGAGTTCCTGCCGCGGGCGATCAACTGGGGACTGATGCTCGGTCAGCGGCGTACGCGGGACCTGGTGGAGGTCCGTACGTTCATGGAGGGCATGTCGGCGCGGCTCGCCGCGGACCGGGCCTCCGCGGAGGACGTCGAACGGCTCGCCGGCCACCTGGAACGGATGCGGGAGGCGGGAACGGACGTCAAGGCGTTCATCGACGCCGACATCGCCTTCCATCTGGAGACGGCGAACATCGCCCGCAACAGCGTGCTGAGCGACATCCTGCACTCGATCCGGGCGCTGCTCCAGGTATGGATGGAGCGGGCCGGGGACATCGAGGGCACGGTGAGCGGAACGCTTCACGAGCACGGGGCGGTGCTCGACGCGATCCGGGCCGGTGACCCGGAAGCGGCGGATGCGGCCATGGCGGAGCACATGCGGCTGGCGAGCGAGCGGTTGAACCTGTCGCTGGAGGGCCTTTCCGGTCCGTCCGGCGACTGAGGACACGGCGCGGCCGGTGGCCGCGTCACGAAGGGTGTCCGGTCACGCGTGCGACGGTTTTGTCCTCAAACGCCGCACGGGCCGGCTTCGCGGGCCTCGCCGGCCAGTGCCGGGAGCTCCGTCAGCGCGTCGACGCGCCAGTCCGCCGTCTCCACCACGTCCGGATGGTCCGCCCACCAGTGCCCGTACGCACCGCGGCGGACATGTGCCGCGCGCAGGCCGGAGGACTTGGCCGGGAACAGGTCGTCGGCCGGGTGGTCGCCCACGTACAGGGTGCGCTCCGGGGCGGCCCCCGACACCTCCAGTACACGTGCGAAGAACGCCGGGTCCGGTTTGGTCACGCCCCACTCGTCCGAGGTGACGACCAGGTCCGCGGGCAGGTCCAGGGCCCGCAGCAGCTCCCCGGCCCGTACCGTCCCGTTGCCCGCCACCACCACCCGCACCCCCAGTGCGCGCAGCTCCGCCAGGGCGGGGCGGACATCGGGGTAGAGGTCCGTCTCGTCGAGATGCTCGCCGCGTCCGGCCGCCGCACGCGCAAGGGACGCCTCCCTGACATCCATGCCGGGGCGCAGGATGCGCAGCGCGTCGGCGCTGTCGCGGCCCTGGGTGACCGCCGCGCCGACCAACGCGCTCAGCGTGTGCGGCGGAACGCCGAGCCAGTTCGCCCAGGACGCCCAGTAGCGGTCGTCGCGTACGAGTGTTTCGCCGATGTCGAAGACGATCGTTTCCATCACCGTCCCGACCCTACGGCCCCCGACCGCTCCGGCGGCCCAGGCGCCAGGGCCGAGCCTTCGCCCTTCCGTCCCACGGAGTCCCTGGTCCGGGGCGCGCGCCTCGCTCGTATGCTCGCTCCATGACCGATCCTCAGTGCGGACGTCCGACCACCAACTCCATGCGGCGTGCCCTCAAGCGGGCCCGCGACGGTGTCGCTCTCGATGTGACCGAGGCCGCGGTGCTGCTCCAGGCGCGAGGCGACGATCTGACGGATCTCGCGGCCTCGGCCGCCCGGGTGCGTGACGCCGGCCTCGAAGCCGCCGGCCGGCCCGGTGTCATCACGTACTCCCGCAAGGTCTTCATCCCGCTGACCCGGCTCTGCCGCGACAAGTGCCACTACTGCACCTTCGTCACCGTCCCCGGCAAGCTCCGGCGCGCGGGCCACGGGATGTTCCTGTCGCCCGACGAGGTGCTGGACATCGCCCGCAAGGGCGCGGCCATGGGCTGCAAGGAAGCGCTGTTCACGCTCGGCGACCGGCCCGAGGACCGCTGGCCCGAGGCGCGGGAGTGGCTGGAGGCCGAGGGGTACGACGACACCCTCGCGTACGTACGCGCCATGGCGATCCGCGTCCTGGAGGAGACCGGCCTCCTCCCGCACCTCAACCCGGGCGTGCTGACCTGGACCGACCTCCAGCGGCTCAAGCCCGTCGCCCCCTCCATGGGCATGATGCTGGAGACGACGGCCACCCGCCTGTGGTCCGAACCGGGCGGCCCGCACCACGGCTCCCCGGACAAGGAACCGGCCGTCCGCCTCCGCGTCCTCGAAGACGCGGGCCGCTCCAACGTCCCGTTCACGACCGGCATCCTGATCGGGATCGGCGAATCGTACGAGGAGCGCGCCGATTCCCTCTTCGAACTGCGCAAGACCGCCCGCGCCTACCACGGCATCCAGGAAGTCATCGTCCAGAACTTCCGCGCCAAGCCGGACACGGCGATGCGCGGGATGCCGGACGCCGAACTGGAGGAGCTGGCCGCGGCCATCGCCGTCGCCCGGCACATCCTGGGCCCGTCCGCCCGCATCCAGGCCCCGCCGAACCTCGCCGACGCCGAGTACGCGCTGCTCATCGGGGCGGGCATCGACGACTGGGGCGGTGTCTCCCCGCTCACCCCCGACCATGTGAACCCCGAACGCCCCTGGCCCCACATCGACGAACTGGCCGCCAGGACAGCCGAGTCGGGCTTTACGCTCCGCGAACGCCTCACCATCTACCCGGAGTTCATCCAGCGCGGCGAGCCCTGGCTCGACCCCCGCCTGCTCCCGCACGTCCGCGCGCTCGCCGACCCGGAGACGGGCCTCGCGAAGGAGGGCGCGATCCCCGCCGGCCTGCCCTGGCAGGAGCCCGACGAGGAGTTCGGCGCCACAGGCCGCACCGATCTGCACCGCACCATCGACACGGAGGGCCGCACCGGCGACCGCCGTGAGGACTTCGACGAGGTGTACGGGGACTGGGAGGCGCTGCGCGAAGCCGCCGCCCCCGGCATGGTCCCGTCCAGGATCGACACGGACGTCAAGGCCGCGCTCGGCCAGGCCGCCGACGACCCGACGAAGCTCACCGACGACCAGGCGCTCGCCCTCCTCCACGCGGACGGCCCGGCGCTCGACGAACTGTGCCGGATCGCGGACACCCTGCGCCGTGACGTGGTCGGTGACGACGTCACCTACATCGTCACCAGGAACATCAACTTCACCAACGTCTGCTACACCGGCTGCCGTTTCTGCGCCTTCGCCCAGCGGCGCACCGACGCCGACGCGTACACCCTCTCCCTGGACCAGGTCGCCGACCGGGCCGCGCAGGCGTGGGACGTCGGCGCGGTCGAGGTCTGCATGCAGGGCGGCATCCACCCGGATCTGCCCGGCACCGCGTACTTCGACATCGCACGGGCGGTGAAGGAACGCGTACCCGGCATGCATGTGCACGCCTTCTCCCCGATGGAGGTCGTCAACGGGGCGACCCGCACCGGCATGTCCATCCGTGACTGGCTGATCGCCGCGAAGGAGTCCGGGCTCGGTTCGATCCCCGGTACGGCGGCCGAGATCCTGGACGACGAGGTCCGCTGGGTCCTCACCAAGGGCAAGCTGCCCACGGCGACCTGGCTGGAGGTCATCAGGACCGCCCACGAGGTGGGCCTGCGCTCGTCGTCGACGATGATGTACGGCCACGTCGACCAGCCCCGCCACTGGCTCGGCCACCTGAGGACCCTGGCAAACCTCCAGCAGGAGACCGGCGGCTTCACGGAGTTCGTCACCCTCCCCTTCATCCACACCAACGCCCCGGTCTACCTGGCAGGCATCGCACGCCCCGGCCCGACCGACCGCGACAACCGTGCCGTCACCGCCATGGCCCGGCTCCTTCTCCACCCGCACATCACCAACATCCAGACCAGTTGGGTGAAGCTCGGCACGGAAGGCGCGGCCGAGATGCTGCGCTCGGGCGCCAACGACCTGGGCGGCACGCTGATGGAGGAGACCATCTCCCGGATGGCGGGGTCGAGTTACGGCTCGTACCGGTCCATTCAGGACCTGGTCGCGATCGCGGAACTGGCCGGGCGCCCGGCGAAGCCGCGTACGACGCTGTACGGGGAGGTGCCCGAGGAGCGGGTGGCGGCGGCCGCCGCGTCCGACGGACACCTTCCGGAGCTGCTTCCCGTGCTGTCGGACTGAACGTGTGCCGACGCCGGTCGGACCGTGCCGTCCCCACGGCGGCGGGGGAGGGGCCGCGGCAGCCGGAGCGGGCCCGGTCCGTGCCGCCTGCGCTGTTTCCTCCGCCCGGCGCCGGGGTGCTCAGGCGGGTTCGGTGACGCCGGCGAGGAAGCCGCGCATCAGGTCGGCCACGGCGTGCAGCCGGCTCTCCAGCAGGAAGTGGCCGCCGGACAGGAGGTGCACCCGGGCCGTCGGCAGGTCGCGGCGGAAGGCCTCCGCGCCGGCCGGGCCGAAGATCTCGTCGTTGCGCCCCCAGACGGCGAGCAGGGGTACCTGGCTGGTGCGGAAGTACTCCTGCACCGCCGGGTACTGACGTGCGTTGGAGGGGTAGTCGGCGTAGAGCCTGAGCTGGATCTCGGGGTTGCCCGGCCGGTTCACCATCGCGTGGTCGTGGTGCCAGGTGTCGGGACTGACCGTCTCGGGGTCCGCCACCCCGTGGACGTACTGCCAGCGGATCATGTCGAGGTCCAGGCTGCGGCGCAGCGGCCCGGCCAGCGACTCGTCGTCAGGGTTCCGTGCGTACGCCCACAGCGGATCCCAGAAGGAGGGGACGAAGCCCTCCTCGTAGGCGTTTCCGTTCTGGCTGACGATCGCGGTGATCCGGTCGGGGTCGCGCAGGGCGAGCCGCCAGCCCATGGGGGCTCCGTAGTCCTGGACGTACAGGGAGAACGTCCTGATGCCCAGCTCGTCGAGGAGCCGGTGCTCCATCTCGGCCAGGGAGTCGAAGGTGTAGTCGAAGGCGTCGGGAGCCGGTGCCGACGAGAACCCGAAGCCGATCATGTCGGGAGCCACGACGTGATAGCGGTCCGACAGGAGCGGGATCAGGTCGCGGAACATGAAGGAGCTGGTGGGCATGCCGTGGAGCAGGACGACGGTCGGTGCCGCCGGGTCGCCCGCCTCCCGGTAGAAGACGTCGAGTCCGTCGATCTGCGCCGTGCGGTGGTGGACGGTGGCCGGAGCACAGGAATTCACGGGGTCTCCAAGGCTGGGAGGCGTTCTGTCGGCGCGGCGCGGCGGGACGGGGGCGGAGCGCCGCGGTGGCGCGAAGGGAGATCCGACCACCCCGGCGGCCGGGCGACCCAGCGACCGGGCAGGCCCTTTCTGGTCACCGTAGGTGCGGGACCCCCGGCCCGCACCTCGGCGCCCGCACCGGGGCGACCGGCCTCCCCCGGGAGGGGCGGGCGCATGGGCCCGCCGGGGCCGCGAGGCGTACCGGCCCGACGGGAGGGACGGGCCGGTGGCGGCGCGTCTCGGAGTCGCCGTCGGCGGCTTCACCGTCCCGGCGCCGGCGGCCGCGCGGAGCGATCAGCGTCCGCACATCGTCGCGATCATCCTGATCTGTGCGGCGGGTTACGTGGGCCTGCTGACCGCGCCCGCGTCCGCGCCCGCCGT
This sequence comes from Streptomyces sp. Ncost-T10-10d, assembly GCF_900091955.1. Lineage (GTDB taxonomy): Bacteria > Actinomycetota > Actinomycetes > Streptomycetales > Streptomycetaceae > Streptomyces. The sequence continues at coordinate 27,496 of NZ_FMDF01000047.1, forward strand.
CTGGGCACTGGTGCTCGGGACCGGTCTCGGCGGCGGCCAGGCACTGGCCGGAGTCCTCTACGTGAAGCCCCCGCACCGGCCTCTGTAGAACCCATGCGGCGCGTCACATCACAACAGGGCAATCGTTGCCCGACACGGCACTACGAGTTGGTAGCTTTCGGATCCCGGCCACCGGGGAGCACAGGATCCACACCACGCTCAGCACCGCCCCGGCCGTGCCCACCCACAGTGCTGTCCGCAGCCCGGCCGCCTCCCCCAGCGCCCCGCCCGCCAGGGCTCCGAGGGGCCGGAAGCCATGGTTCAGGGTTCGGTAGGCGCCCGTCACGCGAGAGCGCAGTGCGTCGGGTATGAGCGCCATCTGGAGCGAACCGGCCGCGATGTCGACGAACATCACGCCGACGCAGGAGACGAACTCGGCGACGAGGAGCGTCCCGAGCACCACCGGCAATGCCCCGCCCGTGAGCGGCACCAGCATCAGCGGCACGGTGAAGAGGGCGAACCCCGCGACGATGGACGGCCCGACGCCGATCCTCCGGACGACCGCCCCACTGACCGCCGCCCCGATCAGCCCACCCACCGCCGCGACACTGAGCACGGCTCCGAACATGCCTGCGCTGAGGCCCAGTTGACGTGTCGCGTAAAGCACGAAGAGGGTGTGGAAGATGTAGTTGAAGAACTGCACATTGCCCGACGCCATGAACATCGCCCGCATCGAGGGCTCCCGGAACACCCAGCGCATCCCCGCCGTGAAATGTCCCTTGGCCCGCTCGACGGGCGGCGGCTCCACGGACCGGATGCGCGCGAGCTGCCCGGCCGAGACGACGTACGTGAGTGCGTCAGCGAGCAGCGCCACGGGCGCGGTCAGGATCTGCACAAGCACGCCGCCCGCACCGGGACCCGCGAGCCAGGCCATCGAGCGGCTGCCGTTGACCAGGGAATTACCCTCCACGAACTGCTCGGTCGACACCAGCGACACGAACAGTGTCGCGTTGCACACCTCGAACAGCACCGTCAGCGCACCGATCCCGAAGGCCACGCCGTACAGCTGCCAGAGCGTGAGGGCGTCCAGCGCGTACGCCACCGGGAGCGAGACCAGCAGCACGGCTCGTGCCAGATCGGTGGCGATCATGACGTCCCTGCGCCGCCCGCACCGGTCGGCCCAGGCCCCCGCCGGAAGGTTCAACAGCAGTGCGGGCAGCAGCTCGACGGCCTTCAGCCAGCCCATCTCCGCCGCGTCCGCCCCCAGGACGAGCACGGCGGCGAGCGGGATGGCGATCAGCGATATCTGGTCCCCCGCCAGTGAAATTGCCTGTCCCGTCCAGTACCGCCGGAACGCCCGGTCCCGCAGCAGCGCGGGTATCAGCGCCTGAGGCCGCTTCACGGCGCGTCCTCGGGAGCCACGTGGGCGATTCGCAGGAACTCCACGATGCGCGCGCCCTCGGGCCGCAGCGCCGGATCGTCGTTGCGCCCGTCGTACGCCCTCAGTAGTTCGCTGATCTGCTCGCGCAGCTCGACCAGTTCGCCGGCGGTCAGATACAGCTGGTGGTCGCCGAACTCCTCCGCCTCCCGCCACTCGCGCGGCAGCCGATGACGCTGTTCCATGGCACGCGTCAGGCGTTCGAAGTACAGCTCGGCCACCGTTGTGCTCAGCGCCACCGCCGCCTCGTCCACGGCCGTGTCGTCGGAGTGCGCCGGCCACGACGTGTACTTGGCGACGGCTCGCCACGGTTTCTCCCGGCCCTGCCCGCCGCCGGCCTGCTCGACCAGCCCGTACTTGGCGAGCATGCGCAGGTGGTAGGAGCAGCTGGCGACGGACTCGCCGATCAGCTCGGCGGCCCTGGTGGCCGTGGAGGGCCCCTCCCGGCGCAGCATTCCGACGAGCCGCATCCGCGTGGGGTGCGCATACGCGCGCAATGCGCGGGGGTCGCTGAGTACGGTCTCCCGCACCGGCGTATCCGGCACGCCGGTGCGCTGCTCGTGGGCCTCACGGGCTTTACATGCTTCACGTGCCTGATCGGCTCGGTCTCCAGTCACCATCTATAGGTATCTTTAGAAAGATTTCTTTGTCAAGGTTTCTTTATCAAGGCCTGCGGAAGGCGATCGCGCGCTGGACCGGGCCTCTGCGCGTCGCTCTGTCCGGCTTCGGCGGGCAGGGTGAGGATCGTCAGACGCTGACCGACGGCACCCGGCTCGGCCGGGCAGACCGGTGCGCGCGCCCTCCACGGACGACGGGGATGGCGCTGACCGCGCACACCGGCCTCCCCTGCCCGCATCGTCCAGTTGACGCTCGACGGCGTGTTCAGCGACGGAGAAGCAACGCTCCCTGCTGTCCGGAGAACGGCGAAGCCCGCGGTCGACGGGCTGACCACGGGCGGAGCGTTGAACGCCGAGCTCAGTGACCGGCGACAAACCCCACGAAGGCGGCCCAGGCGGGGGCGGTGATGACGAGTGCGGGGCCGGTGGGGGTCTTGCTGTCGCGTACGGGGACGAGGCCGGGGAAGTTGCGGGCTACCTCGACGCAGTTGTTGTCGCGCCGTCGGGCGTGCATTTTCTCGGCTGCCATCGCATACACGTTGGCCAGGACGTCCGGCCCCTGATCGAACTCCTCATCGGTCAGGGTGCAGCCCATGCGGTCACGCAGCACTTTGCGGGTAGTGGCGACACGCTCGGAGATCTGGGCCGCGGTGGGCTGTTGGGCGGCCGGCTGACCGACGAGCCGGCCCAGACTCAGCCCGCGTTCCTCGGCCAACTGGGCGAGGTGGTCGCGCGTTTCCTCAGGCACCTGAATGGTCGTAGTGGCCATGGATTCACCATAGAGCCACTACGGCTCACGGGTGGCTGCCGCTCCAGGACCCGGAAATCACCGGAGAATGCCGTTCAAAAGTGATCGCAGGATCTACTCCGTACATACGGTTCAGCCCCACAGCTCACCGTTCCCATTCGATTACAGTGCTGCGCAGTCGCACCGGGCGGGCCGACGGGGAAAGGGGCACGGTGACCACGGTGACCACGCGAACCACAGCTGTCTGGGGCCGTGCCGAGCAGCAGGACTTCCGCAGCCGGGTGCGCGGCGCGCTGCTGGGCGGGGCCATCGGGGACGCGCTCGGCGCGGGCGCCGACGGGCTCACGCTCGAAGAGATCCGGGCGGCACACGGCGCCGATGGCATCACCGACTTCGTGCCCGCGCACGGCGGGCGCGGCCGCGTCACCGCCGTCACGCAGCTCACCCTGTTCACCGTCGACGGGCTGATCCGCGCCCAGGTCCGCCGCGACACCGGCGCCTGGCATCCGCCCACCGATGTGCACCGCGCCCATCTGCGCTGGGCCGCCACCCAGCGGGACTGGGGGCCCGACGAACGCCGTAAGGACAACGGCTGGCTCGCTCTGCAGGAGTGGCTCTACGCCCGCCGCGCCCCCACCCGGGAATGCCTCACCGGCCTCGGCGACACCACCATGGGCACGCTCGACACGCCCAAGAACCCCACCGCACGGGACTCGGCGGCCCTCACCCGGTCCGCCCCGTTCGGGCTGCTCGTCGGCTGGGAGCCCCAGCTCGTCCTCCAACTGGCCGTCGAATGTGCCGCCCAGACCCACGGCCACCCCACCGCCCTGCTCTCCGCGGGCGCCCTCGCCGTCATGGTGCACGGGCTGGCCCGCGGCGAGACCCTGGACGGCTCCGTCCAGCACGCCCTGGCCCTGCTCGTCGAGCGCCCGGGGCACGAACCGGTCACCGAGGCGCTGAAACAGGCACTCGGCACCGTACGCCAGGGCATTCCGGGACCGGCCCTGATCGAGTCGCTGGGCGCCACGGACGCCGCTGAGGAAGTCCTCGCCGTCGCCGTGTACTGCGCCCTGGTCGGCGAGGACGTGCGGCACGGGCTGCGGCTGGCCGTCAACCACGGTGGACCTTCCGCGGCCACCGGAGCCCTGTGCGGGGCGCTGCTCGGCGCGCTGCACGGCGAGACCGCGCTGCCGCCGGCCTGGCTCGCCGAACTGGAGGGCCGGGCCACCCTCCTGGAACTCGCCGACGACTTCGCGATGGAAATGACGCAGGGCCCCGCCCTGCACAGCCCGGCGGCCGCCGCACCGGGCTGGCTGACCCGCTATCCGCGCGGCTGAGCCCCGAAAACAGGAGCAGGAGGGGCGAGGTACGGACACCGCCGCAACAGGAGCAGGAGGGGCGGGGTAAGGACACCGCCGCGTCCGTGCCCCGCCCCTCGTCCCTTTCCGTACAGCCGTGAGCGTCAGTCCTTCACGCCCTCCGCGACGGCGGCGTCCCCGGAACCGGCTTGTGCCTGCGCCGGAACCGTCGCTCCGGCGCCCGCGCCGCCACCGTCGCCGTCCGAGTTGATCTGTTCGATGATCGCGTCGCGCTCCGGGGTGTCCTCCGGCTTGATGAAGCCGATCAGGATGTAGAGGACCAGCGAGATCGCCAGCGGCAGCGCCACCTGGTACTGCAGCGCGACATCCGTCTTCACCGAACCGTCGAAGTTGTAGTTGGTGAAGTAGAACGCCAGCAGCCCCGCCGCCCAGCTGGTGAGCGCCGCCGTCGGACCCGACTTGCGGAACCTGCGCAGCAGACCCAGCATGAACGGAATCGCGATCGGGCCCATCAGACCGGCGACCCACTTGATCACGACGGAGATGATGTCCTTGAACGTCGGCGAGTTGATCTGGGTGGCCAGCGCCATCGACAGACCGAGGAAGCCGAGCGTGGACACCCGGGCCGCCAGCAGACCCGTGCGGCTGCTCCAGGTGCGGGCCGCCTTCGAGAGGACCGGGGCGATGTCCCGGGTGAAGACGGCTGCGATGGCGTTGGCGTCCGAGGAGCACATGGCCATCGTGTGCGAGAAGAAGCCGACGACGACCAGGCCCAGCAGGCCGTGCGGCAGCAGCTGTTCGGTCATCAGGGCGTAGCTGTCGGAGGCGTCCGGCTTCTGCGCGTGGACCAGCAGTGGGGCGCACCACATCGGGAAGAACAGGACCGTGGGCCAGACCAGCCACAGCACGGCGGAGAGCCGGGCCGAGCGCTTGGCCGAGGCGGCGGAGTCCGTGGCCATGTAGCGCTGGGCCTGGTTCCACATACCGCCGTTGTACTCGAACGTCTTGATGAAGAGGTACGCCAGCAGGAAGGTCACGGTGTACGGGCCGGCCGTCGGGTCGGTGTGGCCCTCGGGCAGCTTGTCCCAGACCGTCCACAGGGTGCTGACACCGTCGAGCTCGGCCATGGCGGTGACGAGCATCGCGACGCCGGCGAAGAGCTGGATGACGAACTGCCCCAGTTCTGTGAGCGCGTCGGCCCACAGGCCGCCCACCGTGCAGTAGACGGCGGTGATGCAGCCGGTGATGAAGATGCCCTGCGTGATCGAGATGCCCGTGAAGACGGAGAGAAGGGTGGCGATGGCCGCCCACTTGGCGCCGACGTCCACGATCTTCAGCAGCAGACCGGACCAGGCGAGCGCCTGCTGGGTCTGGATGTTGTAGCGGTTCTTCAGGTATTCGAGCGGGGACGCGACATGCAGCCGTGAGCGCAGCCGGTTGAGCCGGGGTGCGAAGAGCTGGGCCCCGATGCCGATGCCGATGGCGATCGGCAGCGACCAGGTCACGAACGACGTGACGCCGAACTGGTACGCGATACCGGCGTATCCGGTGAACATCACCGCGCTGTAGCCGGACATGTGGTGCGAGATGCCGGACAGCCACCACGGCATCTTGCCGCCGGCCGTGAAGAAGTCGCTGACGTTGTCCACACGCTTGTGGGACCAGAGTCCGATCGCGATCATCACGCCGAAGTAGCCGATGAGCACGACCCAGTCGAGACTGTTCATGTGCCCCCTCCTGGGGTCCGCCTTGTGAACGAGTTCGCACTTCGTCAGTACGGCCGCTCAGCGGGGCCCCGTGCGGGAGCGGGGACTTCGGGGATTGAACCGCCTGCCCGGTCCCCGGTCAAGGTTTTTCGCGATCAGGGATGTGAACACGGATCAGCAAGTCGAACGATTTTGCTTGTTCTTGACTCACGTGAGCGTTGTCGCGAACATGACGGCGGCCACACGATGAGCGGGCACTTCGTCAGGCTGTGCAGAGCGTCAGGAGTACCGAGGAGCGCAGAAAGACCGCACGGGATGCGGGTCCCGTGCGGCCGAGAAGGAGGAGAACTGGCCCTGTGGACCGGCCCTGTGAACCGGCCTTACGAACCGGTCTTGTGAACCGGTCCTTTGAGCTGGTCCGTTGGACCGGCCCTACCGCATCAGCTCGCCGGCATTGACCAGCAGGGACTGCCCTGTGATCGCCCGCGCCCGGTCCGAGGCCAGGAATGCGGCGGCCTCGGCCACATCGCCGTCCGTGGCAAGGTCCGGAAGCGCCATGCGCTCGGTGAGCCTGCCCAGTACCTCGGCCTCGGGTACCCCCTCGGTGTGCGCCGTGAACCGTACGTACGCCTGCACCGGCGGTCCCCACATCCAGCCGGGCAGCACCGTGTTCACCCGGATCCGGTGCGGGCCGAACTCCCGTGCCATGGAGTACATCGCCGAGGTGAGCGCCCCCTTCGAGGCCGCGTACGCCGCCTGCTGCACCTGGGACGGTGCGGCCACCGAGGACTGTGTGCCGATGACGACCACCGAGCCGCCCCGCTCCTTGAGGCCGGGCAGGCAGGCGCGGGTCATCCGTAGCGTGCCGAGCAGATTGACGTCGATGACCGACTGCCAGGTGGCGAAGTCGGCGTCCTCGATTCCGCCGAAGCAGCTGTCCCAGGCGGCGACATGGACCACCGCGTCGATCCGTCCGAACCGCTCCAGCGCCAGTGCGGCGAGCGCCTCGCACTGCGCCTCGTCCGTGATGTCGGTGGCCAGATGGGCGGTGCGCCGGCCTTCCGGGTCGATCTCCGCGGCCGACTTGGCGAGATTCGCGGCGGTACGCGCCCCGAGTACCGCGCTGCCCCCGTCCCGTACGACCGTCGCCGCGACCTGGTGCCCGAGCCCGGCGCCCACCCCGGACACGATGACGGTCTTCCCCGCGAGCAACATCGGTGGCCTCCCGGCTCTGGCAGTTCTTCTGACGGGGCGTCAGAGTAGGACGCCGCTGCGGAGTACGGAAGGGGAACGGCATGAGCGACGAGACACGGAGTGACACCTACGCCGAACTGGCCGCGCTGGGACCGTACGGAGTCCATCCCGGCCACGCGCTGATCACCATGGTCGAACCGCACCCGGGCCATGAGTACGCGTACAACCGCTGGTACGAAGACGATCACTACTACGCAGGCGCGATGGCGATGCCCTGGATGTTCGCCGGGCGGCGCTGGGTGGCCACCCGGGAGCTCCAGGAGTTGCGCTACCCGGAGAAGTCCGCGGTCGCGCAGCCGGTCGGCGCCGGCTGCTATCTGTCGACGTACTGGGTGACGGACGGGCGCTACGACGACCACATGAAGTGGACCGTCGGGATCAACAAGCGGCTGAACCGGGACGGCCGGGTCTACCAGGACCGCACCCATGTGTTCACCGCGTTCCAGGACCACGAGGCGACGGTCTACCGGGACGGCGCCGCAGGGCCCCGGGACTTCCACGCACTCGACCACCCCTATCGCGGGCTGGTCCTTCAGGTGATCGACGCCGAAGGGGAGCAGCAGCGGGCCGAGTTGCTGGAATGGCTGCGCTCACGGCATCTGCCGAAGCGGCTGGGCGGCTCCCCTGCGGCGATGGTGACCGTCTTTCGCCCCACGCCGCTACCGGGCGACCGGATGACCTATGTGAAGCAGGTCGAGGGTGTCGATACCCGGCTGACCCTGCTGTGGTTCCTCCAGGAGGACCCGCGGGACTGCTGGGCGAAGCATTTCACCGGGCTCGACGCGGCGGTCGCGGAATCCGGCCTGGGGCGGGTCGAGCTGGTGGCGCCGTTCATTCCTACCGTGCCCGGCACCGATCTCCATGTCGACCAGTTGCGCTGAGAGCCCCGGATCTCCGGGGCGGGCATTTTCCGGCCGGGTATTTCCCGGTCAAACAAACATTCTCCGGGTCAATCATTCTCCGCGTCGGGCATTCTCCGGGCCGGGCATTCTCCGGGCCGGGCATCGAGCCCTCTCGGCCAGGACGGCGGACCAGTCGAGAGGGCTACCGGCAGCACCGGAATCGATGCTGCGATGCGAACGGTGGAAGGCGCCGGTCAGGCGTCGACGGCACCCGTGCCGACGTCACGTACGAAGGCGTTCCATGCGGCGGGGACGAACGTGATCGAAGGGCCCTCGGGGGCCTTCGAGTCGCGTACGGCAATAGCTTGCGCGAGAGGGGACTTGACTTCGACGCAGGCGCCGTTGCCCCCGGAATACGAGGACTTCGTCCACTTGTCCGTAGCACCCTGACGAATGGCCATGTTCACTCCGGTTCAGAGAGTCGTGTGAAAGACACCAACAGCGTTCCGGTTGGCGTGATCGACGCTACTCGCCAAGTCTCGTGAGTGAAGGGGGCGTTCACTCGACCGGATGGTATGAATCAGCAAAGTCTTCCATTACTGGCGGGCGGCGGTGTACCTTACCGCCACCCCTCCCGTAACATCGCTTCATTTCCCGCAAACCGGACTTTGTGGGCTGTCCGGTTTTACGCGCCCGAGCGCCCGGCGTACTCCTTCACGATGTCGCTGATGAAGTGCCGGGTCTGCTCCACATTCAACGCCTGTGCCCGCAAGTGCTCGTACATGACGCTGTACCGCTGCACATCATTGGCTTTCTCCAGATACAGGTCGCTGGTGACGCCCTCGATATAGACGACACTCGAGTCCGCGGCGTCCGGGAATTCCAGAATGGCGTACTGCCCGTTGATGCCGGGGTGCGCGCCCATCTCGAACGGCAGTACCTGCACGGTCACATGCGGCAGGTGCGACAGCTCGACCAGCTGCTCCAACTGTTCGATCATCACCTGCTTGCCGCCGACCAGCCGGTGCAGCGCGGACTCGTCGATCACCGCCCACAGTCGCAGCGGATTTTCCGGGGAGGTGATCCGGTCCTGGCGGCGGGCCCGGACGCTGACGCGCTTGTCGATGTCGGCGGGCGGGGCCTCCGGCAACGCGCCGCGGATCAGCGACTCGGCGTAACTTCGGGTCTGCAACAGGCCGGGGATCACCTGGGGTTCGTACACCCGCAGCGACTCGGCATCGGTCTCCAGACCGATGTAGACGCTGTACGGGATGTCCCCGAAGGCGTGCCACCAGCCTTGCTGACGCGAGTCCTTGGCCATCTCCATGAGCGAGTCGACGATCCGGCGATCCTCGACCTCGTACACCCCGCAGAGATCGCGTACATCGCGCTGGCTGATGGAGCGGCGGCCGTTCTCCAGGCGGCTGATCTTCGACTGCGAGACCAGCAGCCGCTCCGCCACCTCCTCGGCCGTCATGCCCTTGAGTTCGCGCAGTCGGCGCAATTCCTGGCCCAACCGGCGTCGCCTGACGGTGGGATTGACGTTGGACGGCACGGAAACGGCACCTCCGGCTGTGTAGCTGTGCGTATCTACTGCTGAGCAGATTGCCACCCATGCCCCCGGCCGCGCTGGGAAATGGCGACACGCAGGCGCGCGGGGCAGCCGTGATTCCGGCTGCCCCGCGCTTGGTGCGGCTCCCGAACCGGGTCTTGGGGACGACGGCGCGGCGGTATTCGGTTGGTGCTGCGGTACGTGTGGTGCGTGTGGCGACGGGTGCGGTCCTAGTGGGCCGCGGTGTGCGCCATGCTGCCGCGGCGCGACTGCGACTGCACTTGCGGTTGCAACGGCACTCCGGCCGCCTGGTTACGGCGCGGCTGTGCGACCGCCCCGTTCTGGACGTCCATCACGGCATGCGCCACGAGTCCGCCCATCGGGTCGTGTCTGATCAGGTCCCGCAGCCGGGAGCGCGATGAACGCCCCTCGTTCCCGGGATACAGGTGCTTGCCGAGTCCGACCGCGTGGGCCAGTGCGGCGAGCGCCGCGGTCCGCGGGTCCGGCGGTACGCCGGTGCGGATCGCACTGTCCAGCCTGGATCTGATGTCCCGGCTGATTGCCGTGTCCGTCGCCTGGTAGCGAGTCGTCGGCAGCACTCCGCACATCTGGCCCGCCACGGCATGCACCATGCCGCATCGCTCCAGATGAGCGAGGTAGATCTGACGCAGCCCCAGCCGGGGCCCGCCAATCCAGTGGACCGCCCGAACCGGGCTGCCGCGTCGGCGCAGCAGTTCCAGTGCGGAGTCCAGAGTCGGATCTCCTGTCGGCCGTGGCATCACCACGGCGATACGATCCCCGTCAGGGGCTATCCGTCCTGCCAGAGCCAGCTCCACTAGCTGAGCTCCGGCGAGGCCGAGGTCGAGCGACTGCGGCTGCGCTGTGGTACCCGTGGCCGGGTCCAGAGCGAGCAGCAGAAGCTCCTCCGGAATTGTTCTGCGGCTCCTGCCCATCCATGCCTCCCCGCGTGGATGAATGACAGGGTGACCCCTCTCACATTGGTCTGTCGAGGGCGCCTGGGGGCTTTGTGCGGGAACCAGTAGGTATGTCGTTCTCGTCTAGCAGCCGGGCCGGTGGTTCACACGGGACACTGGTAGATGGTTCGGACAGCGCGGGGATGTCCCCGCGCCGCATGGAGGAGGCATCGGTGGCGGGCGAGTCCCCCGACAGGTCGAAGCAGCAGAAGTCGTCGGGGACGGCCCGGGGTGAGAGTGATCCGCGGCTTTCCGTCTTCCGCGAACCGTCCGCCGGGGCCGAAGCCGGCGGCGGGACGGACACGGCGACGGCCGTTTTCCGCACGGGGCCGGTCCCGTCGAGCGACGGCGAGAGCGTCAAGGCGGATTCGGCGACGGCCGTCTTCCGCACGCGGCCGTCCGAGAACGGCGAGGGCGGCGAGGACGCTGAGGACGGCCGGGGCCCGGAGCAGCCGGAGGCCTCTGGGGCTGCGGAAGGCTCCTCGGGCGCTGAGGGCGCAGAGGACGCCAAGGGGGCAGGAGAGGCCGCTGAGGGCCCGGAGGGGGCCTCTGAGTCCTCCGACGAGTCCTCCGAGGCTGCTGAGCCCTCGAGGAACGTGGAGAGCGCGGGGAGCGCGGAGAGCGCGGACGTCGCCGAGTCCTCGGAGGGCGCGGACGTCGAGCACGTCACCGAGCCCGCTGATGCCGCTGCGCCCGAGGAGGGCGACACACGGCTGCGTGCGGCGGTCACTGCGTGGGTGACGAAGGGCGACGACCAGAGCGACGAGGGCCCGAAGGGTGACGACGACGCGAAGGTCGCCACGTCCGAGGACGAGACTGCGCCCGACGCGGACGCGGACGCGGACGCGGACACCGACGCCGTGGCGGAGGGCGATGCGTCTGAGCCGGTCGCTCCGGCCGGCGGAGCCTCGGGCAAGGCGACTGCGTCGAATGCTGCCGAAGCCGATGCCAGTGCTGGTGGCGCAGACGAGCCGTCCGACGACGCATCCGAGGACGCGGAGGACTCCGAAGACGCCGCAGCGTCAGAAGCCGACGCTGCGAACACTGCTGACGCGGACAGCAAGGCAGGCAAGGCGGGTAAGCCGGGCAAGCCGGACACCGCTGAGGACAAGCGCGGTATCGATCAGCCGACCGCTGTCTTCAGGGCGCCCGCCGCGGCCGAGGTCGACCAGCCGACGACCGCACTGAAGATCATCCCGCCCACCTCGAAGCCGGATTCGGGCGCGGAGTCGAAGCCCGAGTCCGCCGCCGAGCGGACCAGCAAGTTCGTACCGCTGCGCGGGGACGACATACGACCGGCACCGGCACCCGCGCCCCGCAAGCCCGAGGCACCGGTAGCCGCCTCCGCCTCGACGCCCGGCCCGCCGCCCGCCGCCGCCTCCCTCTCCGGAGCCGAGCGGACCACGCAGCAGCCGATGCCGCCCAAGCCGCCGCTCGACCTGCTGGCCGAGCTGACGAACACGCCTCCGCCGCCTCAGACGCCGGTCCGCACCGCTGTCCGCCGGGTCAAGATCTGGACCCCGCTGGTCCTGTTGCTGCTGATCATCTTTGCGGTCGCGCAGATGGTGCGCCCGCTTCCGGAGCCCGCGCTCCAGATGTCGGCGAAGCCGACGTACACCTTCAAGGGCAGCAAGCCGTCCCTGCCGTGGCCCGGCGAGGGCCAGGGTTACATGGCGGCGACCGGCCTGGGCACGGTGGACTCGTTCGGCGAGCAGAAGCCCGTACCGATCGGCAGCGTGGCCAAGGCGATGACCGCGTACATCGTGCTCAAGGACCACCCGTTGAAGAGGGGCGAGAAGGGCCCTTCCATCAAGATCGACGCCAAGGCGGAGTCGGACGGCAAGCTGGACTCGGAGGGTGAGTCGACGCTCAACACCGTGAAGGCCGGGGACAAGCTCACGGAGGAGGAGGCGCTCTCCGCGATAATGATCCCCTCCGCGAACAACATCGCGAGGCTGCTGGCGCGCTGGGACGCGGGTTCCGAGAAGGCGTTCGTCGAGAAGATGAACGACACCGCCAAGTCGCTCGGCATGACAAACACCACCTACACCGATCCGTCCGGCCTCAACGCGACCACGGTGAGCTCGGCCGAGGACCAGGTGAAGCTCGGCCAGAAGCTGGTGGAGATCCCGGCGCTGATGGACATCACCAAGCGGCCGTCGTGGACCGACCCGTCGGGCAAGAACTGGCGGAACTACAACACTCTCGTTCCGTACAACGGCGCGCTCGGCATCAAGACCGGCTCCACCACCAAGGCCGGTGGCAACCTGCTCTTCGCCGCGCACAAGATGGTCGGCGACACCGACCAGCTGATCGTCGGCGCCGTGCTGGGCCAGCACAAGCCCGCCATCATCGACACCGTCAACGCGGTGAGCAAGGAAGCCATGGTCGCCACCCAGGATCTGCTGACGAGCGCCAAGGTCGTGAAGAAGGGCGATGTCGTCGGCACCGTCTCCGACGGCTTGGGCGGCAGCACCCCGGTGGTCGCGACCAAGGACGTGTCGGCGGTCGGCTGGCCCGGTCTCACGGTCAGGATCGAACTGACCGACGACGGAAAGACCATCCCGCACTCGGCGGCAGCAGGCACCCACGTCGGAACGCTCACCGTGGGTGAGGGCACCAGCCAGGTGAAGGTGGCCGTCGCGCTGCAGAGCGATCTGGCGGAGCCGACGTTCGGGTCCAAGCTGACCCGGATCAGCTGACCGGCCGGATGGCCGAAACCGCCCGGTAACGGGAAGAGGGTGCCGATCCCGGCACCCTCTTCCCGACTGCGTACGTGTTAGCGTCCCGGAGCAACTCAAGGATGCCCGGAAGGCGTCCTCACAGGCGTACGGGATACGGGGCCGGCGGAGACGGGGAGAGCCGTAGTGACCACCGCGAAGCCGAGACCCGGCCAGGAGGCGGCCGACAGCACAGGCCTGAGGGGCAGCAGCGGCAACACGCGGACAGCCGCGCCCGCCCCGGACGCCCCCGAGCCACGCACCGCCCCGTCCCGGCGGGCCCGCGCCGAGCGACTGCTTCGGCACCCGGTGACGATCGCGACGGCGGCCGCCGCGGTCACCCACGTGCTCTGGTTCTTCTTCTTCGCGAACAGCGGCGGCGACCTCGCGGCCCAGGACGCCTGGGCCGAATTCGTCGGCCGGCACCCCGGCACGGCGTACAACCTCGCCTGGTACGGGGGCATGCACCCCGTCTCGTACAGCGTCGTGTCGCCGTATTTGATGTCGGTGCTCGGCGTGCGTACGACGATGATGGTCGCCGGGACCGTGTCGGCGGCGCTGACCGCGCTGATCCTGGTCCGGGTGCGGGCCGTCCGCAATCCGCTCGCCTGCTCGCTCGCCGGGGTGTTCGCGTATCTGTGCAACGCCCTGTCCGGGCGGGTGACGTTCGGGCTCGGCATGATGTTCGCGGTGGGTGCGGTGGCCGCGGTGTTCTGCTGGCCGTACCGCTGGCGGTACAAGCGGTGGGCGAAGGCGGCCGTCGCCGCCCCGCTCGCCGGGCTCGCGACGGCGAGCAGCCCCGTGGCCGGACTGTTCCTGGGGGTGGTCGCCGCCGCGCTCTTCCTGAACAAGCGGCGCCCCGGTGCGTACGCGCTGGGCCTGGCCCCGGTCGCGGTCGTGGCCCTGTGCGCGTGGCTGTTCCCCTTCTCCGGTACGCAGCCGATGTCGATCGCGACCCTGTCGCTGCCGTTCCTCTTCGCCGTCCTCGTCTTCGTCCTCGTACCGCGCGACTGGAAGACGGTCCGTACCGCGGCCGGCGTGTACGGCGTCGGGACGCTGCTGACCTATGTGGTCGACTCGCAGATCGGCTCGAACGTGACGCGGATGGCGATGCTGTTCGCCGGTGTGGTGCTGCTCGCCGCGCTGCCGTACACGGAGCCGCGCTCCCAGCGCTGGTACGCGCTGGTTCTCGCGTTCGTCGGGCTGAACTTCTGGATCGGCTTCAAGGGCGTCGACGACATCGTCCGGACCGCCCCCGCAGCCTCCTGGACGCGTGAGCTGGCACCGCTGGTCAACGAGCTGCAAGAAGTAGGCGCGGAGCGCGGCAGGGTCGAGGTCGTGCCCGCGAGCAGCCACCGGGAGGCGTCCGCGCTCGCGCCGTACGTCAATCTGGCCCGTGGCTGGAACCGCCAGGCGGACATGGAGCGCAACCCGCTCTTCTACGACGGCACCCTGAACAGCGCCGGCTACCGCGAGTGGCTCGACCGCTGGGCGGTGCACTACGTGGTGCTGCCCAAGGGGACACCGGACTCCACCGGCGCGGTGCAGGAGGCGGAGCTGGTCGACCGGGGGCTGCCGTATCTGAAGCCGGTCTGGTCGGACGCCAACTGGCGGCTCTTCGAGGTCGACAGTCCGGTGCCGCTGGCCGATCCGCCGGCCACGGTGGACCGGGCAGAGGCGGGTGAGCTGACCATCCATGTGAAGACGCCCGGCCGGATCCTGATCCGTATCCCGTACTCGCGCTGGCTCGCCCTGGTCGACGACAAGGGCAAGAGCCTGGAGCGGCCGCAGGAGACCGAGGAGTCCAAGCAGCGCGAGGACGAGAGCAGCCCGCGGACCTTCGTCAACACCAACGGCTGTCTGAACAAGGTCGAGGAGAACGAGTACGGCGACGAGTGGACGGAACTGCTCGCGCCGCGGCCGGGCGTGTACCGGCTGGCCGCGCCCTACCAGCTGTCACCCGGCACGCCGTGCCCGGAGGAACTGCGCTGAATCCGGCCGCCGCCGCGGCCCGGCTCGTGCGAGCCGATCGGGCAGTTCGTGCGACGGCGGATTCAGTGCCGTACCCATGTCCGGCAGCCCGGACGAGGACCGGGGCAACACCTGCACCCGGCACCTGGGCGACGGCTACCGGAAGTGCGCCCTGACCGTCTTCGTGCCGAGCGGCGCCCGCGCATCACGTGGCGGCGCAGTCGAAGGTTCCCTGCCGCTGATCCGGTTCGGGGGTTCGGGGTGTTCGGGGCTTCGGCGGCTCGATGGCTCGATGGCCGGGAAACGCCCCGTGGGGCCGACCCCGCCTTCATAGTTGTCGTATGAGCCTGACCACAGACGGAGAGCCGCCCGGCCCTGTGCGGTTCTACCTCGCGTGCGATCGCAGCGGTTGCCGGGCACGGGCCGTGTTCGACCTGGTCATCGCGGAGCCGCCGCCGGACATCGAGACCGACCTGTTCGGCCATGTGCTGCACAGTGCGACCGTTGCCTCCCCGTACATCGAGGAGCTCGGATGGATTTTCATCCAGCAGGAGGGCTACTGGTGCCCGAACTGCGCCTCGCCGGGCCGCCGTCCGAGATCGAAGGACGTCACGTCGTCCTGAACCAGGGAAGCGTCCGGAACGGTTCGGCCGGGACCGAAGCTTCCCGGATCTAGCGTCGGACCATGACGGAAACGAAGCAGACACCGGACGTACTCGACGCACCCGGCGCCCCCGATATCCATGACGCCCCCGACATCCTCGAAGACGCCCCGGCGACGGACGACCGCGACCCCGCGCAGATCCTGACGGCCATGGTCGACCACGTCCTGGCCCTCGCCGCGACCTGGACCGCCTGGGACGGCCGCCCCGTCCCCGCCGACGACCGGATCTACACCCCGCACAAGGCGATCCGCCGCGTCGCCGACCACATGGTCGACCATCTCGCGGAGATGGAGGCCAGACTCGTGGGGGAGGAGACACAGCCCGACCACTGGCACGCCTCGGCGACCACCACCGAGGCGGACCTCGCCCCGTTCACCGAGGCCGACCTCGACGAGGCGCGCAGCAGGCTCACCCGGCTGGCCAGGATCTGGGCGAACCGTCTGGACGCCCTGACGCCCGACCAGCTCGACGAGTCGCCCGGAACGGGGTGGACCTTCCGCCAACTCGCCTTCCATCTGGAGGGGTCGGCGTACTACGCGGACTCCGTGGGGAACCTGGCGGCGGACCGGGCATCGGCCTCCCGGCCGGCCCGGCCCGACCGGACCCCGAAGCCATGACGCCCGTCCCCGCGGCAACCGCCCCGGCTGCCGCCTTCGCCGCCCTGCACCGCGCGGCTTCGTTGTCTCGGCACGCTTCCCGGACGACGCAACCTCTCATCCATGGCTATCCAACCTTGAACGTTCGTTGTGGATGTGAACGTATTACACTCGAACGAGCAAGCTGAGGCGACGGCCCCCGGGCGAGGAGGAGCGATGACGAACCATGGGAACAGCCCCATGGGGCACGGCAGGCCGGTGGTGCGCCGACGGATTCCCGAAGGCGCCGAGGTGCGCGTCGCGGAGCTCTACTGGGATGCCTTCGGCCGCAAGCTCGGCCCGGCCCTCAACCCACCCGAAACCGCAAGGGAGTTCATCGCGGCGCACCTCCACCACGACCGCGGCGTCGCCGCGCTCATCGACGGCGAAGTGGTCGGCGTGGCCGGATACCAGCTCGGTGGGCGCGCGCTCACCGGGGGCGGTGCCCGGGACGTGCTTTCCACGTACGGGACACTTCGCGGGCTGCCGCGACTGATGCTCCTCGCCCTGCTCTCGCGCACCCCGGCGGCACACGAGCTCGTGATGGACGGCATCGCCGTGAGCCCGGTGCACCGCGGACGCGGAATCGGGAGCCTGCTGCTGACGGAAGTGGCCGCACTTGCCGCCGGCCACGGCTGCCGGCGCATCCGGCTGGATGTCATCGACGTCAACCCGCGGGCCCGCGCCCTCTACGAACGGCACGGCTTCGCCGCGGCGCGCACCGAGCGCACGCCTTACCTGCGCGACCTGATGGGATTCTCGGCGGTGACGACCATGTACCGTCCCATCACGGTGGCGGACAGCCGGGAGGAACGATGAACGCCGGAAGAGGCAGGGCGGAGGTCCCGACCCGCCTGCTGGTGCACGCCCTCGTGCGAGAGGACGGCACGGTGGACGCGGGGGAGCTCTACGCGGTCGCCGGCATCCTCGGCATGACCGACCAGCAGGTCAGGCTGTGCATCAAACGCCTTGTTGCCGAGGGTCGGTTCACCCACGAGGGCCGTGGACGCAAAGCGGTGCTGCGGGCCGCCCGGGACGCCACGGGCTCCATCGCCCCGGACGCCGCCCATGTACGTCATGCCTACCGCCAGGACCATGGACTCGCTCCGTGGGACGGCACCTGGCACCTGTTCGCCTTCGCCGTCCCCGAGGCCAGACGAGCCGCCCGGGACGCCCTGCGCGACAGCCTCCTCCGTCTCGGTACCGCACCCGTCCAGGGCGGCTTCTACGCAGGCGCCAACCCCATCGAGCACCTCGTCGAGGCCGAGGCGCGACACCTGGACGTCCTGGACGCCGTCACCTTCCTCACCAGCAACGACCTGCGCATGGGCACCGTCGACGAGCCGGCCGACCTGGCGGCGGCTCTGTGGCCGCTGACGGAGATCGCGGACCGGTACGACCGGCTCGCCGGCCTCGCCGAGTCCTGCCTCGCCGAGATCGAGAGCGGCAAGGCGCTCTCGGATGCCGAGCGACTGACCATGGCTGTCGAGCTCGCGGCCGAGTTCACCCGTGCGATGGAGCCCGATCCGCTGCTGCCGCCCGAGTTGCTTCCCCGGCCCTGGCCCGGCAGCCGGGCCCGAGAACTCACCGCCACTTGCTGGACCCGCCTTCTGCAGGCACGGCCCGAAGGGGGCGACTCCACGTCCATGCCGCGCCTGTTCCGCCTGTACGGGGACGTGCTGCGGACACCGGCCGTCGGCTGACGCCCCGCTCGCGACTGCTCGACCCTGCCCGGTCCGAAGGTGGTCGGGATGGGAGCCCACGACGCTCGCCATGTTCCGGCCGGCCTCCGGGTGATCAGTGATGCTGGACGCCCGGCTACTCGTTGACCAGGACGGGGACGGAGACGACGGCGGCCGCCGCGGTGCCGGTGAGCTTGGTGGCGGGCGCCTTGAAGTCGATGCCCTCGCCCGCCGCGCGCGGTCCGTCGTGGTGATGGCCGCCTTCTGCGTCCTGCCCCTCTTCCTGGTACTGGAAGCTGCCGGTGCCGATGAAACGACCCTTGGAATCGTAATAGGCGGCGCTCAGCTCCAGCGCGAGCACATCGCTGACGTCGGAGGTAATGGCCAGATGCCCGCTGACGGCGGACCCGCCGGTGAGCGTGAGCCGCGTGAGCCGGACGCGGTCGGTGAACGGCCCTTCCTCGACACGTACCTCGCCCTGCTCGGGCGGCGCCGGGAGCGTCGCGGCCGGGGGCGGCGCGGAACGGGGAGGGGGCAGGGGCAGGGCGGTGACCGAGGTGGTGGCCGCGAGCGGGTCGCCCTTGCCCGGGTCGGTCCCCGCGGAGGTGCCGCAGCCCGTGAGAGCGGTCAGCGCGACAGCGCCCAGCGCGGCGGCCGTCGTGATGCGGATCGGGTGTCTCATCGGACATCCTCCTGGGATACGAACGACCCGGGGCCGGGAGGGGCGTCCCCTCCCGGCCCCGGTCGCGTGGCTGAGTGAGGGTCAGTGGCCGTGCGGTGCGGTGCCGAACAGCGAGCGGTACATCTTGCTGTAGAGCTCGGTGTTGTCCTGGCTGGCGGCGAAGGCGCTGTTACCCGGTCCGTACGCGTAGATCGGCACATCGGCGCCGGTGTGGTTACCGGACAGGTAGGTCAGCCAGAGGCTGGCGTCCTCGCTGCCGTCCTTCACACCCGCCGGGTCGTCGGGGGTACGGAAGGTGGCCGGGCCGAAGTTCTTGGCATCGCCGGCACCCGAGCCGTTGACGATGCCGGAGGAGCGGGCCGGGTCCTTGACGTTGGCCGAGGACGAGCGCGCGGGCACCGAGTTGTTGGCTGTGTTGCCCGAGTCGTTGTTGGCCGGCGGGGCCGCCGCCTCGGCGTTGGTGAAGGTGCCCTTCTCGATGATGTTGAAGCCGGCGCACTCGTGGTCCGCCGTCACGACGACGAGGGTGTGGCCGTCCTTCTTCGCGAAGTCCGTGGCGGCCTTGACCGCGTCGTCGAACGCCTTGATCTCGCCCAGGGTCTGCGACGCGTCGTTGGCGTGCGAGCGCTTGTCGATCAGCGCGCCTTCGACCTGGAGCAGGAAGCCCTTCTTGGACCGGCCGTCGAGCAGCGAGATCGACTTCTTGGTCAGCTCGGCGAGCGTCGGCTCCTTCTTCTCCGGTGCGCCGGCGGGCAGTTCGGCCTTGGACTTCTCGACCGTCAGGTTCCCGCGGTTGAACAGTCCGACGACCTTGCCGCCCTTGACCTTGTCGAGATCGGCCTTGGTCGCGACCTTCTGGCTCTCAGCGGTCTGGGCGGGCAGCGCAGGGTCGCCGAAGCTGCCGAGCACCTGGTAGCCCTGCGACCCCAGCGCCTTCTGGTCGTCCGGCGCGAAGCGTGCGAGGCCGCCGCCGAAGATCACGTCGGCGGTGCCGTTACGGGCGATCTGCTGGGCGATCGGCGTGATCAGGGTCTTGTCGGCGGGCTTGTTCTCGTACGACCCGTCGTCCTTCTTCGGCAGGCACGCCGCGTCGGAGTACACCGGGCCCTGGCAGCCGCGCAGCAGAGCGTGGCTCATCTGGGCGGCCGGGGTGGCGTCGGTGATCTCGGCGGTGGACACGTTGCCGGTCGCGAAGCCCGACTTCTTGGCCTGCTCCATCAGCGTGGGCAGCTTCTTCTCGTACGAGTCGACGCCGATGGCCGCGTTGTACGTCTTCACACCGGAGGACCACGCGGTGGCCGCGCTGGCGGAGTCGGTGACCAGCGCCGGCCGGTCACTGCCCTTCTCGACGGCGGACGTCGCCACCGCGCCATAGCTCGGCAGCCGCTCCATGTTCAGCTTGCCCTCGGCGCCGTAGTAGCGCTCGCGCCCGGCGGTGACATGGGTACGGCCCATGCCGTCGCCGAGCAGGTAGATGACGTTACGGATCTCCGGCTTCTTGCCGTTGCCGCCCTGCTGGGGCGCGGAGTTGGCGGTCGCCGCGGTGCTGGCGGCAAGTGCACCGGTCACGGCGAGAACCGCCAGGATTTTGGTTGGTCTGCTGCGCATGTGCGGACTGCTCTCCTCGGACGTTGGGCGATGCACCGGGACAGGCCGGGCCAGGCAAAGGTAGGAGCAGGACATGAACGCGGCACCAATACCGGGCGCCGTACCGATGTTGAACCCAATCCAATACTTTGAACATTGCGCAACTGGGTAACCTTTTGATGTGCGGCCCCGTGCCGGTGCACCACACGGAACCACTTTCGTGGGCACGCCTGAGCCGCTCTGATCGCCTCGGGCCAGAGGCCAAACGCGACTACGAGCCCCAGGCTGTACGCGAGGCGGGGAGGATCCCCGCGACGTAGAGCGCGGCCGGGCCTGTCGCACGTGGGCGCGCGTCGGCGGTGGCAGCGCCGAGCGGGCCGAAGGCAGGGGCGCGGGCGCAGCCGGAGCCGGGTGCCTCGAACCCGTGGAGAAGGTTGTAACTCGCCGACGGAGAGCCTTGTCCGGTCCCGGGAGACGCTTGACATTCCGGTGCCGGCCGATGGTTGTCAGTGGCCCCGCTCGCCTGACCGAAGAGGCACCGGATCCCGGGCAACCGAATCCGCCGAGACTGTGGTCTGGAGGGCGAGGGAGGGTGCTTGATGCAGGCCAAACAAGAGGCCGAGTTCCAAGAATTCGTCAGAGCGCGGTGGTCCCATCTCGTACGGACCGCGTATCTGCTCACGGGCGACGTGCACTACGCCGAAGGCCTGACTCAGACGGCGCTGGCCAAGGCGTACCGCTCATGGCGGCGCGTCTCGCGCAGCGACAGACCGGATGCGTACGTCCGGCGGATACTGGTCAACTGCAACAGCGACCGGTTCCGCAAGCGGCGGGTTACGGAGGCTCTGACCGCGGTGCCGCCGGAGGTGGCCGGGCGCGACGAGGCCGTCTCGTGGGCCGACGAGCGCAGCGCCCTGCTCACGGCGCTGGCCGGACTGCCGCCGAAGCAGCGGGCGGTGATCGTCATGCGCTACTGGGAGGACCTGTCCGAGGCCGAGGTCGCCGAGGTGCTCGGCTGCTCGCCCGGCACGGTCAAGAGCCAGGCGTCCAAGGCGCTGGCGAAGTTGCGTACGTATCCGGGGCTCGCGCAGGTCGTGGACGAACCTGTCCGCAGCCGAGTGTCGTCCGGGCGGGAAGGCAGCAGGTGAACGAGGAACAGAAGCAGCAGGAGACTGGAACCGGCGGGGACTTCGAGGAGCGGCTGCGCGAGCTGCTCGCCGAGGACGCGAACACAATCCGGCCCGCGCCGGTGCCGTATCCGGTGATCCACCGCCGGGGCGCGATCGAGCGGCGACGCCGGGTCGCGGCGACCGGGGCGGTCCTGGTGACGCTGGCGGCGATGCCCGTGGGGGCGTACGCGCTGGCCGACGGGGATGCAGGTGGGAACACGGTGGCATCGACACCGTCGGTCAGCGCCACACCGCGGACATCAGCGACGCCGACACCGACGCCGTCCGCGTCGCCGGCGCGGCCGGCCACGGAGGGCCAGCTCCTCGACGGGATCACCTTCGGGCAGGCCGTCGACGGGCTGAAGAAGTGCCTCGCGTACGACCAGTCGCACACACGCGGCCCGTCCGGCTTCCGCACGGACTTGGGTGCGGCCGAGGAGTACCGGATCATCCTGGCGATGAACAGCATCGGCGACTCCAACGCGCCCGGCGATGGCATGTACGTCGTCGCGGTGAAGGAGCAACCGAAGCAGACCCGACTGATCTGCAAGGTGAAGGACGGCGAGGCGAACGGCCTCAACACCGACGTGGGCTCCGACGATGTGCCGGGCGCCGGCCCCGTGATGGCCGATATCAACGGCGGCAAGCTCTACCAGCAGTCGATCCTCGACCGTGGCAACTGGAAGCTACCGTTCCGGTGGGGTGTCATCGGCACCGTCGAGCCGTCAGTGGCCCGGGTGACCGTCTCCTACGGCGGCGCCACCACCCAGGCCGCCCTGGATCACGGCTGGTTCGTCGCCGCTGATGTCCTGAACCAGCAGGTCACCATGGCCCCGCGCATCAAGGGCTATGACGCCGACAGCAAGCTGGTCTACGACTCCGACGAGGACAAGAACTACGAGAAGCGGCTGCCCTAGCGTCACCCGGCCAGAGCGCCAGACACGGGGCGGCGCCCCCGGATTTCGGTCAGCGGTGCGGCACGAGGGCCTTTCTGGTCGTAGGTGCGGATGTGGCAATCCACATCGAGCCAGAAGGCCCTCACCCACCTTGAGATCCCTGAGCCAAGAGCCCCGTCACCCACCTCTGTGGACAGAACATCCAGACGACTGCGCTCCGCTCGGCCAAGTCCCGCAGCGCATCGGGGAAGTCCAACCCGCTCAACCCCCAAGAGGTACAGGGTCTGCGCGGTCTGCGGCCTGCGGGCCCGCCGCCACAGCCTCGTGTGAAGTCGGTCCGTGACCGTGCACGTGGCGGAGTCGAAGTTCACCATCGGCCTTCGCCGTCACCGACTCCATCGCGCCGCGCTACCGGCTGCTCGTGCTCCACACCGGCCTCCGCGGCCGGGGCCCGTACGCGTGAGCTGATGACGCGGATGGGGCACAGCAGCTCGCGGGCCGCGCTGATCCATCAGCACATGGCCAGTGACCTTGGCCGAGTCATCGCCGACCGGCTCGGGGCCGTGACCCGGGGCGGTGGGGGAGCGGCTTCGGGCTCCTCCGAAGAGGGCGCCGAGCGGACGTAGGGGCACGCGTGTGGCACGGCGCCTGGACCAGCGAAGGGCCGGCCCAGGAGGAAACCCCTCCTGAGCCGGCCCTTCTGTCTGTGCCCCCGGCAGGATTCGAACCTGCGGCACCGCTTTAGGAGCGAGGTGGGACGAGTTGGGCGCTGACCTGTGGCTCGCCGACTCTGGCCGAGGCTGGTCGCATCCCCTGTCAGCTGTCGTAGTTCCCACTGAATCCCCGCCAGATCTGACGTGGTTGTGGCACGGTCCACCGGACGGACCTGCGCATGGGAGGCCGGCCGCACGCACTCACGCGCGTAGCCTGACGAAGAAATTGAACATGTTCATTAGTGCTGGCAGGATGACGGGCATGTGCTCGACGGCTGGTCGAACCGCAGTCATTCGTGGTGCCGCGACGGGGGGCGGATTGTGAAGACCAAGTCACCTGGCCTGGCAAGGTGCCGGACGGTGAGTCTTGTTGCCTGTCTGCTCGCATCGGTGGGATGCAATCCACACATGTACGACGAGGTACCCGCACTGCGTGACGCGAAGCGGGCGGACATTGCGGGTTCGTGGCTCTGCGTGGACCACACGGAGGTCACTCTCCGGCCTGATGGAAAGGCCGTCATCCACCTCCTGGACGGACAGGAATTCGACTTCGACGACAGGTGGCGACTGTCGGGCACGGGGACGTGGGAGTTGACCGACGAGCGCATGGGATGGAATGACGGTCAGCATGTCCGCGTGGCTCTCACCTCGCGCACGGCATCGGCCACTCGCGCGCCGGGTCCGGCTGAGCCGCGCGACGAGCTGACCGAACGTGCCCCGGCCCCTGATGCCTACACGTGGACGTTCGAGTTGCGGCGCGACAATAGGGAAGAGTTGGAGCTCTACTTCTTCTTCGGCGACCCCGACTCCCGCAGTACATACGTCCTGCGGAGAAAGCAGCCATAGCCCGCCGCCCCTGGAAGGGGGAGCGGGCACCTGGCTGGCCGCAGGACTTGAACCTGTGGCCTCATCCTTATCAGGTCGGTCTATCGGTACTTCCGGCACTGGCAACTCCGGCTCTCGTCCCGGAATCCCTGCGAACTTGATTCGCGGTCGACCGTCGTAGATCGCTGCTACTGGTGTCAGCGGCTGATGTCACGCTCGCGCTCGGGCTTGACTGTCGGCGTGCTTTGAACCGTGACCCCCTATCGGTCGATGAAAAGTGACCCCTTCCGTGATCAAGTGATCAGTCTGGCTCCATGGGAGTCAGGTGGAAGAGGTGATCGGTGTGGAGGACTGGGCTGAGATCCGGCGGCTCCACCGTGCGGAGGGAATGTCGATCAAGGGGATCGCGCAGCATCTGGGGATCGCCCGGAACACTGTGCGGCGTGCCGTGGCCAGCGACGATCCGCCGAGGTACCGGCGGGTGCCGAAGGGCTCGATCGTGGACGCGGTGGAGCCGGCGATCCGCGAGTTGCCGGCGGAGTACCCGCGGATGCCCCCGAGTACGCCGATGCCTGGCTGCGGGACCGCAAGCTGGCCGACCGGAGCAGGGAGCGGAACGAGGCAGTGGTCCGGCTGCACACCAGG
>NZ_FMDF01000022.1 GCF_900091955.1 Streptomyces sp. Ncost-T10-10d
CCCGGCCCGCGGGGTGCCCGGCCCGCGGGGTGCCCGGCCCGGTCGTCACCGACCGGCCCCGGGCCCTCGGCTCGTAGTCCCGCGCTCAGTCCGCCCGGCCCAGCCAGTCGGCCACCGCGGCCCAGACCAGACCGAGGTTCTCCGGCTTCGCCAGGTCGTAGTGGGTGCACGGCACACCCGCCTCCGCGACGGCGCCCGTGATGTGCGCGGCCCAGCGGTCGGCGGTCGGCCCCTCGTCGTCACGTCCGCCCTGAGCCACGATCAGAAGGGCGTCGCCGTCGAACCGCCCGTGCACATGGGCCGGCCGGATGGTGCGGTGGTTGTGCAGCACCCGCGCGAAGGTCCGGTACTCGTCGTCGGTCACCGCGCCGAGCGCGCCGCCCGCCTCCAGCCTTACCACGTCGACCAGTTGGTCGATCTCGGCCTCGGGGTCGACCTCCGGCTCCTGCGCCGCCAGCGCCGCCTCCGTCGCGTTGTCCCACGGGTACTGATCGAGCAGCACCAGCGCCCCGACCTCCTCGTCGGCCGTCTGCAGCTGGACGGCGATCTCATGGGCGATCACCCCGCCGTACGACCAGCCCAGCAGGTGGTACGGGCCGCTCGGCTGCACCGAACGCATCTGCCTGATGTAGTCCGCGGCCATCTCACCGATGGACCCCGCGAGTTGCGACGCGCCGTCCAGTCCCCGGGCCTGCACCCCGTACAGCGGGACATCCGCCGGCACGTACCGCGCCAGCGGCATGTAGCACCAGCTCACGCCACCCGCGGGATGGAAGCAGAAGAACGGCGGCCGGTCGCCCTGCTCCCGGATGGGCAGCAGCACGTCCAGCGCGTCCCGCACCGAGGACAGACTCATCCGCTTCATCAGCCCGGCAACGGTCGGCGCCGCGAACAAGTCGCGCACCGCGATTGCCACGCCGCGCTCGCGCAGCCCCTCCACCAGCCGCACGGCGAGCAGGGAGTGGCCGCCGAGGGCGAAGAAGTCATCGTCCACGCCCACGCTCTCCAGGCCGAGGACCTCGGCGAACGCGGCACCGACGTTCGCCTCGAACGAGGTCATCGCGTGGTGTGCCTCCTCCCGCACCGCGACCTCCGGCACGGGCAGGGCCTTGCGGTCCAGCTTGCTGTTCGGCATCAGCGGCAGCTTCTCGATCACCACCACCGCCGAGGGCACCATGTACCCCGGCAACCGGTCCTGCGCCACGGCGCGCACCGCCTGGTCGAGTCGGTCCAGCTCCTCCTGCGCGAGCCCGCGGTTCGGCACCACGTACGCGACCAGCCGCTGGTCGCCGGGGATGTCCTCGCGCACGAGTGCGACGGCCTGGGCCACCGAGGGATGCGCGGCGAGGACCGCCTCGATCTCCCCCAGTTCCACCCGGAACCCGCGCACCTTCACCTGGTCGTCCGAACGCCCGACGTACTGCAGGTCGCCGTGCACGGTCCAGCGCACCACGTCGCCCGTCCGGTACATCCGCTCGCCGACACCACCGAACGGGTCCGCCACGAAGCGGCCCGCCGTCAGTTCCGGCCTGCCCAGGTAACCACGTGCCACGCTCCGGCCCGCGATGTACAGCTCACCGGCCACGCCCACCGGCACCGGCGCCAATCGGTCGTCCAGCACGTAAACCCGCGTGTTGCCGATCGGACCGCCGATCGACGACACATCCGCCCCCTGCCCCGCCAACTCCTTGGCGGTCGACCAGACCGTGGTCTCCGTCGGGCCGTAAAGGTTCGTCAGGGTCTGCGTCCTGGCCAGCAGCGTCCGCGCCAGATCGGCCGGCAGCGCCTCGGCGCCGATCATCGCCCGCACCCGCGTCCAGTCCACCGGGTCGTCCGCGTCGGCCACCAGGCCGCGCCACAGGCTCGGCGTGGCGTGCACGATCGTCGCCCCGGTGTTCCGGATCAGCCCGCGCAGTGCCCAGGGGTCCAGCACCTGCTCCTGTGAGGCCAGCACGATCCGGGCGCCGTTCAGCAGCGGCAGGTAGAACTCGAAGCCCGCCATGTCGCAGCCGTGGGTGCTGACCGCCAGCAGGCGGTCCGCGGCGTCGAGGGCGAAGCGGTCCTGCATCGCCGACAGGAAGTTGACGATCGCCCGGTGCTCCACCAGCACCCCCTTGGGGCGGCCGGTCGAGCCGGAGGTGTAGATCACCCACATCGGGTGTTCGGGCCGCAGGGGCGCCGTGCGCTCGGCGTCCGTCAGCGGGCCGTCCGCCAAGGCCGCGAGCTGAGCCGCCACCTGAGCGGAGTCGAGCAGCACCACCGGGACCTCATCCGCCTCAGCGCTCTCGGCCACCGGTCGGTCGTCGGGCTCTGCCGGCTCCTCGCTCAGGCTCTCGCTGGTGAGCCGACAGACCGCACCCGAGTCGGCGATCACGTAGGCAATCCGGTCCGCGGGGTAGGCCGGGTCGATCGGCAGGTAGGTGGCACCGGCCTTGATCACCCCGAGGAGCGCCACCACCAGGTCGACCGTGCGCTCGAAGACCGCCGCGACGACCGCCTCCGGGCCGATCCCCCGGCCCACGAGCAGCCGCGCCAGTCGGTTGGCCCGGGCGTCCAGCTCGGCGTAGCTGAGCTCGACGTCCCCCTGTGTCAGGGCGACCGCGTCGGGTGTCCGGGCGACCTGCGCCTCGAACAGTTCCACGACCGTCGCGTCAGGCACCGGGGCCTCGGTGGCATTCCACTCGGTGAGGACGCGGTGCCGCTCGTCCTCGCCGAGCACGTCCACCGCGCTGAGCCGGACGCCCGGATCCGCGGCGAGCGTCTCCAGCAGTCGGGCCAGCCGCTCGGCGATACGCGCGCCCGACTCGGGGTCGAACAGGTCCGCCGCCGCGATCACCGCGCCGTGGAGACCGGCCGGAGCGCCGTTCGCGTCGTGCACCTCGACCATGCTGACGTCCAGGTCGAACTTGGCCACGGCGGGGCCGGTGGGCAGCGCGCCGCCACCGGAGGCCTGGATACCGGCCTGGTCACCGGCCTGGATGCCGGGCCCGTCGGCGGTCCGGTCGCCGGACGCGTCCGGCGACGCGGCGATGGCGCTGTCCACCAGCAGCATCACCTGGAAGAGCGGATGACGGGCCATCGAGCGGGCCGGAGCCAGCTCCTCGACCAGCTTCTCGAAGGGAACGTCCGGGTGAGCGAAGGCCCCCAGTCCGGCCTCCCGGACCCGACCGAGCACCTCGCGGAAGGTCGGGTCGCCGGACAGGTCGGTGCGCAGCACGAACGTGTTGACGAAGTACCCCACGAGGTCATCGAGCGCCTCGTCGGACCGTCCCGCGATCGCCGACCCGATCGGCAGGTCGGTGCCGGCGTCCAAGCGGTTCAGCAGTACGGCCAGAGCGCCGTGCAGGACCATGAACATGGTCACGCCCTCGGCCCGCGCCACCTCGGCCAACCGGGCGTGGACCTCCGCCGGGATCTCGAGCCGCGTCCGGTGGCCCCGGTGGCTCGCCGTCGCCGGGCGCATGCGGTCGGTCGGCAGCTCCAGTTCCTCCGGCACTCCTGTCAGCGCCTCACGCCAGTAAGCGATCTGACGGGAGATCAAGCTGTCCGGGTCCTCACTGTCCCCGAGCACCGCCCTCTGCCACAGGGCGAAGTCCGCGTACTGGACCGGCAGCTGATCCCAAGCCGGAGCGGCCGGCCCGGCGCGGCGAGCGTCGTAGGCCACGGAGAGGTCCTTGGCCAGTGGGCCCCACGACCAGCCGTCACCGGCGATGTGGTGCACCACGACCACCAGGACACATTCGTCCGGGCCGGTCCTGAACAGCCACGCCCTGATCGGGATCTCGGCGGACAGGTCGAACCGATACTGTTCGGCCTCCGCCACCACGTCGGCCAGCTGCGCCGCTTCGACGTCGGCCGTGTGCAGCGCCCACTCGACGTCCGCGACGTCGAGAATCCGCTGGTACGGCTCGCCGTCGACCGTCGCAAAGACGGTGCGCAGGACCTCGTGCCGGCCGATCACGTCGCGGAAGGCCGCGTTCAGCGCCTCCGCGTCCACGTCGCCGGCCAGCCGGGAGGACACCGGGATGTTGTACGTGCTGCTCGGCCCGTCCATCTGGTTGATGATCCACAGTCGGCGCTGCCCGTAGGAGAGCGGGAGGCGGTCGGGGCGAGGCAGCGGGGTGAGGGCGGCGCGGGCACTCTCGGCGCCC
>NZ_FMDF01000079.1 GCF_900091955.1 Streptomyces sp. Ncost-T10-10d
GCTGGTCTCGCTGGGCGGCCGCCTGCCCCATCAGCGAAGCCGACGTCCGCGGCTACCTGAAGGAGACCCGGCACCGCCAGGCCCGCATGCAGCAGCGCACCCGCACCTTGGTCCCGGTGGTCCCACGGCTCGTCGCCGCCGCCGAGGACCGACTGCGACAGGCCGAGCTCGTCCTGGCCGCGGCCCGGGAGACCGAGCCCGGCCAGGAGTTCACCGCCGGCAGCCACCGGTATCGCCGAACCGGCCGGGCCACCAGCCACTGGAGGCCCACCGCGGTGTTCGTCACGCCGCTCACCGAGCCGGAGACACGCTTCGACGCTGAGTGCGAGGAGTCCAACGCGTTCTGGACCTGAGCGGTGATCGAGGTACTGCGGCGGACCGGAGCCCGCATCGAGGAACTTCTGGAACTCACCCATCCGAGCCTTCGGCAATACCAGGCACCCGCCGGCGAGCTGGTTCCATTACTGCAGATCAGCCCCTCAAAGACCGACCAGGAAAGAGTTATCCGAGCCGACCCGGACCTGGTCGCCGTCCTCGCCCGCATCATCCGCAGGAGCAAGGCCCCTGACGGGAAGGTTCCGCTGCTGAGCCGCTACGACGGCTACGAACGCACCTTCGGCCCGCCACTGCCGCACCTGTTCCAGCGCGTCTCCCAGCCCCGGCGTCAGGTGATCTCCCCGAACCGAGTGCGGGAGTTGCTCGCGGAGCTCGCGAAGAGGGCCGACATCGTCGACGTCGACGGCACACGGCGGCGATTCACCCCGCACGACTTCCGGAGGATCTTCTCCACCGAGACCGCCAACGGCGGGCTGCCGATCCACATCGCCGCCAAGGTACTCGGACATCTCGATCTCAACACCACTCAGGGATATGTCGCGGTCTATCCCGAGGAGGTCATCCGCCACTACCGACACTTCGTCGACCAGCGCCGAGCCGCACGTCCCGGCGAAGAGTACCGGGAGCCGACCGACGCCGAATGGTCCGACTTCCGCGACCACTTCAGCCACCGCAAGGTCGCCCTGGGCACCTGCGACAGGCCCTACAGAACCCCATGCCAGCACGAGCATGCGTGCGTCC
>NZ_FMDF01000014.1 GCF_900091955.1 Streptomyces sp. Ncost-T10-10d
AACCCAGGACGACCACCGCCGACGGCACCATGTACTCCGGCAACCGCTCAGCGACAAAATCCTTCACGTCCTGAGCGATATCGGTGCTCCCGCCGTCCGGGACGACATACGCGACCAGGCGCTTGTCCCCCGGAACATCCTCACGGACCACCACCACTGCCTGCACCACCTGCGGATGAGCGGCAACAACAGCCTGGACCTCACCCAACTCGATCCGGAAACCACGGACCTTCACCTGCTCGTCCGCACGCCCCACATACTCCACCTCACCGTCCGCGTTCCACCGCACCACATCCCCGGTCCGGTACAACCGCTCACCCGAACCGAACGGCGACGCCACGAACCGCTCCGCCGACAACCCCGCCCGCCCCAGATACCCCCGGGCCAGACCCGAACCCGCCAGATACAACTCACCCGCAACACCCACCGGCACCGGCACCAGCCGACCATCCAGCACAAACACCCGCCCGTTCGACACCGGACGCCCGATCGGCACCACCCCCTCCACATCCACATCCGTGAACCACGCCGTCGAATACACCGTCGCCTCAGTCGGACCGTAGATGTTCGCCACCCGCGCACCCGGCAACGCCCCACGCACCGCCGCCACCGCATCCGCCGTCAACGCCTCACCCGCCAACACCACCACCCGCGGCCGCGCATCAACCCCACCAGCCACCACCTGAGCGAACGCCGACGGCACACCACTCACCAGACTCACACCCCACGGACCACGATCCCGATCCGCCAACACCAACAGATCCCGCACCACCTCCACCGCACCACCCGAAACCAACGGACCGAACAACTCGAACACCGACACATCGAAGTTGAACGACGTCGACACCAACACCCGGTCCAACGCACCCCCACCGAACTCACCCACCGCCCACGACAACAACCCCACCACCGAACGATGCTCAACCACCACACCCTTCGGACGCCCCGTCGAACCCGACGTGTAAATCACATACACCGGATGCGACGGCAACAACACACCCCCACGCTCGGCATCCGACAACACACCCCCGCCCACCACCGCCAACTCAGCCACAACAGACGACTCGTCAAGCACCACAAGCGGAACCGCAACAGACTCCGGAAGGACACGCGCCGCCTCCACCGACGTCACCACCACAACCGGCACCGCATCCGCAAGCATGAACGCAACCCGCTCCGCCGGATACCCCGGATCCACCGGCAGATACGCACCACCCGCCTTCACCACCGCCAA
>NZ_FMDF01000085.1 GCF_900091955.1 Streptomyces sp. Ncost-T10-10d
AAAGGGCTTGCAGAGAATCAAGGTGTTGCTTCCCGTCCTGAAGTTGGTGTGGTATGCGCATCCCGAGCGAGAATCGTGACCAACTCGCTGTGAAGTTTACTGTGTTGTTCCCGCATCTGGACGAGCGGCAGCGGCGGCTGTTGATGGGTGCGGAGGCCCGGGTACTGGGGGCACGGCGGTGTCCGGGCCGTCGCTGCCGCAAAAGCCACGGCTGGAATGATCTTGCGGTGTCTGGTGTGATCACGGCGTCGGAGTCGTCGACGACGGGCAGCTCATCTTGATAGACCCGATACGGAATGGCGACGGCTTCATCGCCCACGTACACCGAGATGCTGGCCAGGCTCAGGGTCTTCCCTTGGCGCTTGCCGGTGAGAATATAGAGATCCGGCCGGACGCGTTGCTGGACACCAGCGGTTCGGTTAGTCACCGCCGCGATCGGCCCACACTACGTCCGGTTCCCCCGCGGCGACTGGATCAGGTCCGTTAGACTCCGCCTGTGTCAGGACGCTTGCGAAATACTTCGGACGCCCTTCCCGGCGGTGGGCGGGCCACACTGTGACGAGCGGTGGAACAGCCGAGGCCGAAGGTCCGATGAATCGTCCGCCGGGCTTTTTCGAGCAGCCGATCTGGACCGGGCTCGGGCTCCTGGTCGTGTGTGCCGGTCCCCTGATCCTGCTGGCCGGTATCGGCGGGTACGTCCCCGACGACGACAGGCTGGGCATCGTTGTGACCGGCCTGGTCTGGACCCCTCTCACCGTGGTCGTCCTGGTCCTGGCCATCGTCGGCACCGTGCGGGACCAGCGCGTGTGGCGCGACTTGGACACGGCTGGCGTGCGCGTCACGGGCAAGGTCACGTCCGCACAGCGCGTGTGGTGCGGCGAGGACGACCGCTGCACCAGGGTCCGGATGCTGGTCACCGTGCCGGGCCGGCCGCCGTTCACCACGAGCCACCTCGTAGCCGGGGAGGAGATCATCGAAGTCGGGACGGGCATCCCGGTCGACGTGCACCCGACGCGCGACCTCTTCCGCCTGGTCGCCGATCCGTCCACGGGTGGGGCGTCCCGGTAGTCCTCGCCCGCGCCGGACTGCCGGCGCTGGAGCGGCTGATCAGCCTGGACGCCTACCGGATCACATCGGTCGCCGGTCCGTCACCACGGCCTGGCGACGGACCGGCGCCCGCGTCGTCGACGGCGTCGTTGATCCACCGCCGTCTTCCGTGTCCATGGGTGCCGAAATCGTCACCGATGAACGCGTCGTCGGGACGCTCCTGGCGGATCAAGGAGCGAGGACGATTTCGATCCCCCGGTCGGCGTCAGTGACTGGGCTCCCATCGCTCTTGGTCCGGGATTCGATGGTTGCGGTCGAGGAGCAACTACGGGAGATGGCATCGGCCCGGTCGGCCAGGCGGTGAGCCAGTTCCAGGCATGCCGGGTCCGTCACGAGGCTTGCCCCTCCCGCCGGGACCGCCGTTGAGGTTCCGGATGGAGCGTGCAGACGCGGTGAGACTATCGAGGCGTGGCTGCTGTGATCACGGCGTCGGAGCCGTCCTGGATTTCACCGTTCACCGGACCGAGCCCGCGCTGCTTTGCCAGGTTGGTGGCCGCCTTATGCCGTGAGGGCTCGACGGGGCCGGACAGGTCGACCGTGGAGCCTCTCGCTTGACGACCGCGTCCTGCTGGTCACGGCTTACTGGTGTATGAACTTGACATTGCGTCAGCTCGCTCCGTTGTTCGGTATCCCGAAGTCCGCCGCGGACCGCATAGTCGACCACCTTGCCCGTTGCTGGCGCTTCAGCCCCGCAAGCGGTTCCGCAGGGGCACCGTGCTCATTGTGAACGGCACTTTGGTGCCCACCCGCGACCACGCTGTGGCCGAGCAGTCCAAGAACTATCGGTACTCCACCAACCAACAGGCCGTCATCGACGCCGACGCCCGCCTGGTTGTGGTCGACGGACGGCCGCTGCCGGGCAACCGCAACGACTGCAAAGCATGGGCGGAATCCGGCGCGAAGGCCGCCATCGGGCAGACGACCACGATCGCCGACGGCGGCTATCCCGGCACCGGGCTGGTGATGCCGCACCGCCGACGCAAAGGCGAGGAACTCCCCGCTCGGAAAGAGGAACACAACCGCTCACACAAACAAGTCCGGGCCCGCGTCGAGCACATTTTCGCCCGCGTGAAGAACTGGAAGATCCTCCGCGACTGCCGCCTCAAGGGCGACGGAGTACACCACGCCATGCTCGGCATCGCACGCCTGCACAACCTCACCCTCGCCGGATAGGGGAGAGTGGATCTCATCGCCGCTGACCGCGCGCATCAACCTCAAGATCAGTTACGGGACAAGCCTTGGGCGCGGAGTGCCTTGCGAAGGAGTTCGCCGAACTGTGCGGGATGCGTGGTCAGGCCGATGTGCCCGCCGGGGAAGTGCAGGAGCTCCATGCCGAGACGCTCGGCCAGGAGAGCGGCCGGACAGTAGGCCAGCTCGCCACGTGAGTCCTGGCCACCGGCGAGCACGAGCTGATCCGACAGCGCCCCCAGCCGGTTCATGTCCGGGCTGTAGGACATGAAGCTGGGAACAATGCGCCCGACGAAGTACGGCAGGTTGGCCATCGTCTGCTCTGCCCTCGCCGCCGCCTGTGGCGGAAGCTCGATCTCGGCCTTCGGCTCGATGGTGTCGCCATCCTTCTTCAGTCCCGCGGCGAACACGGCCATCGCCGGCATGAGCCCTTGCCTGCGGAACGTCTCCTGCACACGGACGATGAGCTCGCGATGGTCGGCGGCATCCGGCAGGACCATTACCGCCGGGGGCTCGTGCGCCACGACGCGTTCGACGCGTTCGGGATGGGCGGTGAGCAGGTGCAGGGCGGCGATCGCGCCCGAACTGGCGCCGAACACCCGGGCGGGCTCACCAGGCGACAGCAGTTCCAGCATTCGGAACGCGTCGTCGGCGTGTTCGCCCACGCTCTGCTCGGCCTCGGGGTCGTCCAGCGTGCTTCGGGACATCCCGCGCGGGTCGTAGGTAGCGACCGTGTATTCGGCCGCGAGGTCGTCGGCGATGTCGTCGAAGGAGGCCGCGCCGCCCGTCCCTCCGGGAATCAGCAGCAGGAGCGGGCCGTGACCGCGCACTTCGTAGTGCAGAGTCGCGCCGTTCACGCGCAGGCTGCCGATGGTCGGGT
Source organism: Streptomyces sp. Ncost-T10-10d (assembly GCF_900091955.1). Classification (GTDB taxonomy): domain Bacteria; phylum Actinomycetota; class Actinomycetes; order Streptomycetales; family Streptomycetaceae; genus Streptomyces. The sequence continues at coordinate 3,176 of NZ_FMDF01000085.1, forward strand.
CGGTCATGAGGACTCTCCTTCTCGGGACGGGGGCCAGTGCTCCAGGAGGGTGTGCAGGGCGTCGAGGGCGCGGTCCCAGGAATGCTGCGGCAAACGCTGGTGCGCGAACCCACCCGCAGCCTCCAGGGCAACGAACCCGTGGAACGTGCTGCGCAGCAACCGGACCGCGTCGGTCAGGTCCGGCTCGGCCAGTCCGTAGCCGCGCAGCATGCCGTAGGTCAGCTCGACTGCGCGCCGCGGTCCGGGCGCGTTGACGGCCAGTTCAGGGTCGATCTGGATCGTGGTCTGCGTTGCCATGTAGCGGCCCGGATGCCGGTGGGCGTACTCCCGCCAGGCGTTGGCGAACGCGACCAGCGCGTCCTTGCCCGCGCATCCGGCGGTCGCCTCCGCGATACGGATGGTCTTCTCGTCCGCCGCGAGCAGCGCGATCCGTCCGCGGAGATCCTCCAGGCCGCGGACGTGGGTGTAGAGACTCGCGTCCTTCACGCCGAGCCGCCGCGCCACCTGCGACATGGTCACCTGACCGAGTCCCACCTCGTCCGCCAGCTCGGCGCCCGCGGCCGTCACCCGCTCCGCCGTCAGCCCTGCCCGCACCATGCGCCCTCCACATTATCCTAGGGGCTCTAGGTTTAACCTAGGAGTCCTAGGAATGGCAAACGGGAGGTGAGTTCACGCAGGTAACGCTGTTGTGGATGGCTCCCCCGCGGGCTCTGCTGCCACCGGATATGCGTCTCCGGCTTCCGTACGATCACCAGCCCTCTTTTCACTGACCGGGCTCCTCATCCTCCAGCCCAGACGGCTGTCTGTCCGTCGGCGTGGACATGGGCGGTGGGCGACATTTCGCCGTACGTGGCGCCGGGCAAGCTGAGCGGCCGGAGATGGCCGAGGGCATGGCCCGCGCCCTGGAGCGGCGTCGCCAGGACCTGTTCGTTGTGGTTGAGATCGACTACTCGCGCCGTCGGCTGCGAGGACGCCGACAGGACCGAGACCGTGAAGGCACCTGGCGTTCAACCCGTTGCTGATCGTCAGCCCGCCGCCTTGGCCGTAACAGCCCGGCCGTCACCTACGAGTACCCGCGCTACTTGGAGGATCCGATGACCTACGTCGCGGCTGCGTTCGAGCAGTGGGCGGCGAACGGCGGCGACACCTACGCCGAGATCGCGGTGAGGGCGCTTCAGGCGCGGAAGGAGGCCGACCATGCCGCGAAGGGGTGAACGACGTCGGGGCTTCCGGCACGAGGACGCTGAGGCCGGCCCGCCGAGGATCGGGGCCCGGCAGGTGGTCGCGTCGGACGCGCGGGGCAGAAAGAGGACGCTGGTGCTCGACCCGGCTGCGTTCACCTGCCGGGTACTGGCCCAGCAACTGGCGGATGAATGGGTGGAATACGTCGAAGTCACCAGTCGGCGGGTGGGCACGGCCACCGGCTACCGCCAGGCCGTGACGTTGTTATGCCGGTTCGTCGACGACACCTTGCAGGGCGGGGCTTCGGCGGCTTCGTTGGCCGAAGCCGACCCTGATATCAGCGAGGTCCTGCTGGCCTGGGAGCATTCACTGTGTCGCAGTGGCCAGTCGGCTCGACCCGGCCGGGAACGCTCGCATCACTCGTCCGGACTCTGATCAGTCGGAGCCTCCAGCATCCTGACCGGCCTGTTGACAACCGGCTCGGCAGGGTGGCAGCGGATCAGCACGGACTGTACTGGGGCACCAACGAGGAACTGGACGAGTACTCCCACGAGGACAAAGCCGCCCTGATCAGAGCACCAGCCTCGATCTTGCATGAGCCCTCATTGGATGTTGACGGTGTCAGCATTCAGCCGCCGCCGACAGTCGGGGACTTTTTGCGTGCCGGGTTCTGGTTCGTTTCTGGGGACGACGCTTACCCGTACGCGGCGCGCCACCGCTTCGCGAGAAGCTTGTCAGTGTCGGCGGACGGCAAAAGGAAATGGCAAGGAGATCTCTCTCCTTGCCGTTCTCAACTTATAGCGCACCGGGGGGCTTGCGGCAAGACCCGGGTGGTGGCGCAAAATCGTCGGCCGAGGCCACAACCTGCAGAAGTGGGGGCGCGACGTGCGTGTGTTGTCGACGTATGGGGGACGCGGTGACGTCGAACCAGCGGTGGGACCGGCAGGGTCGCGAGCGCTCGGGGCGGTAGTGCGGAGGTGCGCGCCGCACGACTGGGCGGAGCGGTCGGCCGACTCGTCAGAGGGAGGGCAGCCAGAGACGAGGACGTGCCTGACAAGAGGTGCGACAGAGCTGGAGGCGCCGGTGATCCGATCGGCCAGTGCAGTGCAACGGGACACGACTGCCTCGGAGGTATCGCGATGAGCGAGCAGTACGTGTGGGATCTCCAAGAGGTTGACGAGACGCAGGTCGCGATCGTCGGCGGCAAGGGCGCGCACCTGGGCGGGCTGTCGCGGATCGAAGGCATTCGGGTGCCGGCCGGCTTCTGCGTGACGACGGACGCCTTCCGGCGGATCATGGCGGAAGCGCCGTCGATCGACGATCGGCTCGATCAGCTGTCGCGCCTGAACCCGGACGACCGGGAGGCGATCCGAACGCTCAGCGCGGAGATTCGCCGGACCATCGAAGGGATTGCCATCCCGGACGATCTCGCGGCGGCGATCAACCGCGCGCTCGCCCAGCTCGGCGAGCAGGCCGCCTACGCCGTCCGATCCAGCGCGACGGCAGAGGACCTGCCGACGGCTTCCTCCGCCGGCCAGCAGGACACGTATTTGAACGTCGTAGGGCCGGCGGCGATCCTCCAGCACGTCAGCCGGTGCTGGGCCTCACTGTTCACCGAGCGGGCCGTGACCTACCGCCAGCGGAACGGCATCGACCACCGTACGGTCCACATGGCCGTGGTCGTTCAGCAGATGGTCTTCCCGCGTGCGGCCGGCATCCTGTTCACGGCCGACCCCGTCACGGGCAACCGGAAGGACGCCACCGTGGACGCCGGCTTCGGCCTCGGCGAGGCCCTGGTCTCCGGCCTGGTGAACCCGGACGTCTTCAAGGTGCGACACGGTGAAGTCGTCGCCAAGGCGATCGCCGCCAAACAGCGTGCCGTTCACGCCCTGCCGACTGGCGGTACGCAGGAAGTGGCGATCGACTCGCAGCGGCAGGAGCAGCCGGCGCTGACGGATGCGCAGGTCGTGCGGCTCGTGCAGCTCGGACGGCAGATCGAAGCGCACTTCGGCCGCCCGCAGGACATCGAATGGTGCCTGGTCGATGATGGCTTCCAGATCGTTCAGAGCCGGCCGATCACGACGCTGTTCCCCATTCCCGAGACCGGCGACCAGGAGAATCACGTCTACGTCTCCGTTGGTCATGGGCAGATGATGACCGACCCCATGAAGCCCCTGGGGCTCTCCATGTGGCAGCTGACGGCCATGGTGCCGATGCACGAGGCCGGCGGGAGGCTGTTCGTCGACGTCACCCGGCGTCTGGCCTCGCCCGCGAGCCGTGCCGGCCTCCTGGACGCCATCGGGAGAGGCGATCCGCTGATCAGGGACGCTCTGGAGACCGTCCTCGACCGCGACGATTTCGTCCCGTCGCTCCCGGACATGGGTCCCGGCGTGCCGTCGGCCGGCGGTGCGTCCGCCCCGCTCGAGACCGATCCCGCCATCGTCACCGAGCTGATCGAACGCAGCCAGGTGTCCATCGCCGCCCTGGAGCGCGATATCCGGACGAAGACCGGACCAGCGCTGTTCGACTTCCTGCTGGAGGCCTTCGAGGAGCACAAGCGAGTCCTCGGTGATCCGCTGAACCTGCAGGCGATCATGGCGGGGATGGAGGCCACCTGGTGGCTCAACGACAAGCTGCAGGAGTGGCTGGGCGAGAAGAACGTGGCTGACACGCTGACGCTGTCGGCCCCCGACAACGTCACGTCGGAGATGGGACTGGCGCTGCTCGATGTCGCGGACGTGATCCGCCCGCATCCGGAGGTGGTGGCGTTCCTGCAGGGCGTCGAGGACGAGGGCTTCCTGGACGAGTTGGTGAAGCTCGCGGGCGGGACCGAAGCGCGCGACGCCATGGAGGCCTACCTCGATCGGTACGGCATGCGCTGCGTCGGCGAGATCGACATCACGAGGCCACGTTGGCGCGAGCGCCCCACCACGCTCGTGCCCGTGATCCTCGACAACGTCAGGATCTTCGAGCCCGGCGCCGCCGAGCGGCGCTTCGAGCAAGGGCGGCAGAAGGCGCGGATGAAGGAAGAGGATGTGCTGTCACGCTTGCGGGCCCTGCCGGACGGGGACCGGAAAGCCGACGAGGCCAAGCGGATGATCGACCGGGTAAGAACCTTCATCGGGTACCGGGAGTACCCGAAGTACGGCATCGTCAGCCGCTCCTTCGTCTACAAGCAGGCCCTGCTGGAAGAGGCCGAGCGCCTCGTGCAGGCTGACGTGCTTCCTGAGAAGGAGGACATCTTCTACCTCACGTTCCAGGAACTCCGCGACGTCGTGCGCTCGAACCAGGTGGATGACCAGCTCGTCCAGCAGCGCAAGGATGCGTTCCGGTCGTACCACGCGCTCACACCTCCCCGGGTACTCACATCGGATGGTGAAGCCGTCACCGGGGCGTACCGGCGCGACGACGTGCCGTCCGGCGCCCTGATCGGCCTCCCGGTTTCCGCCGGGACCATCGAGGGAAGGGCCCGCGTCATCCTTGACATGGCGGAGGCCGATCTCGAAGCGGGCGACATCCTGGTGACGACCTTCACGGACCCCAGCTGGTCGCCGCTGTTCGTCGGAATCGCGGGCCTGGTGACGGAGGTGGGCGGCCAGATGACCCATGGCGCAGTGATCGCCCGGGAGTACGGCTTGCCGGCCGTCGTGGGCGTGGAGCAGGCTACCCGGCTGATCCGGGACGGGCAGCGGATCCGCGTGCACGGAACCGACGGGTACGTCGAGATCCTGCCTTGACCGACCGCACCGAGAAGCCCCATCCGCAGCTTCCGACCAGACAGCGCCATGCAGTTGTTGACCACCCCACGACCATCGCCTACAACGCGCACACGACCCGTAACTGTTGTCGGGTAGCCGGAGTCCATTGCCGGACCCCGGCCTCCTCAGAACCGTACGTGCACGTCATCCGCGCATACGGTTCAAGCAAGCCCCAAAGGCTCTCAGGTGTACCGATTTTCCTCGCCGCCGTCCATGTATGAGCGTTGACGGCATGAGGCGTGGGTGAGGCGGAGGTGGGGGCTTGACCCGCCGGAAACATCGGCTAGCCGTACCCCGGCATCCGGCATCCGGCATCCGGCATCCGGCATCCGGCATCCGGCAGATACTCACCGCCACCGTCGCCCAGGCCCAGTCCTACGCCCGTGGCCCCAGCGCCGCCCAGTACCCGCTACACATCGCGGTCGGCTGCGCCGGCCGCAGGCACCGGCCCGTTGACCGGACTACGGGAGGACACTCCGGGCGGGAGCGCATCCCCGTTCGGGCGTCGACGGCTTCTACGACTGGGCGGTGGCGTCGGACCGCCGGTTCTCGCCCGGAGCCAGGCCGGGTGGTCACCCCCGTGCGGGGCGTGTGCGACAAGCGGTGTGTGCCGGCCCCTCCGCTGTGGTGAACCAGAACAGGGCCGCGCACAGGAAGGCCGCTGCCGCGAAGACCAGCGATTGTGTGACGGAGTCGTCCCGCGCGCCGGCGACGAGCGCGCCGGCCGCTGACAGTGCGAGGGCGATGGCCGGCAGCGCACGAGGGCGCCGCGTGACGTCTGGTGCGGCGGCGGGTGGCAGCAGCCGGGCCGCGAGGCTGTAGCAGGCGCAGGCCAGCAGTGTGGAGCCCAGCACGTCGCTGGGCCGGTGGTGGTAGGTGGCCTGGACGGCGCCGGCGGTGACGGCGAGCCACAGCATGCCGGCCGCGGTGACGTAGGGGCGGATGCGGGGGGAAGCGATGAGGGCGGCGCCGAGGGCCAGCCCGGCGGGGATGGCCACGTGCCCACTGGGGAAGCTCGGCTCGGTGAGGCTGACGTGCGCGCCAACCAGGTCGGGGCGGGGCAGGATCATCCTGGTGAGTTCCTTGCTCCCGAGCGTGGCCATGACGACTCCGGCCGCCGCGCAGCCTTGCCACCAGCACCTCCGGACCAGGGTGACGGCCGCGATGACCGCAATGCCCACGAGCAGGGTGGGCATCGCGGTCTGGTCCAGGGGCGGCAGGGCCGGCGAATCGTAAGCCGTCCCCGACCAGTCGTAGATCCATGCGGGGTTGGCGCCGTTACTGTTGAACAGGGCATTTTCCGCCCGTTGCCCGAACGGGGTACAGACGGCGATCAGGTAGACCGCCAGGAACCCCACGAGGCACAGCAGAGCTGAGATCCGTGGCCGTATCGTCCGCGAAGGGCTGCGTTCGGCCGTGGCTCCCGGGACCTGGTCGGGGGTGTCCGGGTGCGTGGACAGTGTCGAGCGATCTTGCTGAGTCATTGCTTTCTCTCTATGTCCGTCGGCAGCGGTTCGGTCACGTGCCTCCTCTGGCACGCAATGGGCCGACAGGCTCGGCCGGTCCACCGGGGATCTGCTCCTATTCGAGGAGCGCCCGGCTCTGCCTGCGCTGGGCGGCGATCGCCAGGGCCGGGAGGGGTGCGATCAGGAGGAGGAGGACGACGAGGTCCGGCAGGGACTGCATGAACCAGTTCGGCTGGATGACGATCGCCTGCGTGCGGATGAACGCGAACGCTGCGACGGGAATCAGCCACCGGTAATCCCCGGTGGCGGCCGTCACCACCCACGCGGCGATCAGCGCGGCGACTTCGAGTGCGAACAGGCCGCGCTGGAAGGCCGGACTGATGGAGATGATGTGCAGGCCCCCGGCCACGAACATGGCGAGCACGACGGGGACCAGCCAGCGGTACGAGTGGCGTCGCAGCTGGCTGGGACGGCAGACCGCCAGAACGGCGCACGCGGTGCACAGTGCCCCCGACAGCACCAGGTCACGGGCCGTTATCGGGGCGCCCAGCCCGTAGTAGCCCAGGCCCACCTTGCCCTCGTCGCCGAAGAACGTATTGCTGTTGAACGTGGCACCGACGCAGATCATCGCAGCTGCGGCCGGCAGGGCGATCCACGGCTTACCGCGCAGCAGGGCGATCAGGCAGAGCAGCGGCAGCAGCCCGTAGGGCAGGAGCCGTGTCCGCGTGCCGGGACCTTGTGCCCACGGGTACCAGCCGGAGAAGTGGAAGGCGATGGCATGCCGGCCGGGATCGATGTGCAGTCCCCAGTGCCAAACATCCTGCAGGTACGGCACCAGCGCCAGCGCGGCGAGGACGAGAGCGGTCAGATGGATGCCGTCCAGCCACCACGGCCGGGCCGTGTCGTCGACGACGGCACGAGCGCGGGCGTGCACCCCGGCACGCGCCAAGGCGACGACCTCCCGCGGCGGGGGCCAGGAACGACCGGGATACGCCTCGGCCAGGCAGGCCAGCAACTCCTCACCCTGCCGGGAACGGTAGGGCTCGGGATAGGCCGCAAGCAGCAAACGGTTCATGCCGGGGCCGCTCCGACATCCCGCGAGCGTCCGATGACGACGGCCGCTGCCTGCTGCATCCGCAGCGCCTCCCTGCCGAGCGCCTCGGTGCCGTCCTCCGTGAGCCGGTAGTAGCGCCGCGCCCGCCCGTCCACGATCTCCTCATGGCCGGCGGCCACCAGCCCGGCCCGCTCCAACCGCTCCAGCGCGCCATAGAGAGTGCCGACAGCGATCCGGAGCCGCCCGTCGGTGGCCTGCTCGGCAGCCTTGATGATGCCGTAACCGTGCAACGGCCCGTCCATGAGCGCAGCAAGGATGAAGTACTGCGGTTCCGTCAAGGACGGGTTCTGTCTTGTCATGCGTCGAGCATATATCGAGCTACGAAATATATCCGCCGGCTTTGGATGATCACGTCAGCGCCTCCACGCCCGCAGCGAGCATCCCCCTCTCCCGACCGGCGGGCGGGACTGCGATCTCCTCGACACACCCGCGCGGCATTGGCGAATGCTCACCGCGACCCGGCCCGGGCCGAGCGGAACACCCTTCCCACCGTGTCCACCGGCCGCGTCTCCCCTCCGTTGAACTGCCCGTGGATCAGACTCTGTTCGCCCAGATCGGCCGCGTGCAGCCGGCGAGGCAGCGTTCGATGAGGCCCGACCCGAGCCGTCGCCCCCCAGTGCCCCGAGAAGCGCAGATCGCCGCCTGTGGGCCGCGCTCCCCTCAAACCGAGACCGGGCGATCGTCTCGCTCGCCATGAGCAACGGCGCCCGGATCGTCCTGCCGGGATACGCCCTCCCGCGCGGCTACAAGGCATTGCGGTTGTTCAAGGACGTACAGCAGAGGTTCCCGACGGGGACCTGGACACCATGCGCAATTACGGTGCCGTACTGGGCATGACGCCCCGACACGTCGATGGAGGCTTGTGCCTGATCCCCGCGACGATCCTGAGCCCTCCTCGGGACCAGGAGCCTGTCCGGCAAGATCCGCCGGACAGGCCCTGACCCTGTCCGCCCTCGTCCACCGCCATGCAATTGCCAGGTTGAAGGGAAGTACGGCCTGGAGGAAGCTGTGAACGTCCCGCTACCTGAACGCCGTCGTCATGCCCTGTTGCGATCCCTGCCCATCGAAGCGCGTTGCACAACGTCTTGGACGAGGATGCGGCCTGCTCTCCCTGCTGCGTCACGCGAACCTCGACCACATGGGCCGCTGCAGGTTCCGCGCTTCTCTCCCCGCTGGCGGAGGTCTGCGACCCTTGGGCAACCTGGACGCCGTTGACCTGGACGGGCGATGGGGAGGGCGCCGAGGAGTGAGCCGGGCCTGACGGCCCGGCTCGTCAGCCTTTCCCGCAGGGCTGGAGAATCACGTGAGCCCGGGGCTGCGGGGAAGCAGCAATGCCGAGTCCGTGTGGAGTGCCATGCGCACCGGTGCGAAGGTGGTGGCGTCCACCGGCGGCTCCCCGGTGCCGGGATTCCGTGCATAGCGCGGATGGGCGCCTCCGCTGATCTGCCAGCGTATGCGGTGCCCGACGGCGAAGCGATGGGCGATGGAGCTCATCGGTACGGTGACCTGCGACGGCAGATGTTCAGTCGTCCGAAACCGTCCCAGTCCGTCACAGATGTTGACGGAGTGGCCTTGTGGGTCCACGTCGCACAGGCGGGCGAAGACGTCGGCGTGGCCGGTGTCCGTGGAGATGCTCAGCCGAGCGGAGACTGGGCCCAGAATGTCCAGGGGCTCGGTCAGTGGGGGGCTGGTGAATGTCAGAACGTCGTCTCGAGCTTCCAGGGTGCTGTTGTCGCGGGGGCCGGCGGTGCGGGAGAGCAGTGGGCCGCCGAGGGACGGGGTGGGGTCGGCCGGGTCGTAGCGGAATGACGTCAGGGGTTCGGAGTCCGTGGGGGCCTGCCGGGTGAGATGCCCGCCGGAGATGGGGTACCACGAGGTGGCAGCCGCGGCCGGCGGCCACTCGTCGAGGTCCCGCCAGGCGTTTTCGCCGCCGACATGCACGCGCACCGCGGTCGGGCGCAGGCCGGAGGGGTCGGCGCACAGGTGGGCGCGCAGCCACGCGAGGCTCTCGGCGAACACCTCGGGCCACCCCTGTTGCAGGGCGGAGGTGTGGGTCCAGGGGCCGACGAGCAGAGCGGTCTCGCATCCGGCCTGACGCAGCCGGTCATGCTGCTCGAAGGTCTGGTCGACCAGCGCGTCATGCCATCCGGTGATCAGACTCGTGGGCACGCTGAGCCGCTCCGCTGCCTCCGCCAGCGACGCGCCGTGCCAGTACGCGTCCTTGGGGTCCGGGTGCGTCATGACGTCGTCCAACCAGGGCACCTCGCCCCCGAGGGCGGACACGTACGCCCCGCGCAAGGGCTGCGCGGTGGTGGCGTCACGCAAGCGGCACTGAAGGCGCAGCGTCGCCCTCAGAAACGGTCCCATGCCCTGGTGCTGGTAGGTCATGCCCATACCGACAACGAGGGCGTTCTCCAGGTGTAGTGCACCGTCCGTGTGGAACAGGGCGTAGGGATCATACAGGCCCACCTGCACCACCATTGCCTTCAGTTCTGGCGGCGGATCCAGGGCAAGGGCCCATTGCACGTAGCCCAGGTAACTGGGGCCGACAGTCCCCAGTGTTCCGTTGAACCAGGGCTGCTCGCGCAGCCACGACACCGCGGCCTGCCCGTCGGCGGCCTCGTTGCGCCACAGGTCGAACGCACCGCCCGAACCGCCGGTGCCGCGGCAGCTCTGCAGGACCACGTGAAAGCCCTGTTCGGCGAAGAGCAGGCCGTACTGGGGAGACCATGGCAGGCCCCGGCCATAAGGGGAGCGGACCAGGAGGGTTGGGAAGTCGCCCTCCGCACGCGGGAAGTAGTGATCAGTGATCAACGGGCTGCCGTCGGCGGCCGGCACCGCCAGCCCCGGTTCCCATCCGACCTCATGCCGTTTCGCCGACAGGCCCCGCCATGTCGCTCTCATCATCCGTGAGGACAGTGGCGGTTTTCCGGCAGGTGGCACCCAGGCCGGTCCGGCCACGGCGTCGGGCGTGCGTGGTGGCATTGTTCCCCTCCTCTATTCCGTACGGTGTACGAGAATAGAGGATGCTTGGATGACCTTCGCAAGGGCAGCCTCAACAACCAGGGGAAGGAGCGCGAGACCGTGTCCCGTGACGGAGGGTCCGGCGCCGCAGGCGTCGACCCCGAACAGCTCTGGCTGCGTCCCACCGAGCCCCGCAGGGGCCGCAGGCCCTCCTTCAGCCGGGAGGAGATCACCGTGGCAGCCGTCACCCTGGCGGACGGCAAAGGGCTCGAAGCGGTCACCATGCGGCAGGTGGCCGCCCAGGTCGGAGCCGGTGCCATGTCGCTCTACAGTTACGCCCCCGACAAGGAGACACTGCTGGAACTGATGGTCGACCACGTCAGCGGCGAACTGACCGTCACGGAGCCACCCAGCGGCGACTGGCGTGCCGATCTGAAGACCATCGCCCACCTGCAGCGCGCACACATGCTGCGCCACCCCTGGCTGCCCGCCGCCTTGTCCACCCGTCGCGTTCCGGGCCCCAACACGTTGGCCTTCCTGGAACACGCGCTCGCCGTCCTGCGGCCCACCGGGCTGGACGGTGCGGCGAAGCTGGAGGCCTTCGCCCAGCTCACCGCATTCGTGGCCGGACACGTCACCCACGAGATCGCGCAGGCCGCAGCCTCACAATCCCCGAACCGGGCCGCGGCCGAGGCCCGCTACCTCGCCGCTGTCGCTGCCGACGGCTGCCACCCGGAACTCGCCGAAGTCCTTTCCGCCCCCGGACGCGCCCTCACCCCCGAAGCCACTTTCACCCGGTTCCTCAACCGCCTGATCGACGGCCTCGACACCGACTGATCCCATGCACCTGTTACTTTGTCCCGCCCGCGACACTCCGAGGAACAAACCGTCGACCTCTCCAAGACCCCGGCCGCAACGAACGCTGCCGCCGGCTGCGTTTTCGGCGGCTGGCCGACTACCTGCCGATCGGGGCCTGTGTAGGCAGCTCGCGGATCACGGCATGACGGTCGGCAAGCTGCTGGCGCAGGTGGCTGTTCTCCATTGTGGCCTGGTGCAGGGCACCCGCCAGTGCCTCGACGTCGGCCTCGAGCCGGGCGATCTCCTCCGCGTCGGCAGCTCGTAGTTCCTTGAACCGGTGGATCTGCTTGCGCAGACGCCACTCGCTGTCCGGTGTGCCACCCCGCGCGCGGAACTTGTCGTAGAACTCATTCTTCAGGTCCGCGTGCCGCTGCGTGGGTGTGTTGCGCGGCACACCGGCTTCGAGCGCAGCAGGTTACTGTCGGCCTGATCCGCCGAGTGGGCGTGAGCGGGGCGCGTGTTGTGTGCATGTACGTGCGCCATGTCGCGCTCAGCGGTGCGGTGACCGTCGGACGGACAGAACCGCGACGTCATCGTGCTGGCCGCCCTCTCCGGCGAACGCGCGCGCGTCGTCGTAGAGCGCGTGCGGCAGCTCGGTGGGAGAGAGCGACGCGCGCTCGGCAAGGCGTTCGGTGACGGGGTAGAACGTGCCGTCGGCGGCGCGGGTCTCGGTGAGCCCATCGGTGGTCAGCAGCAACGTCGCGCCGGGCGGGAAGGCGAACCAGTCGACGGTCGCGGGTTCGGCTGCGAGTTCGGCGAGACCGAGGGGGACGCCGGAGTCGAGAGCCGGTGTGATGACGGTGGAGTCGTGCAGCAACTGCGGGGGAATGTGACCGCAGTTGATGGCTTGTACCTCGTCGTGCGCGTCGACGTTGACGATGAGCGCTGTGACGAACCGTTCGTCGTCGCCGGTCTGTGCGGCGTAGGAGTTGTGCCGTACGACGGAGGCATCGAGGGCGTCGACGAGCGCGGTCAGGGTGGGCTCCCGGTGGGCCGCCTCGCGGAAGGCGCCGATGACGGCGAACGCGGCGCCGACTGCGGGCAGGCCCTTGCCCTGGACATCGCCGATCAGAACCCGGGACCCCCATGGAGAGACGACGACGTCGTAGATGTCGCCGCCGACGAGCCGGTCCTCCTGCACGGGCTCGTACACGCCATCGACCAGGACGTCGTCGGTGAGCAGCGGGAGGGGGCGCAGGATGTGGCGCTGCATCGCCGCGGCGGTGGAGCGTAGCCGCAGCATCTCGTGCTCACGGTGGATACGACGGTGGCAGGCGTAGACGGAGGCCGCACCCAGGGCCAGGGTGAGCAGCACCATCAGGATCGTGTTGAGCCACGAACGCCCGCCACCTTGAATTGCCAGCACGCTGACGGTGACCACGAGCGTGGTCCACGCAGACACAAACTCCGTCTGGCGTACGGTGCACAGCGCCGACGCCGTCCCCGGCAGGAACACAAGCAGCCCCAGAAGCCATACCGGGGATGGCGACAGGGCACCGAGGGCCATCACCAAAACCGTCACTGACACCACGCCGATCACGACCTCGGCGTTGCGCGGTGGTTCGATGGCTTCGAAGTGACGCGTGAATCTCTTCGAGTGAGTACGGGGCACGGAACCTCCCGGGCAAGTGACGTGCTTCCCGTACGTTAGGCGGGCTCCGCCGCGGGCGGCCCGCGCCCCGCCGGACGATGTCCGCTATGCGGTGAGCACCACTGTGTGCAGGGCACGGCCCTTGCACTCCCTTGGCCCGGTCGGACTCGATGCCGCAGGGCGACACCCACCTCTCTGCCGCTCTCACCGGCGACACATGCATCTACGCCGGGGACCCCGGCTACAGACGCCATCTCGACCAGGTCGGCGACGGGGGTCGGTTGTGAATAGAGGTGCTGCGGCAGTGAGCGGTCTTCCCCGGGTCATGCGGGACTGCCGTCGGGGTGGTGGTTGATCCACGCACGGCCCCCGATGTCGAGGCGGTTTCGGGCTCGTGTGACCGCTGCGTAGGCGAGCCCGGCTTCACCGTCGTCGACGGGTCCGGGGAGGGGCTGGCCCTTGTCGTCGTGCTCCTCGCTGCCCGGCGGCGGGGTGAAGTCGTCGGCGATTCGTACGCGTGGCCATTCGCGCCCTTTGGCTTTGTGGGCGGTGCAGACGGTCACCTCGACTGTGTGTTCGTCGTCGAGTTGGTCGATGGCTCGGAGGATGGTGGTGGTGCCGTGGGTGTCGACGAGGTCGACGAGTGGCTGGATGTAGCCGCCGGCCGGGTCGTGGCCGGCGTAATCCGTGCTGACCGCCCCAAGCGCCGCGACGCCGATCAGCGTTCCCGGCCGATCGCTGCCCCGGCACCTGCCAGTGCCACTTCCACGGACGGCCGACGCTCGGTCCGCCGCACCACCCACCCGTAGACGAGCACCGCGCACACGGTTGTCAGGGCACCCAGGGCGAGAGTGAGCCACGCATTCCCCTGCACCGCGGCAACACCCTGGCCGCAGACCAGAGCAACCGCGCCAATGGCCGCGCGAAGTCTCCTTCCCTGAACCGCAGTCGGAGCACCGCGGCTGCTCCGGGCGCTACGGATCCAGCGGCCTGGAATCGTCACCACACAGTGGACACCTGCGCGTACCTCGCACGGAGGACGGCTCCCACAGGTCCGGCATGGCACTGATCCGCACGTCGGCCTACGACACGTCAGTGCTGCTCGCCTGGGCTGCGTACGGGCGCCGCCCAGGCCGAGGCCGCCCAGCGCACTGGTATTGGCGTCGACGGCCGTGTGGCCGCCGCGCAAGCGTCGCCGCCGCCGCGTGGGCCCGCTGCTGCGCACGTTGGCCGCCATGAACGGCGGCTCAAATCGGTCAGCGCACTACGGCGACCGGACACCCGCCCTGATCCTCCTCGCCCCGTCCGCAGCGGGTACGGGTCGCGTAGCGGGCTTCGCCGACCAGGCGGGGCAGCGCCCATCGTGCACCGGCCCCCGGTGCCTCGCCGAACGGGCACTCGTCGCTGCGGCAACGCGGAGGAGGGCTGCGAAGGTGGTGCGCTCCCTGTCGCTCCACCCGGTACCGACGCTGCCCACGCACCGCCAAGTGCCCTCGTGCCGCTCCCCTGCCAGGAGCGCGCCGGGCAGACCGGCGAGACGGCCGCGGCCGGGCGCCCACCCGTCGACGATCCCGTCGGCGGTGCGGACGTGCGTGGTCTTGATTCACGCACAAAAACGGCCGCCGCGTGAAGCTCGGCGAGCAGGAGGCGGTACGGCTGGGCGATGACGTCGGCTTCATGCCACCGGCCCGGTCCGCGCCAGCAGGTCTGTCCGGAGCGGAACCCCTTCTCCAGTGGCAGCAGTTGCCGGCTGATGTCGTTGGAGAGCACGCACAGGATGCCCTGCGGACACAGCCGATAGAGCACCGGCTTCAGGCCGGACACCCTCTCGGGCCAGGACCGCAGCAGAGGCTCGATCAGCTCCCACAACTCGTCGTCCACGATCGACGGCCCGTTCCCCACACCCCTCGAACGACGGAATCGTCACACCGGTCACACCTCACCAGAGCACCTCGACATGACCGTGTGACGAGCTCAAGGCGCCGGAACGGTCGGCCTTCGTGTGCGCATGGCCGAGGGAAACAGTCCCGGTGCGGTGGCCGTCAAGGGAGCGGAAATGGCCAGGACGGAGTGGCGGGGTAGCGGGGAACTTGGCTGTACGCCGACAATGCGGTCACCCTTCGCCGCCCGGGGGCCACACGGCTCCCGGGCCGAACCGAGAGGACCGACCATCACTATGCGCAAGCCTCTCCTCGCCACCCTCACCGCCGTGGCCCTCGGTGCCGTCGCCTTCGTAGGCACCACGGGCACGGCAGTCGCAGCACCCGACCGCGCGAGCGGGGCGACCCCCACTGCCGCGACGGCCGCCGTGCACGCTGACAGTACGCCGGCCACGGTGACAGCCGCCTCCTTCGCCGGCACCGTGGCGCTCAGCAACTGCTCAGGCTCCCTGGTCCGCATGCCGAACTCGCAGGCGACGGACCCGGGGCTGGTCATGACGAACGGCCACTGCCTCGAAACTGGCTTCCCGAGCGCGGGTCAGGTCATCACCAACCAGTCCTCCACCCGCAGCTTCACGCTGCTCAACGCCACGGCCGGCACCGCCGGAACACTCAAGGCGAACAAAGTCGTCTACGCGACGATGACCGACACGGACGTCACGCTCTACCAACTGACCAAGACCTACGCCCAGATACAGCAGTCCACGGGAATCGCGCCGCTGACGCTGTCCGCGACCCACCCGGTGCAGGGGCACGCGATCGACGTGGTCTCCGGCTACTGGAAGCGGGTCTACTCCTGCTCCGTCGACGGATTCGCGTACCGCCTGAAGGAGGGCCAGTGGACATGGAAGGACGCCGTCCGCTACACCCCGGAGTGCCAGGTCATCGGGGGCACCTCGGGCTCCCCGGTCATCGACACGACGACCGGCCAGGTCACGGCGATCAACAACACCACCAACGAGAGCGGTGAAAGCTGCACCCTCGACAACCCCTGCGAGGTAAACGAGCAGGGGGCCGTCACCATCCGCAAGGGGATCGGATACGCCCAGGAGACCTACGGCATCCCCGCCTGCTTCACGACGGGCAACAAGCTCAACCTGTCGGCCACGGGCTGCACGCTTCCGAAGCCGACAGCGGTATCGGCACGCTGAGCTGATGCTTGAGGGCGGGCAAGGGAAGCTCGTCCACACCCCGGCACTCCGGGCTCCCTCGTCCCCCGGCACGCCCGCCCGACACCATTCGGATGCCACCGGACCTCGCCTGGTACGGCGAGTCGGGAGCCCCTCGCCGGCCGTCGTCGACGCCGGGTACACGCTCGCCAAACGCCGGGTACGCGAGCCGACAACGGCATGGCGCGGGGGCACCGGCCCCGGCAAGCCCGCTGCCTGCCGGTGTCCTCCGTGTGCGTGGCTTCGCTCGGGGGCCGCGTCGCCGGGGCGCTCACATGGGGGCCGGTTCCGGTGTGCCGCCGTGGCGGGGCCCGTCGGGTTGAGCATCGTGCAGGCCGGGTTCCACACGCCGAGGATCGCGGTCGTCTCGCGAACCTGACGAACCGCACGATGGACAGCGAAGCGATCCTGCACGGTGTCCTCGAACGGTGGAAGGCCGCCGTCGGCAGTCACGAACCGTGGCAGGCTGCCTCCCAGTTCTCCGAAGACGCGGTTTTCCAGGGACTGCACCCATACAGCGAGCCTTTTCCAACCTCGGCTTGAGCAGGTCACGTCGAGGGTGAGGACGGCCTGGACGAGTGCGGTGATGCGCGAGGTGCCGCACCGCTTCGTGGGCAAGGAAATCGGTCGCGCCCCGTGAGGTGGGTCGTTAACCTCCGCCTGAGCACAACCAGGTACGACACACGACCGCGAAGGGGAGCCGTTCATGGAGATCGAGGGCGTACGGACCGACCGTCTGGGCCTGCTGCTCGACCAGTTCGACAAGGCCAGGGAGATGGCTGGGGTGCGGCTGGCGGGGCTCGGCGACGAGGAGTACCTGTGGGAGCCGGTGCCCGGCTGCTGGTCGCTCCGACGGCGCGCCGAGGCGACGACACCGCGGGCGTTCGGGCCAGGTGAGTGGTTGCTGGACCTGGGCGCCGCGGACATCCCGGCGAGCGAGTACGCGGAGGTCGCCCGGCAGGCGGCCGGCGGCATGTCGGTGGAGAAGATCGCCGAGGACTGGAGCGTAACCGTCGAGCGGGTCGAGCAGATCTTGGCCCACACCGGTGAGCCGGAGCCGGACGAGACGCCGGTCACGACCATCGCGTGGCGGCTGGGCCACCTGCACTACGAGTTCGCGGGCAACTGGGAGTGGACCTTCGGCGAACGACGGCAGGACCCTAAGCAGATGATCGACTTCTCCCCCTCGGCGGCCTTGACCCTGGAGCGCTTCTGGCCGGTGATCGACCGCTGGCGCGCCGACGTCGGCGCCCTCACCGAGGACCAGCTCGACACGGTCGGCCTCTCGCAGTACCCGTACGGCTCCCACCCCGAGGAACCGTTCGCTTCCGTGCTGTGGGGAGCCAGTCTCGAATTCATCCACCACATGGCCGAGATCGCGTTGCTCCGCGACCTGTGGCAGGCCCGCTTCACCGCGCCCCGGTAGGCCCGGGCGCGCCATGGCATTTCCGATCCACACACCGACGGCGGTTCGCAACCTGCTGCGTGATCTTGGCAGTTGAGCCGGGAGTGCGGCGAAGCCCCTGGTAGACGGGTTCTCGTCCGAGATCACTGTGTCCACCAGGAGCTCGCGTGCTTGTTTACCCGCCCTCTATCGATCTGTCCAACCGCACCTTGCGCCACCTGACCAGGCAGCTCGTCGTGCGACGCAGTGAGATCGGCACTCGTTGGCGGCGTCCGCCGGCCAGCTGTCAGGCCCTGCCCGCCCTGGCTCACCTGCGCCGCGGTGACACCTGCACGCAGCTCGCCGCGGGCCTCGGAATCGGCGTCGCGACGGTCTACCGGTACGCATGTGAGGCCGTCGAGGTTCTCTCCGCCTCCACTCGAACAACAAGCGCCTCACGGCGCACACTCCGGGAAACACAAGCGTCACGGCATGAACGTCCAGGTGCTGGCCGACTCCTTCGGACGGATCAGCTGGGCCTCGCCGGGCCTGCCCGGGGCCACCCAAGACCTGACCGCCACACGTGCGCACGGCCTCGTCGAGGCCCTGGGCGAGGCTGGGTTGGAGTGCTGGGCCGACTGCGCCTAACAGGGTGCCGGTCGACACATCCGGGTTCCGATCCGAGGCCGGAAGCTCAAGCGGTGGCAACGACGTCACACCGCAGACATCGACCGTGACCGCGATGCCGTCATCGCCGGCCTCACCCTGCCCTGGAACTCCGGCGTCGTCGAGGGGCACGTCAACCGAATCAAGACGCTCAGCGCCAGATGTTCGGCCGGGCCGGCTTCGATCTCCTCCGCAAGCGCGTCCTGCTCTACTCCTGAGCCACAGGTCAAACTGCACCCTCAAGAAGCCCGAAGCCCTCCGGGAACCCTTCCAGGATCTCACGCCGAGCCGAGTCGGCCTCGGCTTCAGCCATCGTCCCCAGCAGATTGATCAACTCGTTCCGCTGATCGCTCGACAGCTTGTTGACCAGGAGGGCGACACCCTCCAGGAGCTTGACCGCGTCGTCCGGATCCATCTGCTCGTCTTCACTGCCGTCGATGAACCACAGGATGTCGAGCAAAGCCTCGGCCAGGGCACGAGTCAGAGACGAGTACACGGGCATCACGGCGGTCTCCCAGCAGGTCAACGACAGAGTCTGACCATCCCACCACACACCACTGACATCACACTCAGCCAGCGCTCCATGGAAAGTGAGCCAGAACCATTTCTCGTGGACATTCAAGCCATCGTCGACCGCCAACTGGCGCCCGAACCGATGGACAAACGCTGCCGTTTGAAGGGTTCTGGCTCAGCTTGTGCAATGCGACCACGCTGGGTGATCAGCCGATGCCTGGGGGCACTGCGGGTCCCTGAGTCAGAACAGCGGGTCTTGGTGGTTGGCCCCGGAAGTCCCTCGGGGGTTGACGTAGCGACAGGGCCTGTATGAGGTGCCGGTTGTCCACTCGGTGCGGGGCATGCCCGGGCCAGTGCGTCCCGTGGGGGCCGAGGGCCGTATGTGGATCTCGCGTAGCTGCACGGGAGTGTCCAGGCCTGCCGCCGACGGCGCGGAAGATCTCCCCATCCGGTGCCCGGGTGGCTAGGAAGGATACCTTTTCGGCGCCACGCAGGCGGGCGGTACGGCGCTCGGTGAGCTGTCGAGCGAGATCCTCGTCCAAGCCCCAGTCCAGCTGCTGGCGGAACACCGCCGCTCGCAGCTCGGCCAGCTCGGCCGGGTGCGCGGCAGGTTCGGGCAGTGCGCAGCCGGCTGTCTCCCGGGCCAATATCAGCTCGGTGTCCCGGTCGTAGTCGGCCGCCGCCA
The DNA here is from genome assembly GCF_900091955.1 of Streptomyces sp. Ncost-T10-10d. Classification (GTDB taxonomy): domain Bacteria; phylum Actinomycetota; class Actinomycetes; order Streptomycetales; family Streptomycetaceae; genus Streptomyces. The sequence continues at coordinate 22,466 of NZ_FMDF01000085.1, forward strand.
GCACCGGGGTGGCCCGCTCCCCAAGCACCTCGTCCAGCACGGTGATCCGGTGCTGCCGGCGCGGTCCGAGGCCCTGTGCAGCCAGTTCGGGCAGTGCCGCCGGGTCGGCGTCTGAGGCGTGGACGATCAGTTGGTTGTGCTCCTGGGATCGGGAGAAGTCCGGGTCGCGGACGACGAAGGCCCCGGGCAGCTCGACGGTCTCAGAGGCCTGGCGGCGGGCGAAGGCGGCGCGGAAGGGGGTCACGCGCTCAAGCAGATCCGACATCTTCGTCGTGATCGTCCCGCCCACTGCCGCGGGCAACAACTTTTCCCTATCGGCGGACGCTCTTAGCGAAAAGTGCCTCTGCCCAACGAGAATGAGGATTGTCGAGGCCCTCGTTCCCGCACCAGCCGGAGGCATTTCTCAGGTGAACGCGAGGCTGGTAGTGCTGTCGGGCGCAGCGCCGCACCGCCGACTCTCTCGTCGCGACCATCGCGACGCGTGCGGGAGTGCTGGTCATGCCAGAACAGGAACGAGAAGCCTCGCTGGGCCGGATCCGCGCCTTCCTCGTGAGCAGACGGGAGACCGCCCGAGGCGAGTTCACTCTCCTGATGCTGACCGGCGTGCTGCGCGTCCGGCGGCTGTGAAGCATCTCGTCGACGACGGTCGATGACATGCCGCGCGCTGTCCCGTCGAAGCGCTTCCGGCGGTTAGCGGTTCTCTGACCTGCTGGGGTGCCAGGTCGTTTGAGAACACCGACGACTGGTGTTCTCAAACGACGCGGCTTTCGCGGTGGGCTGGTCACGAATCCTCAGCCGGGCGGGGCGGTGAGCCGGCCAGCGGCGAGGCGTCTTCGTATCGGACCTCGTAAACGCGCTCGGCGAACTTCCAGCCGTCGCCGGTGCGTTGGTAACGGTCATGGTAGATGGCATAGTTCAGCCCTCCGCGGCCATCGCGGCCACGCCCGACCTCTGACATGTACGCGCGGCCCGACGCGGTGTCGCCGTCAAGCTGGATCACGCCCGGGTGCGTGTTTTGCACAAGGAAGTCCACAACATCCGGCACCCGCCTGCCCCAGGCGCGGATCGGTTCCTGCCCTTCGAGTTCAACGGGGATGTTGGGCATCCGCAATGCGCCGTCCGGTGTGAACAGCAAAGCGATACGGTCGTAGTCACGCATCATCACCGCGTCGGTGAACTCACCGCGCAGCGCCTCGATCTCGACGCGATCCGCGATGGCCTGAAAGTCACTCATCGATTTCCTCCTTGTCGCCTTGAACCCGGTGCACGAACGACATCGGGACTCCATGGGATGGAAGCCTGCACGGCGGCGATACGGCCGGTCCCGCCGAGTGTCTCTGGGTCTCCTACTCGCTGGATGGTGTGTTCCGTCTCAGCAGTACGACGACACCGCCCTCCGGAATGTGACACGGCCCCGCCCAGAGCGCACGGCGATGAGAATCCGACAGCGTCAATGCGACGGGACACACGCCGTCTCACGAAGATGGCGGATCCGCCAAGTGGGCAGTCAAGTTCGTGAGGCGCCGCCGAGTTCAGTGAGAACCGACAGCCCACCGCTTCGCCGTCGTGGTCGCCTTCGCCCACACGCCGTCCCGCATGGCACCGTCGGGTTCCGTCGCGAGCGTCCAAGCGGAGGCGGGAACGGGGAGGACCGCCTGATGAATGGCTTCGGTGATGACCACGCCGACCGAGTACGAAAGCCACCGTCCCGGCGCGGCAGGCCAGTTCAACCAACGCCGCCGACACACCGATCACCACCCTGGAACTGCGCCACTGTCAGCGGGCTCGCGCCGAAGACCGCATCCGCGCCGCCCGCGACACCGGCTTGCGCAACCTCTTGCGCCGCAGGTGCCGTTCGACGATGCGGTTGATCCTCATCAGTCTGCTCACGCGCTTGCGGTTGATCTCTCTTCCTCGACGGCTCGTTCGGCGCTGGCGTCTGCAGTGGCCAACCGATCGCCGCGCCGCCCGGCCGGGCAAAGTCGAAGTCGAAGTCGAAGTCCGCCTGCTCATCGGGGTCTCGGAGCCAGGCTGTGGCCGCGGACTCCAGGTACAGGTGGTCGGCGCTGGCCACACCCCGGGCGCGGCGGTCGCAGAGGTGAGCAGTCCGTCCGGGCCCGGGTGGTGAGCGAAATGGCAGACTCGGTGTGTCGACTGGATTGGATGAATTAGCAGGTCAGATGGGCTTCTTGCTCGCGTCCCGGCATGCTCCAACCAGCCTCCGCTGAGCGAGACTTGGCGAAGATCGTGCTGCCCGAGAGCGGCCGCCCAGTGCTGTGACTGCATAGGTCCGCCGGGTTGGGCGATGAAGGCCATGATGACGAGCGGTCGGCCTCCCCATCGGATGCCTCGCCCGCTAAGAACTTTGGCGCGTTCGCATCGCCGACGCGGCAGTAGAGTGAAAGGGTGACCGCTCTGCCGGAAGACCGGCCGCCACTGATCAGCGAAGACGACCGCGACACGGCTGTGCGGCGCCTGCAGGAGGCGTACGCCGATGGGCACATCTCGCACGAGGATTTGGACGAACGCCTCCACCAGGTGCTCACCGTCAAGACGCACAGCGAACTCGTGTCGGCTCTGGCCTCGCTCCCGGAGGAGAATGCGGGCATCACGTCCACGATCGCCGCCGCCGGCGGACGGATCCAGCGGCGCGGCGTATGGCGGGTGCCTCGGAGCCTAAAGGTCGAGTCCGCATTCGGAAGGGTGCATCTGGACCTGTCCCGGGCGGTCATCGAGCATTCGGTAGTCGACATCGAGTTGCAACTCGGCACCGGCAGGGCCAAAATCACGGTGCCTCGCGACGCGATTGTTGACGTCGAGAGTCTGCGCACCGGGTGGAAGGACTCGCTCTACAAGACCCGGCGGCGCTCCCTCCCCGGGGGGCCGAGGATCCGGATCTCTGGGACCATGGGGTTCGGACGGTTGAAGATCCGCCATGCGCGGCGTTGAGGTTCCGTCCGCCACCAGGACCACCCGTCCGGCACTTCTTCGTCCCCGCTCGGCTGCTGGCGCTGTGGCCGCTCGTCCGGCTTGATGCCCGCCAGGAGTGCAGGTAATCGAAAGTTTTCCTCGGAGTCCCGTTGTTCGACCCAAACGGAGCTCGAACGGACAGTGAGCCCTGATCACGAGCCGGCGCCTGGTAGGGCTTTGTTAGGTGGTGTCGTAGGGCTGCCATGGGGTGGGTTGTCGGCAGGTGGGGCAGGTTCCGGTCCAGGTGGCCAGCAGATGTTGGAGGAGGTCCAGGGTCTGGTAGAGGGTCAGGCCCTGGCAGGGACTTTTGGGCAGGTCCGCTGTTCGGTCGGGAACAGGTGGGCGGCGGTGACGAGGGTGACGTGGCGGTGCCGGCCGGTGAATGAGCGGCCTTCGAAGTGGTCGAGTCCGAGGGTGGTCTTCAGCTCGCGGTAGTCGTGCTCGATGCGCCACCGTAATTTCGCGAGGCGGACCAGATCCCGGGCCGGGATGTCGGCGGGCAGGTTGGATATCCAGTACTTGACCGGTTCGTCCTCACCCTCGGGCCACTGGGCGATCAGCCAGGTCAGGCCGATGACACCGTCGGGAGCGGGCTTTGGACGGCGTCCCGCGAGCCGGATGCGCAGGAACACGAAGCGGGAGGTCATCGCGGCTTTGGAGCCCTTGCGCCAGGTGACCGTCACCGCTTTGTCGCGGCCAGCGGCCAGGACGTGTTCGCGCAGGCTGAGTGGGCGGGTTCGGTAGCGGGGCAGCGGCCTGGGACCGAGCCCACCGTAGGGCGGCTGGTGGGGCTTGGCCGCCTCGGCATGAGCGGTCAGTTCGCCCTTGACCTGCAGTGCGTAGGCCAGGCCCCGGTCTTCCAGCGCGTGCCGGAAGTC
>NZ_FMDF01000192.1 GCF_900091955.1 Streptomyces sp. Ncost-T10-10d
GGCCCACGACGAGGACGATGCGTATGTGATGCCCGTCGTCATGGAGTTCAGCTCGCGCGAGCGGCTCGACGCCTTCCTCGACGCGCTGCGGCAGGTGATCGCACGCCATGACGTCCTGCGGACCGGGATCGTCTGGGACGGCCTGCGCGAGCCCGTCCAGGTGGTGTGGCGCGAGGCCGAACTGCCGGTCCACGAGGTGGCCCTGGACCCGCACGACACCGATTCCGTGGAGCAACTGCTGACCGGCGTCGGCCTGTCGATGAACCTCGCGCAGGCACCGCTGATCAGCACCCATGTCGCGCCCGTCCCCGAGGACGAGCGGTGGGTGGCGCTGGTACGGATGCACCACATCGTCCAGGACCACACCGCACTCGAGGTGCTCCTCGCGGAGCTGGACGCGTTCCTCACCGGCCGGGGCGCCGGCCTGCCGGAGCCGCTGCCGTTCCGCACCTTCGTCGCCCAGGCGCGCACCGGGGCGGACAACTCGGAGCACGAGCGCTACTTCACACGCCTGCTCGAGGACGTCACCGAAGGCACGGCACCTTTCGGTGCGGTGGACGTACGCGGCGACGGCTCCGGCGTGGTGCGCGCCAAGGTGGCGTTCGCCCCCGAGCTGGATGCGCGGCTACGGGATGTCTCCCGCAAACTGGGGGCGAGCGCGGCGACGGTGATGCACGTCGCGTGGTCGCGAGCCCTCGCGGCGATGGCGGGACGGGACGATGTCGTCTTCGGCACCGTACTGTTCGGCCGGATGAACGCCGGCGCGGCTTCGGAACGCGTGCCCGGGCCGTTCATGAACACGCTGCCGGTGCGGGTGCGCACCGGTGAACTCGGTGTGCTGGGCGCGGTGTCGGCGATGCGGGGCCAGCTCGCGGAGCTGCTGGAGCACGAGCACGCGCCGCTGGCGCTGGCCATGCGGGCGAGCGGGATGACCGGGGATGCGCCGCTGTTCTCGGCGCTGTTCAACTACCGGCACAACACCGACGAGGAGCCCGAGGCGCCAATGGAGCCTTGGGACGGACCGGTGGGTGGCATCCGCACCCTGTTCGCGAGGGAGCTGACCAATTACCCGCTCGCTGTAGCGGTTGATGACGATGGTGAGGGCCGGGGGCTGTCGCTGGCCGTCGACGCGGTCTGCCCGATCGACCCGGAGGCGGTCGGTGTGCTGGTGCGTACGGCTGTGGAGAGTCTGGTGTCGGCGTTGGAGGTGGCGCTGAACGGTGGTCCGGAGATGCCGTTGGGCTCTGTCCGGGTTCTGGACGAGGTGGGGCTGCATCGGGTCGTGAGTGAGTGGAATGACACGGCGGTGGAGGTCGAGCCGTCGACGTTGCC
>NZ_FMDF01000095.1 GCF_900091955.1 Streptomyces sp. Ncost-T10-10d
GCCCGTCGGACGCTCACAGTGCGTCAGACGGCCCGCAGTCCGTGGGACGTGAAGATCTCGCGGGCCGAGGCGGTCTGCTCGGGGGTGGGGGACGGGGTGTCGTGCAGGGTGAAGGGCTTGCCCAGCGCCTGCCACTTCGCCTCGCCGAGCTTGTGGAAGGGGAGGACATCGACGCGGGAGACATTGCCGAGGGAGGCGGCGAAGGAGGCGACACCGTCGACGTTGGCCGGGTCGTCGGTCAGTCCCGGCACCAGCACGAAGCGGACGTGCACCTCTTTGCCGAGGTCGGCGAGGCGGCGGGCGAAGTCCAGGGTCGGCTCCAGTGGTCGGCCGGTGACCTTGCGGTACGTGGCTCGGTCCCAGGACTTGATGTCGAGCAGGACCAGATCGACGTCGCGCAGCAGGGCGTCGGTGGCGCGGGTGCCCAGGAACCCGGAGGTGTCCAGAGCGGTGTGCAGCCCCAGCCCGTGCTTGAAGCGGTGGAAGAGTTCACCGGCGAAGACCGGCTGCAGCAGTGGTTCGCCGCCGCTGATGGTGGCACCGCCGCCCGCGGCCCGGATGAACGTCATGTACTTGCCCGCTTCGGCGACGAGGTCGTCCGCCGACATCCGGGTGCCGCTGCGCATCCGCAGGGTGTCGATGTTGTGGCAGTAGAGGCAAGTCAGTGGACAGCCGGCCAGGAAGGTGACGAAGCGGGTGCCGGGGCCGTCGACGCCCGTCGACAGGTCCCAGGAGTGGACCGCTCCGGAGACCGGCCGACGGGTGGCCGCGCCCGCAGGAGTGACGGAGGTGCCGATGTTGTCGATGTCGCCGATGTTGTCGATGTCGCCGATGTTGTCGAGGGGGGTGGCCATGGCAGGGCCTCCTGTGCGGGCGGGACGTTCGGTGGCCGGGCGCAACGGGTGCGGGGCGCGCGGCGCCGGGCCCTACGGGGGATGGGCTCCCGACGCCGCGCGGTTCAAGGGGGCTCGGAACGATCGGGGAGGATCAGAGTGAGCCGTGGAAGGTGCGGTTGATGACATCGAGCTGTTGCTCGCGGGTCAGCCGCACGAAGTTGACCGCGTATCCGGAGACCCGGATGGTCAGCTGCGGGTAGCGCTCCGGGTGCTCCATGGCGTCTTCCAGAGTCGCCCTGTCGAGCACGTTGACGTTCATGTGGAAGCCGCCGCTCGCCATGAATCCGTCCAGCACGCCGGCGAGGTTCCCGATCCGCTCCTCGGGAGTGCGGCCGAGTGCGTCCGGCGTGATGGTGTTGGTCAGCGAGATGCCGTCCTCGGCGTCGTCGTACGGCAGCTTGGCGACCGACAGGGCGGAGGCGATGTAGCCGTGCTCGTCGCGCCCGTTCATCGGGTTGGCGCCCGGGGCGAACGGGGCGCCGGAGCGGCGGCCGTCCGGGGTGTTGCCGGTCTTCCTGCCGTAGACGACGTTGGAGGTGATGGTCAGCACCGACTGGGTGTGCACCGCGCCCCGGTACGTCGGGTGCTTGCGGACCTTCTCCATGAAGTCGTGGACGATGCCGCGGGCGAGGACGTCGGCACGGTCGTCGTTGTTGCCGTACGCAGGGTAATCGCCCTCGATCTCGTAATCCGTCGCGAGACCCGTCTCGTCCCGGATCACCCTGACCCGGGCGTACTTGATGGCGGAGAGCGAGTCGGCGGCGACCGACAGACCTGCGATGCCGCAGGCCATGGTGCGCAGGATCTCCTGGTCGTGGAGGGCCATCTCCAGGCGCTCGTACGCGTACTTGTCATGCATGTAATGGATGACATTGAGCGCGTGCACATACGTCCTGGCCAGCCAGTCGAGCATCGCGTCGTACCGCTCGGCGACGGTCGCGTGGTCGAGGTACTCGTCGGTGACCGGCTCGAAGCCGCTCACCACGAGCTTGCCCGTCCTCTCGTCACGGCCGCCGTTGATCGCGTACAGCAGCGCCTTGGCGACGTTCACACGGGCGCCGAAGAACTGCATCTGCTTCCCCACCGCCATCGCGGAGACGCAGCAGGCGATCGCCGTGTCGTCGCCGTACTTCGGGCGCATCAGCTCGTCCGACTCGAACTGGAGCGCCGAGGTGTCGATGGCGACCTTCGAGGCGAACTCCTTGAATCCGGCGGGGAGTCGCTGCGACCAGAAGACCGTGAGGTTCGGCTCGGGGGCCGGGCCCAGGTTGTAGAGGGTCTGCAGGGCCCGGAAGGTCGTACGGGAGACGAGCGGGCGGCCGTCCTCACCGATGCCGGCCATCGACCAGGTGACCCAGGTCGGGTCGCCGGAGTACAGCTCGTTGTACTCCGGGGTGCGCAGGAAGCGGACGATTCGGAGCTTGATGACGAAGTCGTCGATCAGCTCCTGTGCCCGTTCCTCCGTGATGAGTCCGCGCTCGATGTCGCGCTGGAGGTAGATGTCGAGGAAGTTGTCGATGCGGCCGATCGACATGGCCGCGCCGTTCTGCTCCTTCACGGCACCGAGGTAGCCGAAGTACAGCCACTGCACGGCCTCACGACCGGTACGGGCGGGCCCGGAGATGTCGTGGCCGTACGACATCGCCATCGCCTTGAGCTCGTTCAGGGCCCTGATCTGCTCGGCGATCTCCTCGCGGTCTCTGATGACGTGCTCGGTCGGCCACTGCTCGCTGAGGGCGGCCCTGTCGGCCTCCTTGGCTGCGATCAGCCGGTCGACGCCGTAGAGGGCGACGCGGCGGTAGTCGCCGATGATGCGGCCGCGGCCGTAGGCGTCCGGCAGTCCGGTGATGATGCCGGAGGAGCGGCAGGCCCGGATTTCGGGTGTGTACGCGTCGAAGACGCCCTCGTTGTGGGTCTTGCGGAGACGGGTGTAGATCTCCCTGACCGCCGGGTCGGCCTCGTAGCCGTACGCGCTCAGAGCACCCTCGACCATCCGCCAGCCCCCGTTCGGCATGATGGCGCGCTTGAGCGGGGCGTCGGTCTGGAGCCCGACGATCAGATCGCGGTCGGCGTCGATGTAACCCGGCTCGAAGACATCGATCCGGGACGGGGTTCTCACGTCCACGTCGTGGATGCCGCGGGCGATCTCGTCCGGGAACATCGAAAGGAGCTTCTCCCAGACCGCGGTGGTCCGGGCGGTGGGGCCGGTGAGGAAGGAACTGTCGCCCTCGTACGGGGTGTAGTGCTGCTGGACGAAGTCACGGACGTCGATCGCGTCGCGCCACAGCCCGCCCGTGAAACCGTCCCAGGCCCCGCTGTCCGTCGTCGCCTCTGCCGCAGTCGCCGTCATGGCCCGCACCTTCCGAGATCGTCCGTGCGCCTCATCGCCGCTGGGTCCATTGCACTCCCGATTTCCGCAGTCCCGGGCCCGCAATGGTCCCTGCCAGAGGGTCCAAGGTCCCGTCAGATGACGGACCTGGTCCGGCACAGCCGCACTGACCTGTGGTTTCTCCGAGGACTTTGGACCTTCGTTCGCTTGTGAATGCTTTCACAAGAATTTCTCTACCCGCGCCCGGGGCGCCCCCCTCGGCGCCGCCGATCCTCGTCTGGTGTGCTGGTCCCCATGCCTGGAATGAATGCCCGCAGCCGCGCCGAGAGACATCGCGCGTCGACCCCGCTGGAACTCTTCTTCGACCTCTGCTTCGTCGTCGCCGTGGCGCAGGCCGGCGGGCGGCTGCTGCATGCCGTCGCCGAGGGTCACGCCGTCACCGGAATCGTCAGCTACGCGGCTGTCTTCTTCGCGATCTGGTGGGCCTGGGTCAACTTCACCTGGTTCGCCTCGGCCTACGACACCGACGACACGCTGTACCGCGTGGTCACGTTCGTCCAGATCACCGGTGTGCTCATCTTCGCCGCCGGGGTGCCGCGCGCCTTCGACGCCGGCGACTGGACAGTCGGCGTCGTCGGCTACGTCGTGATGCGGCTCGCTCTCACCAGTCAGTGGCTGCGCGCCGCGTACTACGCCCGGGGCGCCGAGCGGCGCGTCGCGCTGCGGTACGCCGTCGGGATCAGCGTGGTGCAGTTCGGCTGGATCGGCATGCTGCTGCTGACCGACGACACGGGCGCAGCGCGTGCCGCCGTCTTCGTCGTGCTCGTGCTCGCCGAGATGTCCGTTCCGGCGATCGCCGAGCGCGACCGCCCGACGAGCTGGCATCCGCACCATATCGGTGAGCGGTACGGCCTGTTCACGATCATCGTGCTGGGCGAGACGATCGCGGCGGCCACGGTCGCGGTCCAGGAGGCACTGGACGAACACCAAGCGTTCGGCGAACTGCTGCCGATCGCCGCGGGCGGGCTGCTGATCGTCTTCTCCGCCTGGTGGATCTATTTCGCTGTGCCGATCCATGACTACCTCCGCGGCAGCAGGGAAGCGTTCGTCTGGGGATACGGGCACTACCTGATCTTCGGCTCCGCGGCCGCGATCGGCTCGGGCCTCGAGGTCGCGGTGGAGGAGGCCGTGGGCAAGGCCCATGTCTCGGACACGGTGGCCGCCGCCGCGGTGACCGTGCCCTCCGCGCTCTTCCTGCTGACGGTGTGGGCGCTGCACACCCGCCACTTCAAACGCGATCTCGCGGAGCAGCTGTCGCTCCCTGTGGCCGCGCTGGCCATTCTGGCCTGTACGTTCGCCGGGGAGTGGGCGGTGCTCGCGGCCGGCCTGGTGGCGGCGGCGACCGTGGCCGTGGGGGTGACGCTGTCCCGACGGCCCACTGTGACGGTATGAGCGCACGGGGCGGTGAGCGATGAGTCGCGAGTGGCACGTCGTAAGTGGCCGGTCGCGAGTGGTGAATCCAGTGAGGAGCATGCAATGACGGAAGAACCACGGAAGCCGGCAGACCTCTCCGTCGCGCAGCGCGCATCGCCCACATCGTCCGGACCGCTCGACGCACCGGCCGATGCCACCGGACCGCTCGACGCACCGGCCGATGCCACCGGACCGCTCGACGCACTGACCGATGTCACCGGGCTGCGCGTCGGCCATGCGCGGGTGGCGGGCGCGGGAGCACTGAGCGGTACCACCGTGGTCCTCGCCCCCGAGGGTGGCGCGATCGCGGCCGTCGACGTACGCGGCGGCGGTCCCGGCACCCGGGAGACGGACGCGCTCGATCCGCGCAATCTGGTGCAGCGCGTGGATGCCGTCGTCCTGACGGGCGGCAGTGCGTACGGCCTGGATTCGGCGTCCGGCGTGATGGCCTGGCTGGAGGAACAGGGGCGCGGGGTGCGAGTCGGCCCCGATCCGGCGCAAGTGGTGCCGGTGGTCCCCGCCGCGTGCATCTTCGACCTGGGGCGGGGCGGTGACTGGCGGGCCCGCCCGGACGCCTCGACCGGCCGCGCGGCGGTGGAGGACGCGGCGGGTACGGAGCCGGGGGCGCCGGTCGTCGAGGGAGGTGTCGGCGCCGGTACGGGCGCGGTCGCCGGGCAGCTCAAGGGCGGGGTGGGCACGGCGAGCGTGCGGCTGGCGTCCGGGATCACGGTGGGCGCGCTCGTCGTGGTGAACGCGGCAGGCTCGGTCGTCGATCCGCGCACCGGAGTGTTGTACGGGGAGTACGGCGCCGCGGAACCGCCGGTGTACCCCGCGCCCGAGGTGCACCGGGAGGCGCAGCAGCGCCTGGCCGAGGCACGGGAGGCGAACACGCGGCCCCCGCTCAACACCACCCTCGCCGTCGTCGCCACGGACGCCGATCTCACCCGGGCCCAGGCGCAGAAGCTCGCGGGTACGGCGCACGACGGACTGGCGCGCGCCGTCCGCCCCGTACATCTGCTGACCGACGGGGACACCGTTTTCGCGCTGGCCACCGGCGCCCGGCCGCTGGATCCGCGGAATCCGATCGCGCTCAACGACCTGCTGACGGCCGGTGCGGACGCCCTCACCCGTGCCATCGTGAAGGCCGTCCGGGCAGCTCAGAGCGTCAACGGCCGCCCCGGTGGCGGCAGCTATCCCTCGTACAGCGACCTCTACGGCGCTCGCGGGCGCCCCTCACGGCCGTCGCCGCACAGCCACCCGGACCCCGACTCGCCTGCCGGGTAAGGAAGTTCGGACGAACCGCCAGGAACCATCTGCGTGTGTCATACGTTTTCCTGAACCCCGGTCACGATGTCGGACCCAGGGACTACGTTAAGCACGCAGCAAGTAACACGCGGCGACGGCCTGGAGACAGCACCTTGAGCGATCCGTACGAGACAACCGAGCAGCACCTCGAGCGACTCCTGCGACGGGCACTCAACTCTTTCGACCTGCCCGACAGTACGGTCGAGAGACTCGGTACCGCACTCGCCCACAGCAGTTCCCTGCACTCCTCGCACCACAGTTCCGTACTTCACCGCGAGACCTACCGGCATACGTACCTGCTGTCCGACGGCACCCCCTTCATCCTGTGGGAGCTGGTGCACGGCGGTCCGCGGAGCACGAGGGACCCGCGGTCCGGGACGGAGCCCGACCTCCGGCACCACGAGCTGTACGACGACGAGGCCGATGTTCATATCGCCGCTGCACGGCTGACCGGCGGCTTCGGTGAGGTCCCGGCGTTCGGGGACGACGGGCCGCATGCCGACCTGGAGATACTCACGGTTCTGATGGCGGCTCCCCCGGCCCCGCTGCCCCGGATGTACGCCCCGGACAATTCCGCCGACCACGCCCGCCGCGTCCTGCGCCGCGCGGAGAACAGCGACGGCCCCGGCGAGGAGACCGCCCGGCTGCTGCGCGCCGCCTTCGCCCATCACATCACCCAGGTCTTCGGCCGGCAGTGCCGGGTGGACGGGCGGGACGCCGGATTCACGCTCTACGAGCACGCCTTCCTGCTCCTCGACGGCAGCGAGACGAGCCTGTGGGAGGTCGAGCACACGGCCACGCCGGACGGCCGCCACATGTGCGAGGTGTACGGCGACGAGGACACCGCACGCGGAGCCATGGAGAGCCGCACACGCATCTGCTGACCGTGGGGGGCGGGGCCCACCCGCACACGCAGGTGCCCGCACTCCCGAGGGGTGCGGGCACCGTCGCGCTTCAGGTCATCACGGCGTCAGCGCGGGCTCCTTGCCGAGTTCGACCTCGGACTCGGGCTCGGGCTCGGGCTCGGCAACGGTGTCCATGCCCTCGTCGCCGCCCTCCACGTGCTGCCGCGGCCGCGCGGGCAGCGCGAACATCACCAGGAAGATCACTGCGAGCACCCCTGCCACCCACCAGAGCGAGTGCTGGAACGCCTCCGCGAACGCCGGGCCCGCCTCCTGCGGCGCCAGCCGGTCGCTGATCGAGCCGAAGAAGACGACCGAGACCAGTCCGAGCCCGAGTGCATTGCCCATCTGCTGCACGGTGTTGATCAGCCCGGAGGCCGAACCCGAGTGCTCCTTCGGCACCTCGGACAGCACCACGTCCGTCAGCGGGGCCACGATCAGACCCATGCCGATGCCCATGACCACCAGCGGCAGGGCCATCTGCCAGGACGTGATGTCCATGCCGTACCGGTCTGACTCCCAGATGTAGAGCAGCAGGCCGACGACCATCAGCAGTGCGCCCGCCTGGAGGACCTTGCGGCCGAAGCGGGGCACCAGCTTCTGTACGGAGATCCCGGCGGCGAACGAGACGGCGATCGAGAACGGGACACCGGTCGTGCCGGCCCGCAGCGCGCTCCAGCCGAGGCCCATCTGCATGTAGAGCGTCCAGACGAGGAAGAAGATGCCGAGGCCGACGCCGAAGGTCAGCTGCACGGCGATGCCCGCCGCGAAGCTCTTGACCCGGAACAGCGACAGCTCGACCAGCGGCGAACCGTCCCTGCGCGCCTTCTTCCGCTCGAACACCACCAGGACCAGGAACACCAGGAGGCTGCCGACCATCGACACATGGCCCCAGACCGGCCAGCCCAGCTCGCGCCCTCGGGTGAGCGGATAGATCAGCATCAGCATCCCCAGCGTCACCAGGGCGACACCGATCAGGTCGAGCCGGAGCGCCTTGGGGGCCTTGGACTCGGTGATGAACTTCCGACCCAGGATCAGGCCCGCGATGCCGACCGGCAGGTTGATCAGGAAGATCGGCCGCCACTCGAGACCGGCGATGTTCCACTCGGTGAGCAGTGCACCCAGCAGCGGTCCCGAGACGGCACCGAGGCCGACTATCGCGCCGAAGAGGCCGAAGACCTTTCCGCGCTCGTGCGCCGGGAAGGTGGCGTGCACGATCGACAGGACCTGCGGAACCATCAGCGCAGCGGTGCCGCCCTGAAGGATGCGGGAGGCGACCAGCATCTCCGGGTTCGCGGCGAAGCCGCAGAGCGCGGAGGCCAGCGTGAAGCCGCCGATACCGATGAGGAAGAGCCGCTTGCGGCCGTAGATGTCGCCGAGGCGGCCGCCGGTGATCAGACCGGCCGCGAAGGCCAGGGCGTATCCGGCGGTGATCCACTGGATCGAGCTGAACGAGGCGCCGGTGTCGCGCTGGATGCTCGGGATGGCGATGTTGACGATCGTGACGTCGACCAGGTCCATGAAGGCCGCGGTCATCACAATGGCGAGCGCGAACCAGCGTCGCCGGTCCGACGGGTCCGAGGACACCGTGGGCCCGGATGCCGTGGACGGCAGAGATGCGGAAGAAGTCATATGAAGAAGCTAAACGGCCATTAGGTCAGGTCATGACCCAATGGATGGACACCCTGATGAGATGACCCACACACCGGCGCGAGGCTGAACCCATGACCGACACCCCGGCACGACTGCTGAATCTGCTGTCGCTCCTCCAGACGCCCCGCGAGTGGCCGGGCAGCGAGCTCGCCGAGCGGCTCGACGTCAGCCCGCGCACCATCCGCCGCGACATCGACCGGCTCCGCGAGCTCGGCTATCCGGTCGAGGCCTCGCGCGGATCGGTCGGCGGCTACCGCCTCGTCGCGGGCACCGCCATGCCGCCGCTGCTCCTCGACGACGAGGAGGCGGTAGCCATCGCGGTGGGCCTGCGGGCAGGTGCCGGCCATGCCATCGAGGGGGTCGACGAAGCGTCCGTACGGGCTCTGGCGAAGCTGGAGCAGGTGCTGCCGTCGCGGTTGCGGCACCGCGTCTCGACCCTGCAGAACGCAACGATGCCGCTGACCCGCGGCGACGGTTCGACGATCGATCCGCACACGCTGACGGTGATGGCGGCGGCGGTCACCGGGCGGGAGCGGCTGCGGTTCGCCTACCGTGCGGGCGACGGTGCCGAGACGAAGCGGCAGGCCGAGCCGTACCGGCTGGTGAGCACGGGGTGGCGCTGGTATCTCGTCGCGTACGACCTGGGGCGCGAGGACTGGCGTACGTTCCGGGTCGACCGGGTCAGCGAGCCGTTCGCGACCGGGGCCCGGTTCACACCGCGCGAGCTGCCGACGGGTGATGCGGCGGAGTTCCTCAGCAGCTCCATCACCCGGCGGCAGCCGGAGCTGGCGGTCGATGTGAGCTTCGCGGCCCCTGCGGACTTCGTGTCCGCGCGGCTGCCGGCCTCGATCGGCCCGTTGGAGCGGACCGGCGAGAACAGCTGCCGGCTGCGGGCGGTCCTGTCGGACTCGCTGGAGTGGGTGGCGCTCCGGCTGGCGCTGGTGGACTGCGAGTTCACCGCGCACGAACCGCCACAGCTGGTGGAGTACCTGAGCCATCTGGGCGCCCGGCTGACCCGCGCGACAGCACACCGACACGTCACCGCCCGAACGACGGCCGACCCGGCCTCCACCGAACGCACAGAAGGCCGGCCTCCGCCGAACGCGCAAAAAGAATGAGCCCCGGCGCCAGGGGGGGTGGGCGCCGGGACTCAGTTCAGGGGGTCACACGAAGCGACCTATTTCGGAGGTTACTGGACGAAGGCTCACGCCGCAGCGTCAAAACCCGTGTCGTGGGCCATTCGCTTCAGTTCGAGCAGCGCGTGCTTCTCGATCTGGCGGATCCGCTCACGGGTCAGACCGTGCTGCTTGCCCACCTCGGTGAGGGTCCGCTCACGGCCGTCCTCGATGCCGTACCGCATACGGATGATCGATGCGGTGCGGTTGTCGAGCTTGCCGATCAGGTCCTCCAGCTCCTCGCTGCGCAGCAGCGTCATCACCGACTGCTCGGGCGACACCGCGGAGGTGTCCTCCAGCAGGTCACCGAACTGCGTCTCGCCCTCGTCGTCCACGGACATGTTGAGGCTGACCGGGTCACGGGCCCAGTCCAGGACGTCACCCACACGCTCCGGCGTGGAGTCCAGCTCGGCGGCTATCTCCGTGTGCTCCGGCTCACGCCCGTGCTCACGGTTGAACTCGCGCTGCACCCGTCGGATCCTGCCGAGCTCCTCCACCAGGTGGACGGGGAGCCGGATCGTACGGGACTGGTCGGCTATGGAACGGGTGATGGCCTGACGGATCCACCACGTCGCATATGTGGAGAACTTGAAGCCCTTGGCGTAGTCGAACTTCTCGACCGCGCGCACCAGGCCCGCGTTCCCCTCCTGGATCAGGTCGAGCAGGGGCAGCCCGGCCCGCGGATAGCGGCGCGCGACGGCAACGACCAGTCGGAGGTTGGAACGGATGAATATGTCCTTGGCACGCTCGCCCTCGGCGACCAGCGCCTCCAGCTCCTCGCGCGTGGCTCCACCGGCTTCGCTCTCCACCGCGCCGTCGAGAATCTGTCGTGCGTAAACACCCGCCTCGACGGTTTGCGACAGCTCGACCTCCTTTGCGGCATCGAGCAACGGCGTACGCGCGATCTCGTCCAGGTACATGCCGACCAGGTCGCGATCGGCGATCTCTCCGCCCGAGGCGCGAACACTGCTTGCCCGGCTGGTCCCGCCGGTGGCGGACGAACGACGGGCGACGGCACGGGTTGCCATGCGTGCTCCCTTGCTGAGTAGGTCGCGACACCCTCTCGGGTGCCCTGCATCCGATGGAAACAACGACTGGAATCCGGACAGAATTCCCATGCCTGGCATTCATTTTCGTGATCATGCAGTACCCTGTGCCGCCGCGAAGGGAGTGCACATGCCGAGCATCCAGACAGAAGTGCAGGTCAGGCCGGGCATCGAAGGCGATTTGGCGGCACTCACGGACATCTACAACCATTACGTACGTGAGACCGCGCTCACATTCGATACGGCTCCCCTTACACCCGAACAGCGGCTGCCGTGGCTTCGTTCCCATCCTGAAGACGGCCCGCACCGTCTTCTGGTTGCTCAGGATGTCCGCATTGTCGGCCCCGCTTCGGTCCTGGGGTACGCCACCAGCAGCGCTTTCCGTCCCAAGGCGGCGTACGCGACCTCGGTCGAGGTGAGCGTGTACTGCGCCCCGTGGGCCACCGGCCGCGGCATCGGCACGCTCCTCTACTCGTCCCTGTTCGAGGCGCTCGCCGACGAGGACGTGCATCGCGCGTACGCGGGCATCACCCAGCCCAACGACGCCTCGGCCCGGCTGCACGAGCGCTTCGGTTTCCGCCATGTCGGTACGTACGCCGAGGTGGGCCGGAAGTTCGGCACGTACTGGGACGTGGCCTGGTACGAGAAGCGGCTGGGGCCACAGTCCTAGGGCCCGGCCCGGTCGCGGCCTAGGTCCACGGCCCGTTACGCACCGCGGGCGCCACGCCTAGCGTGCTGCCGTATGAGCGACACAACGAGCAGGGGCGGCACGACCAGCGGGCACGGCACACCTGGCACGACCAGCGGCGCCGCCGCCGACACCACGGGCACGCTCGACGAGGCGCTGGAACGTCTCCACGCAGCGGGCCCCGAACGGAACGGCTGGCTGAGCAATCACGGACCGATGGCCGTCGAGGCGCTGGTCCGGCACGGTCAGGCGCCGGCCGTCCACCGGTGGCTCGACCACTACAGCCACAAGCTGGAGGACATGCCGGACACCACGTCCCGGGTTACCGCGGAGAACTGGCGCGAGGCCCTGGGCGACCCGCGCCGGATCGCGGACTGGACCGTGTACTTCGAGCGGGAGACGGCCGAGCACCCCTGGCGGGACGTCCTGACCGAGTGGTGGCCGCGGCTGCTGCCCGGCATCGCGGCGGGCGCCACCCACCCCGTGATCCGGGTCGGCCACTCCGTACGCACTCTGCTCGCCGGCGCGGCGACCGCACCGCGGATCACCGAGCTCGCCCACGGCCTCGGCTACTGGGCCGCCCGCCACCAGCCGCTTCCCCCACTGACACCGCTCACGCCCGCATCGAGCGCCGCGGCCGCGCTGGACGCCGTACCTCCGGTGCCCGAGCAGAGCGGCGGCATCCGGGACCGGCTGGCGCAGCTCACCGCGTTCCCGGTGTGGCCGCAGCGGTTCACCGACGACCCGGACGAGGCGCGGGCCCGGCTGGAGGAACTGGTGCGGGCCGCGACCCACCGCTATGCCACGCACGGACACGGCGAACCGATCATGCTGGTGCATGCCGCGACCGCCCCCAATGCCGTACTGCGCACGCTGCCCGCACTCCCCCGCGCGCTGTGGGTGCCGAGCCTGGAGGCCGCCTGGGCGGCAAGCGCCGCGGTCACCGCCGCGTACGGCCCGGCCGAGCCGGCCCCGTACGGACCGGCGACAGCGTCGGCCGAGGAGCTCTTCGCGCGGGCGGCGGCGCACGGCGACGATCACACCATCAAGTTCACGGACACCGCACTGGACATCGGTGATGCGACGGCCCTCGCCGCCGCACTGCGCTCGATCGAGCTGAACCCGCCGACCCTGTGACAGGACCTCGGACAGAGCTCAGCCGAACTGCACCGACCGCTTCGCGAGTCCCATCCAGAATCCGTCGATGACGCTGCGGCCCCGGTCCAGCTCACCCTCCGAGGCGCCGAGCGTCACGAAGAGCGGCGCGAAGTGCTCGGTGCGCGGGTGGGCCAGCCGGCCGGCCGGGGACTTGCGCTCGAAATCCAGCAGCGCGTCGATGTCCCGCGCCTGGAGCGCCCGGTTCCCCCAGTCGTCGAACTCCGCCGACCAGCCGGGGGTGCCGCCGCCCGCATGCCGCAGGGCGGCCAGGTTGTGGGTGAAGAAGCCGCTGCCGACGATCAGGACACCCTCGTCGCGCAGCGGTGCGAGCTTGCGCCCGATGTCCATCAGCTTCTGCGGGTCCAGCGTCGGCATGGAGATCTGGAGTACGGGGATGTCGGCGCCGGGGAACATCTCGACCAGCGGGACGTACGCCCCGTGGTCGAGCCCGCGGTCCGGGATGTCCTGGACCGGCGTACCCGCTCCGCGCAGCAGTTTGCGTACGTTCTCCGCCAGCGCCGGGGCGCCCGGGGCGGCGTACTGCACCCGGTAGTAGTGCTCGGGGAAGCCCCAGAAGTCGTAGACGAGCGGGACGGCCTCCGTCGCGCCGAGGGCGAGCGGGGCCTCCTCCCAGTGCGCGGAAACCATCAGGATCGCGCGGGGGCGGGGCAACTGCGCGGACCAGGCGGCCAGTTCGCCGGGCCAGACCGGGTCGTCGGCCAGCGGCGGCGCGCCGTGGGAGAGATAGAGGGCGGGCATGCGCTCCGCGGTGACAGTCATGGCACTCCCCATCCGCTGCTGATCAAGGTAAGTCTTTTACTGGTCTCTTCAGAAAAGGAAGGATTCTTTAATCTTCAAGCTCCTACCCCCCGAGACCTTAGCTCCATCTAGTTAAACTTTCAAGAAAAGGTCGTACAGTGGAGTACATGACCACGGCATCCCCCGGCGAGCCCCGCTGGCTCTCCGACGAAGAGCAGAGCGTCTGGCGTGCGTATCTCCACGCCACCACGCTCATGGAGGACCACCTCGACCGCCAGCTGCAGCGCGATGCCGGCATGCCACACATCTATTACGGACTGCTCGTCCAGCTCTCCCAGGCACCCCGCCGCCGGAAGCGGATGACCGAGCTCGCCAAGGACGCCAAGATCACCCGCTCCCGGCTCTCGCACGCCGTCGCGCGGCTGGAGAAGAGCGGCTGGGTGCGCCGCGAGGACTGCCCGTCCGACAAGCGCGGCCAGAACGCGGTCCTCACCGACGAGGGCTACGAGATGCTCCGCCGGTCGGCGCCGGGCCATGTCAGCGCCGTACGCCAGGCGATGTTCGACCGGCTCACACCCGAGCAGATGCGTGCGCTCGGCGAGATCATGCAGGTCGTCGCCACCGGGCTGCAGCCGGAAGGCACGGACGCGGATCTGCCCTGGCTGCGCTGAGCAGTCGTCGAACGCGGCTCTGCCCCGGTTCCGTCGAGCGGAACCGGGGCAGAGCCGCGTTCACATCACTTCACGTCACGCACTGCGCGACCCGCGTCGGTGTTCAGTCCTCAGTGGGCGACGACCGGGATCTTGAACTCGTCCTCGACACCGTCGGCGTCGCCCGAACCGGAGGTTCCGGTCACCGCGGTCGCCGAGGGACGCCCGGCGTTGATGAAGGTCACCGCGATCGCCGAGGCCACCACCAGGATGCCGACGGCCCACCAGATCGCACCGGTGAAACCGTGCACCATCGACTGGAGCTTCAGCAGCTCCGGGTCGGTGGCGCCGAGTGCGGCGTGCGAGGTGGCGTACGCCGTCGCGGCCGACGCGGCAATGGTGTTCAGCAGCGCCGTACCGATCGCACCGCCCACCTGCTGCGAGGTGTTGACCATCGCGGAGGCGACACCCGAGTCCCTCGGCTCGACACCGTGCGTGGCCAGCGACATGGCCGGCATGAACGCCGTACCCATACCGAGCCCCAGCAGGAGCTGTGCGGGCAGGATGAGCGTGGCGTAGGAGGAGCCGATCTCCAGCTGCGTCAGCAGCAGCATGCCGACGGCGGCGGTCAGGAAGCCGGGGCCCATGAGCTTGCGCGCCGGAACCCGGATCATCAGCCGGGCACCGATCTGCGTCGAGCCGGTGATCATGCCCGCGATCATCGGGAGGAAGGCGAAGCCCGTCCTGATCGGCGAGTAGCCCTTCACGACCTGCAGGTAGTACGTCAGGAAGAGGAACAGCCCGAACATCGCGATGATGGCCAGACCCAGCGAGAGGTAGACACCACCGCGGTTGCGGTCCAGCACGACGCGCAGCGGCAGCAGCGGCGACTTGACCCGGGCCTCGGTCAGGACGAACGCCAGGAGCAGCAGACCGGACGCGACGAACATGCCGATGGTCAGCGCGTCCGACCAGCCGGCGGACTCGGCGCGGGTGAATCCGTACACCAGAGAGACCAGACCCAGCGCGGACAGGACGACGCCCGGGATGTCGAGCGACGAGCGGTTACGGCTGCCGGCCGGCTCACGGATCACGAAGTACGCGCCCGCGGCCGCGACGACCGCGAACGGGATGTTGACGAAGAACGTCCAGCGCCAGTTCAGCGCCTGGGTGAGGAAGCCACCGAGGATCAGGCCGACGGCGCCACCGCCACCGGCGATCGCACCGTAGATACCGAACGCCTTGGCGCGCTCCTTGGCATCGGTGAACATCACGGCGAGCAGCGACAGGGCCGCAGGGGCGAGCAGCGCGCCGAAGACACCCTGGAGCGCGCGCGAACCGAAGAGCATGCCCTGGTTCTGCGCCGCACCGCCGAGCGCGGAGGCCAGCGCGAAGCCGATCAGGCCGACGACAAAGGTCCGCTTACGGCCCCAGAGGTCGGCGATCCGGCCCCCGAAGAGCAGCAGGCCGCCGAAGGCGAGGGCGTAGGCCGTGATGACCCATTGCTTGTTGGCATCGGAAATGCCCAGGGCCGTCTGGGCGTGCGGGAGCGCAATGTTCACGATCGTGGCATCGAGCACGACCATCAGTTGCGCAAGGGCGATGAACGCCAGCGCTCTCCAGCGACTGGGGTCCGGGAGTCGGAGATCAGCTGTTTTTGACATGGAGGTATCCACCTAAGGACGCGCGTGGGCGCGCGAAGTCATGAACCGAGAAGTCGGTGAACGGGCAGTCGGTCGAGGACGGTCGGCGAGACGACCATCGGTGAAAGGGAGCGCGGTGAAGTCGGCGAAAGAGAGCGCGGTGAAAGGGAAGGGATGGTCAAGGCGTGGCGGGCGCGCCACCGGGCACCCGGCTCAGGGGCCCGGTGCGGGCGTCATGGCCGGCGCCGCAGATCCTCCAAGGTCGCAGCCGTTCCGGGCAGTTGGGACCGGGCCGGAGCCTCCAGCCCGTCCAGGAACAGCTGTAGATGACGGTGGGTGAACCGGTCGATGTCCAGGCATCCGGTGCCGGGCAGTGGCCGGGTGAGCTGGGAGAGGGCGACCAGCACGTCACCGACGGCGATGTCGGTACGCAGGCGCCCCGCGGACATGGCGCGCGCCACGAGCCCTTCGACGGCCTCTTCGAGGCGCCGACGCTCGGCGAGCAATTCGGGATGGTCCTTGTCGAAGCCGCCGGACAGCATCGGGCACAGCGCCCCGATCCGTTCGTCGGCCGCCGCGTGCACGAAGCGGCTGAGCGCGGCGAAGGGATCGGCCTCTTCGGCCGTCGCCTCCTCCGCACGGTCGGTGGTGCGGGAGGTGACCGAGAGCACGACCTCGTGCGTCAGCGCGGCCCGGTCGGGGAAGTTCCGGTAGAGCGTGGCGTTGCCGACGCCGGCGCGGCGGGCGACCTCGTCGAGCGGCACATCCGGCCCGAACTCGACGAACATCTCGCGTGCGGCCGTCACGATCCGCTCCCGGTTGCGCAGCGCGTCGGCCCGTGGACGGGTCGTCCGGGGCTGCACTGCTCCCGTGGCGGTGCGGGTGACGGTATCCACGACGACTACCCCTGCCTTCCGGCTCTTTTGGCCCTCACGACGACGCTGTTGGTCATTGCGACACTCTTCGTTCTTCATGGTGCCCCCTTCCCGTAACCGGGGACCACCTCCCCGCTTACGCGAGGACACAGGTTCAAACGGGGAAAGGATCCCCGGTTATTTCCCACCACAATGTGACCTGACCCACACCCCCGGGACGGGAAAACCAACCGATCGGCGCACCCAACGAGCGGTGCCGCACCACCCGTCACAGGCTGATCCGCAGAGGGCAGCCGGGGTCGGCCGGCTGCCGCGGACCCCGAGGCGCCTATATGCAGAAGACCCGCCACCGGATACGCAGGCACCGCCACCCGATCGCTCTCGGCTCGGCAACGGCCCTGGTCATTGCCGCAACGACCACGGCCAGCAGCAATCTCCCGCCACCCAGCCGGGCCTCGGCCGGCCCGACTGCCGCCGCCCGTTCGGCGGGGATCGCCCCGTGCCGGATACCGGTGACCATGGGCGTACAGATGTCGGAAGGCATACCGACCCCGACGGGCTACGCGCGCTCCACGGGCAGGATTCACGCCCTCAACCTGATGATCGACTTCCCGGACGCGCCGGGCCCCGAGCCGGCGATGGACCGGTACGCCGAATTCTTCCCGCAGACCACCAAGTGGTTCCGGACCGGTTCGTACGGGCGACTCACCTACATCCCCGACGCGCCCGTGAAGTCCTGGCTGCGGATGCCACTGCCGTTCTCGGAGTACGGGATAGACCGCGGATCACCGTACGAGCCGGGCTACCACCGCCTCGCCGAGGACATAGTCGCCGCAGCCGACCCGAGGGTCGACTTCAGCGCGTACGACCTGGTCAACATCCTGGTCACCCCGAACGCCGGGCCCTCCGCCCTGGACACCGTCCTGTCCGTGACGTTCTCCGGCAATGACGACGCCCCGCACGCGGACGGCGTCCCGCTCACCAACGCGTCCTTCATCTACAGCCGTCAGGACGACGGCTCCGGGTCGTACGCACAGACCGGATACCGCGTCCTGCCGCACGAGAACGGCCATATCTTCGGCCTTCCCGACCTCTACACACTGGAGGGCGGCGGCTCGGTAGGGCACTGGGACATCATGTCCGAGGACTGGGGGGTCAACAACGATCTGCTGGGCTGGCACAAGTGGAAGCTCGGCTGGCTGGACAACAAGCAGATCAGCTGCGCCTCCAAGCCCGGCACCAGCGACCATGTCCTGGAACCGCTGGCCACCAAGGGCGGCACCAAGCTGGCGTTCATACCGCTGAGCAGTGGGTCCGGCTACGCGGTCGAGGTACGGACCCGAGCGGGCAACGACCAGGCGGTCTGCCGGCCCGGCGTGCTGATCTACAAGGTGAGCTCGGACGTCGACACCGGCCAGGGACCGGTGTCCGTGGAGGACAGCACCAAGGACAGCAACGGCTGCACCCGACTGCCCAATGTGCACGCCGAGCTCTCCGACGCCCCCTACGAGCCGGGCGAGACCTTCACCGACCGGGCCGGCGGGATACGCATATCCGTGATCGGCAAAGACGAGAAGGGGAACTACCGCGTCCGGATCACTCGCCCCTGACCACAAGGATCACTCGCCCCGACCGCCCGTGATCACTCTCTCTCCCGCCCACCGGTGCCCATTCATCCGACCGCCCGCGATCACTCGCCCCCGACCGCCCGCCGCACCTCCGCCTCGACAGGCCCGCGCAACTCCCGCTTGAGGATCTTCCCGGTCGGATTCCGGGGCAGCGCTTCGTCGCGTACCAGCACATGGGCCGGGACCTTGAACGCGGCCAGACTCCGCCCGACGTGCTCCCGCAACTCCTCGACCGTGACCGTGGCACCGGCCCGCAGCCGGACGACGGCGGCGACCTCCTCGCCCAGGACCGGGTGCGCCACCCCCAGCACCGCGGCGTCCTCGACATCCGGGTGGTCGTGCAGCGCCGCCTCGACCTCCACGCAGTACACGTTCTCCCCGCCGCGGATCACCATGTCCTTGATCCGGTCGACGACACTGACCCGCCCCTCGTGCACCACTGCGAGATCACCGGTCCGGAACCAGCCGTCGGTGAACGCCTGCGCGGTCGCCGCCTCGTCGCGCCAGTAGCCGCGGACCAGGGACTGGCCACGCAACCACAGCTCACCGACCTCGCCCTCGGGCAGCGCCTCGCCCGCAGGACCGGCGATCCGCACCTCGGTGGTGGGCGTCGGACGGCCGACGCTGCCGGGGTGGAGCCGGTATTCGGCGCCGAAGTTCGCCAGGACACCACCGCTGGTCTCGGTCAGGCCGTAGCCGTTGCGCGGCTCGATCCGGTCGCCGTGGCGGGCGGTCAGCTGCGCGACGAGGTCGGGCGGGGCGGCGGCCCCGCCGGTGTTCAGCATCTGGAGGCTCTCCAGGCCGTCGCCCGCGCGCTCGGCCGCGGCGAGCAACTGGAGCGCGGTCGCCGGGACGCCCGCGTAGTGCGTGACGCGGTGCTCGCGGATCAGCCGCAGCGCCTCCTCGGCATCCCATTTCCGCATCAGGACGAGCGTGCCGCCCGCCGCCATGGCCGCGTAGAAACCGGTGAACGCGGCGACATGGAAGAACGGGAACGTCAGCAGCGACACCGGGGCGGGCCCCTGCCCCGGGATGATCCCGCGCCCGAGCATGGAGGCGGCCGCGTGGTACCGCGGGTTGAGTGCGGCTCCCACCTGGGCGAGATGCGTGGCGACCGCGCCCTTGGGCCGACCGGTCGTGCCGGAGGTGTAGATGATCGTCGCGTCGTCCTCGGGCCGGATCTCCACCTCGGGGGGCGCGGCGAGCGGATCGGGTGCGGGCAGGTCCTCGTACCGCTCGACGCCGTCCGGAACCGCCCCCTCCTCGTGGAAGACGACCACGCGCGCCCCGTTCTTCGCCGCCCACCCGGCGACCCTGGGCAGCCGCTCGCCGTCCACCAGGAGCACCCTCGGCCCGGAGTCGTCCAGCGCGTACGTGAACTCGTCCTCGGTCCACCAGGCATTGAGCGGTACGGCGACCAGTCCGGCCAGCTGCGCGGCCCAGAAGGCGATCTGCCACTCCGGGTGGTTACGCATCGCGACGACGGCCCGGTCACCCCGGCGGAGCCCGTACGTCCCGGTCATCCGGCACGCCAGCGCGGACGCGGCGGCGAAGAACTCGGCGTACGAGTAGCTGCGCTCCCCCGCGATCAGGAACGGCCGGTCCCCGAAGGCCCAGGTGGCCTCCACGAACTCACGGAGCGTCCTGGGGCCGTCCGCGTACACGAGCGAGCCCGCATGGACCCCGTCCTCCACCCGCACCACGGCGAACGGCGCTCCGGGACCGGTGAGCGCGGCTTCGATACGGGCGACGGCCTCCGAGGCGGCCTCTGCGGCAGCGGGCGATGCCTGGGCGTCCGGGTGGGGGGTGGCGGGGGTCGGGTCGGTGTGCGGCACGAACGACCTCTCTAAGCGCTTGCTCAGTACATTCGCGACGGTATGCCCGCCCCCTCCTCTCGTCAAGACAACCGTCCGGCCCTTGCCTCCCCCCGACCGAGAACCCGCCCGACGAGGTTCAAACGGAATCATCCGGACGAGGCGCGAGGGCGCCACGGGAGGTGACCGGGAAAGCCACTGACGAAGCCTTCGGCCGGCACTCCCTGCCAGGCATCAGCCGGCCCGACGTGAGCCCTGCCCGCCCGTCACAGCAAAGACCGTTGTAGTACTAGGACCGGCCGGGCAGGGTGGGGAGGTAGGCGGGAGCCTTGCGGACCGGGGTGGCCCTCTCGAAGGCGTACGCGTAACTGAGCAGGTTCGCGTCGCTGTAGCGCGTTCCGAGGAAAGAGACGCCCAGCGGCAGCGTGTCCCGTGCGTAGCCGGCGGGCACGGTGATGTGGGGGTAGCCGGCCACTGCGGAGTTGCGGGTGGAGCTTTCGAAGGGGGTGGGGTCGAGCGCTTCGACGGGAGGAGCGGGGATGCCGGTGGGGGTGACG
Source organism: Streptomyces sp. Ncost-T10-10d (assembly GCF_900091955.1). GTDB lineage: Bacteria > Actinomycetota > Actinomycetes > Streptomycetales > Streptomycetaceae > Streptomyces. The sequence goes on from NZ_FMDF01000095.1 coordinate 20,552, forward strand.
ATGGCATCGAGCCGGTGGTCGGCGAGAACGCCGTCGATGGCCTGACGGGCCTGACGAGTCGCGGCGCTGCGGTGCTGACGGTAGGCCGGGGCGTTGACGTCTCCGTCGGTCTTGTCGGCCATCTCGAAGAGTTCCTGGCCGAACTTCGGCATCTCGACGGTGGAGTTCCGCTTGTTGAACGCGATGAGTTCGGTGAGGTTCTTGGGGTGGGGACCTGGGGTGGCGGCCAGGTAGGCGTTGAGGTCGTGCTTGAACTCGGTCAGCACGGCGGGAAGCATGTCCTTCTGGATCATGTCTTTGGAGTCGGCCACGTCCGCGCCCTCGACGACGGTTGCGCCGAGCGCTCGGAGCCGCTGGACAGCCGCGTCGAAGGCACGGTCCACGTCCGGGTCGATGCCGATGTGTCCCTTGCGCCACACTCCGATGCGCTTGCCGCGCAGGGCGTTCGGGTCGAGCACCTCGCGGTAGTCGGAGGGGAGGGCGGTGTCGGCGTCGGAGGTAGCCGAGTCGGCGGTGTCCGATCCGTGGATGGCCCAGAGCGCCAGGGCGGCGTCCGTCGTGTTGCGGGCGATCGGGCCGGCGGTGTCGTGGCGGCTGGTGATAGGGATCATGCCGCTGCGGCTGACCATGCCGAGGGTGGGCTTGATGCCGACGGTGGAGGTGGTGCTCGCGGGGCACACGATGGAGCCGTCGGTCTCGGAGCCGATGGTCACAGCGGCCAGGGCGGCTGCGGCGGCGACCGCGGAGCCGCTGGACGATCCGCAGGGGCTCCGGTCGAGTACGTAGGGGTTACGGGTCTGGCCGCCAGTGGCACTCCATCCGGCCGTCTGCTCGGGGGACCTGAAGTTGGCCCATTCCGACATGTTGGTCTTGCCCAGGATCACCGCACCCGCGTCGCGCAGTTTCTTTACCAGGAAGGCGTCCTGTGCCGGCTTGGAGTGCAACAGGGCCGTGGAGCCGGCGGTGGTGGGCTGGCGGTCCGCGGTGTCGATGTTGTCCTTGATGAGAACGGGGATGCCTTCCAGTGGCCCCCGCACTTCACCGGTGCGGCGCAGCTCGTCGCTCTTGCGTGCAAGGTCCAGTGCGTCCGGGTTCACGGTGACGACGGCATTGAGGCGGGGGTTGAGGCGATGGATCCGGTCCAGGTATGCCTGGGTCAGTTCTTTGGACGTCAGCCGCTTGCCCTTCATGTCCTCCTGAAGTTCCAGGATCGTCGCGCGGTCCAGCCGCTCGTCCAATCTTCCGTCGCGCTTCCCGTCGTTCTTCGGAGCGTGCGAGGCTGCTCCGCCGGTCGAGGTGGCGGAAGCGGCCGGTCGCGGTTCGTCGTCCGGTGTGCAGGCCGCCAGGGGAACGAGCAGGCTGGCTGCCGATACCGCGATCGCCATGTGCCGTCGCGTGGTTCGAGTGAGCGAGCGCATCAGTTGCTTCTCCGTAGAGGCGAGGGAAGGAAGGCCCTGTGTCCGTACAAAAGAGCCTATGAACGGCGTCTTTTCGGAACGACAGGGATGACTCCCCGTTCGGGAGTGGTGCGGACTACACCTCCTGAGGGGGTGTCCGTTTTCCGCGTCACGCGTGAGGAGGGGGTGTCCGGCTCACTGCCGGACACCCCCTCCTCAGGCGCTCTCGCCGCTACGGGTCACTTCTTGCCGCTGGTCAGCCACAGTCCCAGCGCCGATCCGACGAAGACGACGCCGGTACCGACCCCGGCCAGGAGCCTCGTGGTACCGGTGTAGTGGGCGAAGGTGCTGACGTAGATCGCCGCCACCGTGGAGACGGAGAGCAGCAGCCAGAGCACGGGCTTCATCAGGGGTTCCTCCTGTTGTGCGTCCCGGCGGCCCGATGGGCGGCGGGGTGAAATCTCTTACGCCATTCACCTTCTCCCCGCGCCCCCGGTCGGCACATCGGACCGTCCCCCCGAACCCGAGGTGTAGCCCGCTACACCCATGTGGTGACGGACACGTCGCCGTACGGGACGGCCGTCCGGGACGCGGGTCAGGCGTTCAGGTAGGCAAGCACCGCGAGGACCCGGCGGTGACCGCTGTCGCTCGCCGGCAGGTTCAGCTTGGCGAGGATGCTGCCGATGTGCTTGCTGACGGAACGCTCGGTGATGAACAGGGTCGTGGCGATCGTGAGATTGTCCAGGCCCTGCGCCATCAGCCCGAGAACCTCCCGTTCCCGGGGGGACAGCGCGTCGAGCGGGTCCCGGCGGCTCATCAGCTGGGAGACGACCTCGGGGTCCAGCGCCGTTCCGCCCGCAGCGACGCGCTCCAGCGCGTCCTGGAATTCCTCAATATGTCCCACACGGTCCTTGAGCAGGTAGCCGATCCCCGATGCGCCCTGGCCGAGCAGTTCAGCGGCGTAGCTCTCCTCGACGTACTGGGAGAGCACCAGGAGCGGCAGGCCGGGAAGGAGTTTCCGGGCCTCGATGGCGGCACGCAGCCCCTCGTCGCGGAAGCCGGGCGGCAGCCGGACGTCCAGGACGGCGACGTCCGGCCGGTGTTCCAGCAGGGCGGGAACAATCTCGGGCCCGCTTCCCACGACGGCCACGACCTCGTGCCCGACGTCCTCCAGGAGCAGAATCAGCCCCTCGCGGAGAAGGACGTTGTCCTCCGCGATCACGATCCGCACGGCAGCACCACCTCAATCGTCGTTCCGGAACCGACAGGGCTGTCGATCCTCGTCGTACCGTCCAGGGCGGCGACCCGTCGACGTACCCCGGCAAGTCCGCTGCCCGAGGCGGAGCCGGGTGCGGCCCCGCCGCACCCGTCGTCCCGCACGACGACGCGCAGCGTGGGGCCGTCATACCGGAGCGACACCTGAGCACGGCTCGCGTCGCTGTGCCGGGCGATGTTGGTCAGCGCCTCGGCGACGACGAAGTAGGCGGCCGCCTCGACGGCGGCGGGGGGACGGCGGTCGGTCTCGGGCAGGTCCAGGGTGGTGGGGATCGGCCGGCCCGCGGCCAGGGAGCGGATGGCTCCGTTCAGTCCCCGGTCGGAGAGGATCGGCGGGTGGATACCGCGGATGACGGTGCGCAGTTGGACAAGTGCTTCGTCCACGGTGGTCCTGGCATCGAGCACCATTCTCCTGGAACTCTGAGGGTCCTTGTCGAACCGACGGTCGGCCAGGGCCAGGCGCATGGCCACCGCCACGAGCTGCGCCTGGGTGCCGTCGTGGAGGTCGCGTTCGATCCGCCGGAGTTCCGCCTCGTGGGCCTGGAGGGCTCCCGCGCGCGAGGCGGTCAGTTCCTCGATCCGCCGGCCGGCGCCGGTCCACGTACCGAGCATGATCTCCGCGATCCAAGTCTCCAGCTTCACCGTGGCGGGGGCCAGCCACAAGAAGAGGGCGGCGAAGAGCCAGACACACACCGCGGACAGGACGATCGCCTGCATCCAGGTGGTGAGGGGGGCCGCAAGGAGGGTGAGGGTTCCGCCGGGCAGGGTCCACCACCACAGCGGGATGGAGAGCGTCAGCAGCAGACTGAGCAGCACTCCCAGGACGAGGACGGGAAGGACGAGCCCCACGATGCCGTGAACCAGCATCCATGCCGCGTCCTTGCGGGTACTTGGGAACCGCAGCAGTTGGAGCGTTTGCTGGTAGGCGTTGCCTTCGGGCGTCGGATAGGGCCGGCGCACGGGGCGGCCGAGAACGCGTTCGGCGCGTCGGCGTTCGGCATCGGCCAAGGCGCGCAACGGCCGCACCGCCCACGGCAGGACCGGGGCGAAGATCAGCGAGAAGCAGACGAGCGGCAACAGAACGTAACCAACCAGCGAAGGCAGAGCGGTGGTGAGCCCACCCAGCAGATACCTCGCGGATCGTAGGCTGTGGAGTGCCCTTGCCTTCAGGTCCATGAGTCAAGACGGTACTTCACGGGTGTTCCCCTGTCATAAGTGTGCGCTACACCTGGCAGGTGGAGCCCGCTACACCCCCGGTTCGGGAGAGGGACCGCTGCCGTCCGCTCGGCTCGCGCGGTTACGTTCGGTACCTGTTCTGACCGATCGAGGAACCGAGGGACCCACCATGCAACCGATGACGACTCGGGCCACGCAGTTCGCCGTGTCCCTGGAGGAGGTCTCCCAGTCCTATGGCGAGGTGACCGCGCTGGACGGGGTCAGCTGGGGGTTCCGCAAGGGCAGTCTCACCGCGATCATGGGCCCGTCCGGATCGGGCAAGAGTACCTTCCTGCACTGCGCCTCCGGTCTCGACCGGCCCAGCAGCGGAACGGTACGGCTCGGTGATCTGGACATGGGAGGGCTCAGCGAGACGGAGCTGACCCGGCTGCGCCGCGAACGGATCGGGTTCGTCTTCCAGGGCTACAACCTCATGCCCTCGATGGACGTCGAGCGCAACATCACCCTCCCGTTGTCCCTCGGCGGCCGCAAGGCGGACAGGCGCTGGCTGGACGAAGTCGTCCACCGCGTGGGGATGGCCGGCCACCTGGACCGGCTCCCGGCACGCCTGTCCGGCGGCCAGCAGCAGCGTGTGGCGGTCGCCCGAGCGCTCGTCACCCGCCCGGAGATCGTCTTCGCCGACGAGCCGACGGCCGCGCTGGATCCGAGGTCGGCCGAGCACGTCCTGAAGCTGCTGCGTGACGCGGTCGACGAGATGGGACAGACGGTCGTGCTGGTCACCCACGACCCGGTGGCCGCGGCCTGGGCCGACAGTGTCGTCTTCCTGAGCGAGGGCAGGATCGTCGACGAGCTGACGGCTCCCTCCGCCGCAACCGTCCTGGCCCACTGGGGGACGCTGTGAGGCGCGGTATCGCCGCCGGAGTGGCGGTGGCACTGGTGTGCGCGGCCATGCTGACGGGCGCGTTCGGGGTCCTGCTGGAGTCCGCACTACGGGCGCACGGATCGGCCGACCGCTATGAGCGCGCCGTGGCCGTCGTCGCCGTGAGCCAGCGCGTCGAGGTCGTCAAGGACGACCAGACCGATGTCAGGCCACTGGTGGAACGAGCCCGGGTACCGGTATCGGTGGCCGACCGGGCGCGCGCGGTACCGGGAGTCACCGAGGTGGTCGCGGACGTCTCTCTGCCGGTGGTCACCGCCGACGGGGCCGTGCGGACCGGCCGCGGCTGGGACGCGACCGTGCTCACCGCTGTCGAACTGCGCGCCGGCCGGGCTCCGCAGGCAGAACACGAGGTCGCGGTGGACTCCGGCGGCGGCAGGGCCGTCGGGGACACCGTCCGCCTCCAGGTCGGCGGCAGGGCGCCGGAACCCTACCGCGTCAGCGGTCTGGTGGCCGGCGGGTCCGGCGCAGGCCACGATGTCTGGTTCGGCCAGCACACGGCACAGGTCCTCAGCGGCCGCCCCGAGCACGCGGACGCGCTGGTCGTGCTCGGCACGGAGAAGACGTCCGTCCAGTCGCTGCGGGCAGCCGCCCCCGGTCTCGTCGTCGCGACCGGCGCGGACCGTGGCGACGTCGAGAACCCGGAGGTGGCGGCGGCACGACTCGACCTGATCGGCGTCTGTGCGTCGATCGGCGGAGTCGCCCTCCTGGTGGTGCTGCTGATCCTGACCGGTCTCCTGGACACGTCCGTACGGGACCGGACCCGCGAACTCGCCGTCCTGCGCGCCATCGGTGCCACCCCCCGGCAGGTCCGCAAGGTGATCGTCCGCGAGACGCTCAAGGTCGCGGTACCGGCGTCGCTCCTGGGCGGTCTGCTGTCGCTCGGGCTCGGCACCCTGCTGCACCGCTTCATGGCCGAGCAGGGGGTCCTGCCCCCGGGGCTGGGGCTCGCTCTGGGACCGTTTCCTGTCGTCGGTGCCCTGGCGCTCACGGTGCTCACCGGGGTCGGTTCCGCCTGGCTCGCGGCACGACGTGTATCCCGGATCAGGCCGGCCCAGGCCGTGAGCGAGACCTCCGCCGAACCGACTCGGCTACCGCGCTGGCGCGTGATCACCGGCCTGGTGCTCCTGGTCGTCGGTCTCGCTTCGGCCGGCACCGCGTTCGCGTTCGGCGGGCAGGTGGCGACCGCGGCCATGGGCGGACTCGTACTCTCCCTCATCTGGGCGGCGGCCCTCCTGGGTCCCTCGATCGCCCGAGGGGGAATCGTCGTCCTCAGCCCCGTCATGCGCCTCCTGTTCCCGGTCCCGGGCCGGCTCGCCACCGACACGGCCACCGCCGCGGCCGTGCGACTCGCGTCGGTGATCACGCCGATCGCGCTCGCGCTCTCCTTCGGCGCCAGCCAGCTGTTCGTGCAGACCACCGCGGTCAACGCCACCCGGACGCAGGCAGCCGCAGGGCTGCACGCGGACCAGGTCCTCGACTCGAACGGGCCGGGCGTGCCCCGGGCCATGTACCGGGCGGTGGAAAGGACGGCCGGACCGGGGACCGTGACCGCGGTGAAACGCACCACCGTGGTGATGTCGGTCGCGGCCCAGCTCCAGTCCCTGCCCACCCAAGGCGTGAAGGGCGCACTGTCCAATCTGGACCCGGACGTGAAGGCGGGCCTGCTGAAGGGCCTGCACGGCAAGAACACGGTCGCGCTCAGTTCGAACGTGGCCAGCGCGGCCAAGGTCGGTTCGACCGTGTCTCTCTGGCTCGGGGACGGCACCGTGATCCGACCCAAGGTGGTGGCCGTCTACGACCGGGGACAGGGCTTCGGGGATGTCCTGCTGCCTCACGATGTGGTCGCCGCCCACGTCACCGACGCGGGCCACGACGACTACCTCCTGGTGAAGGGAGCGGCCGACCTGCGACCGGTGCTCGACCGTTTCCCCGGGACCCGTGCCACGTCCGCCGGACAGTACAGTGCGGCTCTCACCGAGAAGGCACGCCAGCAGGCCCTGCCCGGACTGCTCGCAGTCGCGGCGATCTCCCTGTTCACCCTGATCGGCGTGGTGACCACGCTGGCCGTCTCCACCGCATCCCGCCGTCGTGAACTGGCTCTGCTCCGGCTCATCGGCGCAACCCGCGGCCAGGTTCTGGCGATGCTGCGGCTGGAGACCTGCCTCGTACTCGGTACGGGGGCCGCCGTCGGCTCCCTGGTCGCGGCGGTGACGCTGCTGACCTTCGGCGGCGCGGTGACCGGTCTGTCCGCGCTGTCGGTGTCCCCCTCGGTCTGCGCGGCCGTACTCGGCACTGTGTTCCTGTCAGGCATGGCGGCTGTCATGCTGCCCGCCCGCCGGCTGCTGCGCCGCCGAAAGTCTCCTCGAATCACGTAGCGGAACCAGGTCCCGCCTCTCTCATGCTTCCCGTCCTCGGGCGGGGGCACGGGAGGAGGGCCGTTCCTTCATGCGCCGCGACCACCACAGGACCGGGCCGAGCCACCGGCAGGTCCGTCGCACCACGACCACCTCTCACTGACCCACTGATGTTGTTCCCCTACCGACAGGAGTTGTTCCATGCATGCACATGTATCGCCGAGGTTCCGTCCCACTCTTTCGCGAGGCGGCCGACGTAAGACCTTGCTCGCCGTGACCGTGCTCACCGGGGCCGTCATGACCACCGGTGCACTGTTCCCGTCCGCGGCCTCCGCCGCCAAGCCGGACCCCGTTCAAAAAAGCCTGAACACCTTGGTGGTCGACGACCGGATGCCCGCCGCACTGGCGAGCGTCACGGACCACGAGGGCCGGACGCGCAACTACACCGCAGGGGTCGGCGACCTCAGGACCGGGGCGAAGGCACCCAAGGACGGGCAGGTGCGGGCAGGCAGCAACACCAAGGCGTTCACGGCCGTGGTCGTGCTGCAGCTGGTCGCCGAGAAGAAGATCGCCCTGGACGCCCCCGTCGACACCTACCTGCCCGGCCTGCTGCGCGGTGAGGGGATCGACGGACGCCACATCACCATCCGCCAGCTCCTCCAGCACACCAGCGGCCTGCCCGAATACGTGGACAAGGCCGCGGTCCTCAAGGATCTGCAGAGGTACTACGAACCGCGCGAGCTCCTCGACAGCGCCCTCGCACAGAAGGCCCACTTCTCCCCGGGCGCGAAGTGGGAGTACAACAACACGAACTATCTGGTCGCGGGCATGGTCATCCAGAAGGTCACCGGCCGCCCGCTGGGCGAGGAGATCAACCGGCGCATCGTCGACCGCATCGGACTGCGCCACACCTACTTCCCCACCCCCGGAGACATGACCATCGACGAACCCCACCCCAAGGGCTACCACCGGGACGCAGCCGACTCGCCCTGGCGCGAGGTCACCGAACTCGACCCTTCCTGGGGCTGGGCCGCGGGTGCGGTGATCTCCACCACCAGCGACCTCAACCGCTTCTACGCCGCCCTCCTCGACGGCGAACTCCTGCCCCCGGCCCAGCTCGCCCAGATGCGCACCACCGTCCCTGCCGAGGCGGTCGGCCCGGGTGTCCGCTACGGACTGGGCCTGACCAGCAGGCCGTTGCCGTGCGGCGGCCTGTACTGGGGCCATGGCGGCACCATTCCGGGATACGACACCTTGGGAGGTGTCACGGAGGACGGCCGTGCGGTCAACATCGCACTGACCGCCATCGCGACCGACCCCGCCACCGCACAGCACGCGCAGACCGCCGTCGAAACGACCCTGTGCCGCTGAAACCCTCACTGACCCAACCGGAAAGCCGCCGCTCCCGCACCGCGGCCGCAGACGCCCGATGAGGGCGGGTCAGGCCGGTGGGCGGGCCCCTGCCGCCACCGGCGCTTGACGGTATCGGTCGCCGCTCCCGCTCGCGGGAACGGCGACCGATACCCCGGCGGGCCCGTGCTCACAAGCGTCGCCAGGCCACCAGAGGGACGGCCCGTCCGAGTTTGCCCACATCTCGCAAGAGCCCGTATCCGGTCCCGGAGTCGGAATCCGCCACCGTCACCGAGGCGCGTACCGACTCGCTCTTCGCTTGCTCTCCACTGTCACGACAGGAGTTGCTCCATGTACGCACGTGTATCGCCGAGGTTCCGTCCCACTCATTCGCGAGGCGGCCGACGTAAGACCTTGCTCGCCGTGACCGTGCTCACCGGGGCCGTCATGACCACCGGCGCACTGTTCCCGTCCGCCGCCTCCGCCGCCAAGCCGGACCCCGTTCAAAAAAGCCTGAACGCCCTGGTGACTGACGACCAGATGCCCGCCGCGCTGGCGAGCGTCGCGGACCGCAAGGGCCGGACGCGTCACTACACCGCAGGTGTCGGCGACCTCAGGACCGGCGCGAAGGTACCCAAGGACGGGCAGGTACGGGCAGGCAGCAACACCAAGGCCTTCACGGCCGTGGTCACGCTGCAGCTGGTCGCCGAGAAGAAGCTCGTCCTGGACGCCCCCGTCGACACCTACCTGCCCGGCCTGCTGCGCGGCGAAGGCATCGACGGACGCCACATCACCATCCGCCAACTCCTCCAGCACACCAGCGGCCTGCCCGAATACATGGAATCCCCCGTCTTCGCGGACTTCCCCGCCGTCCGGTACCGGTACTTCGAGCCACGCGACCTGCTTGACGGCGCCCTCGCGCAGAAGGCCCACTTCTCCCCGGGCGCGAAGTGGGAGTACAGCAACACGAACTACCTGGTCGCGGGCCTGATCATCCAGAAGGTCACCGGCCGCCCCATAGGCGAGGAGATCGACCGGCGCATCATCGACCGCATCGGACTGCGCCACACCTACTTCCCCACCCCCGGAGAGACGACCCTCCACGAGCCCCACCCCAAGGGCTACGAACGGGAAACGGACGACGGACCTCTGATCGACTACACCACCATGGACATGTCCATGGCGTGGGCTGCGGGTGCCCTGGTTTCCACCAACAGCGACCTCAACCGCTTCTACACCGCCCTCCTCGACGGCAAACTCCTGCCCCCGGCCCAGCTCGCCCAGATGCGCACCACCGTCCCCGCAGAGGCACGCGGCCCCGGCGTCCGCTACGGACTGGGCCTGACCAGCACGCCGCTGTCATGCGGCGGCGTCTACTGGGGCCACGGCGGAACCGCCCTGGGATACCGGACACGAGGAGGCGTCACAGAGGACGGACGTGCCGCCGGCATCGCGGTAACCACCGCCCCGACGGGTGCAGCCTCCCAGCGGGTGGAGGCCGCCGTCGACACGGCGCTGTGCCGCTGACCCAGGCAGAGACAGACGGGAAGACGGCCCGCAGGGTCGCCGGCGCGCTCCGGCGGCCCCGGCCCCGGCCCCGTTCCGTGGAAATGTGCAGGTGCTGACCAGCACGCAGGGCGGACGCCGGCACGCCAGATGTACGCCTCCCTCGGACCTGGCGAGGAGCCCCGGGTGATCGAGCCGCGCCGCTCTATCCGCGCCCGGATCACAAGCCCCGGCAGCAGCGACCGGACCACGGCCCATTCCGCGCCCGTCATGTCCGAGGGATACCGCCGAACACGCTCCGGGCGATCGGCCGCATTCCCGAACCGGTGAGCGACACAATCACACGCCGGAGCAGCCGAGTTGAACTCCACCGGCACGAGCACGTACAACCGCGGCAACATGGTCTCCTGGATCTCGGTCGGCTTCGCACACCCGAGCCACCAAGAGACCCTGCCTTCATGCCCGCAGCCGGCGGCAACCACCCAATCGAGACTCCCCTTCGAGACACACCCTTCAAGATCGGAACGACAACGGCTACTCAAAGCGTTCAGACACGGAAAGCAGGTCGGCAAGTGGCTTGCCGACAACCATCCACATTTCTTCGCCGACACCACCGATGACAGCAAGTTCGACATTGTTGGCCGCCACGACGACGGCGTCTGGGTATCGCTCCAGGACGAGGACAGGGTGTTCGTTGAACCCCTGCATGTTCTCGTCGGCTTCAGGGCCGACCATGGGTGGCTGGGCAAGAAGCGCCCGCGATGCCGGCTGGCACACATGGACGAGGTGCTCGGCGGATTGCGCGAGCAGAGGAACTGCACGCCGAGCTGACCGCCCTGCGCAAGGAGACCGCCTCCTTGCGGGCCGGGACGGAACAGGCCGCCGCGAATACCGCGGTGGAGGTGAGCGAGGGGCACGGCGCGCTGCTGCGGGAAGCGGCCCGGGCCTCATCCGCGACGGTGCTGTGCCACCGGGACGCCTGGGAGTTCATCACGGCCCATGCCGGGCGGCAGCCGCACTTCCGGGTACCGGCCCAGATCCTCGGCCAGGGCGAAAAGCGGGTCCGCGCTGCACTGTCCGGACGTTCCTTGATCGCGCTCCTGATCGCCCTGCACCGGTCAAGGAAACCGCATCCGAGGGAGACGGCGACCAGGACCTGGCCACCGCTCTCTACGACCGCGTCAAGGAAAGCCTGACTGGACTGTCCGCGGCAGGCCGGCCAGTGACCATCACCCTCGACGACCGCGTCACGCCCGATGGCAGCACACCGGCTGACGAACCCGACGTGCCCGAAACCCCGACCGAACCTGACGAAGAGGCCGAGGGCGAGGACAAGAAGGAGTAACTGCGAAGGCGGTCTCCACCGGCAACTCCTACTGACAAATGCTCCGTGCCTCCGCACCTGAGGGACGCCCGGGCTAACCGGGCGCCCCTTGGCGAAACCCGGCCCATGGGCTCCAGGACGCAGCAAGCAAGCCGTCGCGGCATCCCGTTCGCGCCCATACTCCCGTTCGGCGCATGGCGGGACACGGTCGCGCACCGCACCCACCGCCCCTCGCCAGCAACCGACAGAACACCCGGAACGGATAAATCGCCAGCGCCGATCACGCATCCTTTCCCCTCCGGCCACCCGCACACCAAAGAATCAGCAGGTCAAAAGCCTGCCGGGAGCGCCCCGCCCAACCAACCCGATACAGGACCTCCCCATCAACCCGTATCCGCTAGGCTGTCCCTGGTTGGCCACTGGTACGCCGCACCGCCCGTCCAGGCAAGAACACGGAAGGTGCCACACCTCGTCCGACCAGCGGGCTTGTACGCCTAGCGGAAGATCCACTCTCTGGGTTTTCTTCAAGGATTCCTACAAGCCCCCGCCTTCGTAGCTCAGGGGATAGAGCACCGCTCTCCTA